>NZ_JASBTN010000017.1 GCF_030148435.1 Aliiroseovarius sp.
CGGATATCGGCCGCCGCCGAGGCATCCACGCCCCAGGTCGGCTGGTTTACCACCAGCACTTCCGGCCGCTGCATGATCTCGCGGCCAATGACGAATTTCTGCAGGTTGCCGCCGGACAGCGAGCGTGCCGCGTTCTCTGGCCCCGGCGTGCGCACATCGAAGCTCTCGATGATGCGCAGGGCGAAGGCTTCGGCGGCGTTCCATTTGATGAACCCGTTCTCGACCAGGTGCTTGCGCACAGCCCCGGTCAATAAAGCGTTTTCCGTCAAAGACATGTCCGGGGCCGCCGCGTGGCCCAACCGTTCTTCCGGTGCGGCCAGCAGCCCCCTGGCGCGGCGCTGATTCGGGCCCAGGTGGCCCACATCCTGTCCCATCAGCCGGATCGACCCGGGGCAGGGGAGTTCGCCTGACAGCGCCAGCAGCAGTTCGTCCTGCCCATTGCCCGCGACACCACCGATGCCCAAAACCTCGCCGCCGAACACGTCCAGATTGATGTCGCGCAGATTGGTGCCGAATTCGCCGGGGCTCTGCATCGACAGCCCGTCCACCTCCAACACCAGCCGTGTCGCCTTGGCGGGCTTGCGTTCAGGCACGTGCAGCGCGGTGCCGACCATCATCTCGGCCAGTTCGCGTGCCGATTTCTCACGCGGATCGCAGGTGTCCACCACCTTGCCCAGGCGCAGGATTGTCGCGTGTTCGCACAGCGCCCGGATTTCTTCGAGCTTGTGCGAGATATAGAGGATCGCCGTGCCCTCGGAGGTCAGCTTGCGCAGGGTGTGAAACAGGATCTCGACCTCCTGCGGGGTCAGAACCGAGGTGGGCTCGTCCATGATCAAGAGCTTCGGATCCTGAAGCAGGCAGCGAATGATCTCGACCCGCTGGCGTTCGCCGGCCGACAGGTCGCCGACCAGCCGCTCCGGGTCCAGCGGCAGACCATATTCCTGGCTGACCTTGCGAATGCGTGCCGACAATTCGCGCTGCGGTGGCGGGTTGTCCATGCCAAGGGCGATGTTCTCGGCCACGTTCAGCGCGTCGAACAGGGAAAAATGCTGGAAAACCATTGCCACGCCCGCGGCCCGCGCGGCGGCCGGGTTGGCCGGGCTGAAGGCCCTGCCGTTCAGCACCATGCTGCCCGCATCCGGCTTCACCAGCCCGTAGATCATTTTGACCAGGGTGGATTTCCCCGCCCCGTTCTCGCCCAACAGCGCATGCACTTCGCCGGGACGGATCGCAAAGGACACATCGTCATTCGCCACCACCCCCGGATAGGCTTTCCTGAGCCCTTCAAGCTTCAGAAGAGCGTCTGCCGGGCTCCCGGTCGCACTCTCTGTCATCCCCTGTGTCGTCAAAGACTTGTCCCCTGTTCGCTTGCCCATGGTTCCCCTCCCGTCGGGCCGCGTCTTTCAGTAGCGCGGCGGCGACCCCGACCGCAATGGCCTGCGGCGCTTTGCCCAAGGAAGGATCGCCGATTGGGCAGATGATGCGTGATATTTGCGCTTGTGCATGGCCCATGGCTGCCAGGCGGGCGCGGAAACGGGCCCATTTCGTCGCGCTGCCGATCAGGCCGACGCTTGCGAATGAGCGGGAGAGAATCGCGTGGCACAGCGCCAGATCCAGCGCGTGCGAAAATGTCAGGACCAGGTGCCGGGCGTGATCCGGGGCGATCGCTGCCGCCCGCTCAGGATGCGGCGTGGGCAGGGCGATGACGCCATCGGGCAGGCTGTCCGGGAACCGCGCCGGACCGGTGTCCACCCAGGTGATCTCAAACTGATCGAGCGGCGCCAGCACAGAGACAATCGCCCGGCCCACATGGCCCGCGCCATAAATCCAGAGCGGTGCGCGGGGGCGATTGATCGGTTCGACGAACCAGCCTTGCAGGGTGTGCGGCTCGAAATGGCGCCCCTGGTTGCGCGCTTGCGAGATCAGGCGTTTGACCGCCAGGGGCATGTCCGTCCCGGTCAGGGAGCAGGCACGCACCTGTTGCGAGTTCAGTTTGCCAAGTGTTGCTTCGTCGAAATGTTCGCACAAAAGCGTAACGGCCCCGCCGCAGCACTGACCCAGCGAAGGCCCCAGGGGGATGCGTTCGACGAAGGGTGATGCCAAGCCACGTTTTGCGGCCTGCAGTTCCAGCTCCCCGCCGCCGATGGTGCCCGATTGCCCGATCCCGTCGCCCTCGGCCCAGACCAGCATCGCGGCCCCGACCTCGCGCGGGGTGGATCCCGCGACATCGGCCACGACGACGCGCGCCACCCGGCCATGGCGCAGCACCGCGCCGCGCAGGGTGTCGAGGTCAAAGCTCATGCGCGCACCCGGTTGATGGCGGCCAGGATGCGTTCAGCCGTGGCCGGGGCGTCCAGATCGGCATAGCCTGGCCCACAGGCCGAGACCGCGTCGGACAGGGCCAGGAAAGCGCTGATTCCCAGCATGAAAGGTGGTTCCCCAACGGCCTTTGAGCGATAGATCGTTTCCTCGCGGTTTTCTCCGTCCCAGAGCGCCACGTTGAATACTTCCGGCGCGTCGCGTGCGGTCGGGATCTTGTAGGTCGCCGGCGCATGGGTCAGCAGGCGGCCGTCGTCATCCCAGAGCAGTTCCTCCATGGTCAACCAGCCAGCACCCTGCACGTAGCCGCCTTCGACCTGGCCGATATCCAGCGCCGGGTTCAGGCTGGCGCCTGCATCGTGCAGGATATCCGCCCGCAGGATCCGGCTTTCCCCGGTCAGCGTGTCGACCACCGCTTCCGTGGCCGCGACCCCATAGGCGAAATAGAAGAAGGGACGGCCCCGTCCCTTGACCCGATCCCAGGACAGTTTCGGGGTGCGGTAATAGCCGGTGGCCGAGAGGCTGATCCGGGCCAGATACGCGGCTTGCACGACGTCGGCAAAGGAAAATACCTGGTCGCAGACTTTCACTTTTCCATCTTCAAAGCGGATTTCTTTATCAGATACCGAAAATTTCTTGCACAAATGCTGCACAAGACGCGATTTGATGGTTTCGCAAGCCGCTTTTACAGCCATACCGTTCAGATCGGATCCGGACGAGGCCGCTGTCGCCGAGGTATTGGGGACTTTCGCCGTATCCGTGGCTGTGATGCGCACCCTGTCGGGACCGATCCCGAAAATGCGCGCCGCCACCTGGGCGACTTTCTGGTTCAGCCCCTGGCCCATCTCTGTGCCGCCATGGTTCATCGCCACGGAGCCGTCCTGATAGACATGCACAAGTGCGCCCGCTTGGTTCAAATGGGTCAGTGTGAAAGAGATTCCGAACTTGACCGGGCTCAGGGCCAGCCCCTTCTTCAGCACGGCATTTTCACGATTCCATTGATCGACGGAGGCGCGCCGCGTGGCGTAGTCGGATCGCTGCAAGAGCGCCGACACCATCGGTCGGAGATCGAAATCCTCGACCTCCATTCCGTAATGCGTGTGTTGGCGAGGGGCGCCGGGCCCAGAGTAGAAATTGCGGCGGCGCAGGTCGACCGGATCCATGCGCAGGACATGTGCCACATGGTCCAAAGCCCGTTCGATGCCAAACATGCCCTGGGGCCCACCGAACCCTCGAAAAGCCGTGGCGCTGGCCGTGTTGGTCTTCAACCGGTGGCTTTCGATCCGCATGACCGGGATGTGGTAGGCATTGTCCGCATGCAGCATGGCGCGGTCCGCGACCGGCAAGCTTAGGTCCTGGGCCCAGCCGCAGCGCACAAGATGGGTGAAATCGGCGGCCAGCAGGCGGCCTGTGCCGTCCACACCAATGCGATAGCCGATACGGAAATCATGGCGTTTGCCGGTGATGACCATGTCGTCGTCGCGATCATAACGCATCTTGCAGGGGCGGCCGGTCGCTTGCGCCGCAACTGCGCAAGCAACGGCCAAGGCATTGCCTTGGCTCTCTTTTCCGCCGAATCCCCCCCCCATGCGCCGGGTCTCGACCCGGACTGCATGCATCGGCAGGCCCAGGGCCTCGGCCACCTTGTGCTGAATTTCGGTCGGGTGCTGGGTCGAGCTGTGCACGACCATGTCGCCATCGTCCTGTGGCAACGCGGCAGAAGCCTGCCCTTCGAGGTAGAAATGCTCCTGGCCGCCCAGTTCCACCGAGCCTTCGATCACCTGCGCGGCCCGTGCCAGCGCATTGTCCACGTCGCCATTCTGCCAAATCACCGGTCCGTCTTCAAACCGGCTGTCGGCGGAAAGCGCCTGATCGATGGTCACGATTGCGGGCAGGGGATCAACGTCAATCTTCGCCAGTTTCGCGGCCTTGCGGGCCGCACGGTGCGAGGTGGCGGCGACCAGGAAAATCGGTTGGCCATGATAGAAGACCTCAGCTTCGGCGAGAAGGGGTTCGTCGTGGACCGAGGGCGAGACATCATTGGCAAAGCGCAGGTCTTCGGCCGTGAACACGGCAATCACCCCGGCGGCCTGGCGCACTGCATCGAGGTCCAGGCCACGGAGGCGTCCGTGGGCTTCGGGGGACAGGCCGAAGGCCAGGTGGAGTGCGTTGGCCGGAAGCGGGATGTCGTCCACGTATCTGGCTGCGCCGGAAACATGCAGCGCGGCGGAATCGTGGGGAAGGGGACGCCCGGCGGTCATGGCGTTACCCCCATGACCGCAACAGGGGTGCCCTGGTCTTCGTGCCAGTAACGCAACAGCAGATTCCGTGCGACCTCGCGCCGGTAATCCGCGCCCGCGCGCAGGTCGCTGATCGGGGCAAAATCCGTCTCAAAAGCGTCGAGGGCGGCAGCGACAGTTTCGCGCGTCCACGGACGACCGATCAGGGCGCGTTCAACCGCCTCCGCACGCTTCACCACCCCGGCCATACCGCCAAAGGCAATCCGCGCCGACAGCACTTTTCCAACATTTACGTGGATATTGAAGGCCCCAAGCACTGTGCAGATGTCCTGATCGAACCTTCGTGCAATTTTGTAACTGCGCAGGCGATCTTTCTGGCGCGGGATTGAAACGGCTTCGATGAACTCGCCATCACGCCGGTCCTGCTGGCCATAGGCGACGTAATATTGTTCCAGTGGCAGGTTGCGGCGGGCGTCACGGTGGCGCAGGTGAAGTTCGGCCCCGAGGGCAATGAGCGGTGGCGGGGTTTCGGCAATGGGCGATCCATTGGCGACATTACCACCGATCGTCCCCGCCGCGCGCACTTGGGCGGAGCCGAAGCGGGTCAGCATCTCGGCGAACCCCGGATGATGGCCGGCCATGATCCGGCGCAGAGTCTCGATGGACGCCCCGGCCCCGAAGGTGATCTTGTCCTCTGTGATCTCGATCTTGTCGAACTCCCTGACCTGGCCAAGGAAGATCGGGAAAGGCAGGTCTTTCAACGCTTTGTTCACGTCAAGCGCGACTTCGGTGGCGCCCCCGATCAGCGTGGCTTCGGGATGGTCCGCATAGAGGGTGGCGAGCGCATCCACGGCGCCTGGACAAGCCGGGCCCGCCTCCTTGCTCGCGTCGGGGCGGGGGGCCTCCAGCGCGTCCTTCAGATGTGGCGGGGATGTCTCTGTCGCGGCGGCTTCGGCGGCCCTTAAAATCGGCGCATAACCTGTGCAACGGCACAGGTTGCCGCCCAGCAAGGTCTTGATATCATGATCGGAACTCAAGTGTCCTGCCGCAAGGGTCACGGCAAAGCCGGGGGTGCAGAAACCGCATTGCGAGCCGTGATGGTCAACCAGCGCCTGCTGCACAGGGTGGGGTGTGCCATCGGGCGCGGCCAGCCCTTCGACCGTGACCAGCGCCCTGCCGTCGAGATGCCCAAGCATCATCAGGCAGGTATTTTGTGCCCGCACGCCACCCGCGTCGCCAACCAGGGCCGAACAGGCGCCGCAATCGCCCTCGTTGCAGCCCTCCTTCGTGCCGGTCAGGCCCTTGTCTTCGCGCAGAAAATCCAAGACGGACCGGGTGGGATCCACATCGGTTAATGACACGAGCTCTCCGTTCAGACGAAAGGAGATATCCATCAGAAAGTCCCGCCGCCTTACCCTGTCGGTCCCGAAATGCGCTGCCTCGATGCGGCGTAGAAGCGGCGCGGGGTTGTTGTTCTCCGGCAGACAGGAAAGCCGAGATTTGATCATCTGGCAAGTTTTTCGTACCCGGCCTGCACCGGGATTGGCTCTTTCGTGGTCGAGCGACGGGGGGTAAGTTGGCCCTCATGAGCAGCGATCCCCGATTCATCCATCTCCGTCTTCACACCGAGTATTCCCTGTTGGAAGGGGCCGTTCCGGTCAAGAAATTGTCAGGCCTCTGCGAGAAGGCCAACATGCCGGCTGTGGCAGTGACGGATACGAACAACCTGTTCTCGGCATTGGAATTTTCGGTGATTGCCTCGGGTGCCGGCGTGCAGCCGATCATTGGCTGCCAGGTCGATGTAGACTACGATCCGCCCGCCCCCGGCGAGAAGCCGCGCGGGCCGGCCGCTGTGGTTCTGCTGGCGCAGAACGAGGGCGGGTATGAGAACCTGATGAAGCTCAACTCCTGCCTTTACGTGGACAAGCACGGCGCGCTGCCTTCGGTCACTTTGGAACAGCTGGAACAGTTCAGCGCCGGGCTCATTTGCCTGTCCGGTGGCCCGGACGGGCCGGTCGGACAGTTCCTGAGCGCGGGCCAGAGACCGAAGGCCGAGGCGCTGATGGCGAGACTGCATGCCTGTTTCGCAGACCGCCTTTATGTCGAGTTGCAACGCCATCCGGGTGAGGGCGGCAAGACCACCGAAGCCGAGCGCGCGACCGAACGGGGCTTTGTCGAAATGGCTTATGCCATGGACATTCCCCTGGTCGCCACGAACGATGTCTATTTCCCGAAAACCGACATCTACGAGGCCCATGACGCGCTGATCTGCATCAAGGAAGGCGCCTACGTTGACCAGCAGGAACCACGCCGTCACCTGACGCCACAGCACTATTTCAAAAGCCCCGAGGAGATGGTCACGCTGTTTGCGGACCTTCCGGAAGCGATTGAAAATACGGTGGAAATCGCCAAACGCTGTGCGTTCCAAGCCTATCGCCGCGATCCCATCCTGCCGAAGTTTGCCGATGACGAGGTCGAAGAACTGCGTCGTCAGGCACGTGAAGGGCTGGCAGGTCGCCTTGCCGTGATTCCCCATGCGGTAAGCGAGGAGGAGTATTACAAGCGGCTCGATTTCGAGATGGGCATCATCGAGGGCATGGGCTTTCCGGGTTATTTCCTGATCGTTGCCGACTTCATCAAATGGGGCAAGGATCAGGGTATCCCGGTCGGTCCCGGGCGGGGCTCCGGCGCAGGTTCGCTGGTGGCCTATGCGCTGACCATTACCGACCTTGACCCGCTGCGCTACAGCCTCCTGTTTGAACGCTTTCTGAACCCGGAACGTGTGTCGATGCCCGACTTCGACATCGATTTCTGCATGGACCGCCGCGAGGAGGTGATCCGCTACGTGCAGGAGAAATACGGTCGCGACAAGGTGGGGCAGATCATTACCTTCGGCGCGCTTCTGTCCAAGGCTGCCGTACGTGACGTCGGGCGCGTGTTGCAGATGCCCTATGGGCAGGTGGACCGACTGTCCAAACTGATCCCGGTCGAAGGCGTCAAGCCCGTGTCGATCGAAAAGGCGTTGGCGGATGAGCCGCGCCTGCGCGAGGAGGCTGACAGGGAGGAAGTCGTTGCACGGCTGCTCAAATACGGCCAGCAGGTTGAAGGGCTGCTCAGGAACGCCTCGACCCACGCGGCGGGGGTAGTGATCGGAGACCGGCCTCTGGACCACCTCGTACCGCTTTATCAGGATCCGCGTTCGGACATGCCGGCGACCCAGTTCAACATGAAATGGGTCGAACAGGCCGGGCTGGTCAAATTCGACTTCCTGGGGCTGAAAACCCTGACCGTGATCCAGAACGCCGTGGACCTGATCAGGGGCGAGGGGCGCGATATTCACATTGGCCCGGACGGCGCGCAGCTGTATGACCCGCCCGAGGGTGCGGTGAACGAGATCAACGCGATCCCGCTCGATGACAAACCCACCTATGACCTCTATGCCTCGGCCAAGACGGTGGCTGTGTTCCAGGTGGAAAGCTCGGGCATGATGGATGCGCTCAGGCGCATGAAACCCACCTGCATCGAGGATGTCGTGGCGCTCGTCGCGCTTTACCGCCCCGGCCCGATGGAGAACATTCCCACCTATTGCGAGGTCAAGAACGGGCTCAGGGAACGGGAGTCCGTGCACCCGTTGATCGACCATATTCTTGAGGACACTCAGGGGATTATCGTCTACCAGGAACAGGTTATGCAGATTGCCCAGGTGATGGCGGGCTATTCGCTTGGCGGCGCCGACCTGCTGCGCCGGGCCATGGGCAAGAAGATCAAGGAGGCGATGGACGCTGAACGACCGAAATTCGTCGAAGGATCGAAGGCGAACGGGGTCGATCAGAAGAAGGCGATGCAGGTTTTCGACCTTCTTGAGAAATTCGCCAACTACGGCTTCAACAAGTCCCACGCGGCGGCCTATGCGGTGGTCTCCTACCAGACCGCCTGGCTGAAGGCGAACCACCCGGTCGAGTTCATGGCCGGCGTGATGAACTGCGATATTCATCTGACCGACAAGCTGTCGGTCTATGCCGAAGAGGTCCGCCGGGGGCTGGATATCGAGATCGTGCCGCCCTGTGTGAACCGCTCGATCGAGACCTTCTCGGTCAGCGAGGGGCGCTGTGTTTATGCGCTGGGCGCGTTGAAGAACGTCGGTTTGGAAGCGATGAAGCTGGTGGTGGAGGGTCGGGACGACAAGCCTTTCGTGAACCTCTATGACGTGGCGCGGCGGGTGGACCTGAAGCGCGTCGGCAAGCGGCCTTTGGAGATGATGGCCCGCGCCGGTGCTTTCGACATTCTGGACGACAACCGCCGCCGGGTCTTTGACAGCCTGGATGCGCTGGTGAATTACTCTGCCGCGATCCATGAACAACGCGCCTCGGCGCAGGTCAGCCTGTTCGGTGAGGCGGGTGAGGATCTGCCCGAACCGCGCCTGTCGCCGGTGGGTGACTGGCTGCCAAACGAACGGCTGGCCGAAGAACACAAGGCGATCGGTTTCTACCTGACCGGCCACCCGCTGGACGACTACCTGCCGGCGCTGAAACGCAAGGGGGTGCTGACCCTGGACGGGCTGCGCGCAAAGGCCGAGAAGGCCGGCGCCGCCGTCGGCAAGGTCGCGGTGATCGTCGGTGGGCTGCAGCAACGCAAGTCGGGCCGTGGCACGCAGTTTTTCCGCATGAACATCTCTGACCCGACCGGGCAGGTCTCGGGCATGGCGCTGTTCCCCGACGACTTTGAGGCGACCCGGCGGGTGTTCGACGAAACGCTCCAGGTGGTCATGACGCTGGAAGGCCGCTTCAACGAAGGGCAGTTCGACCCGATTGCCCGGTCGGTCGCCCCCATCGACGCGGTGGTGGCGGACGCGGGCGGCATGGCGCTCAATGTGCATGTGGACCGTCCTGCGGCAATCGAAGCGGTGGCGAGCCTGCTGGCGAATGCCGCCGAAAACGCGCGCGGGGTAAAACCGGGCGAGGTCAGCCTGACGCTGATGGACCCGACCCTGCCCGGGGAGGTCGATATGACGCTTGGAAAGAGCTTTCCCCTGAACCCGCAAATAAAAGGGGCGATCAAGTCGATCTCCGGCGTGGTGCATGTCGAGGAAGTGTGATCAGAACTCCGCAGAAGAGTTCCACACATCTTTTCCGAAAAGACGTGATCCCATCAGTAATGCGGCGGGCGTTCATCTCCCAGGATGACACCGCCGGAGCCTGCCGCCTCCCGCTCTGCCTCGCGCGCCATCAGCGTCTTGACCCGGTGGGAAAGCTTTGACAGCTCCGTGTCCTGACGGGCGATGACGTCCGACAGTTCCTCGACCACGCGGGTCAGGTGGGCGATCTGTTCTTCAAGGCGGGTTTCGCGTTCCGTATCCATGGGCGCCTCTTACACCCGTTCGCGGACGGGGCACAGGGAAAACCGTCCTGCGGCCAGTTGTCCGGCGCGTACATTCCGCTTTTGCGCAGCCATTCCTTGCCCATTCGCCCCCCATCCGCTAGACCGCCCGCGACAGTGACCAGAACCCGGACGGACCCATGGCCAAGCAGAAGAAACAGCCCCGGCCCAAGGCGGAAACGCCCAAGGGCTTTCGCGACTATTTCGGCGCGGAGGTGAGCGAGCGCAAACAAATGCTCGATCAGATCGCCGGGGTTTATCATCGCTACGGGTTCGACGCGCTTGAAAGCTCGGGTGTCGAAACGGTCGAGGCGCTGGGCAAGTTCCTGCCTGACGTGGATCGGCCGAACGACGGCGTATTTGCCTGGCAGGAAGCGGATGACGAGAAATGGCTTGCCCTGCGCTATGACCTGACCGCGCCGCTGGCCCGTGTCTATGCCCAGCACCGAAACGACCTGCCCACCCCCTACCGCCGCTATGCAATGGGGCCGGTCTGGCGCAATGAAAAGCCGGGGCCGGGGCGTTTTCGCCAGTTTTATCAATGCGATGCCGATACGGTTGGCACGGCCTCGATGGCGGCCGATGCCGAGATTTGCGCGATGCTGGCCGATACACTGGAAACCGTGGGCATTCCGCGCGGCGACTACCTGATCCGCGTGAACAACCGCAAGGTTCTGAACGGGGTTCTGGAGGTCATGGGGCTGGAGGAAGGCGCCCAGCGTGATGCCGTGCTGCGCACCATCGACAAGTTCGACAAGGTGGGCGAGGCCGGGGTGCGCGAGCTGCTCGGAAAGGGGCGTCTGGATGCCTCCGGCGCCTACATTGACGGTGTCGGCCTGCAAGACGCGCAGGCCGAGCCGGTTCTGGCCTTTCTGACTTCGAAAGGGGCGGATGCGGGCGCCACCCTCGCCAATCTTTCTGCCGCCGTGGGTGACAGCAAGATCGGCGCCGAAGGTGTGGATGAGTTGAAACAAATCGCTGACCTTCTGGCCGCGCAGGGCTATGGTTCCGACCGGATCGAAATCGACCCCTCCGTTGTGCGCGGATTGGGCTATTACACCGGCCCGGTCTTCGAAGCCGAACTGACCTTCGAAATCCTCGACGACAAGGGCCGCCCGCGCCAGTTCGGTTCGGTCGCTGGCGGGGGGCGCTACGACGACCTGGTGAAACGCTTTACCGGTCAGGCAGTGCCCGCGACCGGCGTGTCGATCGGGGTTGACCGCCTGCTGGCCGCGCTGCACGCCAAGGGCCGTATGGGCAGACAGTCTGAAGGCCCGGTTGTCGTGACCGTCATGGACCGTTCGCGAATGGCCGACTACCAGGCCATGGTCGCCGAGCTGCGCGATGCGGGCATCCGTGCCGAAGTCTACCTGGGCAACCCCAAGAACTTCGGCAACCAATTGAAATACGCGGACAAACGGCACTCTCCCGTGGCGGTGATCGCGGGCTCCGACGAGTTCGAGGCGGGCAAGGTCCAGATCAAGGACCTGGTGCTGGGCGCCAAGATTGCCGAAAGCGCCACACTTGAAGAATGGAAGGAACGCCCATCGCAATTCGAATGCGCACGCGGCGATCTGGTCGCCAGGGTGCGCGAGATTCTCGAGGCCTCCGATGGCTGAAAAATCCACCATTCGGGCGGAGGCTGCCCGCCTTCTGGGTCGGTTCGAACAGGCTGGCGCACAGGTGATCGAGGCCGATATCCTGCAGCCCGCCGGTACGCTTCTGGACCTCTATGGCGAGGATATCCGCGCCCGCGCTTACGTGACCAACGATCCGGTGATGGGTGAGGCCATGCTGCGCCCCGACTTCACCGTGCCCGTGGTGCAGATGCATATGACGGGCGGTGCGGAACCGGCACGATATGCCTATATGGGTGAGGTTTTCCGCGCCCAGGAGGAGGCCGCGCATCGCGCGCCGGAGTATTTCCAGGTCGGCTATGAATTGTTCGAGCGCGACAATCCTCCCGCTGCGGATGCCGAGGTGTTTTCCGTGATTTACCAATCACTTGAGGGGATTGGCCTGCGCGCGGCCACCGGTGATATGGGCCTGCTTCTTTCCGCCGTGCGCGGGTTGAAGACCACCGACCGGCGCAAGGCCGCGCTCTTGCGCCATATCTGGCGCCCGCGCCGCTTCCGTGCCCTGCTGGACCGTTTTGCGGGCCGCGCGCCCCAACCCACCGGGCGCGAGGAACTGTTGGCCCGGGCCGACCCGATGCGGGACGACGCCCCGATTATTGGGCTGCGTTCGCGGGCCGAAATCGCCAGGCGGGTCGAAACCCTGCGCGCGGATGCCGAAGCCACACCGATCTCCGGGCTCGAGGTCGACCTGCTGGACGATCTTCTGGCGTTGCGCGAAACCAGCCCCAATGCGCTGGATCATCTGCGCGACCTGGCCGTGGACTTGCCCTCGATCGGTCCCGCTGTCGACCGGATGGAAGCCCGCCTGGATGCGCTTTCTGCCTGCGGTGTGGACGTGAACACGCTGGACTTCGAGGGCTCCTACGGACGGACATCGATGGAGTATTATGACGGGTTTGTTTTTGGTTTCTACGCTGAATCCCGCCCGGACCTGCCCCCGGTCGCCTCCGGTGGACGCTATGATGCGCTGACCCGAGTTCTTGGCAAGGGTCGTGAAATTCCTGCAATCGGTGCAGTTGTCCGGCCGGAACTGATGCTTGAAGTTGCACAAATCGAACAAGGGGGCAAAAAAACATGACCCTCAAGCTGGGTGTGCCCTCAAAGGGCCGTCTGATGGAAAAGACCTTTGACTGGTTCGGCGCGCGCGGCGTGACCCTGGCCCGTACCGGATCGGATCGCGAATACGCGGCCGCCGTCGAAGGGGTCGATGGGATCGAGCTCGTGCTGCTCTCGGCCGGGGAAATTCCGCGCGAACTGGCCGCCGGGCGCATTCACCTGGGTGTGACCGGTTCCGACCTCGTGCGCGAGAAACTGGGACTGTGGGAGGACAAGGTCGGCGAACTCGCGGCCATGGGGTTTGGCCACGCGGACCTGGTCATCGCCGTGCCGAAATGCTGGGTCGACGTGAATTCCCTTGACGACCTGGACGCGGTGGCAGCGGCATTCCGGGCCGAACATGGGTTCCGCCTGCGCATAGCCACCAAGTATCACCGCCTGATCCGCGACCACCTGCGCGACCATGGCGTGGCGGATTACCAGCTTGTCGACAGCCAGGGTGCCACCGAAGGCACGGTCAAGAACGAAACCGCCGAGGCGATCGCGGATATTACCTCGACGGGTGAAACCCTGCGGGCCAATCACCTGAAAATCCTTGCAGGCACGCCGGTGCACAAGAGCCAGGCCACCCTGTTCAAATCACGTAAGGCGGACTGGGGTCGCGACAACCGGGCCCACCTGAAAGCCCTGCTGGAGCAGCTCCAAATTACCGGCTGATCTCTTTATCTTGCCTCAAATATCCTGGGGTGAGGCCGCAGGCCGGGGGGCAAAGCCCCCAACCGAGCGGAGCGAGGCCACGCTCAACCTGCGGCGGCGCGCCAGCGTCAAGGCAGGGCGGGAGCCCCTTCGGCATGGTTTCAACGAATGCCGATCTCGGCCAGCGCGGTAGACAGCTCGTGCGGCAGATCGTCCTCGTCCTGGCGGGCCGGTGTCAGGTCGGCGGGGGCGTCCTCGGGCGCCAGATAGCGCCATCCCTGAAACGCCCGGCGCGGCACGCTTTCCGTCCGCACCACCTCGCGATGCATGACAATGCCGCAGCGGCGGATGCCGTCCTCGCCGATCACCTCTTCCAGGCGAAGAATCCGCTGGCGCGCCAGGATCAACCCCTTGAACACCCAATACAGTGAACCGCCGTTCAAAAGCTCCGCCTCGCGCTTGGGCCACATGCGCGTGACATGGCGCGGTTCAAATCCCGGGCGCCCTCCGGCGCGGGCAATCTGCCAGGCCTCCAGGTCCTCGACTCGATCGGCGCCGACGCAGAGTTTTACCAGATTTATGGTGCCGGACACGGTGTTGCCCCCAGATATTGTGTGAACGGAGCATGAATCTAGCCCGAAATCGCTTGAAAGGCAATTGACGATCCCGCCTTGCGCCGCCTATTCTGGAAAGCCTTCAACACCGCACAGGAATCGCCTGCATGAGCCGCTTTGCCGCCCCGATCGCCGAGTCCATCTGGGACATGAAATACCGTTTCAAACAGTCGGACGGCGATCCGATCGACCAGACGGTCGAGGACAGCTGGCGCCGCATTGCGCGCAGCCTGGCGGAGGCGGAGCCGGAGCGTGAACAGCAGTTCTACGACGCCCTGGAGGATTTCAAATTCCTGCCTGCGGGCCGCATCACCGCAGGGGCGGGTACCGGCCGGGCCGTGACCCTGTTCAACTGTTTCGTCATGGGCACGATCCCGGACAGCATGTCGGGCATTTTCGACATGCTCAAGGAAGCCGCGCTGACCATGCAGCAGGGCGGCGGGATCGGCTATGACTTTTCCACCATCCGTCCGCGCGGTGCGGATGTGCACGGGGTGGCGGCGGATGCCTCGGGGCCGCTCAGCTTCATGGATGTCTGGGATGCGATGTGCCGCACCATCATGTCGGCGGGCAGCCGTCGTGGCGCGATGATGGCAACCATGCGTTGCGACCACCCCGATATCAACGACTTCATCACCGCCAAGCAGGACAGCGCACGGCTGCGCATGTTCAACCTGTCCGTGCTGATCACCGATGACTTCATGCAGGCGGTGAAGGATGACGAGTCCTGGGAGCTGAAGTTCGGCGATGTGGTCTATCACACCGTCAAGGCGCGCGATCTGTGGAACCGGATCATGCGCGCCACCTATGACTATGCCGAGCCCGGCGTGATCTTCATCGACCGCATCAACCAGATGAACAACCTCAACTATTGCGAGCAGATCGCGGCGACCAATCCCTGTGGCGAGCAGCCCCTGCCGCCCTATGGCGCCTGCCTGCTGGGCTCGGTCAACCTGGCCCGCCTGGTCGCCGAACCCTTTGAAACCACTGCCCATCTCGATATCGAGGCGCTGAACCAGCTGGTCACGACCGCCGTGCGCATGATGGACAACGTGGTCGATGCGAGCCGCTTCCCGCTGGAAGAGCAGCGGCAGGAGGCGCAGGCCAAGCGTCGCATCGGGCTGGGTGTCACCGGACTTGCCGACGCGCTGTTGATGCTTGGCCAGAAATACGGCTCTGACGAAGCGGCGCAGCAGACCGAGGTCTGGATGAAAGCGATTGCCCGCGCCTCCTACCTGGCCTCCGTGGAACTTGCCAGGGAAAAGGGCGCCTTCCCCTTGTTCGAGGCCGAGGCCTACCTGAACTCCGGTTCGCTCCAACACATGGATGACGATGTGCGGGAGGCGATCCGCAAACACGGTATCCGCAACGCGCTGCTGACCTCGATTGCGCCGACCGGAACGATCAGCCTTTATGCGGGCAACGTGTCCTCGGGGATCGAGCCGGTCTTTGCCTATGCCTATACACGGAAAGTCCTGCAAAAGGACGGCACCCGCACCGAGGAAGAGGTCGTGGACTATGCGGTGCAGATGTGGCGCGACAAGTTCGGCGACAAGGAGTTGCCCGACTATTTCGTCAACGCCCAGACGCTGGCGCCCTCGGCCCATGTGAAGATGCAGGCGGCGGCGCAGAAATGGGTCGACAGTTCGATCTCGAAAACCATCAACTGCCCCGAGGACATATCCTTCGAGGAGTTCAAGGATGTCTACCTGCAGGCCTGGGAAACCGGCTGCAAGGGCTGCACCACCTACCGTCCGAATGACGTGACCGGGTCCGTGTTGTCCGTGTCGGAAAACACCGAAGCGGTGCCGGGTGAAAGCCCGGACCACCTGGGCGGTGACGGCGCGGATGCCGAGGTCATCTATATGTCCGAGCCGCTGGATCGCCCGCAGTCTCTGGAAGGGCATACCTACAAGCTCAAGTGGCCCGATACCGAACACGCGATGTACATTACCGTGAACGACATCGTGCATGGCGGCCATCGCCGCCCGTTCGAGGTCTTCATAAACTCCAAGAACATGGAGCATTACGCCTGGACCCTGGCGCTGACGCGCATGGTGTCCGCCGTGTTCCGTCGTGGCGGTGACGTGTCCTTCGTGGTCGAAGAGCTGAAAGCGGTGTTCGATCCGCGCGGCGGGGCCTGGGTGCAGGGCAAGTATATCCCCTCGATCCTGGCGGCCATCGGCGGCGTGATCGAACGTCACATGATCGCCACCGGCTTCATCGAGGGCGAAGGCATGGGGCTGAAATCCGATCCGCAGTCCGAGGTCGTGAACCTGGGCGCACCGCGCGGCCCGGCCTGCCCGTCCTGCGGCCAATACGACATGCGCATGATCGCGGGCTGCATGACCTGCGCCTCCTGTGGCCATTCGAAATGTGGCTAAGTCCCTTCGGGGACTGAGAAAAAACGCCCGGTCCCGAAGTGGGGGCGGGCGTTTGCAGCTATGCCGTTACCCTTGCAGCGCGGCAAGCGCCGTGGCGAGCGCGGCCCAAAGCTCCTCGACCGGTTCCACACCAACCGACAGCCGCACGAAGCCCGGTGCGACGTCGTCGCCCCAGCGGGCGCGCCGTTCGGCCGAGCTGTGTACGCCGCCGAAGCTGGTGGCGGGGCGCAGAAGCGGGCAGGTGTTGATGAAGCGCTCGGCGGCAGCCTCGTCAGCCAGGGTCAGCGAGATGAGAAAACCCATCCGGGTCATCTGCCGGCGGGCCAGGGTGTGCGCCGGGTCGTCAGGCAGGCCGGGGTAGCGCACCGCCGTCACGGCCGGATGCCCGGCCAGACGCTCGGCAATGACCTGGGCCGAACTGCACATCCGATCAAACCGCACTTCCAGCGTTTCCAACCCGCGGTGGACCAGCCAGGCCTCTTGCGGCCCCGGAATGGCACCCGAGACCTTGCGCCAGGTCTCGACCCGGTCCAGCAGGGCCGTGTTGCGCGTGGCGACATGGCCCATCAGCACGTCGGAATGCCCGCCCGGTGATTTTGTATCCGAGGCGACGACCACATCCACGCCAAGGTCCAGCGGACGCTGGCCCAGCGGGGTCATCGTGGTGTTGTCGCAGATGGTGATCCCGCCCCGGTTGCGTACCTCGGCGGCGATGGTGGCCAGGTCGATCACGTCCAGCCCGGGATTGGACGGGCTTTCCAGAAACACCACGTCGAACCGGTCAAAGCCGCCCTCGCTGAATGTCGCCGAGGGGCGTTCGGTGACGTCAACCCCGAAGCCCGTCAGAAACTCCGCCGACAAAACGCGGGTGACGTAGTAGCCGTCCGAGGGGACCAGAAGCTTCGCACCGGATTGCAACGTCGCGAACAGCGCGGCCGAAATCGCGCCCATGCCCGAGGGAAAGACCTTGCAGGACGCGTCCTCGAGATGGCTCAGCGCATGTTCCAGCGCCTCCCAGGTGGGATTGTCGACGCGGCCGTAACCCGGCCCTTCCGGTGTGCCCGGCTGGTGGAACATCGTGCTTTGCACCAGGGGCAGGGCGACCGGATCGCCGCGCTTTAGTTCGTTGCCTCGCAGATGGAGCAGGTCGGAAAAGCGGGGCGAGGTGCGGGTCATGGGACCATCCTGGCTGGACGAAGGGATATTCGACAGAGGTGCCATGAAATGACCCCAATTGCGAGGGGTTTGGCGGGCCGCCTGTTGCGCCTCTGCACTAGGCGCGAAGATGGAAAACGGATAACGTGCTCTATCCCGGGGGGGAGTGAACTGGAACTGGAATTGAAATGCGCGCCTTTACTCTGGCCTTGGCCATTCTGACTTGTTTTGCGTCACCCTCATTGGCGGGTGACAGAGTGACCCTGGGATTCGGCCGGCTGTTTTCCAACGATTATCTGGGCGATGGAAGCGACCGCTGGCGTACCGGATCCTATGTGGTCAGCTGGCTGCGCGGCCCCGTGGGAACCGAATCGCGGGGCAACTTCGGTGAGGTTCTGGAATACCGTTTCGGCACGGCGGTGCTCGCCCCGGCCAGCCTCACTGCTCCGGCGGCCGATGATCGGCGCTACGCCGGTGTGTTATCTGTCGGTCTTCACAGCCAATTCAATCGTGGTGCGCTTGAGCTGTCCACTGGCGTGGACCTGGTGATGGTCGGGCCTCAGACCGGGATCAGCGACTTCCAGGAAGAGACGCACGAGCTGTTCGGAGCCACCGTGCCTTCACCTGCGGTTGTGGCCAACCAGATCCCTGACCGCGTCATGCCAACCACCCTGGTCGAGGCCGCGCGCCCCTTTGCGTTGAGCCCGACCACCTCCCTGCGTCCCTTTGTCGAGGTCCAGGCCGGTGCGGAAACCTTTGTTCGTGTGGGCGGCGACGTGCTGATCGGGGCGGGGTTCACCCAAGGGCTTGTCATGCGCGATGGCACCACCGGAATGCTGTACCAGGGCGCGCGCGATCTGCGGGGCACCGGCCTTTCCTTCCTGGTCGGCGCGGACGTGGCCCGTGTGGCGCATTCCGCCTACCTGCCGACCAGCGACGGGTATGCGTTGACGGATGTCCGCGCCCGCGCGCGCGCCGGGGTTCAGTATCGTGGCGAGCGGTATGGCGCCTTTTATGGTGTGACCTGGCTGGGCGAGGAATTCGAGGCACAACCGACCGGGCAGGTGCTGGGTTCGATCAATATCCAACTCAACTTCTGATGGTAACGCCTTGAAATAGGTTGATTTTCCCTCTTTTCAAGGTGATTCGGTCGTGCTAGCTTGCAGACAATAAAAAACAAAAAGGCAGGCATACAGGCATGATGACGGGCTCTCACGGCACGTTTGTCATCTCTTGGTCGCAGACAGAAGTTGATGGTTTGACCGGTGCGCCGATACAGGCGCTGGGCGTTGGTGCAAGCTGGCGCTGGACGGGCAAACCGGTTCGGGTGGATGGGCCGCCCGAAGTGCTGCTTCTGGAGCAGGCCAGCGGAGAGGCGGACCTTCGCCGGCGCGCCGCGCGCGCGGTACACAAGCTCGTGGGTGCCGCCCTGCGCCCCGGGCTTTCCCTGGAAACGATAGAGGTGGACGATCCGCTTCTGAACGTGGGCTTCCAGGTCACAAACGGGCGGTCCAGTTATACGGTCACGGTGATCAATGTCAGCCCGGACACGCCGCCCTTGCTAATGTTCCTGGGCGAGGCGCCGCCTGCCAATACCGATCTGTGGGTCGTTCAGGCGACGATGCAAGCGAGTTCGGTGAACCGTTTGACCGACCAGCCGACCGGCGTGATCTGTTTCACCCCCGGCACACGCATCCGCACTGCGGATGGTGATGTCCCGGTCGAATACCTGTCCGAAGGCGACCGCATCCTGACCCGCGACAACGGCCCGCAAGAGGTGCTGTGGATCGGCCACCGCCGGATCAGCGGCGCGCGGCTCTATGCGATGCCGCAACTGCGCCCGGTGCGCATCCGGGCGGGAGCGCTGGGGATCGACCGGCCGGATGGCGACCTGATCGTCAGCCCGCAGCACTCCATGCTGATCACCGGTCCCAAGGCGAAGGCGTTGTTCAACACGCCCGAGGTCCTGGTGGCCGCGCAGGATCTGATTGACGACCGGCGTGTGCATGTGGACCACTCCCTGCGGGAAGTGACCTATTTTCACCTGTTGCTGGAACGGCATGAGGTGGTCTGGGCCAATGGTCTTGCAACCGAGAGCTTCCACCCGGCCCTGACCGCGCTGGACGCGGTCGACCCGGTCCAGCGCGCGCGCCTGGTCGAGATGTTTCCCGAACTGGACTATGACCCGGGTGCCTATGGCGATTACGCCCGGCGGATCCTGACACGGCCGGAAGCGGCAATCATGCAGGCAGGTGTGGCTTGAGCGTACCGGGGTGATCCGGCTCCCCCCCCGGTCCCCCCATCCGACGTGCTTTTTCGCCCCCTTGAACGGGAGGGGCGCCTTTAGGCGTTGACACCCCTGCTGCGCGGAGTATAAGCGCGGCTTCATTGGTGTTGGTGGCCCCCGCAAGGGGATGCCTGTCACGTCGGCCAAATCCGGCGAGAGGACAACGCCCTTCTTACCTGCGATTGCGGCCCGAAAAGTGGGAACCGGTTTTCGGATAAAGCCGCGATGTATTCAAACTGAAGGAGATCAGCCGTGACCAAACGCACGTCTGCCAAGTACAAAATCGACCGCCGGATGGGCGAAAACATCTGGGGTCGTTCGAAATCCCCGGTCAATCGCCGCGAATACGGCCCCGGTCAGCACGGCCAGCGCCGCAAGGGCAAGATGTCGGACTTCGGTCTGCAGCTGCGCGCCAAGCAGAAGCTGAAAGGCTACTACGGCGACCTGACCGAGAAGCAGTTCCGCCGCATCTACGGCGAAGCCGAGCGTGTGAAGGGCGACACCGGTGAAAACCTCATCGGCCTGCTGGAGCGCCGCCTGGACGCCGTGGTCTACCGCGCCAAGTTCGTGCCGACCGTCTTTGCAGCCCGCCAGTTCGTGAACCACGGCCATGTGACAGTGAACGGCAAGCGTGTGAACATCCCCTCCTACCGCGTGAAAGAAGGCGACGTGATCGCCGTTCGCGACAAGTCCAAGCAGCTGGCCATCGTGCTGGAAGCCGTGGGCCTGGCCGAGCGTGACGTGCCCGACTATGTCGATGCCGACCACTCGAAGATGACCGCTACCTTCACCCGTACCCCCGGCCTGTCGGACGTGCCCTACCCGGTGCACATGGAACCGAACCTTGTCGTCGAATTCTACGCGAAGAACTAAGCTTCGCCGACATCGGACAGAATTTGGAACCCGCCTTTCGAGGCGGGTTCTTTTCGTTTCGGGTCTTTGTTATAGGAGCTGAAATTCAGGAGCGGGGATTGGAGACAGGCATGGCAAACGGGATCGAGCGCGGGTTTGAAAAGGGGCTCTTCGCCTCACGCTGGTTGCTGGCGCCGATGTATGCCGGGCTGGTCCTGGCGCTGGGTCTGCTGGTCATCGTCTTTGCCCGCGAGCTGCTTTACTACCTGCCCAAGGCGATGGAGATGACCGCGGACAAGGCAATTCTTGTGGTCCTGACCCTGATCGACCTGACGCTGGCCGCGAACCTGATGGTGATCGTGATCTTCTCGGGCTACGAAAGCTTCGTGTCGAAGCTGGATGTCGATGTCGGCGAGGATCGGCCGGGCTGGATGGGCAAGGTCGACTTCGGCGGGCTGAAGATGAAACTCATCGCCTCGATCATCGCCATCTCGGCCATTTATCTGCTGAAACGCTTCATGGAGATCGGCAAGACCGACGGCGTCTCCAGCACCGAGATGCTGTGGCTGGTCGTGTTTCACGGAACCTTTGTCATCTCCGGCGTATTGATGGCTCTGATGGACTGGCTGGGCGCGCAGGCCAGGAAGGGCTGAACAGGAAGGGCTCAGATACAGCGCCCGCCATCGACTTCCATCGCGACGCCTGTGACCATCGCGGCCTCGTCGGAACAGAGAAAACAGGCCGCATTGCCCATGTCCTCGGGGGTGGAAAAGCGGCCGATCGGGATGGTCGACAGGAATTTTTCGCGCATTTCCGGCGTGTCCTCGCCCATGAAACGGGACAGAAGCGGCGTTTCCCCGGCCACCGGGCAGATCGCATTCACCCGCACGCCATGGGGGGCAAGCTCCACCGCCATTGTCTTTGTTGCGGTAATCATCCAGCCCTTGGAGGCATTGTACCAGTTCAGCTTGGGCCGCGGGCTGAGCCCGGCGGTGGAAGCGACGTTCAGGATTGCACCTTTCCCCGCCTGCTTCATGCCCGGCACGAAGCTGCGCGCGGTCAGGTAGACCGATTTTGCGTTGACCGCCAGAACCCGGTCGAATGCCTCTTCGGTTACGTCCTCCATCAAGGTGGGCAAATGGGTGATGCCCGCGTTGTTGACCAGGATGTCGAGCGCGCCGAAGGCGTCCCGGGCCAGATCGGCCATCGCCTCGACACTGACGCGGTTCGATACGTCGACCCTGCAGGCGATGCCGCCAACCTCCGCGGCCATTTTCTGTGCAGCTTCGCCGTTCAGATCCGCGACCATGACCCGCGCGCCCTCGGCCGCGAACTTGCGCACGATGCCGGCGCCGAAGCCCGAGCCGCCCCCGGTGACGATCGCCGTCTTGTCCTGAAGTCTCATGGTGCCCTCCTGCTGTTGACCCGAGTTTGAAAGGCGATTCCGTCAACCGCAAGCGCGGGGACGTAATATTCGAAAATTCCGGGAAGTTTTCTTCGAGGAAATTGGATCTCACGGGAGGTGGCAACGCCATTCGACGTGTTGGATGCCGACAAAACGGGCGAACCGCGCCAACTCCGCCTCCAGCTTTGCGTGTCGGGCCGTGGCCCATTTCACCTTCGGTTCCGGCCAAAACCCGGTGACGGCCAGCCACCCGGCCGCACGGTCCGCCTTCAGCTCGATCCGCCCGACGAACCGGTCGCCCTCCAGCAGCGGATAAACGTAATATCCCCATCGCCGCCTGGCCCTGGGCACGAACATCTCGTTGCGGTATTCGAAACCAAAGAGCCGCTCCAGCCGGGCGCGGTCGCGAATGGCCGGGTCGAAGGGATTGAGGAGGCGCAGGCGCGTGGTGGGGGCAGGGGCCCCGGCAAGCCGCGCCTCGATTTCGGGATGGGCGAGCGCCATACGCCAACTGCCATCGGCGGATTGGACCTCGACCGGTACGGTTTCGGCGCCCTCTGCCCAAGCCCTGGCCTCGCGGCTCACCATCGCCTCCCAGAACCGCTGCAACTCGCCCGTGGTGCCCACGCACAGCCGATCCAGCGCTTCGCGGCAGAGCCAGTTCACCGCCTCGCGATCCGGTAGCGGATCATGGGCGGGAAAGACCCGCGCGCCCAGGTCGTAGAATTTTACGAAGTTCTCGCGGTGGCAGGTGGCGAGCTCGCCCGCGTACCACATCTGGTCCAGCGCCTTCTTGTGCGGCGGCCGGGCCCACATGGCACGGCTTTCCGCCTTGGTATCGAAGGCATGGGTCGACAGGGCACCCTCGGCCCGGATGCGGTCGCGGATCAGTTGCACCTGTTCACGCGCTAGCCCCGATTGATACCAGGCGTGCCGGGCCGCATGGGCCCCGAGCCGGTCGAACTGGCGCTTCCAGGCGGGCAGGACATCCGCAGGGATCAGGCTGGCATCGTGGGTGAAATGTTCGAACAGTTGGCGGCCCGCCAGATGCGGCCAGAGCTTGCCTTCGCGGAAATTCTGGTTGCGGGTCCAGAGGATGTGATTATGCGCCCGGGTCACGTTGCGGATCGTATCGATCTGCAGAAATCCCAACTGCCGGATGATGCCCATCACGTCCAGCGGTCCGGTCGGCGTCGGCGCCAGCCCATTGGCCCAGAGCCACAGGCGGCGGGCGTCGCGATTGGGGATGCGCAGGGGGGCGGTCATGCGTCGATGATGAATGGCCCCATTGCCGCGCGCAAGCCCTCGTCCACGATGGTGGCGCGACGGGTGTCCAGGTCCATCAGAACCGCCTTGGCGGTGGCCTCGAACAGCAACACATCATCCGTGGCGCGGTGCATGACATGGCGGATGGTACAGGAGCGGTTGCCGATCTCTGTCAAGCCCGAGCGGATGTAGATCCAGTCGCCGGGTAAGACCTCCTTGTGGAACGTCGTGTCGAAATGCACCACGGCGAAGGCCTGGCGGCGACCGCCACTGATCTGGTCCTGACCCAGGCCAAAGGCCGTCATCAGCCCCAGGCCCGCGTCCGAGACACAGGCGAAATAGCGGCTGATGTTCATATGGCCAAGCATGTCGCAATCGGCGGGATCGACGATGCGGCGGAAGGTCTCGATGGTGGGCATGGGCCGTCCTCAGGGGCAGGGGCTTCGAAATTCCGGTCAAAGATGTTCGAAGATTTCTGGCCCGCCCGGCGGCGAAGGTCACGCGAAACGCCACGTCATCCGTGTTTCGCTGCCACTGTCTTCAGTTGCGAGAATCCGTAGAGCGCCACGAAACCCTTTTCACGCCCGTGGCCCGACTTGCCAACCCCGCCGAAAGGCAGTTCGACCCCGCCGCCCGCACCGTAGTTGTTGATGAATACCTGGCCCGCGCGCAGGCGTTTTGCCAGCCGCATCTGGCGGGCTCCGCTGCCGGTCCAGACGCTCGCGACCAACCCGTAATCCGTACCATTGGCAATCGCCACCGCCTCGTCTTCGGTGTCGAAGGGAATGACGACCTGCACCGGGCCGAAGATTTCGTCGCGCGCCAGCACATGGTCGGCGGGCACGTCGGCAAAGAGGGTGGGGCGCACGTAGTAGCCGCCCTCGGGCAGGCCCTCGGCAAACTGGCCTTGACCGGCGATGCGCAGATCCGCGCCCCTGGTCAGGAATCCCTCGACGATCTCCTTCTGGCGGGCGGAAATCAGCGGGCCGACATTCAGGTCTGACCGCGCGGGGCCCACCAGCAGCGCGTCATAGGCCGCGCCCATACGTGTGACCACCTCCTCATAGACGCCGCGCTGGACCAGCACGCGCGACGACGCCGAACAGGTCTGCCCGGCGTTCTGGATACAGGCGCCGACCAGGAAGGGCAGGGCCGCGTCCAGGTCGGCGTCGTCGAATACCAGTTGGGGCGATTTGCCGCCCAGTTCCAGCGTCACCGGCACCACGTTGGCGGCGGCGGCGGACTGGACCAGGGCCCCGACACCCACCGATCCGGTGAACGAGATGTGGTCGATACCCGGATGGGCGGCCAGCGCAGCGCCCGCCTCTTCGCCCAGCCCCGGCACCACGTTCAGCGCGCCGGGGGGCAGGCCGGCCTCTTCGGCCAGCGCCACGAAGGCCAGCGCGGTCAGGCATGCTTCTTCGGCGGGTTTCAGCACGCAGGCATTGCCCATGGCCAGGGCCGCGCCCACGGACCGGCCGATGATCTGCATCGGGTAGTTCCAGGGCACGATGTGACCCGTCACCCCATGCGGCTCGCGCAGGGTGTATACGGTGTAGCCGTCCAGGTACGGGATGGTATCCCCCATGACCTTGTCCGCGGCGCCACCGTAGAACTCCATGTAGCGGGCAAGGGCAATGACATCATTGCGGGCCTGGGTCAGCGGCTTGCCCACGTCCATCGCTTCGATCACGGTCAGCTCTTCGATCCGCGTTTCGACCAGCTGGCCGATCCGGGTCAGGATGCGCCCGCGTTCAACAGCTGTCATGCGGCCCCAATCGCCCTCCAGCGCGGCACGGGCGGCCGAGACCGCGGCGTCGATATCCGCCGCCGTGCCCCGGGCGATGGAGCCGATCTGCTCCCCGCGTGAGGGGTTTTCCAGCGGCAGCTGCCCGCCCCCGTCCGGCGCGCGCCATTCCCCGCCGATATGCACCTGTGTCGCGTCGTACCAGAGTTCACGCATCTTCCTCTTCCTTCCATTCGGCCGGAATAGTCGGGGCGGCCTTGATCAGTTTTTGCGTATAAGGGTGGGCGGGGTGCGAGAAGACCTGTTGCGTCGGGCCTTCCTCGATGATCTCACCCGCCCGCATGACCAGCACCCGGTCGGTGATCGAACGGACCACGGAAAGGTCATGCGAGATAAACAGATAGGCCAGCCCATGGCTTTCGCGAAGCGCGGCCAGCAGGTCCAGGATTTCTGCCCGGATCGAGACATCCAGCGCCGAGACCGCCTCGTCCAGGATGATCAGGTCGGGGCGCAGGATCAGGGCGCGGGCGATGGCGATGCGTTGGCGCTGCCCGCCGGAGAACTCGTGCGGGTAGCGCTCCATCGCCTGCGCCGGCAGGCCCACCTCGCGCAGGGCCATCGCCACGCGGTCGCACCAGTCGGCGGGGCGTTCGGGCATCAGGTGAAAGGGTTCCGCCACCAGCCGGTCCACCCGCCAGCGCGGGTTGAAGCTGCCATAGGGATCCTGAAAGACGACCTGGATGCCAGAGCGCAGCCCCCCCGCCGTTTCGGGCGTCATAGGCTTGCCGAACAGGCGAATTTCTCCGCCCTGAAGCGGCTCCAGCCCCAGGATCGCACGGGTCAGAGTCGACTTTCCACAACCGCTTTCGCCAACCAGACCGAGGCTTTCCCCGGTTTGCATCGTGAAAGAGACATCCTTGACCGCCCGGAACGTCGGTCCGGGTCCAAAGAACGACCGGCGGGGCAGGACATAATCGCGGGTGGCTCCCTCCACCTCCAACAGAGGTTCCGGCGCCGGGGGGGTGATGCGGTCGGGCTGGTGCGAGGACGCCTCGAGCAACTGCCGCGTATAGGGATGGGCCATGGTGCGAAATAGCTGTTCTGTCGCGCCCTGTTCGACGATACGCCCCGTTTGCATCACCGCCACATGGTCGGCCACATCGGCCACCACGGCAAGGTCATGGGTGATCAGCAGAAGAGACATGCCCTCTTCCTCGACCAGGTCACGCAAGAGGTTCAGGATCTGGGCCTGTGTGGTCACATCCAGCGCGGTGGTGGGCTCGTCGGCAATCAACAGCTCCGGGTGCAGCGCGATGGCCATGGCGATGCAGACGCGCTGGCGCTGCCCACCCGACAGCTCATGCGGGTAGCGGTCCAGTGGGAAGCGGTCCGGGGGCAGGCCGACACGGGTCAGTTTCTCTTCGGCGATCTTCAACGCCTCGGCGCGGGTGGCCCTGGTGTGGATCAGCAGGGTCTCGGCGACCTGGTCGCCGATGGTCCTGACCGGGTTCAGAGCGGTCATCGGTTCCTGGAAGATCATCGAGATGCGGTTGCCGCGAATGGCGCACATGTCCCGTTCACCCAGCCGCGTCAGATCGCTGCCGGCCAGCAGCACCTGGCCCGAGACCTTGGCCCCGCGCGGCGACAATCCCATGATGGCCAGCGCGGTCATCGATTTGCCCGAACCGCTTTCGCCGACCAGCCCGAAGGTCGTGCCGGGCTCCATGTCGAAGGAAACCCGGTCGAGGATCGTTTCACCATGAATGGTCAGGGACAGGTCGCGGGCCTCGATCATGTGCGCGCCCTCCGGATGCGGGGATCCAGAAGGTCGCGCAGCCCGTCACCCATCAGGTTCAGCCCCAACACCATCAGCACGATGGACAGGCCCGGCAGGATCGCCAATTGCGGTTCGCTGTAGATGAAGGTTTGGGCATCTGCCAGCATGCGCCCCCAGGAGGGTGTGGGGGGCTGGGCGCCCAAGCCGACATAGCTCAGCCCGGCCTCGGCCAGGATGCCGAGGCTGAACTGGATTGTTCCCTGCACGATCAGGAGGTTGGCGATATTGGGAAGGATATGCTCAAGGCTGATGCGCGCCGCTCCCTTGCCCGCCACCCGGGCGGCAAGGATGTAGTCCTGCGTCCAGATCGTCAGCGCGCCGCCCCGGGCGACACGGGCGAAGACGGGGATGTTGAAGATGCCGATCGCCAGGATCGCATTGGTGGCCGAGGGGCCGAAGACCGCGGTGATCAGGATGGCGATGACCAGGGATGGGAAGGCAAAGATCAGGTCATTGCCGCGCATGATGACCTCGTCCAGAAGGCTGCCCCGGGTGGCGGCGGCGGCCAGGCCCAGAGGCACGCCCAGCCCGATGCCGATCCCCACGGCGACGATGGCAACGGCAATCGAGGTGCGCCCCCCCTCCATCAGCATGGACCAAAGGTCACGGCCCAGATGGTCGGTGCCCAGCCAGTATTTCGCCGACGGCGGCTGAAGCTTTTCGGCAATCGACAGGGTTGTCACCTCATGGGGCGTCCAGACGAAGGAAAGGGCGACCAGAGCCAGGAAAAGCGCGCTGATGACGGCGCCCAGGGCAAGCTGTGCGGGAATCCTCATGCGCGTCGCCTCAGCCGGGGGTCAACGGCGGCATAGGCGATGTCGACCAGAAATGTGACCAGGATCACGGCAAACACCAAAAGCATGGTCACGCTCTCGACAACCACCAGGTCGCGCTGGGTAATGGCCTGAAAGATCAGGCGGCCGAGGCCGGGCAGGAAGAAGACGTTCTCGATGATGATCGCGCCGGCCAGCAGGAAGCTGAACTGCAGGCCGATGATGGTCAGCACCGGGATCAGCGCATTGCGCAGCGCGTGGCGCGTGGTTGCCTGGCGCATCGACAGGCCCTTGGCGCGGGCGGTGCGGATATAGTCCTGATGCAACGTGTCCAGCAGGCTCGATCGCATGACGCGGGCCAGAATGGATGCCTGTGGCAGGGCCAGCGCCACGGCAGGCAGGGTCAGCGCCTTCAGCCCCGCGCCAATCCCGCTGTCCCAGCCCGGAAAGCCGCCCGCCGAAAACCAGCGCAGGTTCACGGCAAAGACCAGCACCAGCAGCATGGCGAACCAGAAATTCGGCACCGCGATGCCCAGTTGCGTGCCGCCCATGATGGAATAATCCGCCGCCGTGCCGCGCTTTGACGCCGCGATCAGGCCGAT
>NZ_JASBTN010000028.1 GCF_030148435.1 Aliiroseovarius sp.
TGGATACTGGTTTTTTCCTCGGTTTGGTGGTCACAGCACCAGTGAAACACCCGATCCCATCCCGAACTCGGCCGTTAAGCACGGTTGCGCCAATGGTACTGCGTCTCAAGACGTGGGAGAGTAGGTCACCGCCAAACCTAGCAAAAAACCAAAATCTCTCAAACGATGACACGATACAAAACGCCCTGACCTTCTGGTCAGGGCGTTTTTGTTTTGTGACTTTGCCTGACTTGCCTCTGATCGGTGGGACATTTATCGTCACCGGCGGGTGAAACGGGCAGACCAATATGGATATTCTCGCGGGACTTGGGTTCGAAATCGACCGGGATCAGCCGATGCCGGTTTTTGAGCAGATTTGCTCCGGCATTCGCGAGCGGATCGTTTCGGGGCGGTTGGGTGCCGGGACGCGCCTGCCCCCGACACGCGGCCTGGCAACCGAGGTCGGGGTGTCGCGATCGACCATCGTGACCGCTTATGAACAGCTTGTGGCCGAAGGGTATCTGACCAGCCGGCAGGGCTCGGGATATACGGTTTGCGATCTGGGCGGCGTGGAACTCCCTGGCACCCTGTCGATACCGGCAAAAAGCCCGGGGCGCCCGCCCAGGGCCTTGCCCGTTCGCGCCTTTCAGGCCGGTCGGCCCGATATGCGGCTGTTTCCGCATCGACAATGGGCCAAGACCGTTGCCCGCATTTGCCGAACGGCCCCGGAACGCATGCTGACCGGCGCGACCGTGGCAGGCAACCCGGATCTGTGTCGCGCCATTGCGGCCCATGTCGCGGAGTGGCGCGGGATCGAGGCCGAGGCGGCACAGGTCCTGATCACGGCAGGGGCGGGCGACGGGTTGGAGCTCTGCCTGCGGACCCTCACCCGGCCGGGCGACAGTGTCGGCCTGGAAAGCCCCGGTTATCCTCCGCTGGAACACCTGTTGCAGGTCCACGGGGCCCGCATGACCGAAATGCCGGTGGATGAGGAGGGCGCCCGCGTTCCCGGTCCGGACAAGGACTGCCGCCTTGCCATCCTGACGCCATCGCACCAGTTCCCCCTGGGCGGCGCCATGTCCGCCAACCGCCGCATGGAGTTCATTCGTTGGGCCCAGGCCCAGGACGGTTGGATCATCGAAGACGACTATGACAGCGAATTCCGCTATGCCGGTCGCCCGATTCCGGCGATGGCGGGGGTGGATCGCCTGGATCGCACGATCTATGTCGGCAGTTTCTCCAAGATCTTCTCGAATGCGCTGCGCCTGGGCTATCTCATCGTCCCTCGCCCCCTTGTGGAGCCGTTCCGCGAGGCCATGGAACTGAGTGGCATCAAGGCAAGCCTGATGCCGCAGCAAGCCTTGGCGGAATTCATGCAGGGTGGGGACTTCTTTCGCCATCTGCGCCGGGTGCGCAGGATTTATTCCGACCGACGGCGATTCCTTTTGGCTCAACTGAGCACCCGGTTCGCCCTCTATGGCCATTTCGAAGATCACCACGCCGGGATGCAGGTCGTGTTTCATCTGACCTGCGGCTTGACGGATCGTGATGTCGAGGCAGGCTGCGCCGCGTGTGGCGTCGCGGTGCAACCACTTTCGACCTATGCGCGCGGCCAGGGCCGAAGTGATCTGAACGGGCTGGTCCTGGGCTTCTGCGCCCATGACGAGGAAGAGATGACCCCCGCATTGGACGTCCTGGCCGAAGTTCTGGCGTCCGACCCCGACGCCAATCAGGGGGCAAGGGAGACGCGAACGGCCAGGTAATCAGGCGGGTTTCGACCAGCGGTCCAGAAGCGCGTCGTAACTGGCGGGCTCCCGTTCCACGCCGGTGCGGGCCATGCCCGGAGTTCTGCTCAACACCGGCGCGGGGCGGGGCTGGGCCACCTCTGCCAGATCGACGAACGCGCCGCGGGCAGCATTGTGCGGGTGAGCCGGGGCCTCGGCCAGTGTCAGGACCGGCACGGTGCAGGCATCGGTGCCTTCGAAGATCTCTGCCCAGTCATCGCGGCTCCGTTCCAGGAAACGCGAGGCAAAGACATCGCGTAGCCGAGGCCAGCCCGAGACATCCATCTGCGCCGGGAGTTGCGTTCTTTCCAACGCCAGCAAGCGCAAAAGTTCGGCGTAGAATTTCGCCTCCAGCGCGCCCACGGCCATATGCCCCCCGCAGGCGCATTCATAACAGCGGTAGAAAGGTGCGCCGCCGTCCAGCAGGTTTGCCTCGCGCCGGTCCGCCCAGAGGCCGGAGCCATTCATGGAATACACCATCGCCATCAGATGCGCGGCCCCGTCGGTGATGGCGCAATCTACCACCTGACCCTTGCCCGTGCGCCCGGTTTCATGCAGCGCAGCCAGCAGGCCCGCGACCAGATACATCGCCCCGCCGCCGAAATCGCCAACCAGGTTCAGGGGCGGTACGGGGGCGTCTCCGCCGATCGCGTGCAAGGCACCGGATAGCGCGATGTAATTGATATCGTGCCCGGCGGAATGGGCCAGAGGCCCCGTTTGCCCCCAGCCGGTCATGCGGCCATAGACCAGTTTCGGGTTTGATGCCTCGAACACCTCGGGCCCAAGCCCCAGCCGCTCCATCACGCCGGGACGCATGCCCTCGATCAGCAGGTCGGCCCGTTCGATCAGGGCGCGTGCCCTGGCCTGATCCTTGGTAGATTTCAGGTCCAGCGCGACAAAGCCACGCCCCCTGTTCAGCACGTCAACCTTCTGCGGGATCAGCGGTTTCAACCCGGGCCGCTCTATGCGCACCACCTCGGCGCCCATGTCCGCAAGCCACATGGCGGCAAAGGGCGTGGGGCCAAGACCGGCGATCTCGACCACGCGCAGATCGGTAAGGGGGCCTTGTCGTGTCATGCTGTTCTCCGGCTGTTTGCGGGGCAGTGCATCACAGGTCGATAGAACGCGCAATCAGCTCCTTCATGATCTCGTTCGTGCCGCCATAGATCATCTGCACCCGCGCATCCGCATAGAGCCGCGCGATCGGGTATTCCATCATGTAGCCATAGCCGCCAAACAGCTGCAGGCATTCGTGCATGATCTCGTTCTGGATCTCGGTGCCATAGTATTTCGCCATCGAGGCGGTAGGCGCATCCAGCGTGCCGTCGATCAGCCGGGCGATACAGTCATTGACGAAGCTGCGCAGCACCTCGGCCTTGGTCTTGCATTCGGCCAGCTTGAAGCGCGTGTTCTGGAAATCCATCACCCGCTGTCCGAATGCCTTGCGCTCCTGCGTATAGGCCACGGTCTGTTCCAGTGCGAAATCAATGGCGCCCAGGGCCTGAATCGCGATCAGCAACCGCTCCCACGGCAGCTGGTTCATAAGTTGGTAGAAGCCCTGACCTTCTTCATCGCCCAGAAGGTTGGTCAGCGGCACCTTTACGTCTTCATAGAAGAGCTCGGACGTGTCATTGGCTTTCATGCCCAGCTTCTTCAGGTTCTTGCCGCGCGAGAATCCCTCGCATTTGTCGGGCTCCACCACGATCAGCGAAATGCCCTTGGACCCGCCCGCGTCCCCGGTCTTGGCCACCGTGATGACCAAGTCCGCCGCCTGACCGTTGGTGATGAAGATCTTCGACCCGTTGATCCTATATTGATTGCCATCCTTTTCGGCCCGGGTGCGTACCGCCTGAAGGTCGCTGCCGGTGGAGGGTTCGGTCATGGCAATCGCCCCGACGATCTCGCCGGATGCCAGCCCGGGCAGCCAGCGGGCTTTCTGTTCCTCGGTGCCATAGGCGGTGATGTAGTGGGTCACGATCGACTGGATACCGTAGCCCCAGCCGCAATCGCCGGTACGCGTCTGCTGGTAGATGGTGATCGCCTCGAACCCCATGTCGCCACCCGCGCCGCAGAATTCCTCGGGCGTGGCGCCGCCCATGATCCCGGCCTGCCCGGCGGTGTGCCAGAACGACCGGTCGACAATCCCCTGTTCGACCCAGCGTTCGATGTTGGGCACCAGTTCATCGGCATAGAATCGGTTGGCCATGTCGGCGAACATGCGGTGCTCGTCGCTGACCCAGGCGGCGGATTGGGTGAAAAGAGACATCTTGTCCTCCAGGCAGAACTTTTCCCGACTATAGGACGGCGTCAGCCTCTTGGCGGCGTAACGTGACGTTACGCGTGTTGCGCGCGACGCGAGGTCATCTGTGACCTTTATCCGGGTGTTGCGCGATCTTTCGGAGAAATCGGGTGCTCCGGCGATATGACCGCGACGACGAAGAGGGGTCGCATAGTGCTAAGGGCGACCGTTCACGCGCGGCAGAAACCCTTGTCCTGATGGATCACGGGCCAATCATGCACGAGCAGTCAACTTGGACCAGTCAGACGGGGCTGCTCAACAGCGCTCAGCCGATGAAGTTCTGAGTCAGGTAGACGGTGCCGCAATACTGGGCGCGTCCGTCAAAGCCCGCGCCGGATCCCATGAATTTCGCCCGGCGATTGAGGATATTGTCGCGGTGCTTGCTGGAGTTCATCCAGTAGCCGACTGCGGCGCGGGCCAGCGAAGCATAGCTGTGCGGCGGCAATGCTCGTCCGGCCTGGTTGGTGAACTGGCAGGTCCCCTTGGTCAGAAACACCACGCGGTCTATCTGGTAATAATGCATCATGGCGATATTTTCGGCGCCCGTGCGAAACTTCACGCCCGAGCGTTTCAATCGTTGGCTGAGCGTGTTCGATCCCCTGTGCGACAGCTTGGCGGCGCGCGCCATCCATTTGCTGTGCCCGGCGGCCGTCTTGGTCAGGCGCGGTTCCGGCTTCAGCGCGCTCAATCCCTTGCGGCAGCGTTCGTAGTTCACTTCGGACAGGATCGCTGCGTCCAGCAGGCTCTGGTTGATCCGGCCCGCAGGCAACCGGGCCTCGGCTCCGGATACGGCGGTGCGGCTGCAGCCTGCCTCGGCGGTGGCTGGGCTCAGCATAAGTGCGCCGATCAGGAGCGCGGCCAGTCTGGTCAAATGGCGTTTCATGGCAGTGTGTCCCGTTTGTCTGCTTGATTGCCTGTGTCCCATGCAAATTGGGCATGGTTTTGGCAGATTGTTCGGTATTCGGAAACGGTGCGTTGACAGGATCGGCGGGATACCGCATGCCAAGGACAACCGGGCCGCGAAACAAGCGGCCGACAGACCAGACGCGAGGGCAGCATCATGAAAATAGCGATGATCGGAACCGGATATGTCGGCCTTGTTTCCGGCGTTTGTTTTTCGGATTTCGGGCATGAGGTTGTCTGTGTCGACAAGGATCCCGAGAAGGTCGCGATGCTGGAGCGGGGGGAGGTTCCGATCTATGAGCCGGGCCTTGACGAGCTGATGGCCAAGAACGTGACCGCCGGGAGGCTGAGCTTCACCGGGGATCTGGAGGCTGCGGTGAAGGATGCGGAGGCGGTGTTCATCGCCGTGGGCACCCCGACCCGGCGCGGGGACGGGCATGCGGACCTGACCTATGTCTATGCCGCTGCCGAGGAAATCGCCGAGGCGATCACCGACTACACCGTCGTCGTGACCAAATCGACCGTGCCCGTGGGCACCAACCGGCGCGTGAAGCAGATTATTCACAAAGCCCGGCCGGAGCTTGATTTCGACGTTGCCTCGAACCCGGAATTTCTGCGCGAAGGCGCTGCGATCGACGATTTCATGCGGCCCGACCGTGTCGTCGTCGGTGTGCAGACTGCGCGCGCGGGTGCGGTGATGGACGAGATCTACCGCCCGCTCTTCCTGCGCGAGTTTCCCGTTGTGACCACCGATCTGGAATCGGCCGAGATGATCAAATACGCCGCCAATGCCTTCCTTGCGACCAAGATCACCTTCATCAACGAAATCGCCGCCCTGTGCGAGCGCGCGGGTGCGGACGTGAAACAGGTCTCGAAGGGGATCGGGCTGGACGGGCGGATCGGCAACAAGTTCCTGCACGCGGGCCCCGGCTATGGCGGCAGCTGTTTTCCCAAGGACACCCGGGCCCTGGCGCGGATCGGCCAGGAGCTGGGCTTGCCGATGCAGATCACCGAGACGGTGATCAAGGTCAATGACGAGATGAAGCGGCGCATGGTCGACAAGGTCCTGGACCTGTGTGACGGCTCGGTGAACGGCAAGGTGATCGCGGTGTTGGGCGCGACTTTCAAGCCCAACACGGATGACATGCGTGACGCACCGAGCCTCACGATCATCCCGGCGCTGGTGGGCGGCGGGGCCAAGGTGCGCGTGGTCGATCCGCAGGGGCTGACCGAAGGCGAGGCGCTGCTGCCCGGCGTTCACTGGATCGACGACGCCTACAAGGCGGTGCAGAATGCGGATGCGGTGGTTCTTCTGACCGAATGGAACGAATTCCGCGCGCTGGACCTGAAACGCCTCGCCAAACGCATGAGCACTCCGCGCATGGCCGACCTCAGAAACATCTACAGCCCGAAGGACGCCAAACGCGCGGGCTTCGACGCCTATGTCGCGGTCGGACGCGAGGGATTCGATTGGAGCGGCGACCAGGGCGGTTGACAGGCCACAGCCGAGCAATCCCCTCGCGGTAGAAATACTGGTTTCAAAATTCCCGTAGTCATTTTCTTAACCACGGGCTGCTAGGGCTGGATTATCCTGTCCGAGGCCGCCGTGTTCAATCGTATTGCCAACATCCTATCCCGGTTTACCGACCTGCACTATCGCCTGCAGGGCGTTGGGTTCGACCTGGTGACACCGGGCGGCCAACACCTGGGACGGGTCGAGAACCTGCGCTGGGCGCGGGGTGGCCTGTGGCTGGATGGCTGGACCAGGGCCGAGCGGATCACGGTGCGCTGCCGCGACGCCTTCTCTTCGACGCGCCCGGACAGGGCGCGCCCCGATGTTGCTGCCATCTTCGGAGAGGATCTGGACGACACGCGCCCCACCGGGTTTGCCCTGCGTCACTCCGGGCGCGGACAGGGACCGGCGCTGATGCTGGATCTGAAGGGCGGTGAAACCATCAGACTTGGGATCCCCTGCCCGGCTCTGTGGCGGCGTGGCCTTGCGCGTGCCGCCCTGCTGAGGAAGATGGCGACTGTTGCGGTGACTGCCTTGCCCCTTGCGCTGCGCTATGCGGTCAGGCGCGATGATCGCCTTCGGGTCGAGCTGAAACGCGCCTTGCGCCTGGACGGGTTGAACGCGGCGCATTTGCTGGATCCCGACCTGTTTGGCCCGGCCCCGCCCGGCCCGCAGGCTCCCGAGCCGATCACCATCCTCCTGCCGGTCTACAATGCCTTCGACCTGCTCCCCGAGGTGCTGGAGCGGGTGCAGACCCATACCGACCTGCCATTTCATCTGGTGATCATCGAGGATGCGAGCCCCGACGAACGGGTGCGCCCTTTTCTGCGGGCGGCTGCCCTGCGGGATGCGCGGATCGAGCTGCTCGAGAATGACCGGAACCTTGGCTTCATCGGTGCCGTGAACCGGGGCTTGGCCGGTGCGGTCGAAAGGGGCGGGCATGTGGTGCTGCTGAACTCGGACGCCATGGTGCCGCCGGGCTGGGCCAGCCGCCTGCTGGCGCCGATTCATGCGGACGCGGGCGTGGCCAGCGTGACGCCCATGTCCAATGATGCTGAAATCTTTACCACCCCCGTGGTCTGCACGCGCCATGACCTTGCTCCCGGCGTTGCCGATGCCATCGACGAGGCGGCCCGCAGCCTGGGCGGTGCCGTGCAGGCCACGGCGCCGACCGGCGTGGGCTTCTGCATGGCGATAAACGAGGTGTTCCTGTCCAAACTTCCTGAACTCGACACCGCTTTTGGCCGGGGCTACGGCGAAGAGGTCGACTGGTGCCAGAAGGCCCGCGCCCTGGGTGGGCGGCACGTGGCGCAACCGCGCCTGTTCGTCGAACACCGGGGCGGGGTCAGTTTCGGCAGTACCGAAAAGCTGCAGCTGGTACGTGAAAACAACGCCATCATAACCCGTCGCTACCCGGGATATGACCGCGAGGTTCAGGGCTTTATCCAGGACGATCCGCTGATCTCGAACCGTATGGCTCTGGGCCTGGCCTGGCTGGGAGCCACCGCCGGGGACAGGGCGGTCCCGATCTATCTGGCGCATTCGCTGGGTGGGGGCGCTGATCATTGGCTGGAGCGTCAACTGCGCCGGGATCTGGCCGAAGGGCCTGGTGTGGTGATCCTGCGGGTAGGGGGCGCGCTGCGTTGGCGGTTGGAACTGGTCACTGACGCAGGACGAACCGAGGCGTTCTGTGCGGATCCGAAACTGGTGGGTCGCCTGTTGCAGCCATTGCGCCGCCGCCGGGTGATCTATTCCTGCGGGGTTGGGGATCCGGACCCCGTGTCCCTGCCGGATATCCTGCTGGACCTGGCTGGAGCAGGGGATCGGGTCGAGCTGCTTTTGCATGACTATTATCCGATCAGCCCGTCCTACACGCTTTTGGATCATGATGACGTCTTCCGTGGCCCGGTCACTGCATCGCGTGATGATCTGGCGCACCGGACCCAGCGGCTGGATGGCACCCCCGTTCCGCTGGCCGACTGGCAGAGCAGCTGGGGGCGTCTGGTGGAACGGGCCGATGAGGTCCGGGTGTTCAGCCAGGCGGCTGCTGACCTCATGCGCGCCGCCTATCCGAATTGCACGCCGGTGTTGCGGCCGCATCAGCTGCCGAGGGGCTTCGACCCCGTCGACCTACCACGGAATGGGCCAGTGACCATTGCCACGTTGGGCAACCTGAACATTCACAAGGGTGCGGGCGTTGTGGCCGGACTGCACAGGCTGGCCAGGCGCCGGGACGTGCATGTGGTGGTGCTGGGCCGGATTGACCCGTCTCTGCCCATGCCGGGCGGGTTGACCGTGCACGGCGCCTATGATCCCGCGCAGCTTCCACACCTTGCCCGGCGCTACGGTATTACCCATTGGCTGATCCCATCGATTTGGCCCGAGACTTTTTCCTTTACCACGCATGAGGCCCTGGCGACCGGCTTGCCGGTGCTTGGCTTCGACCTGGGCGGGCAGGGCGAGGCATTGCGTCTGGCAGAAAATGGCCACCCGATCCCGCTTGATCCCTCCCGTGACGCGGCCCGGTCGGTGCTGGACATGCTGGACGCGCTTGCTCCCCCAATGCGTGTTAATTAGACATCAATACAACCAATACGACTTTCGATGGAGGCCACCTTGCCCGATACCCCGCTACGCTCCGGTTTCGTCAACCAAATCGAAGGGATGCATAAGAGGACGCAATCTCAACAGGACAGGTTGAAAGCGGTGACAGACGCCTGCTTTTCCCTGACCGAATCCGAGCTGCCCCCAATCGAATTCATCAACATGATCGGTTCGGATACGCAGGTCCATTTCAAGGCGGCAATGACCAGTTTCTTTCACGAGTTCGCGGTACGGTTCAATCTTACTCCCAGTTCGCGTGTGCTGGATATCGGCTCTGGATGCGGGCGCGTGGGTCTGCCGTTCTCGATCTTCCTGAAGGATGGCAAGTACTACGGCGTGGATGTTTGGAAGGATGGTGTGGACTGGTGCAACACGCATATCGCGCCCAGCAATCCGAATGTTGAATTCCATCACATGCAAGCGGCCAACAATTATTACGCGGATGACTACAATCCGTCGGTCGAAAATGAGTACACGCTGGGTTTCATCCCCAAGAAAGGGTTGGACTTCGCCTTTGCGATCTCGGTCTTTACCCATCTGACGCCGAAGGACAGCCAGGATTACCTGAACGAGCTCGGGCGCACATTGGATGACGAAGGCGCGGCATTCCTGACGTGCTTCATCATTGATGATTTCTTCTTCCGGCATGTTGAACGCACCGGCATGCACAGGGCGGTGAAACAGCAGGGCGACAGTGGATTCTACCAAGGCTATGCGGGACAGGATTTCTTTGGGGGCTACACCCGGAAACTGTGGGAAGAGATGTTGACCAAAGCGGGTCTGCGCACGATCGGCCATGAACTGGGATCCTGGGCCTCGAAACCCGGCGCGCGGGTCTACCAGGACACTTTCGTCGTGATGCGGGCCAAGGGGAGATAAGCGTGGCACACGCCTATCCCGACTTCCTGATCGTCGGCATGATGAAGGCCGGCACCACATCGCTCCACCACCATCTGGCGGACCACCGGGGTGTGGTCGAGCCGCTTGAAAAGGAGCTGCATCATTTCACCAGCGATTTCGGGCCGCGGGTGCCGCAGGCGGCCTGGGGTCTGGAATATGGTGAAAAACTGGGCTTGGAAGGCTGTCAGCCGCGGGCGGGGATGCTGACCGGCGAGGCATCGCCCAGCTATATCGCCGTGCCCGAGCGCATTCATGCCTTCAACCCGAACTGCAAGATCATCATCGCCCTGCGCGATCCGGTCTCACGCGCGGTGTCACAGTTGCGCCAGTATCACTCGCATGATTTCAAGACCGTCAAAGGAGGATTTGCCCGCCAGTTTGCTGAGGCCGAGGATATCTCCGGGCTCAATGCGGTGGTCGACAGCACCTACCTCCCGCGCCTCAAGCGGTGGTTTGCCATTTTCCCCCACGATCAGATCGCGCTGGTCAGCTTCGAGGCATTTACCCGCGAACCGCAGCTGGTGATGAACCGCCTGTTCCGCTGGCTCGGGTTGGACGTGAAACCGATCCGTGAGGAGTTTCGTGGTGCCAAGACCGACGTTCACTACGATGAAAGCGTGATCCGCAGCCGGTTGGAACAGCATTTCGCCCCGCTGCGTGGGCTGCTTGCCGCCGAGATGGCCGAAAAAAACCTGTTCCTCGTCCCCAATGATTTGTCGGAGTTCAACAATTATTAGCAAAGTTGAGACAGATTGGGCGAAACCACCCAACCCCGGGGCAAAGCTGCCGGGGCGCAGGTAACGGTCAACCAGCCCGGCCAGAATGGCGGGTTCGAAAGAGGACAGCGAAGGCATGACTGCGCCCGTCACCACGCTCCACCGTTTCGATGCGCTGGAGGACCGCCTGACCGGAGCCCCCAACCGCTTGGCTCTCTATGCTGATGCCGGGTTTGCCGCGAAATTGACCGACCGGCTGGACCGGCTGCTGAATCGTCCCGATATGGTCCTGTCGCTCGACGTGTTTGACACGCTGCTTTTGCGCGACAATAGCGCCGAGGTCAGCCGCTTTGTCGAATTCGGCGCTGCGATGGCCGGAATTGCCCGGACCGCCGGATTCGATGTGGACCCCGATACTGCCTTCCTCGCGCGACATCGCGGGACTCGGGCCAGCTACCGCACCACCCTCCGGGTCAAAGGGTGCCGCGAAGGGTCGTTGCACGAAATCCACCGGGTGGCGTCCCGCCTGTTGGTGGGTGACGACAGCCAGGCCGCCGCATTCATCACCGCCGAACTGGCCGCGGAACAGCGCCGCCTTACCCTGAACCCCGCATTGGCCAGCTATGTAGCCGAGTTCAAATCGCGCGGCGGGCGCGTGGCGCTGGTCTCTGACATGTACATGCATCGCGACCAAATTCTGAGCCTGCTGACCGGCGCCGGTGTCGAAATGGATCAGGTGGACCTGCTGATCTCCTCGGCGGATACGAAAGTCAGCAAGGGGTCGGGCGGGATCTTTCCGTTGGTCGAAGAGGCGCTGGGCGCCGTGCCTGAACAGTTCGTGCACCTGGGCGACAGTTTCCGCGGTGATGTGCGTCAGCCGCGCCTGCGGGGATGGGCCGCGCAGTTTTTGCCGCTGTCGCGTGCGGATGTAGAGGCGCGGCAGGCTGACCACAAGAAAACGATGGCGGAACTGAGTAGCCGCTTGGGATTCACTCCTGAAATCGCCATGCCAAAAGGGTAACACGGCCATGATGAACCATGCAGATATCCGGCCTGCCCCGGCCTCCGATCCGGCCCCTTCAACCCTGACCCGGCGCCTCGGGCGCGAGGTGCTGGGCCCGGTGATGCATCGGTGGATGCTGGCCCTGCACGACCAGATCTGCCAGTTGGACGATGGCGATACCGTCTTCCTGTTCTGCGCCCGCGCGGGCCTGCGTATTCAGCGCCTTTATGAGCTTTGGCTTGAAGGGCAAGAACTCGCCCATTGGGCCCCGACGCGAATGTTCTGGATTTCGCGCGTGTCGATCTGCAAAGGTCTGTGGGCGCGGATGCCCGAGCGCACCGGTATGGTCTTCGCCCGTGAATATTATGACACAGACATGGGGGCGCTGGTGCGTGGCCTGCTGCGGCACCATCCCAACCGGCTCGCGGGGCTTTGTCTGGACGGGCTGCCCGGCGCGGGCGGATTTCCCGATTGGATCCGCGAAAAAGGCCCGGTCCAGGCGGTCCTGCGCGGCTACCTGCGCGAGTGTGGTCCGGCGTTGGACGGTGCTCTGGCCGATGTTGCCGGCGCGGCACGGCGCGTGGTGCTGATCGACAGCGGCTGGCAGGGAACGGCGCAGTCGATGCTGACGCAGGCCTATCCCGAGCGCGACTGGATGGGGCTCTATTTCGGCCGAATCCTGGGGCCGAATCACGACCCCCTGATCACGCCGGACGTGGTCGGATTGATGTTCGAACGCAACGGTTACGACCCGCAGCAGCCCGCCAGCGCGGTGGCAGCGCATCATCACGTGGTCGAATCCTTGCTGGAGCCCAACGGCCCCTCGGTTGAGGAACTGCCCCATGTGCCCTTTGCCGAGGTCGCGCAGGGGTTGATCGATGCCAACCTTTCCGCCCCGGTCGAATCAGTGGCAGACGCGTTGTGGCTTGAAACCGAGACCTGGATCGCCACCCGTGCCGGGGATCCGGCAACCCAGGTCATGGCCCGCGCCGACGCGGCCGAGGCCGAGCTGGCACGCCTGCTGATTACCCCCAGCCGCGACGAGGCACTGGCGCTGGTCTGCAAGGACCGGTCGGCCGATTTCGGCAAGGCGCTGGAAGTGCCGGTGCTGATCGACCCGGCCAGCCCGGCGCATGATGACTTCAATCACCGCCTGTCCGAGGCCCTGTGGAAACCCGGCCAGATCGCGCTGGAAATGAGCGGCAACCAGGCGCGCGACGCGCAGCTGCGCTCGGTCGGGCTGGAGCCGCCCGACCCGCACAGCCGCGTCCCGGGCACCGGCACAACGTCTGACACCGACGCCGACCCGATGCCCGAACCCGGCGAATCCGGTCAGCCCCAGGTTGCGATCATCACCCGTACCAAGGATCGCCCGATCCTGTTGAAGCGCGCCGCCGAAAGCGTTGCGGCGCAGAGCTGGACCAACTACCTGTGGGTGGTTGTGAACGACGGCGGCGACCGCGCCTCGGTCGAAGAGGTGATCAAGGTCAGCGGTGTCGATCCACGCAAGGTGCGGTTGGTGTCGAATTCGGAAAGCCTGGGGATGGAGGCGGCCTCGAATGCCGGCATCCGCAGCGTTCACAGCGACTACGTGGTCATTCACGATGACGATGACAGTTGGGCGCCGGAGTTCCTGGCCCGGACGGTGGGCTACCTCGAAGGGCCGACAGGCGCGCGTTATGGCGGGGTTATCACGAAGAGCGTCTATGTGTCCGAAGAAATCCTGGACGATAAGGTGGTCATTCACGATCGCTGTCCCTATCAGGACTGGGTGCGCAACGTCGAATTCGCAGAAATGGCCTGCGGGAACTTCTTTCCACCCATCGCTTTCCTGTTCCGCCGCAGCGTTTACGACTCGATCGGCGGATACAATGAAAACCTGCCAGTGCTGGGCGACTGGTTCTTCAACCTGGAGTTCCTGCTGGAAGCCGATATCGGCATGCTGCATGAACCGCTGGCCAATTATCACCATCGCGACAGGGTTTCGGGGCGCAGCGGGGTTTATTCCAACTCGGTGATTGGCGGCCATTCGAAACATGTGGAATTCGCCGCCGTGGTGCGCAACGAATTCTTGCGCCGCCATTCGAATTCAAACGTCGCGGCGCTGACGCTTGCGATGGGCTACATGAATGTGGATACGCGCGGGCGATTGAACAATCTTTCTCATGGACGCCCGGCCGGGCCGGTCGAGGCGGCGTCGGTCGACACCCTGGAACGGTTGACACTGGTGGCCCAGATCAACGCGGTGTCCGCGCGGCGCTGGTGGATGTTCTGGCGCCGTCAGACACCGCTGGACCCCGGGGCGGGTTGGGATCAGATCGCACGGGCGGTCCAGCGTCTGTGCATGAGAGTGCCGATTCCAGACAGTTGGGATGAAGCCGGATACCTGTCGCGCAACCCGGATGTGGCGGGCGTGCTGGGCAAAGGGGGGCTCGCGTCAGGTTTCGAACACTATGTGCGCTGGGGGCGGGCCGAGGGGCGTGCGCGCTGAGCCCCCTTTGTGGTCGCGTTACCACCTCAGATCACGAAGATCGTTCCCGCAAGGTCGGACAGGTCGGTGATGCCCTCGATCGTTGCGGAGCCATCCTCGCCGAAATCGAAAACGGCATCGCCACCGATGATTTGCGCATAGGCAAGGATCTCGGCCTCGGTCTTGGTGCTGCCGTTCCAGATTTCGTCGTCGAACATAAGCTTGTCCCATTCCGCCGCGTCGAAATCTGTCACCACGTCATTTCCGTTCGTGGTGAATACGAACTTGTCTGCCCCACCGCCGCCGGTCATGATGTCGCTGCCCTCGCCCCCATGCAGGAAATCGTTGAAGTCGCCTGCGCCGCCATCCAGAACATCGTTGCCGCCCCCGCCATAAAGCAGGTCGTGGCCCGCGCCACCATTCAGGGTGTCATCCCCCCAGCCGCCGCTCAGCACGTTCTTGATCGCATCCCCGGTCAGGGTGTCGTCCCACCATGAGCCCCAAAGATTCTCGATTGAATCGAAGGTATCGCCTGCCGCGCCGCCGCCTGCCTGCCCGGTTTCCAGGTTCACCACGACCCCACCTTCGAGGATGTTGGAATAAACGGCGGTGTCATTGCCCGTCCCGCCGACATAGGCGTTGTTCCCCGTGCCGCCCAGGAGCCAGTCATTTCCGGCCCCGCCATCCAGCGTGTCATCGCCTTCGCCGCCCGAGATCCAGTCCTTGCCGCCCCCCCAGCCCCCGCGGAGAATATCGTCGCCGTTCCCGCCTTCCAGACGGTCGTCTCCCTCGCGCCCGTCGATCACGTCATTTCCGTCGCCGCCGCGAATGTCGTTGACCCCAGTGTCGCCGATCAGCGTATCCTGGCCGTCCGAACCGACGATGTTCTCGACATCGACGATCACGTCGCCCCAGGCACCGCCCCAGGTCGCACCAGAGGTGAGGTTGATCCCGATGCCGCCCAGCGGATCTTGCTCATAGGTCACGGTATCTATCCCGGCCCCGCCATCCATTTGGTCGAGCCCGGCCCCGCCAAAAAGAACGTCGTCACCGGCCCCGCCGAAAAGCGAGTCGTCGTAGGAACCCCACCCCCCGGCCAGAAAGTCGTTCCCGGCCCCGCCGTAGAGCGTGTCTTCGCCCTGGCGGCCGTCCAGTGCATCGTTCCCGTCGTCCCCGGTCAGGACGTTGTCGCCGAAGCTTCCGGTGATCGTATCGTCATTGTCGGTGCCAATCACGTTTTCGACGGAAATCAGCAGGTCGCCCTCTGCGCCCCCCCAGGCCTGGCCACTGTCCAGAACAATGCCGATACCGATCGTCATGCCGCTGTAGGACGCGGTATCGACCCCCGCTCCGCCGTCGAGCGTATCCGCGCCCAGGCCGCCGTTCATCGTGTCGTCCCCATCGCCACCGACCAACGTGTCATTGCCGCCTTCGCCGCTCAGATTGTCATCGCCTTCGGCACCCTCCAGCCGGTTGGCCTTGTCGTCGCCCATCAGTGTGTCAGCGTAGAGCGATCCGATCAGGTTTTCGATATTGCTGAGCGTGTCCCCCTGGGCGCCGTCCCATCCCTGCCCGGTGATCAGGGAAACGCCCACCCCCGCCCAGGAACCTTCGTAGCTGGCGGTGTCATTGCCGGGGCCGCCGTCCAGGGCATCGCCGCCTTCACCGCCAATCAGCATGTCGCTGCCACCATTGCCGATCAGCGTGTCGTCGCCGAGATTGCCGACCAGCGTGTCCGACGAGCCGGTGCCGACCAGGGTCCGCGGCATGTAGTCATAGACCACCGGTGGGCGGTCCAGGACCAGGATTTCGGCGGTCGGGAAATCGCCCGCCGAGAGAGGCTGACCATTGGCCGAACGGACTTCGATCTCTTCGTCGCGGAAGCTGATGATGGCGCCGTACCCGGTCGGGGTGATTGTCAGTTGCGCGGTGTCGTAGAGGAAGTTGAACCCGGTCAGGTCGAGCCGGTCGCGTGCCGGATCGAAATCCTGGATGATGTCCCGTTCGCCATCGGCAGTCATAACGAACAGGTCATCGCCAGTGCCACCGGTCAACACATCCTGCCCCGCACCGTCATTCAGGATGTCGTTGCCGTCTCCGCCATTTACGAGATCGTCTCCACCCCCGCCGGCCAGCATGTCGTCCACCGTGGATCCGGTCAGCAGGTTGTCCCCCGCGTCGCCGGACAGAACCTCGCCCAGGTTGCCGGTATCGAAGGACAGCTGGGTCACGCCCGCCTCGGTTTGCGAGGAGGCAAAGATTTGCAGCTCCCCGTCGAAATTCGCGACCCCCAGCGCGGCTATGTTCTGCAAGGCCGTCGCCATGTTGTCGGCGATACTGTCCAGCAGAACCAGCTGACCGTCGGGTAGCACGGTGAAAACAGAGATCCCGTCGTCGCCCCCTCCTACCAGAACGAAAGCATGCCCGCTGACGTCGATCACCTCCATCTCAGTCACCGTGTCAAAGCGCGTATTGAGGTTGTCGATCACGTGGTCGACCGGCGTCAGCGTACCATCGGGTTGAATCCTCATTACCGTCAGCGAGGAACTGCCTGCCGCAGCGACGATCACAAAAGGCTGGCCGGCAATGGTAAAAGTTTCAATCGCAGTCGGGTTCGAAATTCCGATCCCGTCGGCAGCCCCCGCAGCGTCGATCAGGGTTGGCGCGCCGTCGGCATCCAGTTGAAAGCTGGCGACGCCCTGATACAGGTTCGTCGCCGCGACAAGGTAGGTGGTCCCGTTCGCCTCGATTGAGGCGAGGTCGGTAATGTCAATTCCCCCGGGCAGGTCGGTCTGGGACGTCTGGTCGCTGCGCAGCTGCATCTGCCGGTCGGTCGTCAGCTGATACTGCGCCACTCCGGTGGATCCGGCCTTGGCGGTATAGGTATAGTCAATCCCACTGACGACCGCGGTATGCATCGCGGTGACTTGACCGCCCGCGCCGGGCCCGGCCCAGCTCAGGGACTGTGCATTGCCCAGATCGTTTTCACCCGACAGCAGATGGCCAGTGAGCTCCGCATCCAGTTGTCCGTAGGAAACGAGATAGGTGGCGCTGCCATCGGTGAGCAGCTCGACCCGCGCCTCGCCCGAGAGCAGCTCGCTTGAGGTATAGGCGATCTGATCGACCAGGGTGGTTTGCCCGTCCGCGCCGATTTCCAGAACCATGGCGCCGCCTTCGGCTCCGGTCGTCGTATACAGATAGGTGCTGGCCCCATCGCGAAAAATGGTCATGTCGGTCACGTTGACCGTGTGATTCAGTTCGGCCCCGTCAAGGGTATTTACATGCGTGATACCGGCCACCCCGACCCCCTTACCTCGAACAGATCACCCTCTCTGGTCCGGCTCACCCTTGCCGGATCCGGTGCAAACGGGGCCTCCAGTGCCCCGCTTGCGAAATCAAGAATGCTGCCAATTCGTTAAGGCACACTTTTTGCAATGTGGTGGGAATTGGGCGGTTCGTTACAATGCAACGGGATGGCCGGGTGTTAAATTAGCGACTGCCTGCCGGTCCGTATGTTTCGGAGCAGGTCCGGCTTGCCCCTATTGCCTGCAGAACAGGAACTTTGGCGATCCTGTCGACGAAACATTCATTTCTCTGTGCAACGAATCAAGTCCGTGAAAGACGGGCGTTTGACACGTGACCAGGCGGAATTGGCCTGTTTACGAAGGCGGTTCAGTCTTTCGGGAATTGCGCAGTCACGCCATCAATTCGCAGGAATTGCGGCTGCCCGTCGAGATACAGGACCGTTTGTGAAACAGCATGTGCCAGCTTTGTGTTGCAAAAACGATTTTCAGTTCGCCTGAGGTGAACGCCCGTCAACCGCTTGCCGAGCCGGCCGCGGTGCCGCTCTATTCCCATGACCAAATCGCGGATTATCTTCGGGATGGATACTGGAACGATCAGGGCTTTTTCGGTGCCAGCTTCGATGTGCAGACGGGCGGGACGCTCACGTTCAATGTCAACGACCTGCCCGCGGCCGAACGGTTCTTTGCCATCGCAGCGATGGAGGCCTGGGCGAATGTGACGGGTATCAACATGGTCGCGACCACCTCGACCTCTGCACATATCACCTTCGTCAACGACGATACTGTCGGGGCCTTTAGCTCCTGGGAGTCGGTGTCGGGTGGCAATATCAACCGGGCCACGGTCAACATTCCATCCTGGTGGATTGGCGGCGATCAAGACCGCCTCGACAGCTATTCGTTCCAGACCTACATCCACGAGGTCGGCCATGCGCTGGGCCTGGGACATGCGGGTCCGTACAATGGCAGCGCGACCTATGATGCCTCGGGCGGCGGGGACAACATCTATGTGAACGACAGCTGGCAGGCGACGGTGATGTCCTATTTCAGCCAGACCGAGAACACCCATGTCACCGGTAGCTATTCCTATATCGTCACACCGATGCTTGCCGATATCCTGGCTGTGCACGGGATGTATGGCACGCCGACCACCGTCCGCACCGGTGACACAACCTATGGCAACAATTCGAACGCGGGCGGGTATCTGGACGACCTCGTGAACGCGACCAGTTCCATTGGCGCGACAGTCTATGACAATGGCGGCATTGATACGATCGACATGAGCCATTCCGGCGCGAACCAGAACATCACCCTGGTTGCCGAGGCGGCGTCGGATGTGTCCGGGGGCATTGGCAACCTGTTCATCGCCCGCGGGGTCGATATCGAGAATGCGATCGGGGGGGGCGGAAGCGACAGGCTGACCGGCAACGGCTTGAACAACGAGCTTTCCGGCGGCAACGGGTCGGACGACCTGAACGGTGGCGCCGGGAATGATACGCTGCGCGGTGGTGCGGGGGGCGATGACATGGATGGCGGTACCGGCGCGGATACCGCGACATATGACGACATCACCTTGGGTGGTGTCGGGGTGAACCTCGGTTCGAATTCCGTCTGGGGCGCGGCCACGGGGGACAGTTTGACTTCGGTCGAGAACCTGATCGGGTCCAGTTACGGCGATACGCTGATTGGTGATGCGGGCGACAACACGCTCAGCGGCGGGGGTGGCAATGACGTGCTCGACGGTCGTGAGGGCAATGACGTCCTGGCAGGTGGCGACGGCAACGACATGTTGCGGGGCGGCTGGGGAACCGGCGGTGACACGCTTTCGGGCGGGGATGGCAACGACGTTCTGGAAGGCGGTGCCGGCAACGATTCCCTGTCCGGCGGCGCCGGGGCCGATCACCACGATGGCGGCGACGGCACGGACCTTGTCGATTTCCGCGACATCGAAGGCGGCGGGGTTGGCTGGAACATGTTGACCGGCGCCGCGTGGGGCAAGGCGGACGGGGATACCTTCGCTTCGATCGAGAATGTCTGGGGGTCGCTCTACAACGACAAGTTCGTGGGGTCGAATGACCGCAACGTGCTGATCGGCGGCGGCGGGCATGACATTGTCGAAGGGCGCGGTGGCTCAGACGTGATCTATGGCGGGTGGGGGCATGATGTGCTGTACGGCGGGCCCGGCAATGACTACCTGAACGGCGGCCACTTCGACGACACCTATACCGGCGGCACGGGGGCGGACAGTTTCGTGTTCAATTCCTTTGCGGATACGATCACCGATTTCAACATTGCCGAGGAGGATATGCTGGTCTTTGAGGACGATCTCTGGGGTGGTGGCCAGAAAACCGATGCGGAACTGTTGGCCTATAGCTTGGTGGTGGATGAGAACCTGGTGTTCGACTTCGGCGGCGGGCACACGCTGACGCTTGTCGATGTGATCGACGAGAGCCTGTTGGAAGGGCAGATGCTGGTCATCTGACCGGATCAGGCCTGCACCAAAGGAATGCCGCTCCGGTCCGGGAGCCTTCTTGTCGGGCGCAGGCGGTGGGTGATCAGATCATTCGCCGCATCATCGCCCAGAACACGAACAGAGACTGCATGCGCCCCTGTCGCCGCACCCCCGCGCGCCATATGTCCCGCAGGGCTCTCAGGCGGCTCCCCTGGCCGCGGCGCGCCATGATTGCGGCATTCTGGCGATGCGCCGGGGACAACAGCGCGCCATGCCTTTCCAGAGCGGCCAGGTTGCGGTTGATCGCCTGCCGGAAAACGGACCTGCGCACCATGTCGAGCCGCTTGATCGATCCGCGCAGGGTGTTCGGGGTGCCCAAAGCGTTGCGCTCGTGCTGGCGATACAGCACCGTCGGGTGTTCGTCGAAAACCAGCCGGGCGCCTGCGCCGCTGAGCAGCAGGTAGAGCCACCAATCGTGAAAAGGCACATCCGGACCGGGCCCGGCCCGGCGCACCAGCGCCAGCGCGGCAGGGTTCAGCAAAAGGGTATTTCCCGCCATCACATTCTGCACCAGGGCATTGCCGAAGGAGGGCGGGCGTTGCAACCCGCGCGACAGGCCCATCGGCGTCAGATCCTCGTCCACCAGCCGGGTGCGGCTGCCGTACAGGACCGGCGCATCATCATCGGCCATTTCGCAAGCCGCGACCCTGACCAGACCCCGGCTGAGCCGGTCGGGCAGCCAGACATCGTCCTGATCGGACAGGGCGATGAAACAATCCGACGGCAATGCGGGGCGGCACAAGAGCGACAGGTAGTTGGCCGCATGCCCACGCCCGACACCGTCAAACAGCCTCACTTCACGGTCGGGATGGGCCAGGATGAAATCCTGCAGGATGCGCCGCGTCGCATCTGTCGAATGGTCATCGCTGATCCAAAGTGACCAGTCCCTGTGATCCTGAGCCAGGAAACTGTCCAGTTGCTCCTGCAGAAATGCAGACCCGTTGAAGGTGCACAGAAGAATGCAAACATGGGTTCGCTGGCGGATCGCGCCGGTTTGGACGGCGACGTCCAGCCCAGGCCTCGGATGGATCGGATGCATGTACATGGCGCTACTCGTTCACGATGTCCCGATGGTGCCGGCCCAGGAACAGCAGGCCGAGAAAGAGGCAGGCAAGGCCGAAACCGAAACCGTAGCCAAACGACACGTAATCCGGTTCATAGGTTGCGTATATCCCGCGTCGCATTTGACCCACGATATGCACAACAGGGTTGAACCAAAGATAATCCTGGAAGGGTTGCGGCACATCTTCGAAGAGGAAGAAAATGCAAGACATGATGAACATCGGCCGGTTTAGGATTACCCAGATCCTGTTCCAGGCGGGCAGGCGCCAATAGAGGTAGCAGTTCAGCGTGCCGACACCGGCAGCCAGCAAAACAGCCATGCCGACGGCAAGGGTCATTGCGGGAATGTCCAGGATCACGTTGATGTCATAGATCCAGATGATCGCGCCCAGGATAATGACCAGGATCATGGCCTGGGTCAGCGCGTTCAGAAGGGTGCGCGCCAGGATCGCGTCGACGAATGTCACGCCGGGATAGAACAGCAGTTGTTTCGAGAATCCGATTGACCGCCCGACCTTGTTCGACAAATCGTTATAGAGCGAGAAGGGCAGCATGCCCGAGGCATAGAACAGCGCAAAGTTGTCCCCCAGCGACGGTGATCTCAGCGCCAGGGAAAAGACGATTGTCAGCAGGGCAACACCGCCGATCGGTTCGGCGATGGCCCAGAAGTAACCGGCGGCATTTCTGCCATAGGTTGACGACATCTCGCGCAGCATCAAGGCCATGACGGTGCGACCGGTGCGGATCGGCAACGTGCGCGCTGCGGTTGATGTTTGCTCCATCCGTTTGTGCCCCTGCGAACTGGAATTCCTGTCTGGCCTCTGCTAAGGCGGTAGTCGCAGTTTTTTGTGTACAACTCTGGGATGAACGCATGGTTAAGGCAAACCCGGATGCAATTCAGGCCGCCCCGGATGGGGGCGGCAATGTCATGCCGATGACGCGCACGCGGGCAGCGGGGCCGGCCCGAATGAAGCGTCGTCATGTCAGGCTTCTGCGCGGTTTCTACCTGTTCGTGTGCCTGCCCTTGATCCTGGCGGCCGGGTATCTGTATTTCGTGGCGCAGCCGCAATACGCTTCGGTCATGGGGTTTGCGGTTCGGAGCGAGGAAGCGTCCACGCCGACCGATCTTCTGGGTGGAATCGCTTCTCTGTCAGGCAGTTCGTCCGGCTCGGACACGGATGTCCTGTTCGAGTTCATCCGCAGCCAGCGCATGGTTCGCGCGGTGGATCAGAGGATGAGCCTGCGTACAATCTGGTCGGCGCCGGGCGACCCGATTTTCGGTGTCGCCGAGGATGCCTCGATCGAGGATCTCCTGTCCTATTGGCAGCGCATGGTGAAGGTCTATTATGACAGCGCCTCCGGCCTGATCGAATTGCGGATCCATGCCTTTGACCCGAAACAGGCGCAGGCGCTGGGGCAGGTGATCTACGAGGAAAGCTCGCTTCTTATCAACGACCTGTCGGCCATCGCCCGCGAGGATGCGACCCGCTATGCGGCGAACGAGCTGGAGCTTGCCGTCGAGCGGCTGCGTCAGGCGCGACAGGGCGTGGCCGAGTTCCGCCTGCGCACCCAGATCCTGGATCCCGAGGCCGACATCATGGGCCGAATGGGGCTTCTCAACAGTTTGCAGGAACAGCTTGCCTCGGCGCAGATCGAACTGGATATCGTGAACCAGACCACCCTGGCCAGCGACCCACGGGTTGAACGGGCAGAGCGTCGTGTGAAGGTGATTGAGGAACGTATCGTCGAGGAACGCGCGCGGTTTTCGACCGATGAGGGCACGGAACATGGCGCCTATGCCAATCTGGTCGGTGAGTATGAGAGCCTTGCGGTTGACCTGCAGTTCGCCGAGACCTCGTACCTCTCGGCGCTTGCAGCATTCGAAACCGCCCGCGCCGAAGCTCTGCGCAAGTCGCGGTATCTGGCGGCCTATATCAAACCGACATTGGCGGAAACGGCAGAGTACCCGCAGCGTCCGGTGGTTCTGTTCGTCCTGGGCGTTTTCCTGTTCGGCATTTGGGCTTCGCTGACGCTGATCTACTACTCCGTCCGCGACCGCAGGTAGGCCGGAGATCACGCCATGATCCAGCTTGTCGACCTGTGGAAAACCTATCGCCTGCGTGGTCGCGAGACCCATGTGGCGCGCGGGCTGAACGCGACGTTCGAGACCGGGCGTTCGGTGGCGCTGCTGGGGCGCAACGGGGCAGGCAAGTCGAGCCTCCTTCGCATGATTGCAGGCACCATGGACCCGGACCATGGCGATATCCTGACGACCGGAACCGTGTCCTGGCCGGTCGGGTTCGCGGGCAGTTTCCATCCGGACCTGACCGGGGCGCAGAACACCACGTTCATCGCGCGGGTTTATGGTGCCGACACTGCCGAGCTGCGCGCGTTCGTCGCCGAATTTGCCGAGCTGGGGCAGCATTTCCACCAACCCGTGCGCAGCTATTCGTCGGGGATGAAAAGTCGCCTGGCCTTCGGCGTGTCCATGGGGATCAAATTCGACACCTACCTGGTCGATGAGGTGACTGCCGTGGGGGACGTCCGTTTTCGCCGTAAAAGCGAGGAACTGTTCGGCGAGCGCATGGAAAATTCCAGCGCCATCGTAGTGACCCATTCCCTACCCCTGGTGGAACGGATCTGCGATCAGGTGGCCATTCTGGAGGATGGGCAACTGACCATTTTCAACGATGTGGCCGAGGGGCTGGAGCATCACCGGAAGAACCTGTCCTGAGCGCTTGCCGCCTCGCTTTGCTCTCCCTATGGTGGTGCAGCGGCTGACATTGCCAATACTCGAATCCATGGGGGAACATGTGATCCGTTCGCTTCTGACGATGCTGGCCGTCGCAGCCCTGGCCGGATGTAGCCTGCCGCGCGGTGGGGGCGTCCAATCGGAGATTCTGTCCACCCGGTCCGGGGCGGAGGAACCCCAGTTCGCCGTGCATATGGTCACGCGCGACTTCCTGCCAATCGTCGCCGGCTGGCCCGCCTCGCGGGCCGGACAGGAAAGCGACGGTTGGATCGGGTACAGTGCCCCGCCCGCGGATCGGGCGATCCAGCCCTACGACATCCTGGATATCGTTGTTTGGGACAGTGAGGAAACCTCATTGATCACCACCGAAGCCCAGAAGATGGTCGATATGGCGGATATGCAGGTCTCGGCCGGTGGCACGATTTTCCTGCCTTTCGTCTCCATGGTGCAGGTGGCCGGTCTCAGCCGCACCCAGGCGCGCGCGCGTATCCAGCGCAAGATGGAAGAGATCGTGCCCTCAGCGCAGGTGCAGCTGAACGTGAAACCCGGCGCGCGTGGTTCGGTCAGCGTGGTGGCCGGTGTGTCAAGTCCCGGCGCCTATCCCCTGTCGGATACGCATTATACCGTCCTGAACGCCATTGCGGCCGCCGGCGGCGCGTCGGCGTCGATCGAAAACCCGCAGGTGCGCCTGATCCGCGCCGGCAAAAGCTATGCGACCTCGCTTGAACGGCTGTATCGCGACCCGTCGCTGGATACGATCCTGCACGGAGGCGACAAGCTCCTGGTCGAGGCCGACCCGCGCTATTTCCGTTCGCTCGGGGCTGCTCAACGCGAGACCATCGTCGCGTTCCCGCAGGATGTCGTGACCGCGCTGGACGCCTTGTCGCTGATCGGTGGCCTGGCCGAGACCCGGGCCGATCCCAAGGGCATCCTGATCCTGCGTGAATATCCCGAAAACGTGGTTCGCGACGGCATGTCCGGCCCTGCCCATGCGCGGAGCGTGTTCGTGGTCGATCTGACTTCGGCGGACGGTCTTTTCTCGGCCGGGCAATTCCGGATCGAGCCGGAGGACACGGTGATGGTCAGTGAAAGCCCGATTTCGGGCGCCACGACGATACTGGGTCTGGTGGCCAGGGTGCTGGACATCGCAAACGACGCGGACAGTATCGACTTCTGAAGATCAGCCGCGCGGTCCCATGTGCCGGGCGCCGCGGGCTTCGGCCAGTGCGATCTGGCGTTGGCGCTCGCGGAACCGTTCGCGCCGCGCCTCGTCAAACTCGCCGATGCAGAGGTGGCAGCTGACCCCCTCCTCGAACTCCGGCCGGGCCTTGTCTTCGGGGCGGATCGGGCGGCGGCAGGCGTGGCACATCACATGCGGGCCGGGGGCGAGCCCGTGCCCCACGGACACCCGTCCGTCAAACACGAAACACTCGCCCTGCCAGGTGCTGTCCTCGGCCGGAACCTGCTCCAGGTATTCCAGGATACCACCCTTGAGGTGATAGACATCCTCGACCCCCTGGCTGATCAGGTAGTTGGTCGATTTTTCGCAGCGAATGCCACCGGTACAGAACATCGCCACACGCTTGTTGTGGAAACGCTCCCTGTTGGCTTCCCACCAGGCGGGAAACTCGCGGAAAGTGGCAGTTTCGGGGTCGATCGCACCTTCGAACGTGCCGATGGCGACCTCGTAGTCGTTGCGCGTGTCGATCACCACGACATCTTCGGCCTGAATGAGCTCGTTCCAGTCCTGCGGCGTGACATAGTGGCCAACACTGGCGCGCGGGTCGACATCCGGCACGCCCATGGTCACGATCTCTTTCTTCAGGCGCACCTTCATGCGGCCAAAGGGTTGTTCGGCCGCGGTCGCCTCCTTCCAGTGCAGATCGGCGCAGCCGGGCAGGGCGCGCACATGGGCCAGCACCGCGTCGATGCCGGCGCGCGGTCCGGCGATGGTGCCGTTGATCCCCTCTTTGGCCAGCAACAGAGAGCCGGTCACGCCCTGCGCCACGGCGAAATCGTAAAGCGGCCCGCGAATGGCGGCAGGGTCATCGAAACGGGTAAAGTGATAGAGCGCGGCGATCGTGTACATGGCGTCCGTCTACGCCGTGCCAAGCCCCGGATCAAGGGCTGCCACCAGCGTATCAAAGGCTTCGGCACCCGGCAGCCCCCGTTCGGCGATCACCAGCTTCCGGTCGCCTGCGCGCAGCCACAGGTAGCGATCCCTGCGCCGCCCACGCAATTCGACCGAGGTCAGATCAGCCCGCGCAATGTGCACCACTTCGCGTCGCAGCAGGCTTTTCGGAGCGGAAATCGCTTCGGTGTCCAACACGACTTCTCCGCGCCGGGTCAGACCAAGGTAGCCCATGATGGTGAACACCAGACCGGCCAGGAACAGAGCCTGTGCGTACCACGCCCCGCCACCCGAGATCAGCACCCAGCCGAGCACAGCCGTCAGCGCGCCGAAAAAGCCCAGGATCATCAGCATCAACCCGGGATCGGCACGGTAAGGATAGCGAAGCAGTTCCATGGGGCCAGTGTGGACGCCCGGTCGCGAAGGTCAAGCGCTTGACCGGCGCGCCGCCGCCGCCTACCCCTAGTGCCAAGTGGAAACGGAGGCCCCCATGCGCGACGCGACCGAAGCCCTGATCGTCATCGACATCCAGAATGATTTCTGCCCGGGTGGCGCGCTGGCCGTGGCGGAGGGTGATGCGATCGTGCCCGGCGTGAACGCCCTGATGGAGGAGTTCGGCGCGTTGGTGCTGACTCAGGATTGGCACCCGGCCGGGCACAGTTCTTTCGCCTCGTCGCATGCGGGGAAGGAGCCGTTCGGCATGGTCGAGATGCCCTACGGCCCGCAGGTGCTCTGGCCCGATCACTGTGTGCAGGGCAGTCATGGCGCGGCCTTCCATGCCGGGTTGAACACCGACCCGGCCGATCTTGTGATCCGCAAGGGGTTCCGGCCACAGATCGACAGCTATTCGGCCTTCTTCGAAAACGACCGGTCCACGCCCACCGGCCTGGAAGGCTACCTGCATACGCGGGGTGTCACCCGTCTGACCATGGTCGGGCTCGCCACCGATTTCTGCGTTGCCTATTCCGCCACCGACGGGGCGCGGCTGGGCTTCGACGTCACCGTGCGCGCGGATCTGTGCCGTGCCATCGACCTGGACGGATCGCTTGGCATCGCACTGGAACAGATGGCAGCGGCCGGCGTTACCATCACCTGATCGGAAACCCGGCACACCCGGCCCTACACAAGCCCCGAAACTTGCGCTAACCATGGCCGGAACAAAGGAAACGCCCATGGTCGATATCGCCACCCGCGTCTACAACCATCATTGGAAGATCGACCCGATCGTGCGGTCGCTCATCGACACGGATTTCTACAAGCTGTTGATGTGCCAGTCGGTGTTCCGCAATCGCGCCGATACGCAGGTGACGTTCAGCCTGATCAACCGAACCATGTCCGTGCCGCTGGCCCGGCTGATCGACGAAGGTGCCTTGCGCGAACAGCTCGATCACATCCGTTCGCTGAGCCTCAGCCGGGGTGAAAGCACCTGGCTGCGCGGCAATACCTTCTATGGCAAGCGCCAGATGTTCCGCCCTGATTTCATGGAATGGTTCGAGAATCTACGCCTGCCACCCTATCACCTGGAACGGGTTGGCGATCAGTATGAGCTGACCTTCGAAGGCACCTGGCCCGAGGTCATGTTGTGGGAAATCCCGGCCCTGTCGGTTCTGATGGAGCTCAGAAGCCGCGCCGTCCTGCGCGATATGGGCAAGTTTGAACTGCAGGTGCTTTATGCCCGCGCCATGACCAAGCTGTGGGAAAAAATCCAGGTGCTTCGCGGCCTGAAAGAGCTGCGCATCGCGGATTTCGGCACGCGGCGGCGGCATAGTTTCCTGTGGCAGGACTGGTGTGTGCAGGCGATGATCGAAGGGCTGGGTGAAGAATTCGTCGGGACGTCGAACTGCCGCATTGCAATGAAACGCGATATTGAGGCAATAGGCACCAATGCGCATGAACTGCCAATGGTCTACGCCGCACTGGCCGAGGACGACGAGGCACTGCGCCAGGCCCCCTATGACGTGTTGGCCGACTGGCACGAGGAACACGAGGGCAACCTGCGCATCATCCTGCCGGACACCTACGGCACCAAGGGATTCCTGGACGGCGCGCCGGACTGGCTGGCGGGCTGGACCGGGATTCGTGTGGACAGCGGCGACCCTGCCGAAGGGGCAGAGGTCGCAATCCGCTGGTGGGAAGAGCGTGGTGAAGATCCGCGCGAGAAGATGGTAATCTTTTCCGACGGGCTGGATGTCGAAAAGATTGTCGAATTGCAGCAGCAGTTTGCCGGACGGGTGAAGCCGAGTTTTGGCTGGGGCACTCTGTTGACCAATGATTTCCGTGGCCTCGTGCCCGAGGACCGGCTGGCGCCGTTTTCCCTGGTCTGCAAGGCGGTGTCTGCCAATGGGCAGCCCACGGTGAAACTGTCCGACAACCCGAACAAGGCCATGGGGCCAGCGTCCGAAATCGACCGATACAAACGTGTCTTTGCGGTGGGTGCACAGACCGAGCTGGACGTGATCGTCTGACCTGTCCCGCCCCGACCGGGCTCATATCCGCACGGGGCCGGGGCAGGCGCCCCTCTTTATCTTGCCGGAAATATCCCGGGGTGAGCGCGCCAGCGCGAGGGGCAGCGCCCCTTGCCGCGCGCAGCGCGGCCCCTGTCCGACCGAGCCGCGGGCGAGGCCCCCTCAGCCCGCCAGAAACGCCCGCGCCGCCCTGACCGCGCGCTCCGTATAGAGCCGCAGAACCGCGCTGTCTTCTTGATGGCGCGGCACCGCCCAACCCATCGAGGCAAAGCGGCGCAGCATCAGAAACATGTCAAGCAGCTCTTCCGCCTCCCCGGACAGGTCTCGCAACTCGCGATATCCCGCGATCACGGCCGCCCGGATGGCGGGGTAGTGCGGCTCCTCCTCGTTTTGCGACAACATCACCGCAATGTCATAGAGCCGAAAGCCAAACCCGGCATCGTCGAAGTCGATCAGGGTGATGGCGCCCTCTTTCACGAAGGCATTCTCGCGCAGCACATCGGCGTGGATCAGCCCGAAGTCCGCGCCGTTTTCGGCAAAGGCCTGGGCGCGGTCGCGGGCCACGGCGCGGGCGCGGTTCACCAGGTGGCGTTCCTGCGCCGTCAGCGCCGGGCTTTCCCAGAACCGACCCCAGAACGGGGTCTCGCCCAAGAGCCCGTCCAGATCCCAGGCGTGGCGGTCGAATCCCTCCGGCAGGTCCATCGCGTCGGTCAGGTTATGCATCCGCGCCACTTCGCGCCCCAGCGTGTGAAACAACCTGACCTGGTCGGCCTCGCTCCCCTCCAGCGGCACACCGCTTTCGCCGATCGGGGAGCCCCCGACCCAACTGACCACCGTGGCCAGCCGCCCGGTCGACAGGGTGACGACCTGCTCGCCACCCGGCGTTGGCACCGGGGCAGGCACGGACATGCCCGCTTCGGCCAACGCGCCCATCCACGTGATCTCGGACCGGATCGCGGCCTCGGTCTGGTAGCCGGGACGGTGCAGGCGCAGGGCGGCGCGGGTGCCGCCGATTCGCACCTCGTAGACCGCATTCTCGCGGTCCTTGATCAGCCGGACCTCGCGCGCATTCCAGGCGCGCAGCGCTTGCTTCAACTCGCTCATGCGGGCAGCCCCTTCAGCGCGGCGTCCAGCGTGTCCACCAGCAGGTTGGCCTGTTCGTGCGAGAAACACATCGGCGGGCGGATCTTCAGGATGTGCCGGTCACGCCCCATCGAGCTTGTCAGGATGCCGCGTTCGCGCAACGATTCGACAAGATCCCTCACCAATTCCGTTGCCGGGGTCAGGTCCCGGCCTTCGGCGAACTCGATCGCCATGAACATGCCGGCCCCGCGCACATCGGCGATCAGCGGGTGGTCAAGCTGGCCCAATTGCGCCAGAGTGTGCGTTCCAACCTCATGGGCCTGTTGCATCAGCCCTTCTTCCTCCAACACGTCCAGCACCGCCGTTGCGGCAGCGGCGGACACCGGGTTGCCGCCGAACGTGTTGAAATAGCTGAAAGTATTGCGGAATTCGGCCAGCACCTCCGGCCGCGCCACCACGGCGGCGACCGGGTGGCCGTTGCCCATCGGCTTGCCCATGGTGACGATGTCCGGCACAAGGCCGATACGTTCGTGTCCCCAGAAATCCGCACCCGTGCGCCCGAATCCCGGCTGCACCTCGTCGGCGATGATCACCCCGCCCGCAGCGCGAACCACCTTCGACACCGGATCAAGAAAGCCGCGTTCCAGCATCGGCACGCCCTCGTTGGCGAAGAACGGGTCCAGGATCAGACCGGCAAAACCGTGGCCTTCCGCCTCCAGATCGGCGATGGCCCTGGAGACCTCGGCGGCAAAGGCTTCTCCCTGCGCCTCCAACGAGCCGCCCAGCGGGCGCAGCTTGTCCGGCGAAGGCACCTTCTTCACATAGCCCACCGGACCGCCGATCGGCGTGCGTTTCGAGGACAGGTGACTCACCAGGTCGGTATTGCCGTGATAGGTATTGTCGGTGCCGATGATCCCCATCCTGCCTGTCGCCGCCCTTGCCATACGCAGGGCGATGTCATTGGCCTCGGACCCGGTGCAGACCATGATCATCGCGTCCAGGTCATGGCGCAGGGTGCTGGTCAACCGCTCGGCGTAATCCAGAATACCCTCGTGCAGATACCGCGTGTGGGTGTTCAGCGTGGAGGCCTGTCTGGTGATCGCCTCGACCACCTTCGGGTGGCAATGGCCGACATGGGGCACGTTGTTGTAGCAATCCAGCAGCCGGTTGCCCTCCGCGTCCCAGACCCAAGCGCCTTCGCCGCGCACCAAGTGTACAGGATCGCGATAGAAGGTGGTCATGTTCGGGCCGAGCAGACGCTCGCGTCGCTCCAGCAGGTCCTTGGTATCGGTCATTCAGTCCTCCTGCACGCGGCCCCTCAGGGCCTTGACCTGTCCGCGCTTGGCCTTGGCGTCCATGCGGCGGCGTTTCGACCCCAGAGTCGGTTTGGTGGGGATGCGCCGCTTGGGGGCGACAAGCGCCTTTCGGATCATCTCGGCCAGCCTTTCGGCGGCAATCTCGCGGTTGCGGGCCTGGCTGCGGGTGTCCTCGACGCGAAGGATGATGGCACCATCCTGGGTCCATTTACGCCCGGCAATGCGCTTGAGCCGCCGCTTGACCGCCTCGGTCAGCGCGGGGCTGCGCGCGGCTTCGAAGCGCAGCTCGACGGCGGTCGAAACCTTGTTCACATTCTGCCCGCCGGGGCCCGACGAGCGGCTGAACTGCTCGGTCAATTCCCAATCTTGCAGAATGATATCGTCGGTAACACGGATCATGCCCCTTCCCTAAACGTCCCCCTTTCATCTTTCCAGAAATATCCCACGGGGTCGCCGTTGTTGCGCCATCGGTCCGAGCGACAATGGCGGCGGGGTGTGAAACCCCCAGCTTGCCTCACTTGAAACCAAAAGGGTCGCCCACGTTGGGACGACCCTTCCGAGAATTTGGAGGTGTGGGCCGGTTAGACTGCTCGCCAGTCCGGCCCGCTTATTTTGTCGGGGGCTGCCCCGACAAACAGCGTCCTAGACTGTCCCGGCACCTCGCTCCGTTGCATCTCTTGACATGGACACCTCCTTTCTCGCTGTTTCGATACTAGAAGGGTGCCACATATTTTGCGTTTGTCAAAACTTTTCACGCAATACTTGGTGAAAACCTTGTGACCAGCAGGCGAAATGGCACCAAAGCGATCAGCGCAATGGACAGTTTTACCAGCCAATCGGCCACCGCCAGCGACACCCACAAAGGCGCTTCCGGACCGGCCGTCAGGAAGGGTGCAGCGCCCCAGGCCCAGTTGATCGCCGTATCGGCGTTCGCGCCGAAAAAGGTGATCGAAGCCGAAAACGCAATCGTGAAGAACAGCGCGGTATCGACGATGGACCCCACGATGGTCGAGGCCAGCGGCGCGCGCCACCAGTTGCCTTCGCGCAGCCGGTTGAAAACCGCCACGTCCAGCATCTGCGCACAGAGGAAGGCGATGCCCGAGGCCACGGCGATGCGCAGCGGTACGGCGGCATATTCGAACCCGTCACCCTGCAGCATGATCTGGCTGCCGACAAGCGAGCAGACCACCCCGGTCACGAAGCCGGCCAGCACCACCTTGCGGGCGGGCCCCACGCCGTAGATGCGGTTCATCACGTCGGTGACGAGGAAGGCGAAGGGATATGTGAAGGCACCCCAGGTCAGCAGGCCGTCCAGCAGCAGGAACTGAACCAGGATGTTGGAGGCCACCACGATGGCGGCCATGGCGAGAACGCCGGGAAGAAGTCGTGTCATAGCTTTGATCCGTTTTGACAAGGTAGCGGCGACTTGGTGCCCGCGCTCGCGCGGGAACGGACGGGGTCTATACCCGCCGCCCCCCGTGCGTCAAGTCATTCCGGAACCACGTATTCGACAATCTCGGTGCGCTGGAAGCTGCGGAAATTGTCGTCCGAGACCATGGTGAGTCTTATCAGGCCGTCGGAATCCCGCCAGACGGCCAGCCCTTCCAGGTTGTCGTGGACACCGGGGCCGGTCTCGAGAAGGGTTTCTTCATTTCCTATGCCTCCCGGGCCAAGGTCGAACCGCCGTACGCGGCTTGAAAACCCAAGCAGCCCGCCAAGATGCCGTTCCAGGATGTAGAGTTTCCCGTCGGGACCAATGTCCGCGCCCACCGGAAGGAATGGCTTGCGCCGCGGGATTGATAGGCTGGTGTCCCAACGGCCATCCCGAAGCCGGTAGACAGTAAAGGTTTTGGCCAGGAATTTTGGGCGCTCAGGCAATGTGTACAGAGCGCCATCGTCATCGATCGCCACGGCTTCGAGTGAAAAATTCTCCCACATGCCAGGAAAGTCCTGGTGGCGCGGAAGCGGGGACAATGCTTCGTCCGGCGCAAAGAACTCGACGATCTGCTGGCGAAACTCGAAGGAAATGAACAGGCGGCCGTCTGCGGACAGGGCAAGCCCCTCGGAGTCCTGTCGCTCCTTGTCGTCGGAGGCACTCTGCGCGGGCTTCCGTCCGACGCGACGTAGCGGCGCGTCCTTTGCTTCGACCATCACCCCATTTTCACGGGTAAATTCGCTTCTGCCGATCCAACCCGCGTCGGAAACGGCAATGAACCGCATCCCGTCTTCGGTTACTTCCAGGCCGGAAATGCCGCCGAAGTATCGGCAAGTTTCACACCACGGAACCGAGGACAGAAATCGGGCGCGGTCGGGCGGGTCGGAGCGATATCCAAGCCCCAGAACAGGGACAAGGATCGCTCCTATCGCGAGGACAAGACGCCGGCGCATTGGCGGGGCAGGTCCGACAGGATGAGGTCACGGCGCGGCTTTGGTGCAGGGGCATTGGGGTCGCGCGGCCTGGGCGGCGGTGGATTCAGGATGTCATCCACCCATTTCTGAGCATCTGCACACCCGTCCCCTGCAGGGGGCGGGGCCTGGTTCTCGCATTTTCCCGACCCGCCAGGACATTTCAGCCGGACGTGGAAGTGAGCATGATGCCCCCACCAGGGCCGGACCTTGCGCAGCCAGGCACGGTCGCCTGTTTCGTCGTTGCACATCTGCACCTTCGCGCCGGGAAAGACGAAAATGCGCGCCACAGCCGGGTCCTGGGCTGCGGCCTTGATGATCTCGTGCTGGGCGCGGGTCCAGTCGCTGTTCACATAGGCGCCCTTGGACCGCTGCATGCTGATCGAACTGATGCGCTCCCGCTCCGACGTGCTGAGCGACAGGTTCACCGCAGGTCGCATCCAGATATCGACATCCATTCCGATCTGGTGGCTGCGATGGCCGGTCAGCATCGGGCCGCCACGCGGTTGTGAAATATCACCGATATAGAGCCCGTTCCAGCCAGGCAGCCCGGCCGCCTTCGCGGACAGACGTTCGATGAAGGCAATCGTGTCCGGGTGCGCCCAGTTGCGGTTGCGTGACAAGCGCATGGCCTGCCAGGTCGGCCCGGTTTCCGGCAGTTGCACACCACCCGCGAGGCAGCCCTTGGCATAGCCGCCAAAGGCCCGCGCCCGTTGTTCGGACCCGGCACCCGCCGCGCCGAAAAGCTGCTTGGCCGGGGCATCGGCCTCCGAGATCGTCGGCGCCAGGGAAATCAGAAGTGCTGAAAGAAACCGTGTGATCATGAGGAACTGCCCTGCCCGTTGGGGTTGACCCAGCGTAGCAGAAGAAGTCCGATCACGAAAAGGATGATCAGCGGGATGACGCCCAATTGCTGGCTGCCGGTCATCGCCGTTACCACGCCGATGCCAAAGGGCGCGATGAAACTGGTTGCCTTGCCGGCCAGGGCATAAAGCCCGAAGGCTTCGGTCATGCGTTCGGGATTGGCCTGGCGCACCATCATCGTGCGGCTGGCCGACTGCAACGCCCCGCCCGCCGCGCCGATCACCGCACCCAGCACGTAGAAGCCGATATCTGGCAGGCTGCTGTCAGCGCCCACGGCCATGCCGAAGACGCTGTCGCGCGAGATGAAGACGAAACAGATTGCCACCGCAGTCAGCACCGTGATGCAGAACGCAATCACCGGTTTGGGGCCGAACGCATGGTCTGCCTTACCGCCCAGCCAGGCAAAGATCGCGCCAGTGATGATCGCGACAATGCCGAAGATGCCGACGTTCACGACGCTCCAGTTCAGCACCCCTGCCGCATAGATGCCGCCAAATGTGTAAATCCCGTTGAGCGCGTCGCGATAGAACATCGAGCTGCCAAGGTAGGCAAAGAGGCTGGGCGTTTGCGGCAGGCGCCTGATGGTGCGGCCAAGCTCTCCCATCGCGTGGCGGATCAGCAGGGGGTCGGGGTTCGTGTGTTTCGGATCGCGCACCCAGAGGAAGAAGGGCACCATGAAGATGATGTACCAGAGCGCCGTCAGCGGCCCAACAAAGCGGGTGCCTTCGCGTGCGGCGGGGTCCAGACCCAAAAGGGGTTTCATTCCGATCAGTGTCCTGCCCTCGGGGCTTTCGGCAAACAGCGTCAGCATGATCACCAGCGCGATCAGCCCACCGACATAGCCGAAAGCCCAGCCATTGCCGGACAGCCTGCCGACTTCCTCCCTGGTGCCCAGGTCCGGCAGCATCGAATTGGTAAAGATCGTCGCAAACTCCATACCGATGAGACCGATCGCGAACAGCACGAAGATCCAGGTCAGGCTGGGCAGATCAGGTGCGGCGAACCAGATGCCGAAGCCGCCCGTCACATACATCAGCGAAAACAGCCAGATCCAGCGCAGCCGGTTGCCGGAATTGTCCGCAATCGCGCCTAGGAGTGGTGCCAGAAAAGCAATGCAAAGCCCGGCAAAGCCGACGGTAAAGCCCCAGGTCGCCTGCGCCTCGGCCCCGTCACCGATCAGCGACTTGACATAGGGGCCGAAAACGAAGGTCAGGATCAGCGTATTGTAGGGCTGGCTGGCCCAGTCGAAGAAGAACCAGCCCCAAATACGTTTTTTCGCGGATATTTCGGCCATGCCTGCTGCCCCTGTTTTGCCCGATATGACAGGGGATTTGGGGCTGGGGCAAGGATTACATCTGTGGCGGCCAGGGGCGCTGTGCGTCGGCGGTGATCCAGGCTTCGGCCCAGTCGGGCAGGGTGGGGCTGATCGGATCGAGCCCCATGGCGCCCGCGACCTCGACCGTCGGCACCGCGCCGCCCTTGCCGGTCACGGCCGTGCGCAGCAGCACGTGGCTGGTACAGGTGCCCTTCACCCACATGCCCTGTTCGATGTAGAAGAACCGTTCATCCCAGCCCAACAGCCGGGTTCGCATCTCGATCCGCTGAAAGGCCGTGACCCGCTTGCGATAGCGGATCGAACCTCCGGCGACGGCAATGCCCCATTTCCTTTCGATCAATGCCTTCGACAGGCCGACCCGCCCGCCCATCGGCACCCGCCCGAGGTCATAGAGCGTCAGCGTGCGTCCGTTGTTCAGCTCCATCCACATGTCCAGATCCCAGGGCCAGCAG
>NZ_JASBTN010000029.1 GCF_030148435.1 Aliiroseovarius sp.
GCCATCCGCTGGGCGACGCTGACAGGCTCCGCGTCCTCTTCGAAAATGGTGTCAGACACCCAAGCCCCCCGGCTTTCAACTGAGTTGCGACAGCTTGGCCTTCAGGGCCGGAATGTCAACCGGCACAGGCGTTTTGCGCAGCGCAATCGCCCGGTCCGCGCGGGCTTGTGCCGCTTGCGACATAACGCCCGCCGCCTCGGCCACCGCGCGCCGCGTGTCCAGATCGGCATTGCACAAGAGCACCACATCGCATCCCGCAGCGAGCGACCCGCGCGCGATCCCGGCGGGTGTCCCGTTCAGCGCCTTCATCGAGATGTCGTCGGTCATCAAAAGCCCGTCAAAGCCGATCTCCTCGCGGATCACGCTGATCACCCGGGCCGACAAGGTGGCAGGCCGGTCGTCCAGCGCCGCATAGACCACATGAGCGGTCATCGCCATGGGAAGGTCGCGCAGCGCCGCAAAGGGTGCGAAATCGCAGGCCCGCAGATCGTCCAGGGGCGCTTCGACCCGGGGCAGGTCGAAATGGCTGTCACAGGTGGCACGGCCATGGCCGGGGATATGTTTGACCACCGGCAGGACGCCCCCGTCCAGCAGCCCGTCCGCCACCGCACGGCCCACCGCGCCCACGCGGCCCGGATCATCGCCATAGCAGCGGTCGGTCAGGAATTCATGGGTATCGGGCGCGATCACATCGACCAGCGGCGCGCAATTGCTGTCCACGCCTATGGCCCGCAATTCGGCGGCCATGATGCGATACCGCAGGGCCATGACCCGCGCCGCGTGCGCGCCCGCGCGCTTCACCTCTTCCAGCGGGGAGCGCCACTCGGTCCAGTCCGGGCTGCGCAGCCGCTGTACGCGTCCGCCCTCCTGATCGATGGTGATCACCGCCTCGCGACCCACCGCCTCGCGCATCTCGGCACAAAGGGCGCGGACCTGATCAGGGCGTTCGACATTGCGGGCGAACAGGATGAAACCGAACGGGTCCGCCTCGCGGAAAAACGCCTTTTCCTCGTGGGTTAACCGGGGGCCGCTTGCATCAAGGATGGTCGCGCCAAAGCGGCTCACCGCGTCACGACCGGAATGCACTCGGCCCGTTCCGCGACCAGGGCCGAACAGAATCGCCGCGCATCGCCCAGATCGGCAAAGCCCATGGCGCGCAACCGATAGAAGGTCCGTCCGCCGCTTTCGGCTTTCTGGATCACCCGGTCCTTGCCGTTCAGGTAATCGCCGAATTTGACCTCCAGCCGGGCCCAGTCCTTGCGCGCGATCTCTTCGGTCTTGAACGCGCCCAGCTGGGCCAGGCGTGTCCCCACCGGAATCGTCGCCGCATCCACATCACGCACAGTGCCGCTGGCCAAATCGACCGGAGGAGCCGACGGCTCCACAGCCGCCACCTGACCCGGCCGCAGTTTCGGGCGCAGGGACTTGCCCAACCCCCCCGTCACCGTCGCATTCGGGGCCTCCATCGCCACGGGCTGCACCTGCTCAAGCGGCGCGATATCCGCGGCAATGCTCTCGGCCAGCGCCATCATGTCCTCTTCGCTCTCGACCGCTTGCGGGGCCGTCCGTTCGGCCTCGACCGGCACCGTCTCAAAGCTCAGATCCAGCGGCTCGGGTGCCAGGATCAGCGTATCAGCCGGGGCCGCTGCGGTGCCGTCCGCGGCCACGTCATTCACGGCAAACCCCTGATTCCGGACCTTCGCGCCGCCAGGGTCCTCGGGCTGCACCCGCACCGGGCCTTTTGCGGCCCGGACCACCGGGATGCCGCTCACATCGCGGGTCAGGGTCTGGACCCCCCAGACCACCATGCCGATGACCAGCGCAAGGGACATCAGGGCCCCCAGAAGGTAAGTGGCCTTCGTCACCGTGCCAACGGTTTCAAGATTATTCTGCTGGTATCCGCCAGACGCGCCCATCGGTCGCGTCGCCTGCATCTGTGCCATTTCTCGCCTCATGCGACACCAGCGATACATCGTCGCCGGGTCCTTTTCCGCCTCTTTTGCCCGGCACGGTCGGTGCGCGCTGCTCAGCGCATCTCGTCGGCCGGTGTGACGCCAAGAATACCAAGACCTGCGGAAATAACAACGGCTGTGGCCCGCGCAAGAGCGATTTTTGCCTGTGTTGCGCCCGTGTTACCCTCCTGCAGGAACCTCAGGTCCGGCTCGTCATGGCCCCGGTTCCACAACCCGTGCAATTCGCTCGCCAGATCAAAGAGGTAGAAGGCCGCGCGATGAGGCTCGTTGGTTCGCCCCGCAATCTCGACCAGGCGCGGCCATTCGGCCAGCTTCCTGGCCACGGCGAACTCGGCCTCGTCCTCCAGCGCGGGCACATCGGACAGCGCCACGTCGCCGGCCTTGCGAAGCGCCGATTTCACACGCGCGTGGGCATATTGCACGTAATAGACCGGGTTGTCGCGGCTCTGCTCCAGCACCTTGTCGAAGTCGAAATCCAGCGAGGCGTCGTTCTTGCGCGTCAGCATGTGGAAGCGGGTCACATCGGGGCCCACCTGCTCCACCACGTCGCGCAGGGTGACGAAGTTTCCGGCGCGCTTGGACATCTTGAAGGGCTCGCCGTTCTTGAACAGCTTCACCAGCTGGGTGAGCTTGATGTCCAGCGGCACCTTTCCGTCCGACAGGGCCGACACGGCGGCCTTCATGCGCTTGACATAACCACCGTGGTCGGCGCCGAAAATGTCGATCAGCGCGTCGAACCCGCGTTCCACCTTGTCGAAATGATAGGCGATATCCGGCGCGAAATAGGTCCAGGCACCGTCCGATTTCTTGACCGGCCGGTCCACGTCATCGCCGTGTTCGGTCGATTTGAACAGGGTCTGCTCGCGCGGTTCCCAATCCTCGGGCTTCTTGCCCTTGGGCGGCTCCAGCACGCCCTCATAGATCAGCCCCTTGGCGTCCAGCGCCGCCAGGGCAGCCTCGATCCGGCCCGTGCCGTAAAGCGACTTTTCACTGAAGAAAACATCCATTTTCACGCCGAGCTGGGCCAGATCCGCGCGGATCAGATCCATCATCGCATCGGTGGCGTAGTCGCGGATTTCCTCCAGCCAGACCTCTTCGCCCTTGCCCACATAGGCGTCGCCGACCCTGGCCTTCAGCGCCTCGCCGACCGGCACCAGATAGTCGCCGGGATAGGTGCCCTCGGGGAATTCCACAGCCTCGCCGTGGGCTTCGAGGTAACGCAGGTAGACCGAGCGCGCCAGCACATCGACCTGGGCACCGCCGTCGTTGATGTAATATTCACGCGTGACCGCGTGGCCGGCATACTCCAAGAGGCTCGCCAGCGCGTCACCGAAGACCGCGCCTCGGGTATGGCCCACGTGCAAAGGCCCGGTCGGATTGGCCGAGACATATTCAACATTGACGCGCGCGCCCTGCCCCATGTCCGAACGACCATAGCCCTCGGTGGTCAGAACGGCGGAAACGAGGTCGGTCCAGACCGATGGCTCCAGCGAGAGGTTCAGAAAGCCCGGTCCCGCAACTTCGGCGCGCGTGATGCGCGGATCGGCGGCCAGCTTGCCCGCCAGCACCTCGGCAATGTCGCGCGGCTTCATCCTGGCCGGTTTCGCCAGCACCATCGCGGCATTGGTGGCCATGTCGCCATGCGCCGCATCCCGCGGCGGTTCGACCGCGACATTGTCAAGGCTCAGCCCCTCGGGCAGCGCGCCGTCGGCGCTCATCTCGGCCAGGCTGTCCAGCACCAGCGCGCGAATTTCGGTAAACAGGTTCATCTCGGGCATCCTTCGTCGTTGCGCGCGGTTTATCACGGGGGGCCGAGAGGTCAACGCCCCCGGGCCACCTGTTGCATTTCCGCCGCGCACAGCGGCCACCGAAGTGGCCGGTTTTGACTCGCCACACACGATAAACTAGCGTTGGTGCGCGCCCCGCAGGGGGAGTACCGAGCACCTGAAAAAACGAGAGAATAACACCATGAAGAAAATCGCAGCCGCGGCCCTGATCGCCGCCACCGCCGCCACCGCCGCCAACGCCGGCGCCTTGGTCGACCCGATCGTCGAACCGGTCGTGATCGTCGAAGAGGCCACCACGTCCTCCTCCGCCGGCATCCTGATCCCGCTCATGCTGCTGGTCCTGCTGGGCGTGGCCCTGTCGGGTGGCAACAGCAGCCCGAGCCCGTAAGGCGCCGCAAAAATGTGACAGAATGGGCTTGGCCCGTTTCTGGCCGATCGAGGGTGAGTGTTTCGCGACGCTCACCCTTTTTCATTCGCACCCTTTGTCATTTTCGCACGCGCCTGCATAGTCTGCGTGAAGTGACGGTTGTAAACTTGGGAAAACCGCGACTGCGGCCCGGTTCGCTGTTGCTGCACCAGCGCCGCAATGCCCCGACTTAGCGGCGCCTTCATCCGGCCTGGATCAGTTTCGCATGGGTCTGAAGCGCAAACCGGTCGGTCATGCCCGCGATGTAATCCGCCACCAGCCGCGCCAGCGCCGTATCGTCGCCGCGCGCCCGCGCCAGGTCCGCGTGCCAATCCGCGGGCAAAAGCTCGGGCTGGGCCAGAAACAGCGGGAACAGATCCTCGACCACGGCCGTGACCCGATTGCGCATCTCGACCACCGAGGGCGCGCGATACATGCGGGTGAACAGGAACTTGCGGATCACTTTCAGATCGGCCCAGAGCCCGTCCGAAAACCGGATGACCGGCCGCCCCAGCGCGCGGATTTCCTCGACCGAGCCGGGATTGGCTTCCTGCAACAGGCGTTTCGAGGTGATGAGCACATCGCCGACCATGGCCCCGAAGACCCTGCGCAACGCCTCGTGACGGCGCCGTTTCGCATCCAGCCCGGGGTATTTCGCATCAACCTCGGCGAAGGCCGCACCGATGACAGGCAGGGCACAGATATCTTCGACCGTGAACAGACCGGCGCGCAGACCGTCATCCAGGTCGTGGTTGTTATAGGCGATGTCATCGGCCAGGGCCGCGACCTGCGCCTCGGCGCCTGCGTGGCTGTCCAATTCCAGCGGGTGGCCCGCGTCATATTCGGCCAGCGCATAGGGCAGATCTCCCGTTACCGGACCGTTATGTTTGGCAATGCCCTCAAGGGTTTCCCAGCTGAGGTTTAACCCGTCCCATTCGGCATAGTGCCGCTCCAGCGACGTGACGATCTTCAGCGCCTGGGCATTGTGATCAAAGCCGCCATAGGGCGCCATCAACACGTCCAGCGCGTCTTCCCCGGTGTGGCCGAACGGGGTATGACCCAGATCATGGGCCAGGGCGACGGCCTCGGTCAGGTGGCTGTTCAGCCCCAGTGCACCGGCTATTGTCCGCGCCACCTGGGCCACTTCGATCGAGTGGGTCAGACGGGTGCGGAAATAATCGCCTTCGTGTTCGACAAAAACCTGCGTCTTGTGCTTGAGCCGCCGAAAGGCGCTGGAATGAATGATTCGGTCGCGATCGCGTTGAAACGGTTCACGAAAGGCGCTTTCGTCCTCGCCATGGAGCCGCCCGCGCGTACGCGTCGGATCGCTTGCATATGTGGCCAGCATCACTGCCTCATCTTGCTGCCCTGTCCCAGCCCCCCTATATTCGGTTTTGCGAACAGAGGAAACGCGAAACCATGGAATTGACCCTGCCTCCCACCGTTACTCCCCGCGCTTTCGAGCGTCTGGCCGAAATTGGCGCCGCCAATCAGGGCAAGGCCCTGCGCGTGGCCGTCGAAGGGGGCGGCTGTTCGGGGTTCCAGTATGACATCTCGCTGGATGATCCGGCCGAGGGCGACCTGGTGCTGGAAGGGGCCGGTGAAAAGGTCGTGGTGGACGAGGTGTCCCTGCCCTTTCTGACCAATGCCACCATTGATTTCAGCGAAGAGCTGATCGGCGCGCGTTTCGTGATCGACAACCCGAATGCCACGGCGGCCTGCGGCTGCGGCACCTCCTTTTCGATCTGACCCCTTGCCCACCGGGACAATCTGATCCAGACCGGCCCCATGGAATTCTGGGACACGATCATCATCGGCGCGGGCGCGGCCGGTCTTTTCTGCGCGGGGCAAGCCGCAAGCACCGGCAAGCGCACCCTGCTGATTGATCATGCCAAACGCCCGGGGGAAAAGATCCGCATCGCCGGCGGTGGGCGCTGCAATTTCACCAACATGCATGCAGAGCCCGGCAATTTCATCGGCCGGAACCCGCATTTTCACAAATCCGCCCTGGCGCGCTTTACCCAGTGGGATTTCATCGCCCTTGTCGATGCCTACCAGATCGCCTGGCATGAAAAGACGCTCGGGCAGCTTTTCTGCGACGAGAAATCCACGCAGATCGTCGATATGCTGCTGTCGGAACTGAACAAATCCGGCGCCGAGCTGCGGCTGAACACGATTGTCACTGACATCACCCATGGCCCGGAAGGGTTTCGCCTCGCCCTGCCCTCCGGCCCTGCCCAAGCGCGGAACCTGGTACTGGCGACGGGGGGCAAGTCGATCCCCAAGATGGGCGCCACCGGCTTTGCCTATGACATGGCGCGCCGGTTCGGCCATGAGGTAACGGAAACCCGCCCGGCCCTTGTGCCGCTGACCTTTCCCGAAGGACGCTTTGCCCCGCTGGCCGGCGTCTCCGCCCCCGCCCGGGTATCAAACGCCCGCAACAGCTTCGACGAAGCACTTCTGTTCACCCATCGCGGCCTGTCCGGCCCGTCGATCCTGCAGATCTCCAGCTACTGGCGCGAGGGTGAGGCGATCGGCGTCAACCTGGACCCGCAGGCAGAGCTTTTCGAGGCGCTGCGCGACCAACGCCAGACCGAGGGCCGGCGCAACCTGACAACGGAACTGGCCCGCCACCTGCCCGCCCGGCTGGTCGAATACCTGACGCCGGTGCTGGGCCTCTCCGGCAACCTCGCGGACCAGTCCGACGCGCGGCTGCGCGAAATCGTGGCGGCACTGCAGGGCTGGGAGCTGACACCGAACGGATCGGAAGGCTACCGCACCGCCGAAGTCACCCTGGGAGGGGTGGATACCGACGGGCTCGACAGCAAGACGATGATGTCGAAACACCAGCCCGGCCTCTATTTCATCGGCGAATGCGTGGATGTGACCGGTTGGCTCGGCGGGTTCAACTTCCAATGGGCCTGGAGCAGCGCCCACGCGGCCGCCCGCCATATTGCCGCAAGCTGACTTGTGCCCACCGCCGTTTGCCCCTTACATGGGCGCGACAGACGCGCAGGATCAATCGGGGGCCCCATGAAAATCGCCAGTTTCAACATCAACGGGATCAAGGCGCGCCTGCCCGCCCTGACCGCCTGGCTGGAAGAGGCCAAACCCGATGTCGCCATCCTGCAGGAGATCAAGTCGGTGGATGAGGCGTTCCCACGGGAGCACTTCGAGGACATGGGATACAGCGTTGAAACTCATGGACAAAAAAGCTTCAACGGTGTCGCTCTGTTGTCGAAATACCCGATGGAAGACGTGATGCGGGGCCTGCCCGGCGACGACGAGGACACGCAGGCGCGTTACATCGAGGCCACCGTGGTGGGCGATCAGGCGGTGCGCATCTGCGGCCTCTACCTGCCCAATGGAAACCCGGTGCCGGGGCCGAAATATGACTACAAGCTTGCCTGGATGGAACGTTTAAGAACGCGCGCCAAAGCGTTGCTTTCACAGGAAGAAACCTTCTTCATGGCGGGGGACTACAACATCATCCCGCAAGCCGAGGATGCCGCGCGCCCAGAGGACTGGACCCAGGACGCGCTTTATCGCTTGGACAGCCGTGACGCCTATCGCCGTATCCTCAACCTTGGCCTGACCGACGCCTTTCGTGCCCGCAATCAAGCGGCCGAACAATACACGTTCTGGGATTTCCAGCGCGGCTCCTGGCAGCGCAATGACGGCATTCGCATCGACCACTTCCTGCTGTCCCCGCAATGTGCCGATCTGCTGACGGACGTGGGCATCGACAAGGAGGTCCGCGGGCGCGAGAAACCCTCGGACCACGTGCCTATCTGGATTGAACTCGCCGCATAAAGGCATGACATGACGCGAAAAATCATTATCGATACCGATCCCGGTCAGGATGATGCCGTGGCCATTCTTCTGGCCCTGGCCTCGCCCGAACTGGAGGTGCTGGGCATTACCGCAGTCGCCGGCAACGTGCCCCTGCCGCTGACCCGGAAGAACGCGCGTATTGTCTGCGAACTGGGGGGCAGGCCCGACACCCGCGTCTTTGCCGGCTGCGACGCGCCGCTGGAACGCCCTCTTGTCACCGCCGAATATGTGCATGGCAAGACCGGGCTGAACGGGCCGGATCTGCCCGATCCGACCATGGCCCTGCAGGACCGGCACGCGGTTGATTTCATCATCGACACGCTGCGCACCGAAGCGCCGGATACGGTCACGCTCTGCGCGCTGGGACCGCTCACCAATATCGCCACAGCCTTCCAACGCGCCCCCGACATCGTTGATCGGGTGAGCCAGATCGTGCTGATGGGCGGCGCGTATTTCGAAGTGGGAAATGTCACCCCCACGGCCGAATTCAACATCTATGTCGACCCTCAAGCCGCTGATATCGTATTCAGATCCGGATGCGACCTCGTGATCATGCCGCTGGACGTCACCCATAGGGCGCTTGTCACCAGACCGCGCAATGAAGCCTTCAGGGCCCTTGGCACCAGGGTCGGCGTCGCGGTGGCCGAGATGACCGATTTCTTCGAACGGTTCGACAAGGAGAAATACGGATCGGAAGGTGCGCCGCTGCATGATCCCTGCGTCATCGCCTATCTGCTCGCGCCCGAACTGCTTTCCGGCCGCCGCGTGAATGTCGTGGTGGAAACACAGTCCGAACTCACCCTGGGAATGACTGTCGCCGACTGGTGGGGCGTGACCGACCGTTCGCCCAACGCGCTGTTCATCGGCGACCTTGACGCGGACGGTTTCTTTGCCCTGCTGACGGAAAGGCTGGCCCGGTTATGAGCACCCTTCGACTGGCCTCCACCGACGATCTGGACCGGCTTGTCAGCCTGGTCGAACGCTACCATGCCCTCGAAGGGATCGAGCAGGATGACGAGACCCGGCGCGCGGCGCTCACCCCGCTGCTCGAAGGCTCCCCCTACGGCGCGATCTGGCTGATCGGCCCGCGATCGGCCCCGGTGGGCTATGTCGCCGTGACCTTCGGCTGGTCGATCGAACTGGGCGGGCTGGACGCGATCGTGGACGAGTTTTTCATCCGCGACAGGGTACGCGGGCGCGGCATGGGGTCGGAGGCGCTGGGGTCGCTTGCCCGAGCACTGGCGGATCAGGGGGTGCGCGCGCTGCATCTGGAGGTCGCCACGGGGAATGACGCGGCCAGGCGGCTCTATGGGCGGCTGGGCTTTGCCTCGCGTGATCGTTACCACCTGATGACGCGGCTGCTGTAAACTCGCCGTATGCGCTTCGACAATTCATATGCGCGCCTGCCCGGGCGGATGTATACCCGCCTGAACCCGGTGCCGGTGGCGGATCCGTGCATCGTTGCGGTGAACGATCCCCTGGCGGCGGAACTGGGCATCGACCCTGCCGAGCTGAGCGCAGAGGTGCTGGCAGGCAACGCCCTGCCCGAAGGTGCCGAGCCGCTGGCCCAGGCCTATGCGGGCCACCAGTTCGGCGGCTGGGTGCCTCAACTGGGCGACGGGCGCGCGATCCTGCTGGGTGAGGTCGTGGGCGACCACGGGCGGCGCGACATACAGCTCAAGGGCTCCGGTCGCACACCCTATTCGCGCAGCGGCGACGGGCGCGCCTGGTTGGGCCCGGTGCTGCGTGAATACATCCTGTCGGAGGCCATGCACGCGCTTGGCGTGCCCACAACCCGGGCGCTGGCGGTGGCGACGACAGGCGAACGGGTGCAGCGCGAACAGGGCTTTCCGGGCGCGATCCTGACCCGCGTGGCCGCCAGCCACATCCGGGTCGGCACCTTCCAGTATTTCGCCGCGCGCAGCGACACCGAGGCGCTTCAGGCGCTCACGGACCATGTCATCGCGCGGCATTATCCGGGTGCCGAAGGCCCCATGGACATGCTGCGCGCGGTGGTCGAGGCGCAGGCCCGGCTGGTCGCGCAATGGATGAGCCTTGGCTTCATCCACGGGGTAATGAACACGGACAACACCGCCCTGTCGGGCGAAACGATCGACTATGGTCCCTGTGCCTTCATGGATGGCTATCACCCTTCGACCGTGTTCAGCTCGATCGACCAATACGGGCGCTATGCCTACCAGAACCAGCCCAATATCGCGGCCTGGAACCTGGCCCAGCTGGCCACCGCGCTCTTGCCACTGATGCAGGACCGCGAGGCCGCCATCGAGGAAGCAACCGAGGTGGTGAACGGCTTTGTCCAACCTTTCCAGGCCGAATGGATGCGGCTTTTCCGCGCCAAGGTCGGGCTGGTAAACCAGGAAGACGGCGACGAGGCCCTGATCACCGGATTGCTGAGCCGAATGGCCAGCTCGAACAGTGATTTCACCAATGCTTTCCGCGCCCTGACCCGCGAGGATGCCAGTGCGCATGTGACCGACCCGGGCGCCTGGGACAGCTGGCTGCCCGACTGGCAGGCGCGGCTGGCGCGCGAACCGGGAGATGCGGTCGATCACCAGGCCACGATGCGCGCCGTGAACCCGGTTCTGATCCCGCGCAACCACCGCGTGGAACAGGCGATCCAAGCCGGGCTGACCGGCGATTTCGCGCCGTTCCACCGGTTGAACGCAGCACTGTCCGCGCCTCATGTGGACAATCCGGAGTTTGCCGATCTGACCCGCCCGCCCGAAGATCACGAGCGCGTCACCCGCACCTTCTGCGGGACGTGAACAGCCTTTTCATCTTTCCCGAAATATCCCCGCCGGAGGCCAAGCGCCGCATGCGGCGCGTTGGCCCGGCAGCACATTCGCAGAATGTGCGAGAAGGCACGAGGGGCACCGCCCCGACGCGCCCCGCGAAGGGCGCCGCAGGCGTCTGCCAAGGGGCGCTCCCGCTAATCCTTCGGCGCCTTGCGGAACATCTCGCGGTTGCGCCTTACGAATTCGGCGATCATGCCGGAAAGCCCCCAGCGCTCCCGCCCCTTGAGATAGGCAAAACCCGCCAGGGCGCCTATGGCCGCACCGATCGTGTCCACGATCAGGTCGCCCATCGTGTCCAACAACCCGCTCTTCTGCATGTTCAGGCCCAACAGCGTGTCCATGGCAAACTCGAACACCTCCCACAGGGTGCCGATGGCCAGCGCGAAGGAAAAGGCGATGATCGAGATCGCCCAGGCCGGAGCGGCGTATTTGTCGCCTTCGAAAAGCGTCAGGGCAAAGACGACGCCCATCAGCCCGAAGCCCATGGCGCTGGCGGCGTGCATGGCCACGTCCCACCAGGCGAACCGTTCATAGAAATCGAAGGCCTCGCCCAGAAACAGCGTCCCGAAGGTAAAGAGCACGATCCAGGCATAGAACCCCATGGGGATGCGGATGTGCAGACGGTCCGCGACAAAGGCCGGCACCAGAGAGGCCAGAAGCGTGCCCAGCGCGATGATCATCAACGTCCACTCGGCTTCATACAGCGCGAACCCGGCCGTGCACAGAAGCACCGCCCAGACCGCATAGACCACGTAGCTTTGTCCGTAGAACACCATGACAAATATGTAATCTGCCCGATCGCCCGGTTCAATCACCCAGCAACTGCACATATATTGGAAGGGAGATGAAACTCCTCACCTACAATATCCGCAAGGCGATCGGCCTCGACCGGCGGCGTGACCCGCACCGGATCCTTGAGGAGATCAACCACTCCGGCGCGGATGTCGTGGTGTTGCAGGAGGCCGACCGGCGCCTGGGCAACCGTCCCGCCGCCCTGCCCGCGCGCCTGATCGTAGAGGAAAGCGATTACACCCCGGTGCCGCTGGACATCACCGGCGTCAGCCTGGGCAGCCATGGCAATGCGATCCTGGTCAGAAAGGGCACGGAGGTCGCCCTGCCGCAGCGCATCGAACTGCCGGGGTTCGAGCCCCGGGGCGCCGTGTCGGTCGAGATCGCGGGCACACTGCGCGTGATCGGCACCCATCTGGGGCTGATGCGCCGCCACCGGGTGCGCCAGCTTTCCGCCCTCTCCGACGTGCTGGACGACCATCCCATGCCAACGGCCATGCTGGGCGATTTCAACGAATGGAGCGCGGCCCAGGGGTTCGAGGCCCTGCATGAGGATTTCACCCTGTACGCGCCGGGGCACAGCTTTCACGCGGCCCGGCCGATGGCGGCGCTGGACCGCGTGGCGCTGTCTCCGGGGCTGGAACTGCGCGACGCGGGTGTGATCGAAACCCAGCTCAGCCGCATCGCCTCGGATCACCTGCCGGTCTGGGCCGAGGTGGCGGCACGGTAACGCCCGACAGCCTCACCGCCGGTTGATCAGCAAGATCCCCACGGCCACCAGGCCCAGCGCGCCCAGCACCGGGACAGTGACCTGCTCTCCCAGCCAGGCCCAGCCCATGAAAACCCCGAAGATCGGCGACAGGAAGGCAAAGCTTGCCACCGAGGACGCCTTGTAGCTTTTCAGAAGCCAGAACCAGACCAGGAAGGCCCCGGCCGCGACCAGCACCGCCTGAAAGCCGATCCCCGCCCAGTGCATCGGCTGCAGGTCGCGCAAGAACGGCCCGAAGAACACCGCCGCCACCAGCATGAGCGGGATCGACACCGCCAGTTGCCACCACATCTGCATCTCCGGGCTAAGAACCCGCAGAGGAGTAAGCCGCGCGCAAAGCGACACGCCCATCCAACCCCAGGCGGCCCCCAGCGCGGCCAGGTCGCCCCAGACCGAAGCCTCCCCCCCGGGACCGGAGCGGTCAAGGATGGCCCAGGTCACACCGGCGAAGGCAAGCAGCAGCCCGAGGAGCTTTACCGGCGTCAGCCGCTCCCCCGGCAGGGCGAAATGCGCCACCACCGCCATCCAGACCGGCATGGAATAGAAGATCACGCTGACCCGCGTCACCGTGGTCAGGTCCAGCGCCACGTAAAGGCAGATAAACTCGGCGGAAAACACCAGCCCGGCCAGCACACCCGCGCCAATCGTGCCCGGGCGAAACTCCAGAGGTACGCGGCGGATCAGCATCCACAGGCTCAGCACCGCCACCCCACCCAGCGAACGCAGCGTCGCACCGAAAACCGGCTGGAACCCCTGGTTCGTCAGCTTGATCACCACCTGATTCACGGCAAGCAACACGAAAACCCCGATCAGAATCGCCGCGCCCCTGCCATCCATATCCCGTTTCAGATCCATCCGGCGACAGGACCGGCCCGCAGGCGCGAAGTCAAGCCATTCCCGACCGACCGGTCGCATGTTATGACGGGCCAAATCACTTTGACGAGGGCCCCATGAGTTTCCTGCAGATCACGTCGCTTCTGATTGTCCTGGCCGGGGCCTTCGGTGCCATCAACTACCTGTTTTTGAAACTTCCCAGTGCGATCGGCATCCTGGTCGTGTCGCTGGCGGCCTCGATGGTGGTCATGGGCGTGGACCTAGTCGCGCCCGGCCTGGGCATCGCCGACGTGGTGCGCACACAGGTCACGGCCATCGATTTCTCGGACGCACTGCTGGAAGGCATGCTGGGGCTTCTGCTCTTTGCCGGCGCCCTGCACGTGAAAATCTCGGACCTGCGCGACCAATGGCGCGTGGTGCTGCTGATGGCGACCATCGGGGTGGGTCTGTCGACCCTGATCGTCGGCACCGGGTTTTCCTGGCTCACCGGCATGCCCTTTGTCATCGCGCTGGTCTTCGGCGCGCTGGTCTCGCCTACCGATCCGGTCGCGGTTCTGGGGGTGTTGCGCCAGGCCAATCTGCAAAAGTCGCTGGAGACCAAGATTGCCGGGGAAAGCCTGTTCAATGACGGTGTCGGCTACGTGGTCTTTCTTGTGCTGGTCGGGGTGGCCTTCCCGTCGGGTCACGTGGCCCCCGACAGCGGAAGCGGTCTGGCCGACGCGGGAATCCTTTTCGTGCAGGAGGCCCTTGGAGGCGCCCTGCTGGGCCTCGTGCTGGGCTGGCTGGTGTTCCGGGTCATGCGCCTGATCGACGACTATTCGCTGGAGGTGCTGATCACCCTGGGTCTGGCCTTCGGCGGCTATGAACTGGCCGTGGCGCTGCATGTTTCCGCCCCGATCATGGCGGTCTGTGCGGGGCTGCTGATCGGCGATGTGGGGGCGAAACACGGCATGTCGGAGCAGACGCGCGAATACGTGGATGCCTTCTGGAAACTCGTGGACGAGATCCTGAACGCGGTCCTGTTCCTGATGATCGGCTTCGAGGTCTTTGCCGTCGCCTTTACCATGGACGCGGTGGTGGCGGGCGTGCTGGCAATAGCGCTGGCTCTGGTCGCGCGCCTCGCCGCAGTTGCGGTGCCGGTGCTGATCCTGCGCCCGTTCCGATCCTTCAGCCGCGGGGTGATTCCGATCATGACCTGGGGCGGGCTCAAGGGTGGGATATCGGTTGCCCTTGCGCTGTCCCTGCCCGACGGCGACTGGAAACCGCTGATCCTGACCGCCACATATATCATCGTGGTGTTCTCGATCATCGTGCAGGGGCTGACCGTGGCGCCGCTGGCCAGGAAACTGGGCCGCGAACCGGAGCTGATGTGACACAAGCGCTTGCACCCCGGCCGCAGTTGCGCCAAACGGTTCCCCCCCGCGCAGCGATGCGCTAGGACATAACAAAGCCGGAGGGAGCATGAGCAAGACCATACTCGACAAATGCGAAGCCAAGGGGCTGCGCATGACCGAACAGCGCCGTGTGATCGCGGGCGTGCTGGAAGGCACCGTGGATCACCCGGATGTCGAAGAGCTCTATACGCGGGTCAGCGCGGTGGATCCGGGCATTTCGATTGCCACGGTCTATCGCACGGTGAAACTGTTCGAAGAGGCCGGCATCCTGGTCAAGAACGAATTCGGCGACGGGCGGGCACGTTACGAACCCGCCGGGCGCGAGCATCACGACCACCTGATCGACCTGACCACCGGCGAGGTGATCGAGTTTGTCGATGAAGAGATCGAGGCGCTGCAGGTCAGGATCGCCGAAAAGCTCGGCTACGAGCTGCGCGATCACCGGCTGGAGCTTTACGGCGTCAAGAAAAGCTGAGCCCTTAAGCTCCACCCCGGCCCGAAAAACACAAACTCCAAGACATCGTGCGGGCGCGGCTCGCGCGCTCTGCCGGGCAATGCCCGCCCACGGGCGAAACATTTTCCATCTGGTCAAATCCGTCCGCCTCCCCCATGGTCGGCGGGTTCGGAATTCGGAGGCGTCATGAACACCCAGCGCAGCGACAATCTGCGTGGCATTGCCCTGATGGTGCTTGCCATGGGGTTCTTTGCACTTGGCGACATGACAATCAAATGGGCCGCCGAGGCCATGCCCCTGGGCCAGGTGCTGCTGCTTCTGGGCAGCGGCGGCGGGCTGGTCTTTGCGACGATGACGCGGCTGCAACGCCACCGGGTTGTCACCCGCGACTTCCTGCATCGCGGCGTGATCCTGCGCAATGTGGCCGAGATCGCCGGCACGTTCTGCATCTTTACCGCGCTTGCCAGGACCGAGCTGTCGCTGACGGCGGCCATCCTGCAGGCCACGCCCCTCGCCGTGACCCTGGGCGCCGCCACTTTGCTGGGGGAGCACGTCGGCTGGCGGCGCTGGACCGCCACGCTGGTGGGGTTCGCCGGGGTGCTCATCATCATGCGGCCGGGGCTGGACGGGTTCGATCCAAACTCGCTCTGGGCCGTGGCGGCAATGATCGGCCTGGCCCTGCGTGACCTGGCGACCCGGCTGGTGCCCGCGGGCATGCCCACCATGCGCATTTCGACCTATGGCATGTCGATGCTGGCCCCCACCGGCGCGGTTCTGCTTCTGAGCGGTCAGGACTGGGTGCCGATGGGCAGCGCCAACTGGGGGCTGATGGCGCTGATGGTGACAGTGGGTGTGCTGGGCTACCACGCCATTACCGCCGCAATGCGGGTGGGCGAGGTCTCGGCCGTGTCACCTTTCCGCTATTCGCGCATGGTCTTTGCCCTGGCGCTGGCGGTTTTCGTTTTCGGTGAACGCCCCGATGCCTGGACCCTGATCGGCACCGCCGTCGCCATTGGTGCCGGGCTCTATTCCTTCCTGCGCGAAGCGCGGTTGACCCGCAAGGCCAGGGAGGCAGGGGTCGCTTCCTGACCACCCGGTCGGAAACGGACAAGCATGCCCCCAAACCGATGCGCCAGATGGCCGGGCGAACACGGAGCCGACCCCCATGAACAACACTCGCGCCATCCTGCTGATGATTGCCGCCATGGTCGCTTTCACGATGGAGGACGTCTTCATCAAATCGATGACGACCGGCTTGCCGGTGTCCCAGGTGCTGATCTTCATCGGCACCGGAGGGTCACTGGCCTTTGCCGCGCTGACCCTGGCGCAACGGGGCACGCTGGCCCCGCTGGTACATCGCGACATGCGCGGTCGGGCCATGCTGGCGCGCAACTTCGCGGAAGGCGCCTCGACCATCTTCTTCGTCACCGCCCTGGCCCTGGTCCCGCTGTCCACCGTGGCCGCCGTGTTCCAGGCCACGCCGCTGGCGGTCACGGCGGGCGCCGCGCTGTTTTTGGGCGAACAGGTCGGCTGGCGCCGCTGGAGCGCCATTTTCGCCGGCTTCATAGGCGTGTTGATGATTATCCGTCCGGGCGGCGAAAGCTTCGACGTGAACGCGCTGCTGCCCGCAATCACGGTGATCGGCATTGCCGCGCGCGACCTGATCACCCGGCAACTGCGGCCGGACATTCCGTCGACCTCGGTCGCCTTCTACGGTTTCGCCTCGGTCCTGGTGGCCGGGCTGGTGCTCCTGCCAATGACGGCCGACCCGATGGTCTGGCCCACGCTGCGCGGCTGGGGGTTCGTGGCCGGGGCCGTGATCTTCGGTGTCGGTGGCTACTATGCCATCGTGCTGGCCTTGCGCATGGGCGACGCGGGGGCGGTCATGCCATTTCGCTATACGCGGCTGGTGTTTTCGCTGATCCTGGGCATGATCGTGTTCGGCGAACGTCCGGACCTCTGGACCATGACCGGCGCCAGCATCGTCATCGCGACCGGGCTCTATACGTTCCTGCGCGAGGCCAGGGCGGCGCGAAGGGCCCGCGCAACCGGCTGATCGCCACCGATCCCGAAACGTGTGCGCTAACATCCCAAGCGGCCCTTTCAAAGCGCTCGCCCCCCCGCTATAGGCCTTGGCAAAGAAATTCCTTTTGCTGCAGGCCTGATCCCTATATCAGGGCGCAGCATCAGTTAGCGCTAACGCGAACCGTGAAAGGCCCCGCAAATGACCCTCATCATCGACATCCTCGCCCGCGAGATCCTGGACAGCCGCGGCAACCCGACCGTCGAGGTCGACGTGATCCTGGAAGACGGCACCCTGGGCCGCGCCGCCGTGCCCTCGGGCGCGTCGACCGGCGCCCAC
>NZ_JASBTN010000030.1 GCF_030148435.1 Aliiroseovarius sp.
CGGATACCCTGTTCTTGTTCCAGACAGGTTTCCCAATTCATACCCAACAACTCGACCGCCTGATACGCCAATCTTTCGACAGGCAGCCGCACGGTTGATATGCCACCGCCAACCCAGGCATAGAAAGAGGGGTCACCATAACCAACGAAGGCGAAATCCTTGCCCGGTTGCAGACCGCAATCCATAAGGGCACTCAGGGCGCCATTGGATATCTCGACACCACCGCAGACGATCCCGGTGGCAAGGCCCGCATCCAGCAGCTTCTTGGCGCAGGCCTGCCCCATCTCAAAGGAAGGCGCGTCAGTGTGAACCAGTTCCGGATTACCGGTCAGGCCTGCTTGTTCCAGGCCGTCCAGATATGCCTTCAACCGTTCCCGTCCCGAAGACAGCTCGCTGTTGGCGCCGATATACCCGATCGTGCGATGCCCATGCTGAGCCAGATAGACAACTGCATCGCGGATGGCGTCATGATCATCAACCAGAATAGCTGCAGTCGGTGTATCGCTCCGTCGCTGGCGAATGAGTTGAATGACCTTCATCCCAGAAACGTTCTGCTCCGCTGGGTCCTCTCCGTCCGGGGATGGCACCATGACCACTGCCATGGCTTGAACCTCGCGTAGCCGATCAAGCGCCTGACGCTCCTGTTCGATGTCGTCATTGGTCAGGTGAATGAGCAGATGGAGCGAGTGTTCTTCGCAGGCTTGCGCCATGGAATTTGCAAAGCGGGCGTAAAACTCGTTGACGATATTGGGCAGAAGCAGGCCGACGATCTGGGTTGCATCGCCACGCATCGCCTTGGCGGCTGCGCTTTTGACATAGCCCAGCTCCTTGGCGCGCTTGATGATGGTGTCGCGCGTATCTTTGTGGACGTTGGGGTGGTTCGACAAAGCCCGCGAAACGGTCATGTGCGAGATGCCCAGATCCTTGGCGATGGATTTGATCGTGACTCTTTCGGACAAGGTTTTTCCTTCGGTTTCTGATCCTTCTAACAAAGTGGAGTATTCGTGTCTTGACAGTTTTTCCTCCATCAACCTAAATGTTCACGTGAACAAATCAAGGAGATTCGAATTTGCCAACCGAGTTGGATCAAAGATGCCGGTCGCTTGTGGTTGAACTCGGACTGGGAGCCGCTGCAGACGTGACCGAAGTCGAACCCCTGACCGGAGGGGTCGCTTCGGATATCGCCATGGTGGCGAAAAAAAACCGTCGGTTCTGCGTGAAGTTCGCCCTGCCCAAACTGAAAGTGGCTGCCGACTGGCATGCGCCGGTGCATCGCAATGCGGCGGAATACGCCTGGCTGAAGGTGGCGGCGGACCTGCTACCGGAAAGCGCGGTGCAGCTATTTGGACGGTCAGAAGAGCAGCATGGTTTTGCCATGGAGTTCCTTGACGGCGACGATGTCTATCTGTGGAAAGCATCCCTTCTGGCAGAGGCGCCGGATCAAGGAGAGGCCGCGCGCGTTGCCGACATGATCGGGAGAATTCATGCGGCGTCATCCAAGCCAGGTTTTGATGCGGCTCCGTTCCAGAACCGCGACGATTTCCGTGCCCTGCGCATCGAGCCGTATCTGACATACACGGCTGGTAATCACCCGGATCTGGCAGAGCCTATCGGGGCGCTTGAAGCCATGCTGTATGACAGTCAGCAAGTTCTGGTGCATGGCGATGTCAGCCCCAAGAACATCCTTTTCCGAACTGGCGGGCCTGTGCTGCTGGATGCCGAATGCGCGACGATGGGGGATGCGAGTTTCGACCCTTCCTTTTGTCTCAACCATCTGGTTCTCAAGGCTGTGCATCTGCCCGGTTCTCGGGGCCGTTTGCTGGCTGATGTCGGACGGTTCTGGAACGCCTATGCCCAACATATCGGCTGGGAACCGGCTCAAGACCTTGAAGCCCGTATCTGCCGGCTTCTGCCAGCTTTGATGCTGGGGCGGGTCGATGGCAAATCCCCGGTGGAATACCTCGACGAAACCGAGCGCGCGCAGGTGCGCCGCATTGCCATCTCTCTGATCTGCGAGCCGACCGACCGGCTTGACGCATTTGTCAAGAGAGTGGCCTCAGAATTGAAGGAAGAAAGCGCGTGACCGTAATCAAGACGATCAAGGGACGACGTGTCTGGGATTCCCGAGGGAACCCGACCGTGGAAGTGGATGTGGTTCTGGAAAACGGTGTGTTGGGTCGGGCGATCGCCCCGGCGGGCGCGTCGCGTGGCACCAGGGAGGCGATTGACCTGCGCGATGGCGGGAACGCTCTGCGTGGCAAAGGAGTTGGCAAGGCGTTGGCCAGTGTGAACGGGCCGATTGCCGAGGCTCTGGCAGAGCGTGAGGTCTCGGATCAGGCCGGGGCCGACCAGGCCATGCTGGCGCTTGATTCCACGCCTTTCAAAGAGGTTCTGGGCGGTAACGCCACCGTGGCCACGTCGCTGGCCCTGTTGCACGCGGCCGCAGCAGACGCGGGCAAGCCACTTTGGCGCCATGTTGCGGACCACTATGGTTGCACCCCGTCCGTCCCCCTGCCCGAGATCCAGATCTTCGGTGGCGGCGCTCATGCCGGGCGTCGGGTCGACATCCAGGATTTCATGATCATGGTACCCGGAGCATCCAGTTTCGACGAGGTCATGGAAGTGACCAACGAAGTCTATTTCGCTGCTGGCGACATCATGGCCGAACGCGGCAAACTGGCCGGTATCGCTGACGAGGGCGGCTGGTGGCCGATGTTCGACAGCAATGAAGAGGCGCTTGAAACCCTGGTGGCCGCCATCGAGAAAGCCGGAGAGAAGCCGGGAGAGCGGGTGGTGATCTCGCTCGACGTCGCTGCGTCGGAATTCGGCAAAGATGGCAAATACCGCCTCGCTCTGGAAGACCGCGAGTTGGACAGCGGCGCACTGATCGACATGCTGGGCGGCTGGCTTGACGCCTACCCCATAGCTTCGATCGAGGATCCGGTCGGAGAGGACGACAAGGCAGGCATGATCGAGTTCACCCGCCGTTTCGGCGACCGGGTTCAGATCATCGGCGACGACTATCTGGTAACCAACGCGGACCTTGTCAGAGAGGGGGCCACAGACGGGGCCTGCAATGCGGTTCTGGTCAAGGTCAACCAGGCCGGGACCGTCACGGAATCCATCGATACCTTCTTTGCTGCGCAAAAAGCCGGTTGGGGTGCCGTGGTCTCGGCCCGCTCGGGTGAGACCGAAGATGCTTCGATCAGCCACCTGTCCACCGGTCTGGGTGGCGGTCAGTTGAAAGTCGGATCGTTCCAGCGATCGGAACGGATGGTGAAATGGAACGAATGTCTTCGCATTCAGGACGAACTGGGGGCTGGCAAATTCGTTGGCGGAAAACCCATGGCTTCGACCTGGTGGGGCAAGGAACAGAAGTAAGGAACGAACAACATGAAACTGATGCGTTACGGCGACCGGCACGGCGCCAAGATCCCTTGTATCCTCGATGCTGAAGGTGTGGCCCGCGATGCCTCGTCCATTGTTGGTGATTTTGGCCCACGCAGCCTGACGCCAGACGTGATCGCCCAGCTGAAATCCACCGATCCGGTCAGCCTCCCGGTGGCAGATATCGAGGGCAAGCGACTGGCCCCGCCGGCCGCCCAGCCTTTCAACATCTATTGCATTGGGCTGAATTACTCCGACCATGCAGCCGAAGCCGGGCTGCCGATCCCGAGCCAGCCGATCCTGTTCAACAAATCCTCGATCACTTATTGCGGTCCGAATGACGATATCCTGTACAGCCCCAAAATGACCAAGCTCGACTGGGAAGTCGAACTGGGCATCGTGATCGGCAAGCCGGCTCTGAATATCTCGAAGGACGAGGCGCTGGACCATATCCTTGGCTATGTACTGGTCAATGATATCAGCGAACGCGCCTGGCAGATGGAACGCGAAGGGCAATGGGCCAAGGGCAAATCCTTCCCGAATTTCTGTCCCACCGGCCCGATGCTGGTGAGCGGTGACGAGTTGGACGATGCCAAGGCCCTGCCCATGTGGCTGGACGTCAACGGCGAGCGCATGCAAACCGGCAACACCGACACGATGATTTTCGACGCGGCAACCATCGTCAGCTATCTCAGCGAATTCACCGAGCTACAGCCGGGCGACCTGATCTGCACCGGCACCCCTCCGGGCGTGGGCGCGGGCATGGACCCGCAGGTCTGGCTCAAGGTGGGTGACAAGGTGACCCTGGGGATCGACGGGCTGGGCGAACAGTCTCAGACGGTCGTCCCGCTATAGGAGGCGAAAATGGCGCTGCGTTCACGCAAATGGTTCGACAATCCCGACAATCCGGAAATGACCGCGATTTATGTCGGGCATTACCTGAATTACGGGATCACGTTGGAAGAGTTACAGTCGGACAAGCCGATCATCGGTATTGCCCAGACCGGATCTGACCTCAGCCCCTGCAACAGGCACCATGTCGAACTGGCCAAGCGGGTGCGCGAAGGCATCGTTGCGGCGGGCGGAATCTGTATCGAGTTTCCCGTCCACCCAATCCAGGAAACCGGCAAGCGCCCGACGGCAGCGCTTGACCGCAATCTCGCCTATCTGAGCCTGGTGGAAAGCCTCTACGGCTATCCCATCGACGGGGTGGTCCTGACCATCGGCTGTGACAAGACCACACCGGCGATGCTGATGGGCGCGGCCACGGTCGACATTCCGGCCATCGCCTTTTCCGTCGGTCCGATGCTGAACGGCTGGCACAAAGGGGAGCGCGCCGGCACCGGCAGCTCGATCTGGCGGGCACGGCGTCTGCTGGCGGCGGGCGAGATCGACTATGCCGAGTTCATGAAAATGGCCACGGCCTCGACGCCCTCGGTCGGGTTCTGCAACACGATGGGCACGGCCAGCACGATGAATTCACTGTCCGAGGCGCTGGGGATGCAGTTGCCAGGTTCGGCCCTGATTCCAGCGCCCTATCGTGAGCGCGGCCAAATGGCTTACGAGAGCGGGCGGCGGATCGTGGACATGGTGCGCGAAGACCTGAAGCCCTCGGACATAATGACCCGCGCGGCGTTCGAAAACGCCATCGTGGTCAATTCCGCACTGGGCGGCAGCACCAATGCGCCGATCCACCTGAACGCCGTCGCTGCCCATGTGGGTGTCGAACTGAGCAATGACGACTGGCAGCGTTTGGGCCATGACATCCCGCTGTTGTGCAACATGCAACCGGCCGGGGACTATCTGGCCGAGGATTTCCACCGCGCCGGGGGTGTGCCTGCGGTGATCGGTGAGCTGATCCGGGCCGGCGCCCTGCCCCACCCGCAAGCTGGAAACGTGGCAGATGCCGCCATGGTGGAAAGCTATGGTGGGGCAGAGATCGAAGACACGGAAGTCATCCGCCGCTTCGCAGAGCCGATGAAACCGGCAGCCGGGTTCATCAACCTGACCGGCAACCTGTTCGACAGCGCGATCATGAAGACCAGCGTGATCTCGGAAGGCTTCCGGGCACGCTATCTGTCCAACCCGAATGACCCCGAGGCGTTCGAAGGCCGCGCCATCGTGTTCGACGGGCCCGAGGACTACCATGCCCGGATCGATGACCCGGCGCTGGAAATCGACCAGAACTGCATTCTGGTGATCCGTGGCGTCGGGCCGATCGGCTATCCGGGCGGGGCAGAAGTGGTGAACATGCAGCCGCCCGCTGCAATGCTGAAGGCCGGGATCACCGAATTGCCCACCATAGGTGACGGGCGGCAATCGGGCACCTCAGGTAGCCCGTCGATCCTGAATGCCGCCCCGGAAGCAGCCGCCGGGGGTGGGCTGGCACTGCTGAAAACCGGAGACATGATCCGGGTCGATCTGCGCAAAGGGCGCGCCGACATGCAGGTATCAGTGGATGAGATCGAGGCACGGCGTACAGCGTTGCAGGTTTCTGGCGGCTACCAGGTGCCGGACCACCAAAGCCCGTGGCAGGAAATCCAGCGCGGCATGGTCGACCAGTTCGACAAGGGCATGGTTCTGAAACCGGCGGTGAAACACCAGCGGATCGCCGCCCGCGCGACGCCCCGCGACAACCATTGACTATGAGCGGCGGCGCCGCCACCAAGCAAAAGGACGAGATGACATGAACAAGACTGATATGAGCGGAAAGCGCGCCGTCATCACCGGGGGTGGTCGGGGCATGGGTTTTGCCATCGCCAAACGGTTCCTGGAAAATGGCGCCTCGGTGGCCCTGTGGGACATCAGCGAAGATACGCTCGCGAAGGCCAAGGAAGCTCTGTCGCCCTTGGGCACCGTGATCACTCAGAAGGTCGATGTGTCGGATTATGACAGCGTCGAAGCCGCCGCGGCAGAGGTCGAAGCCGAGTTGGGCGGGATCGAACTGATGGTCAACTCTGCCGGGATTGCCGGGGTGAATATGCCGGTGGTCGATTACCCGCTGGAGACCTGGTACGCGGTGCAGAACGTCAACCTTAACGGCATTTTCCACACCTGTCGCGCCATTGTGCCGATCATGCAGAAAAGCGATTACGGCCGGATCGCCAACATCTCGTCTATCGCCGGCAAAGAGGGCAATCCCAATGCCTCGGCCTATTCGGTCAGCAAGGCGGCGGTGATCGGGCTGACAAAATCGCTGGGCAAGGAATTGGCGACCTCGAATATTCGGGTCAATGCACTTTGCCCGGCAGTGATCATGACCGAAATGCTGGACGACGTGACCGAAGAGCAGCTTGGCTACATGCTGGCCAAGATCCCGATGGGCCGCCCCGGCACGGTAGATGAAATTGCCGCCATGGTGTCGTTCATGTGTTCCGACGACTGTTCCTATACCACCGGCTTCGTGTTCGACCTGTCTGGTGGACGCGCAACCTATTGAGGAAGCCATGAAAATCACCGGCCTCACCACCTATGTCGTGCCGCCGCGCTGGCTGTTTCTGAGAATCGACACCGATGCGGGTCTGACTGGCTGGGGTGAGCCGGTGCTTGAAGGCCATGCCGAGACCCTGGCCGCCAAGATCGACGAATTCGCGGATGCCCTGATCGGGCGCGACCCGCGCCATGTCGAAGACATCTGGCAAATGCTGTATCGCAACGGCTGCTATCGTGGCGGCCCGGTGCTGATGAGCGCCATGTCCGGCATCGACATGGCGCTTTGGGATATCAAGGGCAAGGATCTTGGGGCGCCGGTGCATGCGCTGTTGGGTGGGCCGGTGCGCAACAAGATCCGCTCTTATTGCTGGATTGGCGGGGACCGTCCTGACAACCTGATCGAAGGCGCGCGCGAATTGATGGCCGCCGGGTTCGACTCCTGCAAGATGAATATCTGCGAAGAACTGCAGATCGTCGATAGCCACCGCAAGATCGACGGGATCGTCCGCAAACTGGGTGATCTTCGTGATGCGGTGGGCACAGACATGGATCTGGCCTTCGATTTTCACGGCCGCGTGCAAGCGCCCATGGCAAAGGTTTTGCTGAAAGAGCTGGAACCTTTGCGCCCGCTGTTTGTCGAAGATGCAGTGACCTCGGCCCATGTCGAGGAAATGGCCAACTTGTCCCGCGCCACATCGATCCCGCTGGTGATCGGCGAACGGCTGCATTCGCGGTATGATTTCCGCCGGGTGTTCGAGGCCCGTGCGGCAGCGATCATCAACCCGGACACGGCGCATGTCGGCGGCATTTCCGAAATGGTGCGGATCGGGCACATGGCCGAGGCCTATGACGTGGCATTGGCCCCGCATTGTCCGCTGGGACCGATCGCCCTGGCCGCTTCCCTGCAAGTGGGCGCGGTTTGCCACAACGCCTTCATCCAGGAACAGAGCCTTGGCATCCACTACAATCAGGGTGGCGACCTGCTGGACTACGTAGCCGAGGGGGATTTCAAACTGGAAAACGGGTTCCTGCACATCCCGGACGGCCCCGGGCTGGGGATCGAGGTGAACGAAAAGGTGGTGCAAGAACGGGCCGCCCAAGGCCATCGCTGGCGCGCACCGATCTGGCGGCATGAGGATGGCTCCATTGCCGAGTGGTAAGGACATGTTCACCGGCATTCACGCGGTGCTTTACGCGTTTTTTCAGCGTGATGAGAATATCGACCCAGGCGCCATGACGGCGCAGGTCGAGTATTGCCTGAATGCCGGGTGCGATGGCATAACGGTTTTGGGGCTGGCAACCGAAGTCTTGAAACTGACACCGTCCGAACGCCACCGTATGGTGGAAATCGCTGGCCGTGCGGTGTCAGGAAGACAACCCTTTTCCGTGACCATCGCGGGCAACTCCGTCGCCGAGCAGATTGAAATGGTGCGGGTGGCCGAAAGCAACGGTGCCGACTGGCTGATCCTGCAACCCGCCATGGTGGGGAGTTACGGTGCAGACGTCTATCTGGACATGTTCGAGCGCGTCGCCGATGCCACTTCGCTGCCCATCGCCATTCAGAATGCACCGGCCTATCTGGGCCGTGCCCTGTCTGCCGCAGATATCGCCCGGCTGAAAAATCGGTGCCTCACCTTCCAGGCGGTCAAAAGCGAGGATTCGGCGCTGGCCGTTCAGGGTGTGATCGAAGCCGCGGGCGACGATCTGACCATTCTTGGAGGCCGCGGCGGGCTCGACATGATCGATCTCTTGCAGGCAGGTTGCTCTGGGTTCGTGCTGGCACCGGACATCGTACCAGTGGCGGTTCAGATCATGCAGCACTGGAAAGAAGGCCGAAAGGAAGACGCGGCAAACCTCCATGCAGAGGCCCTTCCGGCCATCGCCTTCGTCATGCAATCCCTGGAGCACCTGATCACCTACGGCAAACGCATCCATGCCGAGGCGCTGGGGATCGGGACTTTTGACCGCGCGCCCTTTCTTGCGCCATCCGATTTCGGGCTCGCGCTCGCAAGGCAACACTCGAACCGTTTGCAGAGCCTGTCGCGAGGCTGACAAGCACCCCTGTTCACGTGAACTTTTTTGTTGAGTTGTTCACGTGAACAAAGTAGGATTTTGCTCAAGGCAGGTGAATCACCTGCCGGAGTAATTGGTTTGGGGGGGCTGCGCTCGCCTGGAGAAATGTCCGGACCACAAGCGGGGCCGGACCTTGTGAAATGGGTGGTGTGCCAGGGGCTGCGTGCCGAAATGCGCACTACCGATCAAGGAGGAGAACACTATGTCACTTCGCAAGACGCTGATCGCCACTGCGGTCGCTTGTGTCACCGCCATTCCGGCGATGGCTGCAGATTACAACCTGAAATTCCAATCGTCCGACCCGGCCGGCAACCCGACCTTCATCATCGAACAGGAATGGGCTGCAAAAGTGTCCGCTGCTTCGGGCGGCCATCTGGAAATCGAAATGCTGCCGGTGGATTCGGTTGTGAAATACAACGAAACTCACGACGCGGTTGGCGCTGGCATTCTCGATGGTCACATCACCGCCACCGCCTACATTTCGGGCAAGGACCCGGCTTTTGCCCTGATCGGCAACACCGTTGGTGCTTGGGGTTCGCCCTATGAAATGCTGCGCTATGTCAACTATGGCGGCGGCAAGGAGATGATGAACGAACTGCTGAACCCCTATGGTCTGCAGTTCATCGGCGCCACCTCGGGCGGTCTCGAAGCCTTTGTCTCGAAAGTGCCGATCGATAGCGTGGCAGACCTGAAAGGCATCAAGATGCGCGCGCCCGAAGGTCTGGTTCAGAAGGTGTTCGCTGCAGCCGGCGCTGTCCCGGTGAACCTGCCCGGTTCCGAGGTCTTCACCTCGCTCGACAAGGGCGTGATCGACGCGGCCGACTATACCGTGTTCTCGGCCAACCAGGCCGCTGGCATGAACGACATCGCCCCCCACCCGATCTACCCGGGCTTCCACTCGATGCCGCTGGTCGAAGTCTCGATCAACAAAGCCACCTGGGACAGCATGCCGGCAGACCTGCAGAACCTGCTGGAAATGTCGGTTAATCACCTGGCGCTCGATATGACGTCGCAGCTGTTCATGAAAGACCTCGAAGCCGTGGCCGAAGCCCGCGCCAAGGGCATCACCATTCATGACTGGAGCCAGGAAGAGCGCGCCAAGTTCCGTGCCATCGCCAAGGAGCAATGGGTCGACATCGCGTCGCAAAGCGCCAACGCCCAGAAGGTGTTCGACAGTCTGAACGCCTACCTGACCTCGCAAGGTCTGCTCAAGTAAACCTTGCCGCCCGCGCCGAAAGGACTCCATCGGCGCGGGCACTTATTCCTCAAAACACCGGAAGACGGAAAGACCATGGTCGAGGAACAGCAAAACCCCATTCCCGAAGAGCCGAAAGAAGAGGAAGACGTCGCGCCCGATATGCTGGCCGGCGGCATTCTGAAACTCGGCCACCTGTTTGCAGCGTTGTTCCTGTTGTCGATGGGTATCCTGATCTTCGAAGTCATCATGCGCTATGTCTTCGACAGCCCGACCATCTGGGTGCATGAAACCACCATATTCCTGTGCGCCGTTTGCTTTGTGTTCGGCGGGCTTCACTCGGTGTCCCGCGACGGGCATATCCGGGTTGTGCTGGTGTACGACTATGTCGGTGAGAGGGTAAAACGCTGGCTCGACATGGCCATCTACACGATCTGCGGGCTTGCGACGGGAATGTTCAGCTATGCGCTTTGGCCGACGGTAATCAAGAGCTTCTACGCCCCCACGGGCGAGTTCCGCATGATCACCTCTGGCAGCGCCTGGAACCCGCCCTTCCCGACCTTTCTTCGGGCGTTTCTGTTCATCGTTCTGGTGATCATGACCATCCAGTTCGCTCTTTTCGTCATCAACCGGCTGCGGGGGAAGTAATCCATGTTTGATCTGAGCGCTCTTGGTGTCGAATACGGCACCCTGGTGATGTTCATCATGCTGCTGGGGCTGCTGATCTCCGGCATGCCCCTGGCTTTCGTGACCCTTCTGGTTGCCCTGATCTTTACCCTGGGCTGGTTCGGTCCCATGGCGGTACCGCTGGTCACCAGCCGGATCTTTTCCTTTGTGTCCTCCTTTGTCTTCGTCTCGGTGCCGATGTTCGTGCTGATGGCAGCGATCCTCGACCGGTCCGGCATTGCCCGTGATCTGTTCGATGCTATGAAAATCGTTGGTGGGCGTCTTCGCGGCGGTGTCGCCATCCAGACGATCTTTGTGGCTGTGATCCTTGCGGCGATGTCCGGGATCATCGGGGGCGAGATCGTGCTTCTGGGCATGCTGGCCCTGCCGCAGATGCTGCGGTTGGGATATGACCGCAAACTGGCCATCGGCGTGGTGTGCGCGGGCGGCAGCCTCGGCACCATGGTGCCACCTTCGATTGTTCTGATCATCTATGGCCTGACGGCAAATGTCTCGGTCGGAGATCTCTTCACCTCGGCCTTCGTGCCAGGCTTCATGCTGGCCTCGTTCTACGTCGCCTATATTCTGTTCCGTTCCTACACCTCGGACGTGGCCCCTCCTGTTGACGGGGACGACATGCCGATGTCGGAGAAACTGGCAAAGCTGCGCGGGCTGATCCTGCCGCTGCTGGTCGTGGCCTTCGTGCTGGGTTCGATCTATGGCGGCATCGCTTCAGTGACAGAAGCCTCGGCCATCGGCGCCTTCGGTGTGATGCTGTCGACCATCGTGCGGGGAGAGTTCAGCTGGAAAATGCTGATGGACGCCGCCATGCAAACCTTGAAAACCACCGGCATGATCGTCTGGATCGGCATCGGCGCCTCGGCGCTGGTCGGCGTGTTCAACCTGATGGGCGGTATCAGCTTTGTCTCGGGCCTGATCACCGGCATCTCGGACACACCCATCGTGGTGATCCTGTTCATGATGCTGATCCTGTTCGTGCTGGGCATGTTCCTCGATTGGGTCGGCATCGCGCTTCTGACCATGCCGATCTTCGTGCCGATCGTGATCAAGCTGGGCTATGATCCGATCTGGTTCGGGGTGGTGTTCGCCATGAACATGCAGGTCAGCTTCCTGTCCCCGCCATTCGGCCCGGCCGCCTTCTATCTCAAGAGCGTTGCACCTCCCGACATCACATTGGGAGAAATCTTCCGCTCGATGTTCCCCTTCATCGCGCTGCAGATTCTGGCTGTCGGCCTCCTGATCGCATTCCCAGGGATCACTGGCAGGTAACGCTCACACATCAGAAACCATGAGCGAAGCGCCAGAGGGCGCTTCGCCGGGGCCCCGCTGCAGCGTTGGAATACGATACTTGCGTCGGCTAAAGGTTGTTTATGTTCGCCGTTAACAAACAAGAAAACGACGGCTTTGCATCGCGTTTCTTTGGGTTAGCCCATATCTACATTGGCGATCACGGCGAATATCTCCTTCGACGGGCCGCAACGTTGCATCTTGGTTCTCAGCCGAAAGACCGGTTTGGCCCGGAATTCCGCCTAACATTTTCCTGTACCATTTTCAGTTCATGGAGAAGCACAAGTTAGATGAGTTCACACAAACGAAGGAAGAAACCGGCACTGCTTTTGAACTCCCATTGAAAATCAAAAAAGAAATCAGTCGCGACTTGCGGTCTCAGGTGTTTCTCCGGGAGTTCGTCATGAACCCCGAAGAACCATCCCGCCCCGCACAGAATCGAAAGACCCAGACCTCCGGTAGGTCAGCCGGAACGCTGCAAATAGGTACTTCACTCTGGGCTTTCCCGACAACGAGGTAAGACCCGGCGTTCCCTCGGCACCCTCGCTTGTCGAAGTACCGAGAATGTTGCATCATCAAACATGTGAAGTGTGGCTTCATCATCAGGTAGGAACGGTTGCTACATATGCGCTACACGCCAAAATCACCCCTGAAAACCCCATAATATCAGCAGGATACACCCCGTCTCACAAATCCATCATCGGCGCCACGCTTAGGCGGGCGGCCTGTCTTGTCTTGTCGGTCTCCATGGGTTTCCCTGGACTGTGGTACAACGCGGCGCTTGTTCGGCCCTCTTCGCCTTGGCAGCGAATCGAGTGCGAGGTGGTTTAGCATAACGGGCCGGCTCGTGCAGGACATGGTGGAAACTGCCGTGACGAGGCCGGATGTCGCGGTCGCATTGCCTTGCGACATCCCTATGGGGGGGATAGGGATAAGCCTATGACCGACTCGCATCTTCACCAATCCCACCCGCAGATCATTGCCCGGCTGAAACGGGCGCATGGGCATCTGGCAAAAGTCCTGTCAATGCTCGAGGAGGGTGCCCCATGTCCCGAGATCGCCCAGCAGCTCTTTGCCGTGGAAAAGGCGATCACCAATGCCAAGCGGGTGCTGATCCACGATCACATCGACCACTGCCTGGACCCCGAAGCGCCCGGAGGCACGGACGCGGACGGGTTCCGGCGGATTACCAAGTACCTGTGAGGGCCAATGGCCGGCATCCTGGCAAATCGCACCTACCGCCACCTGTTCGGCGCACAGCTGGTGGCGCTGACCGGCACCGGTCTGGCCACCGTGGCGCTTGGCCTTCTGGCCTATGACCTGGCCGGTGAGCGTGCGGGGCTGGTGCTGGGCACCGCGCTGACCATCAAGATGGTCGCCTACGTTCTGGTGGCCCCTCTGGCCGCCGCCCTGGCCGAGCGGCTGGACCGCAGGCGCATGCTGGTGGCGCTGGACCTGGTGCGGGGAGCGGTCGCCATCGGCCTGCCTTTCGTCACCGAGGTCTGGCAGGTCTATGTGTTGATTTTCCTGCTTCAATCGGCCTCGGCCGGGTTTACCCCGGCGTTTCAGGCCAGCGTGCCCGACGTATTGCCGGCCGAGGACGAATACACCCGCGCCCTGTCGCTGTCGCGTCTTGCGATGGACATGGAAAGCCTGCTGAGCCCGATGCTGGCCGCCGCGCTGCTGACCCTGATGAGTTTCGACAACCTGTTCTGGGGCACCGCCATCGGCTTTGCCGCCTCGGCGCTTCTGGTGGTCTCGGTCAGCCTGCCCAGCCCCAAAGCCACCGCACGTCGCGGGATCTACGACCGCACCACGCGGGGGCTGCGCCTGTATCTGGCCACACCGCGGCTGCGGGCTCTTCTGGCGCTGAACGGGGTAATCTCGTCGATCGGGGCCATGGTGATCGTCAACACTGTGGTGATCGTGCGCGTCGATCTGGGTCTTGGCGAAAGCGCCGTGGCGCTGGCGCTGGCCGGGTTCGGACTGGGCTCGATGCTGGCGGCACTGGCCCTGCCACGGCTGTTGAAACAGGTGCCGGAGCGGCAAGTGATGCTGGCAGGCGGTGCTGTTGGCACCGCATCCCTGGCGGTCCTCGCCGGGATCTGGGCTGGCGGTCCGCTGCAACTGGAGGGGCTGGCCCTCGGCTGGGCCGGGGTCGGTCTGGGCTATTCGGCCATGCTGACCCCGTCCGGGCGGCTCATCGCCCGTTCCGGCCCGCCGGAGGATCGCCCGGCCCTCTTTGCCGCGCAGTTCACGCTGTCCCATGCCTGCTGGCTGGTGGCCTACCCACTGTCGGGCATGCTGATCACCGGGTTCGGCAGCGCCTGGGCCATGGCGGGGCTGGCCCTGTCCGGCGCGCTTTGCCTGCTGCTTGCCTGGCGCATCTGGCCCGACGAGCCAGGCTGAGGGGGGAATTCAGGGCGTTTCCCCCGGACAGCCCGCCAGACAGGCTTTCACCCCGCCCCCTCCCATGGCATGTTGCATCTGAAACGAACGGAGCGCGCATGCTGAAACTGCACAACTATTTCCGGTCCTCGACCTCGACCCGCCTGAGAGCGGCGCTGAAGGTCAAGGGGCTGGACTATGAATACCTGTCCTATGCCCTTCTGAAGGGCGAGAACCGCGGCGCGGACTACCTGGCCAAGAATCCCGCCGGCCTGGTCCCGTCGCTGGAGCTGGACGACGGCACCGTCCTGACCCAATCCCTTGCCATCATCGAGTGGCTCGAAGAGATGCACCCCGAGCCCGCCCTTCTGCCCGCCGATCCGGTGGGCCGCGCGCGGGTGCGCTCGCTCTCCTACATGATCGCCTGCGAAGTGCATCCGCTGAACAATCTGCGGGTGCTGCAACATGTCGAAAGCCAGTTCGGCGGCGACAAGGCGGCGTGGTTCCGTCATTGGGTTGGCGTGACCTTCGCCGCGCTGGAGGCCGCGCTGGCAGGCAGTGCGGACACCGGGCGCTACTGCCACGGCGACACCCCCACCATGGCCGACCTCTGCCTCTATGCGCAGGTCTGGAACAACAAGCGGTTCGAGGTCGATATGGCCCCCTACCCGACCGTGACCCGCATCTTCGAGGCGCTGGATGCCCTGCCCGAGTTTGTCGCGGCCGCTCCGCCAAACCAGCCGGACGCAGTGTGAAACCGAAAAGGCCCGGGCACTGCCCGGGCCTTGTCGTTCCAGAAGCTGGCGTACCTCAGCGCGGCGCCATGCGGATCGCACCATCGAGGCGGATCACCTCGCCGTTCAGCATCGAGTTCTCGACGATATGGCGCGCCATGGCAGCGTATTCGGCGGGATCGCCCAGGCGCGACGGAAAGGGCACCTGCGCGCCCAGGCTATCCTGAACTTCCTGCGGCAGGCCTTCCAGCATCGGCGTGCGGAAAATGCCCGGCGCGATGGTCATCACCCGCACCCCATCGCGCATCATGTCGCGCGCCATGGGCAGGGTCATACCGACCACGCCGCCCTTGGACGCCGCATAGGCCAACTGACCGATCTGCCCGTCAAAGGCCGCGATCGAGGCGGTGTTGATGATCACGCCGCGCTCGCCGTCCGCCGTCACCGGCTCGGCCACCATCATGCCCGCCGCCGCCTGACTGGCGCAGTTGAAGCTGCCGATCAGGTTGACCTGGATCACCTTGGCATAAAGCGCCGCGTCATGCGCCACGCCCTTGGAGGCGGTCTTGGCCGCCGGCGCAATGCCCGCACAGTTGACCATCACATGTTCCTGGCCATGCACGGCACGCAGGGTCTTGAACCCCTCCGCCACGCTGTCGGCATCCGAGACATCGACCTTGGCAAAAGCGCCGCCAATCTTGGCCGCCATGGCCTGACCGGCCTCTTCGTTCAGGTCGAAAATGCCGACCTTGGCGCCGGCCTCAGCGAAGGCGCGTGCCACGGCGCCGCCCAGGCCCGAGGCGCCCCCCGAGACAACGACAACGGTGTTTTCAGTGATCTGCATGGGTATCCTCCCTCATCCGGTTGGGCCCGGCGTAGCAGGAATTGCACAAGCGTTCAATAAATCCCACTTCCCTGTTACGCCACGTTCTCGCGCCCGCCGTCACGCCAATGGGGGCAGCCCTCGACCGGCCCAAGGGTGGCCTGCGCCATATATTGGGTCAGAAAGACCTCGCCGGTCAGATCGGCCAGGAAATGGGTGTGCGACAGGCGGTCCATGACCGGGCCCTTTACCTCGGACAGGTGCAGGGTCACGCTCTCATCGGCCAGCTGCCGGTTGATCTCTTCCAGCGCCTCCAGCGCCGACAGGTCGATCTCGTTCACCGCCGAGCACATCAGCACGACATGGCGCACCCCCCCGCGCGCGACGCGCTCCAGCAGGTAGTCCTCGATGAACCGGGAGTTCGCGAAATAGAGGTTCTCATCCAGTCTCAGCGTCACCACCGCAGGGTGGGTCCAGACCTCATGCCGGTTGATATTGCGAAAATGCTGCGTGCCGGGCACCACGCCGACCTCGGCGATATGCGGTCGCGAGGTCTTGTAAAGGAACAGCGCGATGGACAGGATCACACCCGCCGACACACCGATCTCGACCCCGAACCCCAGGGTCAGGGCAATGGTGGCGGCCACGGCGGTGAAATCGGCGCGGTGGTAGTTCCAGGTACGTTTCAGGATGCCGAGGTCGACCAGGCCCAGCACGGCCACAATGATCGTGGCCGCCAAGGTGGCCTTGGGCAGGAAAAAAAGCAGCGGCGTCAGGAACAGCGCCGCCCCGGCGATGCCCACCGCGGTGAACGCGCCCGCCGCCGGCGTCTCGGCGCCCGCGTCGAAATTCACCACCGAACGGGCGAACCCGCCAGTCACCGGGTAGCCCCCCGACAGGGCGGCCGCCACATTGGACGCCCCCAGCCCCACCAGCTCCTGATCCGGCACGATGCGCTGGCGCTTCTTCGCGGCCAGCGTCTGCGCAACCGAAACGCTTTCAACGAAACCGATAATCGAAATCAGCAGTGCCGAGGCAAAAAGCTGCCCCCAGAGCGCCATGTCGAAGCTGGGCAGGGTCAGCGGCGGCAGGCCCTTGGGCACTTCGCCAACGATGGCCACGCCCCGGCCCGCCAGATCAAAGCCCCAGGACAAGAGCGTCGTCACCGCGACCGCTCCTACCGGCCCCGCCTTCGCCAGGCTGTCCGCCAGTCGCGGTGGCAGCCCCACCGAAATCAGCAAGGGTTTCAACCCCTTGCGCACCCAGAACAGAAACGCAGCCGAGCCCGCGCCGATGGCCAGGGTGATCGGGTTGGTCTGGCCCAGATCGCCGATCACCCCCCCCAGCATCGCCAGCAGGCTGTGGCCGTTCGCCTCCACCCCGAGGATATGCTTGAGCTGACTTGCCGCAATCAGCAGACCAGACGCGGCGATGAACCCGGCAATCACCGGGTGGCTGAGGAAATTCGCCAGGAAGCCAAGGCGGAACAGCCCCATGACCAGCAGGATCAACCCGGAAAGAAAGGCCAGGGTAATGGCGGCAAGCGCGTATTCGGCGGGGCCTTGCAAGCCAAGCCCGCCAACCGCCGCCGCGGTCATCAGGCTGACCACCGCCACCGGTCCCACCGCCAGCGCGCGCGAGGTGCCGAACAGCGCATAGGCCACCAGCGGCAGGATCGAGGCGTAAAGCCCCATCTGCGGCGGCAACCCGGCCAGCAGCGCATAGGCCAGCGATTGCGGGATCAGCATGATGGTGACGATCACCGCCGCCATCAGGTCGGCCCCAGCCGCGCGCCCGTCGTACCGGCGGCCCCAGTCAAGGATCGGGACATAGCGGCCGAGCGCCGTCCGGGAAAGACTCATCCAAGCGCCGCCCGATAAAGGATCTCGCAGCGCGCACCGGAGCGGCAGAAGGCGAAGATAGGCCCGTCCACCTCGGCCAGGGCCGCGCGGAAGCCTTCCAGCGCCTGCATCGCCGAAGCGCGGTCGCTCATCGGCACATAGCGCGCCTCGATCCCGGCGGCTTCGCAGGCGGCAACAATCTCGCCCCAGTCAGGCTGACCGTATTCCTCCTGCGCGGGCCGGTTCATCATCACGCAGGCAAAGCCCGCCGCCGCGATGGCCGGTACGTGATCGGCGCGGATCTGCCCCGCGACGGCGACGCGGTCGTCCAGCGCCTTTACATCGATATCTTCCAGACCCGTAATCACAGCTTGTTCACCGGCACTTTCAGCATCGGGTTGCCGTCGGGATCCTCGGGCACATCACCGGCGCGCATGTTGACCTGCAGGGAGGGAATGATCAGCCGCGGCACCGCCAGGGTCGCATCGCGCTCGGTGCGGAACCTGACGAACTCCTCACGCGACTTGCCGCCGCCGGCGTGGATGTTTTCGGCGCGTTCCTCGCCCACGGTTGTCTCCCAGGCGATGTCGCGCTGGCCGTTCTGCCCGCCATAATCGTGGCACATGAAAAGCCGGGTCTCATCGGGCAGGGTCAACACCTTCTGGATCGAGTCGTAGAGCTGCCCGGCATCGCCCCCCGGAAAGTCCGCCCGCGCCGATCCCGCATCCGGCATGAAGAGCGTGTCGCCCACGAAAGCCGCATCACCCATCACATGAACCATGCAGGCCGGGGTATGGCCCGGCGTGTGCATGGCCACACAGGTCATGGAGCCGACCTCATAGGTATCGCCATCGGTGAAGAGCGCATCGAACTGGCTGCCGTCGCGCTGGAACTCGGTGCCTTCGTTGAAGACCTTGCCAAAGGTCTCCTGCACCACGGTGATCTGGTCGCCGATACCGATCTTGCCGCCCAGCTCCCGCTGGATGTAGGGCGCGGCCGACAGGTGGTCGGCATGCACGTGGGTTTCGATCAGCCATTCCAGCTGAAGCCCGTTTTCGCGAATGAATTCAACCACCTTGTCGGCGTTGTCATAGGTGATACGGCCCGCGAAATAGTCGATATCCATGACCGAATCCACCACCGCGCAGGCAGTGCTGGCGGGGTCCTTGACCACATAGGTGATCGTGTTTGTCCCAGGGTCGAAAAAGGGTGTTACCTCGGGTTTGACCTGCATGTTGGACGGGTAGGACATGTGAGCTCCTCAGACATTTGGGCCGGCGACGCCGGGGTTGCGGTTGGCCCGGGCCTGGATCAGGGCGCGAGCCGCGAACATTCCCCCGATCATGGCACCGGTGAACAAAAGAACCGAGGGCGCACCGGTCGACAGCACCGGCAGCACTCCGCCGGGGCAAAAGCCGGTCACGCCCCAGCCAATGCCGAAAACTGCCGACCCGCCGATGAGCCGCGCATCGATCACCCGGGAAGTGGGCAGGTGGAAGGCCGCATCGAAGGCCGGTGCCGGGCGTTTCAGCACCACGCGATAGCCGATGAAGGTCGTCACCAGGGCACCCCCCATCACCAGGATGAGGCTTGGATCCCAAGTGCCTGCCACGTCGAAGAAATTCAGAACCTTTGCGGGATTGCCCATGCCGGACATGGAAATCCCGAAACCAAAGAGCAGGCCGGCGAAATATAGGATCAGGTGCTTCATCCGCCTAGCCTCCGACCACGTGGCGGATGACATAGACCGTCACGCCCGTCATCACCATGAACACCAGAGTCGCAACGATCGACCGCGGCGACAGCCGGGCCATGCCGCAGACCCCGTGGCCCGAGGTGCATCCCGAACCATATGTCGCTCCCATGCCGACGATCACCCCGCCCAGCACCATGACCCCCATGCCGACAGTCGGCTGCACCGCAGGGAGGGCCCCGGTGGCGAGCTTGTAGACCCATGGGCCGCTGATCATGCCCGCAAGCAACGTCAGCCGCCAGCCGCGATCCGGGCCGACAAGCGCGCCCGACAGGATGCCGGTCGCGCCGAAGACATTGCCGCGCGTCCACATCAGAAGCACGGTGCCCACACCGATCAGAAGCCCGCCGATCAACGAGGCCAAGGGGGTAAATTCGGTTTCCATTGCTCTCCTTTCAGGGGCTGATCCCGCCCCGCCTGTACGCGCAGGCACTGTACCAGCCGCAGAAGTACGGGCCAAGCCCAATATCTGGAAATCGAAATACTTCCCCGATCAAAAAACCGTTGGCAGGTCGAGCGCCTGCAGCGACGGCTCACACGCCCCGTTGCTTGACCATCCCCAACGAATAACCCGCGCGAACCGGGCGCGCGGGTCAGTCTGGGGCCGAAACCAACAGGGTCTGTCTGAAGTGCTCAGTTCTCCGCGGCTTCACGGGCCAGCTGGTCCAGCAGCGCCTGCACCTCCTGCATTTCGCCCTCGGGGTAGTTGCGATAGCCGATCATCACCTTGTCTTCACGCTCGGCAACAAAGATGCCATAGGGGCAATGGGCCAGGTTCATCGGGTTGGCTTCCATCACCTTGCGGCTCAGAACCGCCGAGCAGAACAGGAAGATGTCCGCGGCCTCGAAGATCTTCACGTCCGAGCCAACATCCGCGCCGGTGCGGTTCAGCATCTCGCCGGTATGGCTGACATAGTCAATCACCAGACCGGCACCGACGATGGCACTTTCGACGGCAAAAGTGGCATCTTCGAAGCTGCCGTCGAAATCATAGATGGTGGCAAGACCGGCCCCATGGCCATCGGCAAACGCGGGGGCGGCCAGGGCGATCGCAGCGGCAGCTATCAGAAATTTACGCATATTTTCATATCCTTGTGTGAAGTCGGGGTCTGCGTGACCCTGTCGGAATTTTCAATCAGCCGAACATGTCCGAGGTCATGCCCCGGTACCAGCCGACGCTTTCCTCGTAAGTGGCCTGGCGCAGTTCGGCATCCTCGCCCACCTGGCTGATGAACCCGTCGACCTTGGCGATCTTCTCGTCCGTGGCCTCGTAGGAGGCCCCGACCTTGACGCCGTCGCCCTCGTCGATCAGCGACCAGCAGGTGTTGGTGAACTTGGCCGGGAACAGCTTTGATCCGGTCAGGGCCGAGCGCACGGCCATCGCCGCGACCTTCGCCTGGCTGTTGGCTGCAAAGCCCGATTTCGGCATGTCACCCTGGTTCGACGCATCGCCCAGCACGTGGATGCTCCCGTCCACGCGGCTCTGCATCGTGTGGGGGATGACCGGGGCCCAGTTGCCCTCGGTAATGCCAGCCATGTCGCAGATGCGGCCGGCCTTCATCGCCGGGATCACGTTGCAGGCATCGACCTTCGTCACCTCGCCGTCAATGCTCACCGTCATCTCGTCCGCATTGACCTCGACGGCGCCGCCACCGAAGTCGGGACCGACCCATTCGATCATGCCGTCGTAGTGACGGCTCCAACCGTCCTGGAACAGCGCCTGTTTCGAGAATTTCGGCTTGGGATCGGCAATCAATATCTTGGCGGTCGGGTTCCTGTTCTTCAGGATATGGGCGATCATCGAGATACGTTCATACGGCCCTGGCGGGCAGCGGAACGGGTTCGGCGGCGCGACCATGGCGAATGTGCCGCCCTCGGGCATGGCTTCGATCTGGGCCTTCAGCAATTCCGACTGCGAGCCCGCCTTATAGGCATGGGGCATCTTGTTCTGCCGGGTCAGGTCCCAGCCGGGCACCGCGCCGTCGACGAAGTCGATGCCAGGCGACAGCACCAGGCGGTCGTAGGTCAGCGTCGCGCCACCGGCAAGCGACACGGTGCGCGCCTCGCGGTCGATATTCACCGCCCAGTCATGCACCACGTTGATACCGTAATCCGAGGCCAATTTGCCGTAGCTATGGGAAATCGAGCGCAGATCGCGGATACCCGCCATGTAGAGGTTCGAGAAGAAACAGGTGTAATAGGTGCGGGTGGGCTCAATCAGGGTGACGTCAATCTCGCCATTCGAATCCTTGGCGATGTAGCGCGCGCAGGTTGCCCCGCCCGCACCGCCGCCGATCACCACGACCTTTGGTTTGCCGCTGCCCGAGGCCTGAGCCATGGGCGCCGACAGGCTGGCCGCTGCCGCAGCGCCCGCCGTGGCACCCAGAAATCCGCGTCTGTTCAGTTTCATGTCCCAATTCCCTCCCGTTTTTGGGGCAATGGGCCGTGTTACTCCACGACCTCGAAATACGCGGCCAGGGCCGCAATCTCTTCATTCGAAAGACGCCCGGCCATCATCTGCATGACGGGATGCGGGCGGAACTCGTCCTTGTAGGCGTGCATGGCGATGACGAAATCCTCGGCGGGCCAGCCGATGATGCCGGGAATACCGTCATTGCTCCCCGACAACTGGTGGCACGAGGTGCATTCCGAGCTGAGGTACTCGCCATAGTCCGGGTCGCCCTGGATCGCCAGGATCTCGGGCGCAACGGAATGGTCGGTGCCGGTAAGGGTGGGCGGTGCCTCGGGGATGTCGCCCGGGTTGTCCGAATACTGGCGCAGAAAAGCCAGAAGGTCGGCGCGGTCCTGTTCATCCTTCAAGCCGCGATAGGCCATGCGCGTATCCGAGGCGAAGGCCTTGGGGTTCTCGATATAGCGGTCGAGCAGGTCGAAATCCCAGACCAGCCCCTTGCGGCCCATGCGGGCCAGACCATTGGAGTAGCTGAACCCGTCCTCGGCCCCGGCGCGTCGTCCGAAAACACCGTTCAGGTGCGGGCCGACGCGGTTCTTTGCCCCCTCGCCCACCGCGTGGCAGGACTTGCAGTCGTCAAACACCCTGAGACCTTGTTCAGGATCGCCGAATTCATTCGCAAGGACCGGGGCTCCAAGGGCGGCGCCCACAAGGGCCGACGCAACCGTCGCGCGGATCTTTCCCCTCCGGCACCTGTGGTGGCGCGATTCCTTGTCCGCTGCTTCAGTCATTTCTCGATCCATGCACCCAGTTCGGTTTTCTTGTTCACCGCTCGGGCACCCCGTCGGCGCGAAGAGGCCGGGAGGGGGCTTCCCCACCCGGCCCGGCTGTTACTGCGATACTGATTTCAGGTATTCGAGGATCGCCGCGATATCGCCTTCCTTGCGTAGACCGGCGAAGGACATCCTGTTGCCTTTCAGGTACTTGCGCGGATTTTCAAGATAACCCGCCAGCGTTTCGGCATCCCAGGTGAGCCCTCCTCCCCCGGCATCCGCCATCACGTTCGAGTATTTGAACCCTTCGTAGCTGCCAGCGGTACGCCCCCAGATGCCGTTCAGCACCGGCCCGGTGCCGTTCCTGGCGCCTTCCCCGACCTTGTGACAGGCCTTGCACTTCTTGAAGACCTTGGCGCCCTTTTCTACCAGAGCGGCATCCAGGATCATCGGCTTGGCCGGAGGCTCGGCGACCGGTTCCACGGCTGCCTCGGTCTCGGGTTCCGTGGCGGCTTCCGGGACGGCGGCAGGGGCCGTGCCCATTACAGCCTGGCTGATCGGTGTTGCATCCGTGCCCGAGTTCGGATCGCCCGGAAAGACCACGTTGGTGGTGATTTCCACCGCAGCCGGCTTGCAGTCGGCCATGCAGCGGTCAGTAAATCCGGGCAGTTCGGTCTCGGCACGGTCATCGACAATGAACCCGTCGGCATTGGGCAGCACCACGTCCGCGAAGGTCTCTTTCGACAGGACGAAATCATCGTCCACAAGGTCATTCGAATAGAGGATATAGGCCACGATCGCGTAGACATCGTCATCCGTCATCGACTGCGCATTGCCGAAGGGCATCGACCGGCGCACGTAATCGAAGGTGGTCGAAAGATACGGCCAGTAGCTGCCCACGGTCTTCAGCGGGTCTTCGTCGGCCAGTGTGTCGGCGCCACCGGCCAGTTTCGGCCAGTTGTCCACACCTTCGGCAAAATCGCCGTGACAGGCGGCGCAGTATTCCGCAAAGACCTCTTCGCCGGTCCAGACATCGCCCTGCCCCGCAGGCAGGTTCGAGCCATCGGGGAACACGTCCAGATCCCAGGCGGCGATTTCGTCAGGCGTCGCCGGGCGCCCGATCCCCAGCTTCTCGGCCAGCAAGGGCGTCGCTGTCAGGGTCGCAAGGGCGGCCGCCAGCGCCAGTTCAGGAAACTTCGACATTGTTGGCCTCCCCGTTGGCGTTCACGTGCCAGGTCTGAATGCAGTTGTTGTGATAGATCGAGTTCAGCCCACGCACCTCGCGCAACTGCGCCTTGGTCGGCTGGACGTAGCCTGTTTCATCCATGGCGCGCGACTGGATGAACATCTCTTCCCCCTGCCAGTCGATATCCAGATAGAAGCGGCTCAGCGCCATCGGCTTGCCGGGTTCGGCCAGGCGGGCCTCCTGCCACGAAACACCGCCGTCCAGCGACACGTCGACCGCGGTGATCGCACCGCGGCCCGACCAGGCCAGGCCGGTGACGACCAGCGGCCCCTTGCCATGGGCAATCGGCTTTTGCGGGCTGGGCGAGGTGACGATGGATTTGGCATCCATCACCCAGGTCCATTTGCGCGAGGTGCCGTTTTCCAACGTGTCGGTGTATTTCGAGGTCTCTTCGCGGCTTTCAACCGGCCTGTCCATCACCTCGATGCGCCGCAACCACTTGACCCACATGTTGCCTTCCCAGCCGGGCACGACCAGGCGCACCGGGTAGCCGTGCTCCTTGCGCAGGGCTTCGCCATTGGCCTTGAAGGCGATCATGCAGTCGTCCAGCGCCTTTTCCAACGGGATCGAGCGGCCGTTCGACGAAGCATCCGCCCCTTCGACATAGACCCACTTGTCCCTGATGTCCCCGGCGGCCCCCAGCCCTGCCTCTTCCAGCAGGGTGCGCAGCGACACGCCGATGTACTCCATGTTATGGATCATGCCATGGGTGTATTGCGCGCCATTGAGCTGCGCCCCCGCCCATTCCATGCCGGTGTTGGCGGCGCATTCCAGGAAAAAGGTCTTCTGGCTGCGCGGGAAACGTTCCAGATCCGCATAGGTAAAGACCAGCGGCGTATCGACCAACCCGTTGATCATCAGGCGATAATCTTCCTTGCGCAGCTCAATCGCACCGGAATGGTGGCGCTCGAATGCACAGCCCTGCGGGGTAATGGTCCCATCCAGAGCGTGGATCGGCGTGAAGTTGATCGAGCTGATCGTGTCGGCAGTCAGCCATTCCACGTTGCGGCGCACCACGTCCTTTTCGAACTCGATCGGCAGGCCATAGGGCGAAGCATCCACGCCGTCGCCCAGGCCGGCAGCCCAGTCCTGCACTTCGGTAATCAGCGGGTCGCCTGCCGCCTGCGCGGACGTGGCGGCGCCCATCGCGGCACCTGCCGCGGCGGCGCCGGTCAGAAAGCTGCGGCGCGAGGTCTTCGCCCCTTCGAATTCATCTGACATCTGTCAAATCTCCTCAATGCGTCGTCGTTCTTGTGCTCAGGCGCCCACCACCTGGACCGAGTTGTTCGGATCCAGCTGGACAGTGCCCTGTTTGCGAATGTGATTTTCCACCACGTCCCAGATCTGCGGCCCTTCGGTGCCCTCGTTGACCGAGGCCCAGCCGGCGACCACGTAGGTCTTGGCGGGGTCGATCGGCTCACCGGTCTTCAGCAGGGTCATGTCGCTGATGCGTTCGCCCTGCGGCTTGGTGATGTCGATGCGGTAGCCCATGCCGCCGATACGCACCATGTCGCCGCCCTGCTGGTAATAGGGGTCTTCGTTGAACAGGTTGTCGCCCACGTCTTCCAGGATGGTATGGATGAATTCTCCTGTCATTTCAGTCCGGTACGCCTTGCCATAGGACATGGAGGTCACGTTCCAGATATCCTCGCGGGTGATCTCCTGACCCGGCAGGATCGACGGGCCCCAGCGCACGCCGGGCGACATGGCGATATCGGCCTCGCGTTCGGAAATCAGCGCGTCGCAGATCAGGTCGTCCCAGCTGCCGTTGAAATTGCCCCGGCGATACAGCAGCGTATCGGTGCGACCGATCACCTCGGACAGCTGGTCGGCATAGGGCGCGCGCTGGTCCTCGATCACCTTGGTGATGACCGGATCCGGCGCGATGACGTCCGAGAAGATCGGGATCAGCTTGTGCTTCAGCCCCATCATCCTGCCGTCGCGCACATCCAGATCGACGCGGCTCACGAACTTGCCGTTCGAGCCCGAGGCGACGATGAAGGTCTGTTCGACCTGCACCGGTTCGGGCAGAGCGTCATGGGTGTGGCCCGACAGGATCACGTCGATGCCGGTCACGCGGCCCGCCATCTTCTTGTCCACGTCGAACCCGTTGTGCGACAGCACGACGACGCATTCCGCACCCATCGACCGCACTTCATCGACCATGGCCTGCATGTTCTCGTCACGGATGCCAAAGCTGTATTCGGGAAACATCCAACGCGGATTGGCGATCGGCATATAAGGGAAAGCCTGGCCAATCACGGCGACCTTCACGCCCCCGCGTTCAAAGAACTTGTAGGGTTTGAACAGCTCGGCCGGCTCGTCCCACTCGGCGTCAAAGATGTTCTGACCCAATGCGGCGTAGGGCAGGCTTTCGACCAGCTCGTTCACCCGGTCCGAGCCCAGGGTGAACTCCCAGTGGAAGGTCATCGCATCGGGCTTCAGCGCGTTCATCACGTTGACCATGTCCTGCCCTTCGGTCTGGAAGCAGGTGTAGGAACCGTGCCAGGTGTCACCACCGTCCAAGAGCAGCGCGTCGGGGCGGTCGGCGCGGATCGCATTGATCACCGTGGACACGCGGTCCAGCCCGCCGACCTTGCCGTACCCTTTGGCCAGTGCGGAAAAATCGTTGTAGGTCATCGCGTAGGCCGAGGGCGATCCATCCTCGATCCCATAGGCGCGGCGGAAATCGGCGCCGGTGACATGGGGCATCTGGCCGCGCGCGGCGCCGACGCCCAGGTTGATCTCGGGTTCGCGGAAATAGATCGGCATCAGCTGGCCGTGGATGTCGGTCACATGGATCAGGCTGACATTGCCAAACGTGTCGAACCCGAGCAGCTGGTCCTGGGTCAGGCTCTGTTGCGCGGCCAGCCGCGCCCAGTTGCCGAAGCCCGAGGCGCCGACCATGGCCGAGGCGGCCATGCCCACCTGGAGGAAATCGCGACGAGAGATCATGCGTGTGTCCTTCTTTTCCGCTCATATGCGGATTCCTGAATGCGTTCAGATGCGAAAAACCCCGCGCAGCCCGTGCCGCGCGGGGTCAGAGTTCAGTTGCGGACCGAGGGGCCTTCGACCGACAGACCGTTGCCACGCGAGGCGACATACATTTCCAGCGCCACGAATTCGGGCGATCCGGGGCTGAAGGTCTGCGCGCGGGTGTCGCGAACACAGCCCTTGAACCGCGATTGCACGCCATTGAGCTTGGTGTTCTTCAGACGGTAGGTCGGGAAACCGTTGACCTGGCCCTGCGACAAATGGTCGGCGCGGATCATGTTGCCGTAGTTTTCCTCGTGGCACGAGGCACAGGACAGGTCCAGCTGACCGGTACGGGTGTAGTAAAGCTCGCGGCCCTTCTCCCAGGTCGCCTGCCCCGGCCCGTCGATCGCGACATTCACCGGCAATCCGCGCGAAACCGAGGCCAGCAGCGCCTCCATCGGAATGCTGTCGCCCTTGTCGGTGTCCCAGGCTTCGGCGCCCATGCGATCGGTGCGGCACTCGTTCATCTGCATCTGCAGCGTATAGACCTCACCGGCCCCTTCGTTCCACTTGGGATAGACGGCTTTCACACCGGACATATCCTCGGGCTCGCCATGGCAATCCATGCAGGACTTGCCCTCGCTGCCTTCGGCTGTGGCCCATTTCTCGCGCGCCTCCTCGACCCAGATCATGCCCGGATTGTCGAAGTCGTCCATCTGCATGTCCTGCGTGGTGTCCGAACGGAACCGCCAGCCCGACAGGACCTCGTCCAGCGCGTCGGACAGATGCGCAGGCGCGGCAGTCTTGGTGATCATGTCGATTTCGCCGTTGACGGTCAGTTCGGCCTCTTCGTCGGCGAAGGCTGCTCCGGCCCCGATGACCGAGGCGGCGACGATCGCTGTGGCGATGCCTGCGATGCTTTTATGCGCTTGGCTTTTCATACGTTTCTCCTCCCTGCTCGCCCTCCTCAGGCGATCTTGATCGACTTCGCCGTTTCGTAGACGTCACCGTCGTCGTCATACCAGGTGAACTTGAACTCACCCTCGGCATCGACCACGGCTTCGAATTCGAAAAAGGGGTTGGTCGAGATCGCCGGTTCGAGGGTCACGTCGATGACCGGCTTGCCGTTGAACTCGCAGGTGAAGCGGTTGATGATCGAGCGCGGGATCACGTTGCCGTCGCCGTCCTTGCGCTGGCCGCTTTCCATCTTGTGGCTGATCAGGGTTTTCAGCGTCACCGTCTCGCCGGCAGCGGCGGTTTTCGGGACTTTAACGCGGGGTTTGACACCGGTTGCCATGGTTGCGTTCTCCTTATAACTACTTAGCCGCCGCAGCCGCCGATAGTGACCTTCACGGTCGATTTGGTCTGGATGAAACTGCCATCGGCCATCTGGGCGATGGCGAGCACATCCTGGGTGCCCGCCAGGCGGATCCGGGTCGAGGCAGCCTGGCTGCCTGCGGCTTCGCCGAAGTTGAACCGGGCCACACCCGGGGTCGGGTTGGCCGTGGCCAGAATGATGATCGAGCCCGCACCGGGCGCCTCCACCGACACCGGCACGGTGTTGCCGTTCTCGGCGATTTCAGGGGCGGTCAGGGTAATGTCGCCCGCACCCACTTCGGCACCACCGGTAAAGGCGGCGATCGCCTCTTCGGCGGCGGCGCTGGCGCGCAGGGGCAGCATGGCAACGGCGGTGGCCCCGAGGCCGATCGCCAATGCATCACGTCGCGTGAGTTTCATCAGTTTCTCCTTGAAAGTATTCGGGTTTCGCCGATCCGGGCCGCTTATTTCAGCGTCATCAGATAGGCGACCACATCTTCGATCTGCTGGGCAGTCAGCAGAGGTTCGACCTCGCCTTCATGGGCCTTGCCGGTATAGGCCTTGCCCAGGCGGTTGAAGCCGGTGGTCTTGTAGAATGCCGGCATCACCGTGCCGTCGAAAACCATCTTGGCGTCGGTCAGCAGGCCCCGCAATTCGGCCTCGGACCAGCGGTCTCCGGCCCCGTCCAGAAGCGGTCCCACCTCGCCGTGGAACGGCACCTCGGCCAGGTCGGTGATTTCGTGGCAGGCGATGCAATTGCCCATGGACTTGGTCGAGACGACCTTGGCCCCTTCGGTGGCATTGCCCGGTACGCCGGTCAGCGACTGTTCAATGGCTCCGTCGGTCCAGACGACATCCTCCGGTGCCACCATCTCGGCATGCGCCGATCCCAGCCCTGCAAGCAAGGCGGCGAGCGCGATCATTGTCCGCTTCATGTTTCCTCCCATGACGTTGTGCGACATAACGTAGCGAGGGCCAGATATATTCGCAACAACGAATTCGATTTTGTGAATTCTTGACTTCCGGCAGCCCGGAACCGGCGCTTCGAGGGGTGGAGATCACGGGTTCTCGGCGCGGTGGCCATTGATCTTACGGGCATGATATTTCTGGAAATTATCCTCTCTCAGGGGGACCGCTTCCACCGTCCGGCTCAGAAGGTGCCTGCGGTGCCGACCTCGCAGGCACCGGGGCTCTGGACCACCGCTGCGGCGCTTGCCGGCAGACTGTCGTCCACCGTTTTCGGGAAGAACATCAGGGGCGGTGTGAACATGATTCCCGAATTCATCGCCATATCCTTTTCCGCGCGCATATCGCCGTCGAAACGGTCACTTCGACACCGCCGACCAATGCTCCGAATTGTCGCAAGTTGCCCCCACCCGGGGCGTGAAACGCGCCAATTCACCCGATATTCAGAAACCCCGGAAAGGTCCGGATCAGCCAGTTCGAAATCATGTTCACTGACCCGGTGGCGATCAGTACGGCGAACAGGATCAGCATTCCGCCCATCGCTTTCTCGACCATCGGAAGGTGCCGCCGGTTGCGCGCCATCCAGGCCAGGAAAGGCCGGGAAAACAGCGCGGCCACCACGAAGGGGACGGTCATCGCCAGCCCGTAGACCGCCAGGAGCCCCGCCCCCTGTGCAAGTGACCCCATGCCTGCCGCCATCATCAGGATCGCGGTCAGCGCCGGGCCCACGCAGGGGGTCCAGCCGAACCCGAAGGCCAGCCCCATCAGATAGGCGCCGATCATCGTCGTGGGCTCGGATCTGCTCTCCATCCGGGCTTCACGGTTGAATAGGCCGATGCGGATCACACCCAGGAAATGCAGCCCGAAGAGGAACAGCAGCCCTGCCCCCGCATAGGCCAGCACCTGTTTCCACTGCGCGAAGGCCTGACCCAGCGCGGTGGCGCCCATACCCATCAGCATGAAGATCGTCGAGACACCCAGCGCGAACATCACCGCCGAAGTGACCATACGCCGTTGCGCCCCCGGGGCGATCTCGCCCTCCGAGGTCAGCTCGGACATGGAAAGACCCGCCATATAGCTTAGGTAGAACGGGACCATCGGCAGGATGCACGGGGTGAAAAAGCTCAGAAATCCGGCCAGCGCGGCCCCGGCAAGGGAGATGTCGAACATGACCGGTCCTTGATTGTTGCACATATTCAGTTATTATAGTTTGAACATCCCGGTCAACTGGCCGGAACCATGGATACGGGAAGATGATGGCGCTCTTTCGCAAACTTGCCGCTGCGGCGGCGCTGGCCCTGACCACCCTGACCGCAGGCCTGACCGCTGGCCTGCCCGCCCGTGCCGCCGAACTGGTCATGGTCGAGGAATCCGGCTGCGTGTGGTGCGCCCGGTGGGAAGCCGAGCTGGGCGCGATCTACCCCAAGACGCCCGAAGGCCAGCTGGCTCCGCTGCGCAAGGTGGAAATCGTCGAAACCCGCGACGATACCTCCGGTATTGCCTTTGCCCGGCCGGTGCTGTTCACCCCGACTTTCGTGCTGGTCGAGGATGGCCGGGAACTGGCGCGGATCGAAGGATATCCGGGCGAGGACTTCTTCTGGGGCCTGCTTGGTGGGATATTGGCCGACCACCTGGGGTTCGACCCCGTGCAGGGTTGAAGCCACACCCCGGAGACTGCGACCTGCGGTCCGGTTGCACCCCCCGCCCCCGTTGCTGTATGGGGGGTAAATCGTGTTGAGAGCGGAAAGGACGACGATATGGCACTGCCGGTGATCCGAGAGGACATGGCACCCGAGGAGCTGGACAAGATGATGGCCAGCGCCTGTGATGCGTCGAATCTGCTCAAGGCGATCTCTCATGAAGGCCGCCTGATGATCCTGTGCCATCTGGTCACTGGTGAGAAATCGGTGACGGAGCTGGAACAGCTCCTGCACGCCCGTCAGGCCGCCGTGTCGCAACAGCTCGCGCGCCTGCGCCTCGAAGGGCTGGTGACGCCGCGACGCGATGGCAAGGTGATCTACTACTCCTTGACCGACGACCGTCCGCGACGCATCCTCGAGACCATCTACGAGATGTTCTGCGCCGAGGAGGACGACGACGCGCCCCGGGCGAAAGCGGCCGAATAGGCCGGGCTCCCGGTGGCTGCTGCTGGGCGCACGGGAGAAAAGACATGTTCGATTGGATCAGTGACTCCAGCCTCGCGGCCCTTGTCGGGCTGTTCGGGGGGCTTTTGCTGGGCCTCGCCGCCCGGCTGGGCCGGTTCTGCACCCTGGGCGCGATCGAGGACATGCTCTATGCCGGATCATCCCTGCGCATGCGCATGTGGGGCATCGCCATCGGCGTGGCGGTCATGGGCTCCTTCGCCCTGATCGGCCTGGGTTGGCTGGGCGCGGAAGAGGCCACTTATCTTCGTCAGCAATGGAACCCGCTGGCCTCGATCCTGGGCGGGCTTCTGTTCGGCTATGGCATGGCCCTGTCGGGCAACTGCGGTTACGGCGCGCTGGCGCGGCTGGGCGGCGGCGACCTGCGGGCCTTTGTCATCGTGCTGGTCATGGGGCTGTCGGCCTATGTGGCGATTTCCGGCCCTCTCTCTCCGCTGCGCGTGGCGATCTTTCCCGAAATGGATGTGATCGACGGCCCGCTGCCCGGGTTTGCCCATGGCATTTCCGCCTGGACCGGGCTGCCGGTCGCGGGGTTGGGCCTGCTGACCGGCGCGCTGATCTTTGCCGCCATGTTCACCTCTGCCGAGCTCCGCGCGGCCCACAAGGAGGTTTTCTGGGCTGCGATGGCGGGCGTTGCCGTGATCACCGGCTGGGCCGGCACCTGGTTCATCCTGCAAAATGGATTCTCGGCCATCCCGGTGGAAAGCCACACATTCTCTGCCCCGCTGGGCGATACGATCCTCTACCTGATGACCTCGTCCGGCAACCACGTGAACTTCGGCGTGGGTTCTGTCGCAGGGGTGCTGCTGGGCGCCTTCCTGGGTTCGCTCTTCAAGGGCCATTTCCGCTGGGAGGCCTGCGAAGACCCGCGCGAGCTGAAACGCCAGATCCTGGGCGCGGTGATCATGGGTCAGGGCGCGGTACTGGCGGTGGGCTGTTCGATCGGCCAGGGGCTTTCCGCCTTTTCGCTGCTGGCCTGGTCCGCCCCGGTGACTTTCCTCGCCATCCTGGCAGGAGCGGCGATCGGTCTGCGCCAGCTCATCTCGGGATTCGCGCCCGCCGCGTGATCGCGCCGGTCAGGTCACATCTCCGGACAGCACCGGCGCGGTCTGAAATCCGTTACGCCAGAGCACATAGGCCATGACCGGATGATCCCCGGTCTCCATCGCATGGGGCTGGTTCGAGGCGTGAAAGCTGACGTCACCTGGCCGCAGCACCTCGTCCGGCTCCCCCCCTCGCATGAACCGCGCCTCGCCGCCCAAGACCAGGTACTGTTCTTCGGCCGGGTGATGGTGCCAGGGGTAATGCAGCCCCGGCGGCATGTAGACGACATAGGCCGCCATCCGCCCGCTGCGCCAGGCACCGCCCTGTCCGATCAGGCAATAGCAGCCGAAGCGGGACAGGAAATCCTCGCCGATACCCGTGCCCCTGTAGGTCTCGCGCCACTGGGCGATGGGGGCGACGGCGGTGAAAGCATCGCGCAACGGGCGGGTGGCGTCCCCCGCATAGAGCCCGCGATCGGCCACCAGCAGGTCCGAGGCCGGAATGTGATGCGGCGCGGGTTCTGCCGGGCGCAGATCCTCCGGGAACGGGCAGAAGTTCCCCAGCGCCGGGATCCTGTCATGGGCGGTACGGGCGGCGGACAGAAGAGTCCGCCAGCGGGCATCGATCGACATGGGTGCCTCCCTGTTGGGACGCCGGGAACGGCCTGCTTTAGGGCGCCCGGTCCTGTGCAAGTTCAGCCGCGCATGCGTGCGCCGTCCGGGTCGAACAGCGCCACCCGCTCCGGACGGGCTTCCAGCAGCTCACCCAGCAGCTCCACCTGCCAGCCGCTGTCCTCGCCCGCCTGTTCGCGCGGGACATAGCCCATCGCCACGGAGACGCCGGAAGCATGGGCATAGCCGCCCGACGTGACCCAACCGACCACCGCGCCGTCTTTCCAGATCGGCTCGTCGCCGATCACATCGGCGTCCTTTGCATTGATCACAAAGCTCACCAGCCGCAGCTTGCCGCCGTCGTCACGATGCGCCCTGGCCGCGGCCTTGCCAATGAACTCCGCCTCCTTGCCCAGCGCCACGAAGCGGCCCATTCCGCATTCGTCGGCAGTATAGATCGGGCGGAACTCCCGCGCCCAGGAACCGAAGTTCTTCTCCAGCCTGAGAGCATTCAACGCGCGCATGCCGACCGGGCGGATGTCGAATTCGGCACCTGCCTCCATCAGCCGGGTATAGACATAGCGCTGGTAGGCGGGCTCCATCCACAGCTCGTAGCCCAGATCGCCGGTGTAACTGACGCGCCCGACCAGGCAGGGCGCCATGCCCACGTCCATGCGCGCGATATCCATGAAGCGGAACGCGTCCAGATCGCGATCCACCAACTTTTCCAGCAGCTTGCGGGCATTGGGACCGGCAATCGACAGGCCGACCATGTTCGCGCCATGGGCGACGAGCGATACCGAACCATCGCCCGGCATATGCTGGTCGAACCAACGCATATGGTAATCCTCGGCCACACCGGAGCCGGCGATGAAAAACTCTCCATTGCCCAGATTGGCGAGCGAGAAATCCCCGATGACGCGCCCATCGTCCTTTAGCATCGGGGCGAGCGTCATGCGGCCCTCGGCCGGGATCCTGCAGGCCAGCATCCTGTCCAGCCAGGCCTGCGCGCCCGTCCCGGTCACGGTGTATTTGGCAAAGCCCGAGGTTTCGATCAGGCCGATGCTGTCACGCACCGCGCGCGCTTCGGCGCCCACCGAGTCGAAATCGGTCGAGCGGCGCCAGCTGAACTCGTCCTCGACGCCCTCGGGCGCGAACCACAGCGGCACCTCCAGCCCATGGGCGACACCGAACCGGGCGCCCCTGGCGGCCAGCAGGTCGTAGATCGGCGTGGTCTTCAGCGGGCGCGCACCCGGCAGCTCTTCGTTCGGGAACCGGATCGAGAAGCGGCGCGAATAGTTTTCCTGAACCTTTTCATTGGTATAGGCGAGCGTCGCATAGTCCCCGAAACGCGACACATCCATGGCAAAGACATCAAACCCGGGGTCGCCGTCGATCATCCAGTTGGCCAGCGCCAGCCCCACGCCGCCGCCCTGGCTGAACCCGGCCATCACGCCAAGCGCACACCAGTATCCCGGCAGGCCCCTGACCGGGCCGACCAGCGGGTTGCCGTCGGGCGCGAAGGTGAAGGGCCCGTTGATGATCTGCTTGATGCCCGCGTTCTGGAACGCCGGGAAATGCTCGAACCCGACCTCGAGCGAGGGCGCGATGCGTTCGATATCCGGCTGCAACAGCTCATGACCGAAGTTCCACGGCGTCTGCTTCGGCGACCAGGGCACGCAGGCTTTCTCGTAGGTGCCCATCAGCATGCCGCCACGTTCCTGACGCAGGTACAATTCCCCGTCGAAATCGACCGCGTGCAGCACTTCGGTGCCGGTCCTTTTATTGATCTCGGCGACCTCGGGCATGTCCTCGGTCAGCAGATACATGTGTTCCATCGCCAGGACCGGCAGCTCCAGCCCGACCATGCGCCCGACTTCCCGTGCCCAGAGCCCGCCCGCGTTGACCACGTGTTCGCAGATCACCTCGCCCTTGTTCGTGGTCAGCTTCCAGCCGTCCTCGTGACGGGTGATTGCCTCGACCTTTGTGTGGGTCTCGATGCTGGCGCCCAGTTTGCGCGCGGCCTTGGCATAGGCATAGGTCACGCCCGAGGGGTCAAGGTGGCCATCGACATAGGTGCGCACCGCGCCGACGAATTTGGACGGATCCAGCAGGGGCATCGCCTCATGAGCTTCCTCGGGGGTGATGATATCGGCCTGGATGCCCAGATAGCGTCCCTTGGCAACCAGCCCCTTGAGCCAGTCCATCCGCGCCTCTGTCGCCGCCAGCATCACGCCCCCGGTCAGGTGCACGCCGGTGGCCTGACCGGACAGTTCCTCGATCTCCTTGTAAAGGTCGATCGTGTATTGCTGGAGCTTGGCCACGTTGGGGTCGCCGTTGATCGTGTGCATGCCCCCCGCCGCGTGCCAGGTGGAGCCCGAGGTCAGCTCGGACCGTTCCAATAGCAGCGCGTCGGTCCAGCCGCCCCGCGCCAGGTGATAGAGTACCGAACAGCCGACGACGCCCCCGCCAATGACTACGACCTTTGCCTGGGTCTTCATGCCCAAAATCTCCCGAATAACGATCCTGAAGGTCAGAATAACGGCGGATTCTCCGACCCTGCGCCGCTTCCCGACATGAAATGCCGTTTTTGGCACATGAAACCGTGCGGACGGCGGGACCACCCAGGGCGCAGGCCGGGAATCCCTTGCGGCCGCGCTGCGACAGATTGGCCCAATTCACCCTTTTCCTTCCCGCCCGCCGACAGTAGGGTGCGCGCCTGAAACGCTCTGCTATCTGCGCGCAACAGGACGACCATGAACAGCTTCAACCCCGGCCCGGAACACGCGATCGAGCTTCGCGCCGCCCTTGGCAAGTTCGCCACGGGCGTGACCGTGATAACCACCGGCACCGAGGCCGGACCGATCGGCATGACCGCGAACAGCTTTACCTCGGTCTCGCTGAACCCGCCCCTGGTGCTCTGGTGCCCGGCGCTGGTGTCCGAACGGCATGACGCCTTTGCGCAGGCCAGCCATTTCGCGATTCATATCCTGACCGCCGAACAGCGCCCCCTGTCGGAGGCGTTTGCCCGCGAAGCCCAGCCGTTTCACCTGTGTGACTGGACCTCCGGCCCGCATGGCATGCCGCTCATCCACGGCACGGCGGCGCGGCTGGAATGCGCGACCGAGAGCGTGACCCTGGCCGGCGACCATTCCATCGTGCTGGGCCGCGTGACCCGCGTGACCACCGAAGAGGCCGTGCCGCTGGCCTTTCTGGGTGGCACCTACGGCACGGTGAAATAGCGGCTACGGTCAGCCCAGCGGCGGCACTTCCAGCGTCAGATTTCGCCCGCTCTTCTGATAGATCAACTTGTTGGTTGAGATCGAAGTGACCTTGCCGCCGTCCAGGCGATCGCCCACGCTGACCTTCACGAAACGCCCCGAGGGCAGGCGCACAAGGGCACGGCGCGAGTTCGCCGCACCGTAAACGCCGATCAGGTTGATACGGTGCAGGTTCAGCGCGCTGTCAATCGTGGCCTGGTCGGCCACCGAAGCGCTGGTCGGGATCGAGGGCTGCGGGGCGGCCGCAGGGGCAGCTACGGCGACGGACCCGTCGGAATTGTCCCCGGCCCGCGCAACGATCCGGTCGAAATTGTTCGGACGCTTGTCGGGGCGCGGCGATGTGGCGACGGCCGAAGAGGTCGCACCGGCCAGCGCCTCTTCGTTCAACCCTTCGATGGCCGCATCCACGGCAGCATCCACGGCGTCGGCATCCGGGGCGGCGATTGCAGCGGCCGCCAGCGCCTCTGGTCGGCGGGTTGGCCGGATCACCGACAATTCATCGCGTGACAGACCGCCAAGCGTGGCGCGTTCATTGTTCTCGATCAGACCTTCCGGGCGGCGGGTCGGGCGGATGCGCGGAATGTCCAGGCCGTCGTCAACGCTGGTTTCGGGCACGACCGTACCCGGGCGGCGACCGGTCGTGGCCTCGGGCGTTCCGCTGAACACAAGGATGCCGTCAGGGGTCAGCGCGCCTTCGGGCGTGGCGCGAACCAGGCCGCGCTCGTCGAAGTCAAACGTGATGCCCGGCGGTGCAGGAGCTCCGGGCAGGTCCGGGCGGTCCTGGCGCTGCGCCTCGCCCAGGCGCGGCAGGGCAACCGGGTCGCGGCCCCGGATTTCCGGGTCGATCGAGGCGATATAAATGTCGCTGATGCGGTCCCCCAGGGGGGCTTCGGTGGCCTCCGGAGCCCGTTCCCAGATGCCCGACGCCGCATAGCGCGCCGCGGCGGCCTCTCGGTCCAGCAACTCTGGCACCAGGGGCACCTCGGGTTCGGGGTCCACCGGCGCGGCAATCGGTTCTTCGGGCAGCGGCGCCTCCTCCGGCGCGATTTCCGCAAGTTCCTCGGGGGTCGGCTCGTCCACCGGCAGGGGGGCAGCTGCCGCGTCCGGTTCCGGCGCAATCGCCACGTCGTCCGGGACAGGGGCAGGTTCCGGGGCAGCTTCGGGTTCAACCCCGACGGCAAGTTCACTGTCAGGTTCGTCGAACCGGGCCTGTGGCAAGTCCGAGAACGACATCATCGACCACACGGCGGCCACCGCCATGGCAAGCAGCAGAAGCAGGGTCAGCGCAAGCCCCAGATGGCGCGGCTTCCCGCCCACGGACTGGGTCTGGCGCGCGCCGAACACGGTCATCGCCTCCATTTCCGTAGGTTCGGGTGGCGGGGCGATGGCAGTGTCGGCCTGGGGGGCGGCCGCGCCTTTCCGGGCGCCAGATTTTGGGGTGGTCTTCGGAGTGGTCTTTTCGGCGCTCCTTCGGGTGGACGTCCCGATCTTCTCGGTGGTCTTCGCCTCCCCCGCGCGCCCGGTTGATCCCGCACCCTCGTCCTGACGGGTCAGACCCTCCTTGTGACGGGCCAGGATCGCGGCAAAGGCCGAGGGTTTTCCCCCTTCTCCTGCCTCGTTCTCCCGGACAACAGGCGGGGGCGGTGACGCTATGGCCGCGGCGGAGGGATCGGCCTTCGCGGCGCGCTTGCCCCCGGCGTCCGAAGACGCCGCCCCGGTGTTCGCGCGACCGGGCCGACCGGCAACACCGGCGGCCCCCGCCAACCCCTTGCCCAGCCCCTTGCGTGCAGAGGACAACAGCGACTTGCCGGACTTGCCGATATCCTTGGCCAGGGCCGCCCCCCGACCCTTGGCCCGCGCGGCCCGTTTGGGCTTCGGCTGCGGATCTTCGGGGAGGTGATCGGCAGTCACCGGCACATGCGCGGTCGCGGGTTTGCTTTCAGCTTTGAGAGCCTTGCCCGGAGGCACCGCTGCCTCACGTTTCCGGCCCGCAACCCCCGGCGCACCCTTGGGCATCGCCCCACGGTCCACCGCCCCCAGGGCCGGGGGAGGCATGGACGGCGCCGGGTCGGATGCCACGCGGGTGGATTCTGCGGTGTCTTCGGCAGGCTTTGGCGGGGAGGCGGGCGCCACGTCTGCAGCGTCTTTGGGGGTCTCGGCCTTCGTGCCCGCGGCCTCGGTCGGTTTCACCCGGCGCGAGACAAAGGCCTGCGGCCCGGCGGGATCGGCCGGCGCATTGCTTTCGGCGGGCGGGGCCGGTGTGTCCGACGGCGCTTCCCCCGGGTCGGCGCCCGGGGACGATGTTTCTTCGGGCGGCTCGAAAACGGCGGTTTCGGCGGTTTTTTCCGCGCGGTCGTCACGCACCGTTTCCGCCTTCTCGACCGCGGCGCGCATGGGTCCGTCCGCCGTCGCCTTCTCGGACCTCGCCCCACGCTTGCCAAGGGGGTGCGGTTCGGCCGCTTCTTCGGGAAGATCGCGGATGACCGGGATGACCGGCGGCAGGTTCGGCTCTTCATCCCCCTCCACCGGAGGAGGCGGGAAGGGCGCCAGCAGATCAACTTCCGTTGCCTCGTCGTCAGCGGAGGCCGGGTCCGGTACGCTGGCCAGCAGGTCCTCGAAGGTTTCTTCCGCCTGCGAAGCGTTTGCCGGGGCCTCCACCGGCAGGAAGGGGTCGAGCGCCAGATCGGGTTCAGGTTCAGGTGCGGGTTCAGGTTCGGGCGCGATGGTCGGGGCTGGCGGGGCCTCAGTCTCCGGGGCGGGCGCGGCCTTCGCCACGGGTTCCGCCTCCTCTGCGGGAAGGTCCGGGAACGGCGCCAGGTCGACCTGGGCCTCCTCGGTCGTGGCCCCTGGGGTGATCGGATTTTCCAGGCGGACCGGCTGCGGCGCGGGCTCCGGGGGCTGCGCCGGCAGGGCCTCAGGCGCGGAAAGGGTCGCGGATGTGTCTCCGGATGTGTCTCCGGCGCGGGCCCCAGCCCCTTTCATCAGGGGCACGTCTTTCCTGTCCCGCTCCACCTGCTGCGCCGGGCCCAACAAGCCCGAGGCCGCCCCGGTGCGGCCAAAGAAAGCCTCGCCCTTAAAGGTGCCGCGCTTGCCGCGCGCGACATAGCTGACCGGGTTCATGCGGTGCTCGACGGCGAAGGCCTCGGCCTCGGCCAGGGTCTCGCGGGCCAGAACAGCGGCATGGACCTGATCGCCATCCGCCTGCCAGTCGAAAACCAGCTCGCCAACCTCATAGGGCGTCAGCCCCTCCAACCCGGCGCGGATCTGCACTTCGCGGGTAATGTCATCGGGTCCCGGCGCGGTCAGGGTGGTGAAAAGGATCTGGCTTTCAGGGATGATCAGCTTGGTGGTGAATCCGCCGGGCGACAGGTCGGCGGCGGTCTTGCGCAACATCCCGACTTTGTTCGCCAGCTCCGGGTCGTCCAGCGCCACGTCGCCCACCAGGGTCCAGCCGCCCTTGGCGCGGTGAAACAGGCCAATGCCCTCGTGACTGAGGTCCAGAGCGAAATTCGGTTTCATAGAGTACCTTGCCTGCAATATTCCCCTGCGGAGGCACCCACGCCGCCACCGCGTTGAAACTACAGCAGGATTCTGCCCATGGAAAGGGTCCAGTCCCGACGGGGCTTGGCAAGGGCGGGAAACAGCGCATCCTGTGGGCAGCTATGGAGGACGTGATGAGGAAAATTGTTTTGAGTCTGGCGCTTGCGGTCGGCTGGCTTGTGGGCAGCGGTGCGGCTTTCGCCGAGGAAAACGCCCGGCGGATCACCGTAACCGGCGAGGCCGTGGCCCGTGCGGCGCCCGACATGGCCGTGCTGACCCTGGGGGTACGCAACCAGGGCGCCACCGCCGCCGAGGCCCTGGCGGCCACCAATGCAGGCGCCTCTGTCGTGCTGTCCCGGCTGTCCGAGGCCGGGATCGCCGCGCGGGACATGCAGACCAGCGGCCTGACCCTGACCCCGGTTCGGGCGCATGACAATGACCGCAATGCACCGCCGCGGGTGATCGGATACGAGGCGTCGAACACCGTGACCATTCGCGCCCGCGACCTGACCGCTCTGGGTGGAATTCTGGACGCGGCCGTCACCGATGGCGCCAATGAATTCCGTGGCTTGCGGTTCGCTCTTCAAGACCCCGCGCCCCTGCTGGACACGGCGCGCAAACGCGCGGTGGCGGACGCCATGGCCCGGGCCGCGCTCTATGCCGAAGCTGCCGGGCTGCGCCTTGGTCCCGTGATGGCGATCCGCGAACCCTCCGCACAACCCGCCCCGGTGCCGATGATACGCGCCGAAATGGCCATGGCTGATGGCGGCGGGGTACCGATTGCACAGGGAGAGCTTGAGCTGCGCGCCGAAGTGGTAATGGAATTCAGGATTTCAGATTAGTCCCAAAGGCTTGCAGGCCAATGTTCACAAGCTGGACAAACAGGAACCCCCGCCTCGGATGAGGCGGGGGTTCCGTTTCTTTCAGGCCGGAGACCCGATCAGGCGGTGGCAGCGGCCAGGGCCTGATCCAGGTCGGCGATGATGTCGGCCGCATCCTCGATCCCGATCGACAGGCGCACCACGTTGGGCGCGGCGCCGGCAGCGACCTGCTGTTCGGGCGACAACTGGCGGTGCGTCGTCGAGGCCGAGTGGATGATCAGAGAGCGCGCGTCACCCAGGTTGGCCACGTGGCTGAACAGGTTCAGATTGTCGACCAGTTTCACACAGGCTTCATACCCGCCCTTCACCGCCACGGTGAACAGGGCACCCGCCCCCTTCGGGCTGATCCTGTCCGCCAGCGCCTTGTAGGGCGAACTGTCCAGACCGGCATAATTCACCGCTTCGATCCGGTCGTCGGCTTCCAGCCATTCGGCAACCTTCTGGGCATTGGCCAGGTGTTTCTCCATTCGCAGCGACAGGGTCTCGATGCCCAGCAGCGTGTAATGCGCCGCCTGCGGGTTCATCGTCATGCCCAGGTCGCGCAGTCCGATGGCGATGGAGTGGAATGTAAAGGCCATCGGCCCCAGAGCGTCACCGAAGCACAGCCCGTGATAGGCCGGTTCGGGCTTGGACAGCGACGGGAACTTGTCGTTCTGCATCCAGTCGAACTTGCCGCTGTCGACGATGGCGCCGCCGGTCACGGTGCCGTTTCCGGTCAGATACTTGGTGGTCGAATGCACGACCAGTGTCGCGCCCAGTTCGATCGGGCGCACCAGGTAGGGCGTGGCCGAGGTGTTGTCGACAACCAGCGGAATGCCGGCCTTGTCGCCGATCGCGGCAAGGGCGGCGATATCCGCCGGCACTCCCGCCGGATTGGCCAGGGTCTCGCAGAACAGCGCGCGGGTATTGTCGTCAATCGCGGCCTCCACGGCGGCCGGATCGTCGAAATCGACCAGTTTGGCTTCCCAGCCGAAGCGCTTGAAGGTCTGGGTGAACTGGGTGACGGTGCCGCCATAGAGCTTGTTCGACGCGACGATGTTCAGCCCCGGCCCCATCAGCGGGAACAGCGCCATGATCTGCGCCGCGTGGCCGGAGGAGCAGCAGACCGCCCCTGCCCCGCCTTCCAGCGCGGCGATCCGGTTCTGTAGCGCGCTCACGGTGGGGTTGGTCAGGCGGGAATAGATGTACCCGACCTCTTCGAGGTTGAAGAGCCGCGCGGCATGGGCGGCGTCCTTGAACACGTAAGCGGTGGTCTGGTAGATCGGCACCTGGCGCGCGCCGGTGGCCGGATCGGGCTCGGTGCCCGCGTGGATCTGCAGCGTGTCAAAGCCTTGTGGTTGATCGGTCATGTCTGTCTCCCTGAAATCATTCCGCCGCAGCGTATTGGCTTGGCGCGCGGGCATCAACGGGGGTTTGACGGTTCGGAAGGGGGATTTCCCCGCGACCGGGGGAAACTGTTCCACGTCGCAGCTGTATCGCGGGAAATTCGTCACGCGGGTAGGTAGGCCCACCCCGAGTCACCTGGCGACCGGTTTCACCGCACCAATCCTGCGCGTGTCTTTCATGGCGGCCTCAGGGCAGCGGCCCGACCTTCGATCCCGAAGGCTTCGCTCGGCGAAACCGAACAGGCTTCCTATTCGCTCATCCGCTTACTGGCGCATCTGCCGGTAGCTATCCGAACGGAACCCGATACTGTGGTCGCTGTTCCACTTGATGCGGGCTTCCTCGACCGAGGATATCGCGTTTCTTGCAAGGGATAGCGGCGCGGCCAATTGCATGAGCGTGCAGAATTGTGGGCTTCCTACCAGGACATGCAGATCCAGGGCCTCCCCGGTATCATACTCCAAACCCATGGCGACAACTTCATTCATCACGTGGGATTCAAGTTCCTCGACATCGATCCCGGCTTGTCGCCCGGTCGCACAGATGAACTTTCCATACCCAGCATAGGTCAAAAGGAAACTGGTGTCCCTCAGGCTTGCGGCGATTGCGTTTGCCACGTCGCATAGCAGGTAATACACGTCCTCGGGCTCAGCCTTCAGGAAAATTTCCTCGAATTCCGCAATTGCGAACCCGATTGTTTTCGTTTTGAACAATCCCGGTTTCGTGAGAGCCAGCAAATAGTTCTCCATCGCAATCTTGCTGATGAAGTTCGGAATGTCCGGGAGCGTGATCGCGGTGGAAATCGTAAAATCGTCCAGCCCCGACACCTGCCGCTGCAGTTTCGAGACCTGTTCGGTAAACTCACCCAGTTCCTTTGATTTCTCCACAAGTTCTTCGGCGAGGCGCAGCCGGGTCTGGAACTCCACAAAGTCGAGCGGTTTGTTTACATAGTCATTTGCCCCGGCATGGAATGCATCTTCCATGGATCCCTTGTCTTTCGCGGCTGTCACCATGATAATCTGACTGCCCACCGCCCCCATCCCGGAACGGATCTTCTTGCAAAGCTCTATACCGTTCATCCCGGGCATCTGAATATCCAGCAAGAAACACTCGAACGCGTCCTTCTGCTGCTCGATCTTCTTCAACGCATCTTCCGCGGAAGTTGCCGTAACGTAATCACGATACCCGGCACTCTCCAGGCTGAGCTCTATCAGCGCGAGAAAAATGGGATCGTCATCGACGACAAGCAGTTTCATTTGACACCTCAGTTTCGGATACGGTGATCACGCACTAGGTACACACGAAAAATTTGAATTCAATGGGACCATGTTGGGGTATTTTTGCGCCGCGCACAACCAACGGAGGAAAATCGAACTGCTTTCCCGTGAAACGTGTGAGAGGAAAAGCACATGTACTCAAGTTTGAAAAACAACTCATAGACGATTTTACAACAAATTCAATGCAATCGGGACTTGCGAATAATGTCGGAAAAAACCGCTTAACGTGATAACCATCCCGAAAACCGTCTTTCAGCGCATCCAGAACCCTTCGCGCTTGATCCTGTTGCGGATCACCTGCTCGCGGCGCGGCAGATTGTCCCGGTCGAACAGCGCACGAACCTTCCGCCCGCGCCCCTGATAGATCATGCGCAGCATCGGGTCGTATTCCTTCAGCACCTTCTTGATCCTGTTCGGGGCCGAGACCTCTTCCAGCACCTCGATCACCCGGTCGCTCTCTCGCGCATACATCAGCGGCAGGATGCGCCAGTGGCACGTCACCGCGCCATCGAGCCCGCAAAGCTCCGGCCCGGGTCGCCCGCCACCGAAAGAGGCAATCACCAGCGGCAGCGCGATCTGATCGAGCCAGGGATAGATCTGCTGGCACACCAGTTCCTCGGGGCGGTCGTCATTGATCGCTTGCGCATATTCCACAAACCGCCGCCCGAAGGCGCGCGGGCATGGGCCAAAGAACCAGCCCGCGTTGAAATACATGTAACGCTGCCAGTATTCGTCGGGCTGGGACAGGTCCAGCGTGGCGGCGAAATCCAGCCCGAACTTGTCATAGAGCGACCGCCAGATCGCCGCGTAGCCGGGACCGTAGAGCTCGATCACCGGCCAGGTGTTCTCGCGCTTCATCGAGGCCGACGGGCGGGTGAAATCGAAGGGCACCTCGGACAGGGGTCCAGTCACCAGCGTATCGGTGTCGAAGAAGACAAAAGGCTCGCCCTCGGGCAGGGCCAGGAGCCCCTCGATCTTGTTGCCGTTGGGGTAAGGGCCGCCAAAGACCGGCGTGTCGAAGGGCACGATTTCCGCCCCCAACGCTTCCAACGCGGAACGGATGTGGTCCGGCAGGCGCGGATCGCGGTCCCAACGCGGCCCCGGCTGGGGTTCACCGACCAGGAGCCGCCCCTTGAAACCCGGGTCCGAGTGCTTAAGTGAGGCCGCGAACAATAGGGCTTCGTAACCAAGACGCCCAGCCTGCGCCACGACGAAGATGTTGAACTCAGAACGCTTTTTCACTGATCGTGCCATCGTCTTTTGCCTGCCCGAAATTTTTCTGTCACTATAGGGTGGAACACGGCGCGTGGGAATGCGGCGTATGCGATTTGCCCGAAGGAGGGACGCGGATGAACTGGAAGACAGGTTTCCTGGCGGCAGCGCTTCTGGCCGGACCGGCCATGGCGCAGCAATTCACCTCAGCCGCCGAGGTGAAGCCAATGCTGTCGGCCACCAAGGAC
>NZ_JASBTN010000052.1 GCF_030148435.1 Aliiroseovarius sp.
CAGTTCAAAGGCGTAAGCTACCGTCCCCGCTTCTTCGCCTATCTGAGCTTCTTCACCTTCGCCATGCTGATGCTGGTGACGGCAGACAACCTGCTTCAGATGTTCTTCGGCTGGGAAGGCGTCGGTGTCGCCTCCTACCTGCTGATCGGCTTCTACTACAAGAAACCCTCGGCCAATGCCGCGGCGATCAAGGCCTTCGTGGTCAACCGTGTCGGCGACTTCGGTTTTGCCCTGGGCATCTTCGGCCTGTTCTGGCTGACCGGCTCGATCCGCTTTGACGAGATCTTCGCCGCCGCGCCGATGCTGGCCGAGACCGACCTGACCTTCCTGTGGCGCGACTGGAACGCGGCCAACCTGATTGCCTTCCTGCTCTTCGTGGGCGCGATGGGCAAGTCGGCGCAGCTGTTCCTGCACACCTGGCTGCCGGACGCGATGGAAGGCCCGACCCCGGTGTCGGCGCTGATCCACGCGGCAACCATGGTGACTGCGGGTGTCTTTCTTGTCAGCCGCATGTCGCCGCTGATGGAATACGCTCCGCAGGCGACGGCCTTCATCACCTATGTCGGTGCTGCGACGGCCTTTGTCGCGGCGACAATCGGCCTGGTGCAGAACGACATCAAACGGGTGATCGCCTATTCGACCATGTCCCAGCTGGGCTACATGTTCGTCGCCGCCGGTGTCGGCGTCTATTCGGTCGCCATGTTCCACCTGTTCACCCACGCCTTCTTCAAGGCGATGCTCTTCCTTGGCGCCGGTTCGGTGATCCACGGCATGCATCACGAGCAGGACATGCGCAACTACGGCAACCTGCGCAAGAAGCTGCCCCATACGTTCTGGGCGATGATGATCGGTACACTGGCCATCACCGGTGTCGGCATCCCGCTGACCACGATCGGTTTCTCCGGCTTCCTGTCTAAAGATGCGATCATCGAAAGCGCTTACGCTGGCACCCAGGGCGGGTTCGCCTTCTGGGCGCTGGTCATCGCGGCGCTGTTCACCAGCTTTTACAGCTGGCGCCTGATGTTCCTGACCTTTTACGGTGAGGCACGTGGCGACAAGCACACCCACGAGCACGCCCATGAAAGCCCGACCGTCATGACGGTCCCGCTGGGCGTGCTGGCCCTGGGCGCGGTGTTCGCCGGTATGATCTGGTACGGTTCGTTCTTCGGAGATGAGGAGCAGATCAACGGCTTCTTCGGGATGGAGGCACATGCCGAAGCCGTCGAGGATGGTGACACCCCCGCCGCGGCCGAGGAGAACGCCACCGCCCCGGTCGGCGCGATCTACATGAGCCCGGACAACACCGTGATCGACGACGCACACCATGCCCCGAAATGGGTCAAGGTGAGCCCCTTCGTCGCGATGGTGCTGGGGTTTGTCACCGCCTTCTGGTTCTACATCGTGAACCCGAGCCTGCCGAAACGTCTGGCCGACACGCTGCCGCATGTCTACCAGTTCCTGCTGAACAAGTGGTACTTTGACGAGATCTACGACTTCCTGTTCGTCAAGCCGGCCTTCAAGATCGGTCAGTTCCTGTGGAGACGCGGGGATGGCAAGACGATTGACGGCTTCCTGAACGGCGTGGCCATGGGCATTGTGCCCTGGGTCACACGCCTCGCGGGCCGGGCGCAGTCGGGCTACGTCTTTACCTACGCCTTCGCGATGGTCCTCGGGATCGTTGCTCTCATCTCCCTCATGACCCTCTTCGGGGGCGCGAACTAATGAACAACCTGCTTTCAATCATCACGTTCCTGCCGCTGGTTGCGGCTGTTGTCCTGGCGCTGTTCCTTCGCGGAGACGATGCGGCAGCCCAGAGAAACGCGAAATGGGTGGCGCTGGCGGCGACGTCGGCGACCTTCCTCTTCTCGCTCCTGATCCTGACCGGGTTCGACCCGGCCAACACCGGCTTCCAGTATGTCGAAGAGGGCGACTGGATCCTGGGGCTGAAGTACAAGATGGGGGTCGACGGGATTTCGGTCCTGTTCGTGCTGCTGACCACCTTTATGATGCCGATCACCATTGCGGCCTCCTGGGGGGTCACGTCGCGGGTCAAGGAATACATGATCGCCTTCCTGCTGCTTGAAACGCTCATTCTGGGTGTGTTCATGGCGCTGGACCTGGTGCTGTTCTACCTGTTCTTCGAGGCAGGGCTGATCCCGATGTTCCTGATCATCGGCATCTGGGGCGGCAAGGATCGCATCTACGCCTCGTTCAAGTTCTTCCTCTACACTTTCCTGGGCTCGGTGCTGATGCTGGTTGCGATGATCTACATGTTCGTCGAGTCGGGCACCACGGACATCCCGACCCTGCTGAGCCACAACTTCGGGTCCGAGACCTTCAGCCTGCTTGGCATTCAGGTCGTGGGCGGGGCGCAGACGCTGCTGTTCCTGGCGTTCTTCGCCAGCTTCGCGGTGAAACTGCCGATGTGGCCGGTGCACACCTGGCTGCCGGATGCCCACGTTCAGGCACCGACTGCGGGCTCGGTCGTGCTGGCCGCGATCCTGTTGAAGCTGGGCGGCTACGGCTTCCTTCGGTTCTCGTTGCCGATGTTCCCGATCGGCACCGAGGTTCTGGCCACTTTTGTCCTGTGGCTGTCGGTCATCGCCATTGTCTACACCTCGCTGGTCGCTCTTGTGCAGGAGGACATGAAAAAGCTGATTGCCTACAGTTCGGTCGCCCACATGGGGTATGTCACCGCCGGTATCTTCGCCCTGAACCAGCAGGGTCTGGACGGGGCGATCTTCCAGATGCTGTCGCACGGCTTCATCTCGGGGGCGCTCTTTCTCTGTGTCGGCGTGATCTATGACCGGATGCACACCCGCGACATCGACGCCTATGGCGGTCTGGTGAACCGGATGCCATCCTATGCGCTGATCTTCATGTTCTTCACCATGGCGAACGTCGGCCTGCCGGGCACCTCTGGCTTCATCGGTGAATTCCTGACCCTGGTCGGCATGTTCAAGGCCAACACCTGGATTGCCCTGGTGGCGACGTCCGGGGTGATCTTTTCGGCCGCCTATGCGCTCTATCTCTATCGCCGCGTGGTATTCGGGGATCTGATCAAGGAAAGCCTGAAGACGATCAACGAGCTGACCACCCGCGAGAAGGCGATCTTCGCCCCGCTGGTGGTCATGACCCTGCTGCTGGGTGTCTACCCGGCGCTTGTCACCGACATCATTGGCCCCTCGGTCGAGGCGCTTCTGAACAACTATCACGCCGCCATCCCCGCAGCCGACGCTGCGGATGTGGCCATGTCTTCGCATTAAGGGGGGCGTATGATGAGCTCTGACATTCAAATCGTCCTGCCCGAGATCCTGCTCTCGGTCTATGCGATGGCCGCGCTGATCGGTGCCGTCTATACCGGCAAGGACCGGCTGGCGGCGCCTCTGACCTGGCTGACCGCGTTGGTCATGGCCCTGCTGGCGGTGATGATCGCCGGCGGAGAGGGCGCCCGCGAAGGGTTCAACGGCATGGTGGTCGACGACGCCTATGCGCGGTTTGCCAAGGTGGCGATCCTGCTGTCGGCCGGTGCCGTCCTGGTGGTCGGCACGGAGGCCATGGCGCGTCGCGGCCTTCTGAAATTCGAATACCCGATCCTGATCGCCCTGTCAGTCGTGGGCATGATGGTCATGGTCTCGGCCGGGGATCTGATCGCGCTCTACATGGGTCTGGAACTGCAGTCGCTGGCGCTTTACGTCGTCGCGTCGCTGAACCGCGACAGCGTGAAATCGACCGAAGCGGGCATGAAATACTTCGTGTTGGGCGCGCTGAGCTCGGGCCTGATGCTTTACGGCGCCTCGCTGGTCTACGGGTATTCCGGCACCACCCTGTTTGGCGGCATCATCGGGGCGGCGAATGACGGCCATGTGGGCATGGGCCTGCTGATCGGCCTGACCTTCGTGCTGTCCGGCATGGCCTTCAAGGTCTCGGCAGTGCCCTTCCACATGTGGACGCCGGATGTCTACGAAGGGGCGCCGACCCCGGTCACGGCCTTCTTCGCCACCGCGCCAAAACTGGCGGCGATGGGCCTGTTTGCCCGCGTCATGTTCGACGCCTTCGGCAACGCCGTGGCCGACTGGCAGCAGATCGTTGCCTTCCTGGCGCTCCTGTCGATGTTCCTGGGCGCGATTGCCGCGATCGGTCAGACCAACATCAAGCGCCTGATGGCCTATTCGTCGATCTCCCACATGGGTTTTGCCCTGCTGGGCCTGGCCGCCGGGACCGAATTCGGCGTGCAGGCGATGCTGATCTACATGGCGATCTACCTGACCATGAACATAGGCACCTTCGCCTTCATCCTGTCGATGGAGCGGGACGGCAAGCCGGTCACGGACATTGCCAGCATGAAGCTCTATTCGCGCGCGGAACCGATGAAGGCCGCCGCCATGCTGATCCTGATGTTCAGCCTTGCCGGTGTGCCGCCGATGGTCGGCTTCTTCGGAAAATACGCCGTGCTGAACGCCGCCGTTCAGTCGGGACTGACCTGGCTGGCCGTGGCCGGTGTGATCGCTTCGGTGATCGGGGCCTTCTATTACCTGCGCATCGTGTTCTTCATGTATTTCGGGGACGAGGGCGAGGGCGTGCAGACGCCGATGGCACCCGCCGCCTGGGCTGCGCTGATGGGCTCGGCCGCGATCATGGTGCTGGGGGCGATCAACCTCTTTGGCATCGAAGGAGCGGCAGCCGCCGCCGCCGCCGCCCTTGTCAACTGAGTGGCCGGCCGATTGGCCCGTGGGCACTGGCCGGCGTGTGCTGGCCAGTGTCGAAAGCACCAATGCGGAAGCGGCGCGAATCGCGCCCACGCTGATTGGGCCGGAATGGATCCTGGCCCATGAACAGACCGCAGGCCGTGGCCGCCGTGGCCGCGCCTGGGTGGGCCCACCCGGAAATTTCATGGCCACGCTGGTCATGCGCCCCACCGAGCCGCCCGCCCAGGTGGCCCTGCGCAGCTTCGTGGCCTCGCTGGCGCTGTTCGACGCTTTCGTCGCTGCCACCGGCCGGGCCCAGAGCTTTGCGCTGAAATGGCCCAATGACGTCTTGATGAATGGCGGCAAGGTCGCCGGTATTCTGCTGGAAAGCGCAGGCAGCGGTGGGGGCGTCAGCCATATCGCCATTGGTATCGGCGTGAACCTGGTGGCCGCCCCGCCGCGTGATCAGGTCGAACCCGGTGCCGTCACCCCGGTCAGCCTGATGGACGAAACCGGCGCGCGGGTCACGCCCGAGGAGTTCCTCTGCCTGCTCGCCCCCGCCTATGCGCGGTGGGAGCAGAGTTTCACCACCTACGGGTTCGCCCCGATCCGCGAGGCCTGGCTGGCGCGCGCCGCCAGGTTGGGCGAGACAATTACCGCGCGCGCCGGTACGACAGAGACCCAGGGCGTGTTCGAAACTGTGGACGAAGAGGGCAACCTTGTTCTATCCACCCCCAAGGGCCGCCAGGTGATCCCGGCGGCGGATATTTTCTTCTGAGCGGGGGGCGACCATGCTTCTGGCCATCGATTGCGGCAACACCAATACCGTCTTCTCGATCTGGGATGGCGAGAAATTCCTGTGCACCCTGCGTACCTCGACCCATCACGCGCGCACGGCTGATGCCTATTTCACCTGGTTCTCGACCCTGATCCAGCATTACGGGATCGAACTGGACATCACCGATGTGATCATCTCGACCACGGTGCCGCGCGTGGTGTTCAACCTGCGCGTCTTTGCCGACCGGTTCTTCGGTTGCCGCCCGATCGTCGTGGGCAAGCCCGAATGCCTTTTGCCGCATGCGCCCAAGGTGGACAGTGGCACCATCGTGGGCCCGGACCGGCTGGTGAACACCGCAGGGGCCTTCGACCGCCATGGCGGCAACCTGATCGTTGTCGATTTCGGCACCGCGACTACCTTCGATGTGGTCTCGAAGGACGGCAGCTACATCGGCGGGGTGATCGCGCCGGGGGTTAACCTGTCGCTCGAAGCCCTGCACATGGCCGCCGCTGCGTTGCCCCATGTCGACATCTCCAAGCCGCAGAACGTGATCGGTACCAATACCGTTACCTGCATGCAGTCCGGTGTATTCTGGGGCTATGTCGGCCTGGTGCGTGAGATCAGCGCGCGGATCAAGGAAGAACGCGCCCGACCGATGAAGGTCGTTGCCACCGGCGGGCTGGCCCCTCTGTTCGATCAGACCGCCGACCTTTTTGACGCTTTTGAAGAGGACCTGACCATGCATGGTCTGGTCGTCATACACAATTACAACAAGGAGCACGGCCCCGCATGAGCGCCGAACGCCTGATTTATCTCCCCCTCGGCGGTGCCGGGGAAATTGGCATGAATGCCTATGTCTATGGCTGGGGGGCACCGGGCAAGGAACGGCTGATCCTCGTCGATCTGGGCGTGACCTTCCCGGACATGGATACCACGCCCGGCGTGAACCTGATCATGCCGGACGTGACCTGGTTGGAAAAAAACGCCGACCGGCTCGAAGCGATCTTCGTCACCCATGCCCACGAGGACCACGTGGGCGCCGTGGGGCGTTTGCATTCCAAGCTTCAGGCGCCGATCTATGCGCGGCCCTTCACCCGCTACCATGCGCAGCGCAAGATGGAAGAGGCGGGGCAGGATCCCGATCAGGTCATCGCCGCGCAGGTCTTCCCGGAGGTGATCAATGCGGGGCCTTTCAAGGTCTCGTTCCTGCCGCTCAGCCACTCGATCCCCGAAAGCGCGGGTCTGGTGATCGACACGCCCGCCGGGCGTCTGGTGCACACCGGCGACTTCAAGCTGGATGAAAACCCGGTGCTGGGCGACAGGTTCGACGAGGCACTGTGGCGCGAGGTCGCCAGCCCCCGCATCAAGGCGCTGATCTGTGATTCCACCAACGTGTTCAGCCCCCATGCGGGCCGCTCGGAAAGCGAGGTCGGCCCGGAACTGGTCAAGCTGATCGAGGGGGCCGACCGCATGGTGGTCGCGACCACCTTTGCCTCCAACGTGGCGCGGGTGAAACAGCTGGCCGAGGCGGGCAAGGCCGCAGGGCGGTCCGTCTGCCTGCTGGGCCGCGCCATGCGTCGCATGATTCAGGCCGGGGTGGATACCGGTGTGCTGGCAGACTTCCCCACCACCGTGACCGCCGAGGACGCCCGCGACATCCCTCGCGAAAGCCTGATGCTGATCGTCACCGGCAGCCAGGGTGAACGGCGCGCGGCGTCGGCGCAGCTGGCGCGGGGCAAATACCTGGGCCTGACCATGGCCGAGGGCGACATGTTCCTGTTCAGCTCGAAGACCATTCCGGGCAACGAACGCGGCGTGATCCGCATCATGAACGCGTTTTCCGAAATGGGCGTGGACGTGGTGGCGGAAAACGACCGCTACCACGTGTCGGGCCATGCCAACCGCCCGGACCTTGAGCGTGTGCACCAGATCCTGAACCCGGAAATCGTCATCCCCATGCATGGCGAACACCGCCACTTGCGCGAACATGTCCGCATCGCCGAAGCTGGAGGGCGGTCGTCTATGGTGGTCGTGAACGGGGCGATGTGTGACCTGACCGGGGTCAAGCCGCATGTCGTGGAACATGTCGAGGCGGATCGCGTCTATCTGGACGGCGACATCCTGATCGGGGCGCTCGATGGGGTGGTGCGCGACCGCATCCGCCTGGCGCTGAATGGCCATGTGATCGTCAATGTGATCCTGGACGGCGACGAGCCGCTGGGCGACCCCTGGGTCGAGGCCTCGGGCCTGCCCGAAACCGGCAGTTCCCGCGCAGCTCTGGTCGAGGTTCTGGAGGAAGACCTGGGCCAGTTCCTGATGCGCGCCCGTGGCAAGACCCTGCGCGACGACGACAAGTTGGAAGACGAGCTGAAGAAGATCGCGCGCAAAACCGCCAATGACGAGATCGGCCGAAAGCCGGAAGTGACCGTGGTGGTCAGCCGGCTCGAGTGACCCGGGGCCCAGGCCGGCCAGCGTGTGCATCTGTTCGCGGGTCCGCGTCAGGCCGGCCGAGAGCGGACCGGGGCGCACCCTGCCCGGGGCGTCCGTCAGGCGGAGGGAATGCCGCAGGGGTCAGCCCTGCGGCCCGGTGAACCGGTTGAACTCACCCCTGCCATGGCGCGAATTTCTTCGGCGTTGGTCGGGGCACGTTGGTCGGGGAACTGCGCCGCTTGTCACGGCCCGTCACCAGCAGGCCGTGTCCCTTTTGCCTTAACCTGAAGTGTTTCAAGACTGGGCCGGGCAACAGTTCGATCCCGAAGCCCTCATGATTTCAAAGGGTTCAGAGCGATTCGCCCCTATGCCTATGCTGTGCCACAGCAAAGGACGAAACGCCGTGGGCTTGCATCAATCGCGTTGTGATATTACCCGGCGCGCCGTTCGTCGAAACTTTTGGCGATGAAATCGGGCACGTGATCGCCCATGCCCGGGACGCTGGGGCCGCCCTGTTTTCCGCCGCGCCCACGTTGGGCACCGCGACCACGGTTCGACTGCGGCTTGGGCTCCGGCTGGCGGGTTTCCTTGGGTTTGGCCTCGGGGAGGGGGGGCTCGGATTTGGCCTCTTGCGGCGCAGCCTCCTGAACCTTGGCAGGCTTGGCCTTGACCGGCTTGTCTTCGGTATTGCGGGTCCGGCCACGGGCACGCGCGGGCTTCTCTTCACCGACCCCTTCGGGCTTGCTGCGCTTGCGCTCGGCGGGTTTGACCGGATTCTCGCCGCGCGGAATTTCCGTTTCGATCAGGCGTTCGACCGCATCCAGGTTCTTTTCGTCACGCGGCTCGCAGATCATTACCGCCTTGCCCTCGCGGCCCGCGCGGCCGGTGCGGCCAATGCGGTGCACATAGTCCTCGGCATGGCCGGGCACGTCGAAGTTGAACACGTGGGACACGTTCGGAATGTCCAGACCACGCGCGGCCACGTCGGAGGCGCAGAGGAAACGAATGGTGCCATCACGGAAGCCCTGCAGCACCTCCATGCGCCTGGACTGATCCAGATCGCCGTGGATCGGCTCGGCGTTGTAGCCGTATTTCTTCAGGGATTTTGCGGTGATATCCACATCCGTCTTGCGGTTGCAGAAGATGATCGCGTTGGTGCAGGCCTCGCCCTCGCGGTCGATTACGCCGCGCAGAACCGTTCGTTTTTCCGATGCGGCGCGATCCCGACGCGAGGGTTTGAACATCACCAGTTCCTGGATGATCGTCTCGGACGTGGTGGCCTGCCGGGCCACTTCGATACGTTCCGGGTTCGACAGGAAAGTGTTGGTGATCCGCTCGATCTCGGGCGCCATGGTGGCCGAGAAGAACAGGGTCTGGCGGGTAAACGGGGTCAGACCGAAGATCTTTTCGATATCCGGGATGAAGCCCATGTCCAGCATGCGGTCGGCCTCGTCCACCACCATGACCTTCACGTCGGACAGGATCAGCTTGCCCCGTTCGAAATGGTCCAGAAGGCGGCCGGGCGTGGCGATCAGCACATCGACGCCCTTGTCGATCAGTTGGTCCTGTTCCTTGAACGAGACACCGCCGATCAGGAGCGCCTTGGTCAGTTTGACATGTTTGGCGTAGGTGTCGAAGTTTTCGGCCACCTGGGCGGCCAGTTCACGGGTGGGGCACAGCACCAGCGAACGCGGCATACGCGCCCGGGCGCGGCCGCGGGCCAGCATGGAGATCATCGGCAGGGTGAACCCGGCGGTCTTGCCGGTGCCGGTCTGGGCAATGCCCAGCACGTCGCGGCCTTCCAATGCGGGCGGGATGGCGCCGGCCTGGATCGGAGTCGGGGTTTCATAGCCGGTTTCTTCAACGGCTTTCAGGACTTTGGGGCTGAGCTTCAGGTCAGAGAATTTGGTCATTATGATCCGTAGGTTACGGACCGTTTTTGGCCCGTGCATCTGAGAAGGGAGGGCCCGTATGGCCGTGGCGCGGCAGCTGCGCCCCTTCAGGTGCCCGATGGGTATCGAAAAATGCCGGGCGGGTCAATGACATGGCCGGAAATGCCTCTGCGCATTGGAGGCAACGGCCGTTTGGCCGAGGAATGTGGCTCAGATACCGCAGCCGGGATGAAGTTCCGGGCGAAAACCTGCCGCCAGCACGGGGAGGGTGGGGCAGGGCACATTCCTGCTCATGCCCCGTGCATTTCCTTCGTTGCCGACAGGGTCAGCTCGGGCATGTCGCGTTCGATCCGGTCGATGTCCCATTGCAGCCGGGTCATGTAGACCACGTCGCCGTCATGGTCGTGGGCGATGTGCTGCTTGTTGGTATTGACGAACCTGTCGACCTCGGGTTTCGGCCCCGTGACCCAGCGGGCGGAGGTGAACTGCGTTGCCTCAAAGCGCACGGGCAGCCCGTATTCCAGCTCGATCCGGCTGGCCAGAACCTCGAACTGCAGGGCGCCGACGACGCCGACGATGAAACCCGAGCCGAGGTTCGGTTTGAACACCTTGGCCGCGCCTTCCTCGGCGAACTGCATCAAAGCCTTTTCCAGGTGTTTGGCCTTCATCGGGTCGCCTGCACGACAGGCCTGCAACAGCTCCGGCGCGAAGCTCGGAATGCCGGTCACGCGCAGCGCCTCGCCCTCTGTCAGCGTGTCGCCAATGCGCAGCTGGCCGTGGTTCGGAATGCCGATGATGTCGCCCGCCCAGGCCTCTTCCGCCAGTTCGCGATCCGAGGCCAGGAACAGTACCGGGTTGGACACGGCCATCGGTTTTTTGGTGCGCACATGGGTCAGTTTCATGCCGCGCTTGAAATGGCCGCTGGCCAGACGCACGAAGGCCACCCGGTCGCGGTGTTTCGGGTCCATGTTGGCCTGAACCTTGAAAACGAAGCCCGCGACCTTCTTTTCCTCCGGCGCAACCTCGCGTGGCTGGGCGGACTGCGGTTGCGGTTCCGGACCATAACTGGCGATGCCCTGCATCAGCTCCTGCACCCCGAAGGAGTTGATTGCCGAGCCGAACCAGATCGGGGTCATATGCCCTTCCAGCACCGCCTGCGGATCGAGCCTGGGCAACAGTTCGCGCGCCATCTCGACCTCTTCCAGGAACTGGTCCAGCAGGTGCGCGGGCACATGCTTGGCCAGGTTCGGGTCGTCCAGGCCGTTGATTTCTATGCTCTCCGCCACGACATTCCGGTCGGCGCGGTCCATCAGCTCCAGCCGGTCGTTCAGCAGGTCATAGCAGCCCATGAACTCGCGGCCCGTGCCGATCGGCCAGGAGGCCGGGGTCACGTCGATCGCCAGGTTCTCCTGGATCTCGTCGATGATCTCGAAGGTTTCGCGGCTTTCGCGGTCCATCTTGTTGCAGAAGGTCAGGATTGGCAGGTCACGCAACCGGCAGACCTCGAACAGCTTCCGGGTCTGGCTTTCCACCCCCTTGGCCCCGTCGATCACCATCACCGCCGCGTCCACCGCCGTCAGCGTGCGAGAGGTGTCCTCCGAGAAATCCGAGTGGCCGGGCGTATCGACAAGGTTGAAGCGGAACTGCCCGAAGTCGAAGGACATGGCCGAGGCCGAGACCGAGATCCCCCGATCCTTCTCCATCTGCATGAAATCCGACCGTGTGCGCCGCGCCTCGCCCTTGGCGCGCACCTGACCGGCCATCTGGATCGCACCACCATAGAGCAGGAACTTTTCCGTCAGCGTCGTCTTGCCCGCATCCGGGTGCGAAATGATGGCAAAGGTGCGCCGCCGGGCAATCTCGGCGGGCAGGTCAGGGCGGTTCGGGTGGGCAATATCCAACATGGGCGCCATATAGCGCCCCGCGGAAGACCCCGCAACGCTCTGCCTTTTATCTTGCCAAAAATATCCTGGGGAGTTTGAGGGGCAACGCCCCTCATTCAACCCAATCAAGCGTCGCGCAGCGACACCGCCTGGTTGCGCTTACCGCGCGACCGAAGCCCGGCGCAGCCGATCGACGGTGTCCTTCGCCGCCACATCCACTTCGCGCAGTTCGCACGCGCCCAGGCTGGCCTTGGTGTCCGCGCGCAGCCGGCGGCTCACCTCGTCGGGCAGGGCGGGGCGGGTGGCGCCGTCGACGAACAGGCTTTCCGAGGCGATGCCCTCGGCATAGATGACCTCGTGTTTGTCGAACAGCAGCTGGTAATACTCGACAAAGCCACCCTCGGATTGCACCACACTGGTGCCATTGACCAGAAGGCGCGCCTTGACCAGCACCTCCTTCTTGCCCGCGCCCATGGCGTCTATCCGCTGGTAGATGAACAGCCGGTGGTTCGGGCTAAGGATCAGGTCTCGCTGGTTGTTAAGCGCCCCGGCTTTGATGCGGATCGGGGCGAAGGCACCGCTGGCGCGGACGGTCTGGTGGCCAATCCAGCGCAGCTCCTGCGGGCCGGAATCCCGGGTCAGCACCCGGTCGCCCGGTTGCAGCGCCTCGATTGCCACCTGACGCCCGTCAGCCATGGTGATATGGGTGCCCTGTGCGAAAGAGACACAGGCGCTTTCCGCCAGTTTCTCGCGGGCATGTTCCGTGTCCACCGTGACCAGCGTATAGCCGCTTTTGGGCGCCAGCGGTGTCAGCGGGTGCAGGTAGACCTGCGCGATCGCCCCCTCCGGGTCGACCTCGACCAGAAGCAATGCTTCGTCATGGCTGCCGTTCGGTCCCATGAATGTGACAAGGCTGTCCAGAAACAGCCGCGCGCCGGGCCGGCCCAACGCGCTGCCGGCGCCGATCATGAACGCGCCGGTCGCCTCATCCGTGCTCACGGCGAGACGGCGGCTGGGGGCGTCCGGGGCCAGCTGATAGACGTCTTCCATGACCAGCTCCGACGCATCGGAGATCGGATCGCCTTCGTTGACCCCATGTCTCACGCGAAAGGCTTCGGCCGGGTAGACCACCAGCGATTGCACCGGCACGGGGGGCGAGATTTCAAGAAATGACATGGCTGTACCCAAATTCAGTCAGAATCCCGGCTGCCAGCCCGGCCCCGCCCCCACGGAGATCCGGACAAAACCCTTCCAACCGGCATTTCAAAAATAGGCCACCGGTCCCGTTCCGGTCAATGAAACCGCGCCGACAAGGCCACGATTTCAAGCGAAGAATCGGTTGACTGTTTCCCGTTTGCGTTGAAATGCCCGGACGATCCGGGTTTGTTTACAAGTTATGTGATTGCGGGGCTTGCGGGGGGGCGAGTCCTGCGGTTGGGTTAACTGTCATTGACCGGGGATTCGCCCACACAGGAATGAGGAGACCGACCATGGATCTGGGACTGAAGGGAAAACGGGCGCTGGTTTGTGCCTCGTCCAAGGGGCTGGGGCTGGGCTGTGCCCGGGCGCTGGCCGAAGCGGGCGTCGATCTGGTGATGAATGCCCGCGGGGCGGAGGCGCTGGAGGCCTCTGCCGCGGCGATCCGCAAGGAATTTGGAGTCGATGTGGTCGCCGTGGCGGCCGATGTGACTTCGGAAGAGGGGCGCGCGAAGGTGCTCGAAGCGGCCCGGGGTGTCGATATCCTGGTCAACAACGCGGGCGGGCCGCCGCCGGGCCTGTGGACCGATTGGGAGCGGGACGATTTCATCGCGGCCCTGGACGCGAACATGCTGACGCCGATTGCGCTGATCAAGGCGCTGGTGCCCACCATGATGGAGCGTGGATGGGGCCGGGTGGTCAACATCACCAGCCAGGCGGTGAAGGCGCCGATTCCGGTGCTGGGCCTGTCCAATTCGGCCCGCGCGGGGCTGACCGGCTACGTCGCCGGCACCGCGCGCCAGATTGCCGGCTCGGGGGTGACGATCAACAACCTGCTGCCGGGCATTCATGCCACCGACCGGGCGGTGTCCCTGGACACGGGCGTCAGCAAGGCGCAGGGCATTTCGATGGAGGAGGCCCGGGCGGCGCGCGAGGCCACCATTCCCGCCGGGCGCTATGGCACGATCGAGGAATTCGGCGCCACCTGCGCCTTCCTCTGCTCGCAACATGCGGGCTTCATCGTCGGGCAGAATATCCTGCTGGACGGCGGCGGAGTGAATTCGACGCTGTAAGCCCCGCTGGCCGGGCCTCGCCGGTCCGGCGCTCATCCCTGGCATGGCCCCGTCCGGTCTGAGGTGTGCGGTATCCCTCATCGCCGTGGCGGGCCGGGGTGGCCGGGGAAGGCGAAATTTCACTCCACCGTATCCACCCGCCGGGGCGGGGCCAGCGCAAACCCGTCGCCCTTGACCCGCACCGCCCAGTCGCGCGGGGGCTCCTGCCGGTGACGCAACCGGGCCAGGCGCCAGGCCTCGCGCTCGGGATCATGATCCGGCACCATCTGCCAGCGGCTTTCCACGCCCTGGGCGGCACCTTCCGGGGTCAGGATCAGCCCCAGCGCCTCCCCCCCGCCAGTCTCGGCGGCCAGCTGCATGCGCCTGACCGGGGTCAGGCCGGGCGGGCCGGGCAGGTCGCCCACAACCAGCGGCACCACGCCGGCGCGCAGCACCTCTTCGAGCACCCACAGAATGTCCTCGGCCCGGTTGGCATTGACGAAACTGACCCGCCCGGGGTCCAGAAAACGCACCATGCCGGGGCCGTGTGGCCGCCCCTGCGCCCAGTCGGGCAGCACCCAGAAAACCGGCCCGGTCATGCCGCCCGCGACCATCATCGCCAGGGTCTGGCGCGCGGGGCCGACCAGTTCATGCACGCGGCCACGGGCCAGGTGCAGCCCGCCCAGGAAAGCCTGGTCGGGCGCCGCGCGATGCGACCGGCGGGTGAGGGGTGGGTGATGCATGCTCTCATTCTACAATGTTCCTGATATGTTCTCAATCCGAAATCACCTTGCCACGCCTGCGACAATCGGCACACTGCCCCCAACACGAGGAGACACGCGCATGAAAATGAACACGCTTGCCGGCGGCGCCCTGGAGGTCAGCGCGCTGAGCCTGGGCTCGATGACCTGGGGGTCGACCACCACGCCCGCCGAGGGCCACGCCCAGATCGACATGGCGCTGGACCACGAGGTCAATTTTGTCGACACGGCCGAGATGTACCCGGTGAACCCGATCAGCGCCGATACGGTGGGGCGCACGGAAAGCCTCATCGGGGACTGGCTGGCGCGGACCGGGCGGCGCGGAGAGGTTGTGATCGCCACCAAGGTCTCGGGCAACAATCCCGGCTGGGTGCGCGGGGGGCGGGGCTATGACGGGGCAACCATTCGTGAGGCGGTGGATGCGTCCCTGAAACGTCTCAGGACGGATTTTATTGATATTTATCAGACACATTGGCCAAATCGTGGCAGCTACATGTTCCGCCAGAACTGGACCTATGACCCATCGAAACAGGACCGCGAAGAGACCGAGGCACACATGCATGATGTGCTCGACGCAATGGCGGATGTGGTCAAGGCGGGCAAGGTGCGCCATTTCGGCCTGTCCAACGAAAGCGCCTGGGGCACGTCCGAATGGCTGCGGCTGGCCCGCGAGAAGGGCGCGCCCGCGGTGGTGTCGGTCCAGAACGAATACTCGCTGCTCTGTCGTCTTGCCGATACCGACCTGGCCGAGCTGTGCGTGAACGAAGGTGTTGGTCTGCTTTCCTTTTCTCCGCTTGCCGCCGGGCTTCTGACCGGCAAGTACCAGCACGGGCACCTGCCCGAAGGCAGCCGCAAGACCATTCATCCCGAGCTGGGGGGGCGTGTCACCGATCAGGTCTTTCCGGCGGTCACGGCCTATCTGGACATCGCCGAACGTAACGGGCTGGATCCGGTCCACATGGCGCTGGCGTTTTGCGTGTCGCGGCCCTTCATGAGCTCGACCATCTTCGGCGCCTCCACGCTGGCGCAGCTGGAGCGCATCCTGGCCGGGCAGGATCTGATCCTGAGCGATGAGGTGATGTCCGAGATCGACCACGCCCACCGGGCCCATGCGATGCCGTATTGAGGCGAAGTTTAAAGACATTAACGCCGAAACAGGGGCGGGTTTAACAGGTTTAACGCCCCAAACCGGGCCGGTTTAAGACCGTTAAAGCCCCCTCTGCCGCCGCCTGAGCGCGCTGACCGACATCCCGTGCGCCAGTTTGAAGGCCCGGGCAAAGGCGGCCTGGGATCCGAACCCGGTGGCCAGAGAAATCTGCGCCACCGGTTGCGACGTGTCCAGCGCCAGCCGCCGCGCTTCCGCCAGACGAAGGTTCAGGAAGAACGCGCCGGGGGTGGTCCCAAGCGCCGTGCGGAACCGCGTCTCCAGCGTGCGGGGGGACAGGCCGACCATGGCGGCGATGCGGGCGGTGCCGGGGGGCTCGTCCAGATGCGCCTCCATGAGGCGGATCGCCTCGGCCACCTTCGGGGCGCGGGCGCGCAGGCGGGCGGGCGAGGCGAGGCTCTGCGGGGCGTCGCTCCCGTGTACCGGGTCATAGATGAAGGCCGAAGCCACACGCATCGCCAGCGCCTCGCCATGGCGGGCGCGCAACAGGTGCAGCATCATGTCCAGCGCCGGTGAGGCCCCGCCGGTCGTCACCACCCGCCCGTCGATCACGTAGCGGTCGCGCAGCACCTCGACCTCGGAAAACCGCTGGGCAAAGGCCTCCAGATCCTCCCAGTGGGTGGTGGCCTTGTGCCCATCGAGCAGCCCCGCGCGGGCCAGCACCCAGGGGCCGCCATCCACGCCCGCCACCGTGCGCACCCGTCCGGAGACCCGGCGTACCGCGGCCAGAAGCGGCGGAGTGCTTTGTTCTTCAAGGAAAAAGCCCGCCACGACAAATAGCGCGTCCAGTTCCGGCGCCTCTGCAAGCGCGGGCCCCGGCACCGGAATGCCCGAGGTCAGGCTGACCGGATCCCCTGCCGGTGTCATCAGCCGCCAGCGGAACAGCTCGCGATCGGCCCGCCGATTCGCCGCCCGCATCGGATCCAGCACCGCCGCCAGGGACAGGGTGTTGCACTGGTCAAGAACCAGCACGCCGATGGTCAGCGGCGCGGGGTCGGGCATGAAGATATTTGCGCTTTTCATCAATTGATCAGCGTAAATCGCAAAGCAGCCCCAGTCCAGCACGGGTTTCATGGGGTCAAGCGAGAGGAGAGACACCATGCCCCTGACCATGAACCGAGAGGTTTTCATCACCGCCGCCGTGACCGGATCGGGCGGAACCCAGGACCGCAGCCCGCACGTGCCGCGCAGCCCGGAACAGATCGCCAATGCCGCCATCGACGCTGCCCGCGCAGGCGCCGCAGTGGTGCATTGCCACGTGCGAGACCCCGACACCGGGGCACCGAGCCGCCGGCTGGAGCTTTACCGCGAGCTGACAGAGCGGGTGCGCGAAAGCGACGTGGACGTGGTCCTGAACCTGACCGCCGGAATGGGGGGCGACATCGTCTTCGGCTCGCCCGAAAGCCCGTTCCCGGTGAACCCGGACGCCACCGACATGATCGGCGCGGCCGAGCGGGTCCAGCACGTGGCCGAATGCCTGCCGGAGATCTGTACGCTGGACTGCGGCACGATGAATTTCGCCGAGGCCGATTACGTCATGACCAACACGCCCGGCATGCTGGAGGCGATGGGCCGCATGATGACCAAGCTGGGGGTGAAGCCGGAAATCGAAGCCTTTGACACCGGCCACCTGTGGCACGCGAAAACCCTTGTGGAACAAGGGGCTCTGGACAGCCCGGCGCTGGTGCAGCTCTGCATGGGCGTGCCCTGGGGCGCGCCTGATGACCTGAACACCTTCATGGCGATGGTGAACAACGTGCCGTCGGACTGGACCTTCTCGGCCTTCGCGCTGGGACGCAACCAGATGGCCTATGCCGCGGCGGCCGTGCTGGCAGGCGGCAACGTACGGGTGGGTCTGGAAGACAACCTGTGGCTCGAAAAGGGCGTGCTGGCGACCAATGCGCAGCTGGTTGAACGGGCTGCCACTGTCGTCACCAACATGGGCGCGCGGGTGATCGGCCCGGCCGAGGTGCGCGAGAAACTGGGTCTGCTCAAGCGTGATCCGAATTTCTGAAATGGCGTCTCGCGCCGGGCCGGAAGTCCGTGACCGGCGCGAACCCGTCCGAAAAGACCTTGCGTGGGCAGGCCCTGACCTGACACGCCTCGTGGAGATAAGTGTATGAAAACGGCAGCAATCATTGGCGGTGGGGTGATCGGCGGCGGCTGGGCCGCGCGGTTCCTTCTGATGGGATGGGACGTGCGGGTGTTCGACCCGGACCCGGAGGCGGAACGCAAGATCGGCGAGGTGCTGGACAACGCCCGCCGCTCGCTGCCCGGCCTGTCGGATGTCTCGATGCCCGCCGAGGGTCGCCTGAGTTTCCACGACGATCTGGCCGAGGCCGTTGCGGGCGCCACCTGGGTGCAGGAAAGCGTACCGGAGCGGCTGGAGCTGAAGCAGAAAGTCTATGCCAGCCTGATGGAGGCCGTGGGCGAGGACGCGATCATCGGGAGCTCCACCTCGGGCTTCAAACCGTCGGAGTTGCAGGCGGGGCTGAGCCGCCCCGGCCAGGTTCTGGTCGCGCACCCGTTCAATCCGGTCTACCTGCTGCCTGTGGTGGAGGTGGTGCCTACACAGGCGAACTCTGCCGAGATCCGCGCGCGTGCCGCAGGGATCCTGACCGAGGTCGGCATGAAACCGGTTGAGATCAAACAGGAAATCGACGCCCATGTGGCCGACCGCCTGCTCGAGGCGGTCTGGCGCGAGGCGCTGTGGCTGGTCTCGGACGGGATCGCCACCACGGAAGAGATCGACGACATCATGCGGTTTGGCTTCGGGTTGCGCTGGGCGCAGATGGGCCTGTTCGAGACCTACCGTGTCGCCGGCGGCGAAGCGGGCATGAAACATTTCATGGCGCAGTTCGGCCCGGCGCTGAAATGGCCCTGGACCAAGCTGATGGACGTGCCCGAGTTCACCGACGAACTGGTCGATCTGATCGCCGATCAGTCCGATGCGCAATCGGGCATGCACTCCATCCGCGAGTTGGAACGCATTCGCGACGACAATCTGGTCGGGATGATGCGGGCGCTGAAGGCGCGCGACTGGGGGGCGGGGGCGCTGCTCAATGAACAGGACCGGCGCCTGGGTCAGCCCGACGTGGTGATCGAGAGGCCCGTCGTGACCCTGTCCACCGCGATCCCGATCGACTGGCTCGATTACAACGGGCACATGACCGAAAGCCGTTATCTGGACGCCTTTGCGCGATCGACCGACCGGTTCATGGAGATCATCGGCTGTGACGCCGATTACATTGCCACCGGCGGCAGCTATTTCACCGCTGAAACCCACATCCGCCATATCGACGAGGCGCATCTGGGTCAGCGTATCCGGGTCGAGACCACCTGCCTTCTGGGGGAGGGCAAGAAGATGCACCTGTTCCACCAGATGTTCGAGGGCGCGCGCCTGCTGGCGACCGGCGAACATTTCCTGTTGCATGTCAGCCTGGACACCCGCCGCCCGGCGCCGCCTGCGGACCATATTGAGGCCCGTCTGGTCGAGATCGCCGAGGCCCATGCCAAACTGCCGCGCCCCGAGGGCGTCGGCCGTGCCATTGCGGTGAAGCCATGAGGGGGCTTGACAACGCCCGTGTGCTGATCACCGCCGGCGCCTCCGGTATCGGGCGCGCCATGGGCGAGGCTTTTGTCGCCGCGGGCGCGCGGGTCTGGGTCACGGATATCGACCGCGAGGCGCTGGCCGATCTGCCCAAGGGCTGGATCGGCCGCCGGGTGGATGTGACGGACGAGGCCGCCATGGCGGATTTATTCAAGGAACTCAAGGTGAAATGGGGCGGTCTTGATGTGCTCTGCGCCAATGCGGGCGTGGCCGGGCCGACCGCCCTGATCGAAGATGTCGCGCTGGAGGACTGGCGGGCCTGCGTGTCGGTGAACCTCGAAGGGGCCTTCCTGGCGGCGAAGTTCGCCGCGCCGATGATGAAGGACCGGGGCGCGGGCTCGATCGTCGTGACCTCGTCGACAGCCGGTCAATACGGCTACCCGAACCGGGCCCCCTATGCGGCGGCGAAATGGGCGGTGATCGGGCTGATGAAAACCCTGGCGATGGAGCTGGGTCCTCATGGCATTCGCGCCAATGCGATCTGTCCGGGCGCGGTGGAAGGCCCGCGCATGGAAGGCGTGCTGGCGCGTGAAGCCGCCGCCAAGGGCATGGCCCGCGACGAGGTCTATCGCGGCTATGCTTCGGGCACCTCGATGGGCTCTTTCGTCGAGGCGGCGGATATTGCCGACATGGCGGTGTTCCTGGGCTCCGATGCGGCGCGGCTGGTGTCGGGGCAGGTGATCGCGGTGGACGGGCATACGGTGAACCCGGATCCGAAGGTGTGATCCGGCTGCGTGATCCGGCGGTGTCGCTGCGCGACGCCTGATTGTTTGGGTTGAGGGGCGCTGCCCCTCAAGCTCCCCGGGATATTTGGGGCAAGATAAAGATCAGAGCGTCAGGCTGTCGAGGAAGCCGGGCAGGGCGCGGGCGGGCACCTGGGCTTCGCGCACAAGCTGGTCGAAATGGCGGGTAAAGGCCTGGACCCGGTCGCTGTCGCGAAAGGCCACGTAATTGGCGCCCAGATAAAGCACCGCCAGAAGTGGCCCGAACACGGTGATTGGCGAGGAGAACAGCCGCCGCGCGTCGAACAGATAGACCCGCAGGGAGGGATAGAGCTGGTCATGCAGGGCGCGCAGGTGGGCGATCTGTTCGGCGCGGATGGCCTCGGGCAATCCCGCGTAATAGCCTGACGCCGTTGCGAAACTTGCCATCTCGTGCAGGGGCAGGGCAATCTCGTAATCCGAGTTCGAACCGCGCATGAACGAGAGCCGGTCCTCGGAAGCGCCAATGGCCTGGTCCGTGGTGCGCCCCAGGTGCGGGGCATATTCCCATTCCAGCATCGCACGGGTCTTGAGCATGTCTGGCAGGGCGGCGGGCACGTGGCGGATCTTGTAGCCCGCGGCCTCGAGGTGCCAGTCATAAATCTGCTCGTCCACCAGGGCCCGTGGGGCGCGGGTCAGGCTCAACGACGCCGCCAGCAGGTCGGCCGCTGGTTCCGGCCGGTCGCTGAGGCCCAGCAGCCAATCGGCGGACACGCCCAGGAAGCCCGCGCATTCCGCCACCAGTTGCGCATTTGGCAGCCGGGCACCTTCGTCCTTCAACAGCTGCGACACGGTCGACCGGTCCACCCCGGCGGCCCGTGCCAGAGCGCTCTGGTTGGTGTGTTTTTCATCGATCGCCTGGGCCAGACGGCTGCGAAACAGCAGGGCGCGGTCACGTTTGTCGGTTTTTTTGCTCATGTGGTGATTTAAATCACAATCGAGGGAAAATGTTAACTACTGACAGAATGCCCCAACGCGCCCCGCCCTGATAGCACAGGGGCGAAGGTAACGGAGGCAATATGGAAACGACGCGAAGATCGTGGGTGAAAGCAGTTTTGTGGAATGTTCTCGGTCTTTTGACCATGTCCGCTGTCGGGCTGGCCATGACCGGATCGGCGGTGGTGGGCGGGGCAATGGCCGCGATCAACACGGCCATCGGCTTTACCCTCTACATCCTCTACGAACGGATCTGGGCGCGGATCGGGTGGGGGCGTCATGGCTGAGCGCTCGATCCGCACCGAATGGCCGACCCTGGCCGTGCTGGCCGGCACCTATGCGCTCTGGGCCGTGGCGACGGTGTGGATCGGGCCGCTCTGGTTGGCGATCCCCTTGGCCGGGATCGCGGCGGCGCTGCAGAGCTCGCTGACCCATGAGATGCTGCATGGCCATCCGACGCGCACCCCCTGGATCAACGGGGCGCTGGTCTATCCGGCGCTGAGCCTGTTCATCCCCTACCTGCGGTTCCGCGACACGCATCTGGCGCATCACGATGACGAACGTCTGACCGACCCCTATGACGATCCCGAAACGAATTTCATGGACCCGGCGGTCTGGGCCGGGCTGTCGCCGCCCGTGCGGCTGCTGATGCGGGTGAACAATACCCTGGCCGGGCGCATGGTTCTGGGGCCCATTATCGGACAGATCCTGTTCATGCGCAGCGACCTGCGCGCCGTGTTCGGAGGGGACCGCCGGGTCTTGGCCGGGTGGCTGTTGCATATCCCGGCGGTGGCGCTGGTGGTCTGGTGGGCGACCTCCGTCGGGCAGATGCCCTGGTGGGCCTACCTGTTGCAGGCCTGGCTGGCGCTGGGACTGTTGAAGATCCGCACCTACCTGGAACACCGCGCCCATGAGGACACGCCCTGTCGCACCGTGGTGATCGAAAGCCGCGGCCCCCTGTCATTTCTTTTTCTGAACAACAACTTCCACATCGTGCATCACAGCCATCCCGGGGCGCAGTGGTGGCTGATGCCGCGCCTGTACTTTGCGGATCGCGAGGGCTATCTGGAAAGGAACGGCGGCTATGTCTATCGCTCCTACGTCGAGGTTTTCCGCCGCTACTTCCTGCACGCCAAGGATCCGGTGCCGCATCCGCTCTGGTCTGATCGCGCCTGAAATGCGATGAGGGGCCATGCAGGCCTGGATCCCCATTACAATTGCTGCCGCGTTCTCGCAGAACTTGCGTTTCATGCTGCAAAAGCGGCTGAAAGAGACGCGGCTGTCCACGGCGGGCGCGACCTTTGCGCGTTTTGCCTTCTCTGCTCCGCTGGTGGCGCTGGGCATGGTGGTCTACATGGGCGCGACGGGGCAGGGGATGCCGGCATTGTCCGCGCGGTTCTTCCTGTTTGCCTCGGTCGGCGGCATCGCGCAGATCCTGGCGACGATGTGTGTCGTGGCGCTGTTTTCGATGCGCAACTTCGCCGTCGGCATTACATTCAAGAAGACCGAGGTGATCCTGACCGCGCTCATTGGCCTTGTGGTGCTGGGCGAGGGCGTCAGCCGCGCGGGCGTGGTGGCGATTGCAATCGGCTTCGTGGGGCTTCTGGTGCTGTCCGACCCGCCCGAAGGGGGGCGCGGCTGGCGGCGGTTCCTCAACCGGGCGGCGGCTCTGGGGCTGGGGTCCGGGCTGTTGTTCGGCGTCTCGGCGACGGGCTATCGCGGGGCGACCCTGACCCTTGGGATCGAGGATGTGGTGGCGCGTGCCGGGCTGACGCTGGCTTTTGTCACGGCATTTCAGTCCCTTGTCATGGCGGCCTGGATGCGGGCGCGCGAACCGGGCGAGGTCACGCGGGTCTTTGCCGCCTGGCGGGTCGGGGCATTGGTCGGGCTCAGTTCAATGGTCGGCAGTTTCTGCTGGTTCACCGCCTTTGCGCTGCAGAATGCGGCCATGGTGAAGGCGCTGGGGCAGGTGGAGCTGGTGTTCAGCTTCCTCGCCACCATCTTTGTCTTCAAGGAGGTGGTGACGCGCCGCGAATGGGCGGGGACGGCGCTGCTGGTCCTCTCGATCCTGGTGCTGGTGCTATGGTTGTGAGGTGAGCCGGTCCGGCAGCGCCCGACCCTGGGTGGGCGCCTCGCAACGTAAGCGTGTTACAAGCGACCTGCCCCAAGCCCAATGTGTGTGAGGATTGCGACGTTGCAAAGCGCCCTCCCGTGGGAAGGGTCGGGCGCTGCCGGACCTGCGGCCCGGCGAGGCACGCATCTTCGCAAAAGCTCGATCGGCTTTGCGCCTCAGCTCACCCCAGCATCCGCGCGACCATCTCTGCCGTATCGGAAGAGATCCCCTTGGTGCCCAGAATGCGCTCCAGCGCCCCTCGGATCATCGCGCGGCGGTCGGCGTCGTAGCGGCGCCAGGTCTCGAACCCGGTGGTCATGCGCGCGGCGATCTGCGGGTTGACCGGGTCGAGCCTGATCAGCCAGTCGGCAAAGAGCTCGTAGCCCTTGCCCGACACCGTGTGGAACCCCGCGGGGTTCATCGTCAGGGCACCGAAGAGGGCGCGGAAGCGGTTCGGGTTCTTCCAGTTGAAGTCCTTGTGTGCGCTCAGTTTTTCCGCCACGTCCACGGCGTTCTGCGGGCTCGCGTGGGCCACTTGCATGGCGAACCACTTGTCGATCACCAGCGCGTCGCCATCGAATTCCGCATGGAACCTCGCCAGCGCCTCTTCGCCCACCTCGGCGTCCAGCAGACAGCCGAGGGCACCCAGTTTCAGGGTCATGTTGTCGGCGCGGTCGTAAAGCGCCTGGGCCGCATGGCCACCGTCCAGCCGCGTGGTCAGCGACAGAAGGCCCAGCCCAAGCGCGCGTTTGCCCGCCTGCGCGGCGGTCGGGGCGAAGGGGGCGGTGACGTCCATCTCGGCCGACAGGCGCGGTGCCACGTCCTGCAGATGCTCGGCCACCTCCTGCGCCAGCGTTTCGGAGGCGCGCCAGATCGCCAGCGGGTCGGGCGTGATCCCGGCGTCGAACAGGGTCTGGGCGATGTCGTCCTGGCCGGGCTGACGCAGGGCCAGGGCGCGGAATGCCGGGTCCAGCTGATCGTCGCGCAGCATGGTCGTCAGCGCCTGCAGATAAGCCGCGTCCGGTGTGCTGCCATGTGTCACCATGCCGACCAGCACGTCCTTGGCCAGCGCGCGGCCGGCCTCCCATTTGTTGAACGGGTCTGTGTCATGCGCCAGCAGGAAGGCGCGTTCGGAGGCGGAGCTGTCGCGTTTCAGGATCACCGGTGCGGAAAAGCCGCGCAGCAGCGAGGGCACAGGCTTGGCGGCCAGCCCATCGAAGGTAAAGCTCTGTTCAGCTTCGGTCATTTCCAGAACCGTGGTCGGCAGCACCTCGTCGCCGTTCGGGTTCAAAAGGCCCATGGCGATCGGAATGACGCGCGGGTCTTTCACCTCCTGTCCGGGGGTGGGCGGCGTTTCCTGTTTGAAATGAAGCGTATAGCTGCCGTCCCTGAACTCGTCCGTCACGCTCAGGCGCGGCGTACCGGCCTGGGAATACCAGCGTTTGAACTGGGTCAGATCGCGGCCGGTGGCATCCTCGAACACGCGCACCCAATCCTGGATCGTTGCCGCCTCGCCATCGTGGCGGTCGAAATACAGCTCCAGCGCCCTGTCATAGTCTTCCTGCCCGACCAGCGTGTGCAGCATGCGGATGACCTCGGCGCCCTTTTCGTAGATCGTTGCGGTGTAGAAGTTGTTGATCTCGACGAAACTGTCGGGCTGGACCGGGTGGGCCAGCGGGCCATTGTCCTCGCGGAACTGGCGCCCACGCAGCGACAGCACGTCGTTGATCCGGCACACCGCCTTCGAGCGCATGTCGCCCGAGAACTGCTGGTCGCGGAACACGGTCAGCCCTTCCTTCAGCGACAGTTGGAACCAGTCGCGGCAGGTGATGCGGTTGCCGGTCCAGTTGTGGAAATATTCATGGGCGATGATCGCCTCGATCCGTTCGAAATTGGCGTCGGTCGAGGTCTCGGGCGAGGCCAGAACGGCGGAGGTATTGAAGATGTTCAGCCCCTTGTTCTCCATCGCGCCCATGTTGAAATCTGACACCGCGACAATCTGGAAGATGTCCAGGTCGTATTCGCGCTTGTAGACCTCCTCGTCCCACGTCATGGACGCTTTCAGGGCCTCCATGCCGAATTCGGTCTTGCCCTCGTCCGGGCCGGGGCGGGTCCAGAGCTTCAGGTCGACGGTCTTGCCCGACATGGTGGTGAACCTGTCTTCGCGCGCCACCAGGTCGCCGGCGACAAGGGCGAACAGATAGGCCGGCTTGGGCCAGGGATCGGTCCATTCCGCCCAGCCCTCGCCCGCGCCGGTCGGGTTGCCGTTGGACAGCATCACCTTCTCGTCGCCCTCGATGCGCACGGTAAAGGGGGCCATCACGTCCGGGCGGTCGGGGTAGAAGGTGATCTTGCGAAAGCCTTCGGCCTCGCATTGGGTGCAATACATGCCGTTCGAGGTATAGAGCCCTTCAAGCGCCGTGTTCGTTGCGGGAGAGATTTCGACCTCCGCCTCCCAGGTGAACGCCCTGTCCGGCACGGCGCAGGTCAGCCCGCCCCTGACCATTTCAGGCGTGACCGGCGCCCCGTCGATGGCCGCGGAAATCAGGGCCGGGCCTTCGCCGTGCAGGAAGAAGTCGCGGTCCGAAGTGGCCGTGTTGGGTGCGAAACGGATGCGCGATTTGACCCGTGTCGCGGCGGGCGAGAGCGCGAAAGTCAGATGCACCTGTTCCACCAGCCAGTTCGGCGGGGTGTAATCGGCAAGAAAGATGCGGGTCTGCTCGGTCATGGGGCGCTCCTGATGGGATTCCGGTGGACGTTATCGCTCCCACCCGGGGGCTGCAAGACGGGGCGGCGCAGGTGGGTCGACGGGATGGCGGGCGATGCCGCTTGCGCCTCGGTTCAATTCCTCTTGCCCGAAACCGGTAAGTTTTTCTGACCACCGTATGTTGCCGATAGGAAACTTAGCCTCTACAAAAGAAACCGGACTGACATCAGGGAGGTCGCGATGGTCGATCGGGTTGAGCGCAGCGGGTTGCAGGTAGCCACGGAGCTGGCGGATTTCATCGAGGGGCGCGCGCTGCCGGGCACCGGGGTGGACGCCGGGGCCTTCTGGGCGGGCTTTGCCGCGATTGTCTCCGATCTGGGGCCGAAGAACCGCGCCCTGCTGGAACGCCGCGAGGAAATCCAGCAGACAATTGACAGCTGGCACATCGACCGGCGCGGACAGGCGTTCGACGCCGCAGAATACCGCGCCTTCCTGGAGGAGATCGGATACCTGGTGCCGGAAGGCGCCGATTTCACCGTGGACACCGCCAATGTCGATCCCGAGATCGCCGCGATCCCCGGCCCGCAACTGGTCGTGCCGATCATGAATGCGCGCTATGCGCTGAATGCGGCGAATGCGCGCTGGGGCAGCCTTTACGATGCGCTCTACGGCACCGATGCACTGGGCGATCTGCCGAAGCCGGGCGGCTATGACCCGGTGCGCGGCGCGCGGGTCGTGGCGCGGGCGAAAGAGATGCTGGATGCCGCCGTGCCGCTGGCAAAGGGATCCTGGGCGGAGCTGACCGATGTATCCCGGGCCGCCCTGGCCGATCCGGCCCGGTACAGGGGCTGGCGCGAGGGGGAATTCCTGTTTGAGAGGAACGGTTTGCACATCCGTGTGGTGGTCGACCCGTCCACGCCCGTGGGAGCAACCGACCCGGCCGGGATCAGCGACGTGATCCTGGAATCGGCCCTGTCGGCGATCATGGATTGCGAGGATTCGGTGGCCGCAGTGGATGCCGAGGACAAGGTGCTGGCCTATTCCAACTGGCTTGGCCTGATGGATGGCACCCTGACCGAAGAGGTGACGAAGGGCGGCAGGAGCTTTACCCGCAGGCTCAATGACGACCTGACGTTCGAGGGGCCGGATGGGGCGTTCACGCTCAAGGGCCGCGCCCTGATGCTGGTGCGCAACGTGGGCCACCTGATGAGCAGCCCGGCGATCCTGGACGGCGAAGGCCGCGAGGTGGGCGAGGGGCTGATGGACGCCATGATCACCACGCTCTGCGCCATGCATGACCTTGCGCGCGCGGGCGGCAATTCCGTCACCGGTTCGGTCTATGTGGTGAAACCCAAGATGCACGGGCCGGAGGAAGTGGCTTTCGCGGATGAGATATTCACCCGCGTCGAGGCCGCGCTGGGCCTGCCGGCCAACTCCGTGAAACTGGGCATCATGGACGAGGAACGGCGCACGTCGGTCAACCTCAAGGAATGCATCCGCGCCGCGAAATCGCGCGTGGCCTTCATCAACACCGGTTTCCTGGACCGCACCGGGGACGAGATCCACAGCTCGATGGAGGCCGGCCCGATGATCCGCAAGGGCGAGATGAAGAATGCGGCCTGGATCGCCGCCTACGAGGATCGCAACGTGGATATCGGCCTGGCCTGCGGGCTGAAGGGCCGCGCGCAGATCGGCAAGGGCATGTGGGCCGCACCGGACCGGATGGCCGAGATGCTCGACCAGAAGATCGGCCACCCGCAATCCGGCGCGACCTGCGCCTGGGTGCCGTCGCCCACCGCGGCCACGCTGCATGCGACCCATTATCACGTGGTCGATGTGCTGGCGCGTCAGGACGAGATTGCCGCCGGCGGCGCGCGGGGCACGCTGGAGGGGCTGCTGACCATCCCCGTGGCCCATGGGGTGAACTGGTCCGACGAGGAAATCGCGCAAGAGATCGAGAACAACGCCCAGGGCATCCTCGGCTATGTGGTGCGCTGGGTCGATCAGGGCGTCGGCTGCTCCAAGGTGCCCGACATCCACGACGTCGGGCTGATGGAGGACCGCGCCACGCTGCGCATCTCGGCGCAGGCCCTGTCGAACTGGATGCACCACGGGGTGGTGGACCGCGACCGGGTCATGGCCGCACTGCACAAGATGGCGGTCAAGGTAGACGCGCAGAACGCCGGTGATCCGGCCTATCGCCCGATGGCGCCGAACTATGACGGGGTGGCGTTCCAGGCGGCCTGTGACCTGGTGTTCCTGGGACGTGTGCAGCCCTCGGGCTATACCGAGCCGGTCCTGCACATGCGCCGTCAGGAACTGAAGGCGGCGGGCTGAACCGGGGGTTTTCCACCCCCGGACCCCGGAGGATGTTTGAAGAAAGATGAAAGGGGGCAGGTTTCCCCGCCCCTTTCCGGCCTGGTCCATCGCCTCCGGGTGGGGAAGTGGCCGGCGCGCAGGCCCCGGTACCACGCCACCCCCGGGCGTATTTCCGGGCGCGTATTCATGCGCCGGGGGCAGCGCGGGGCTGGATCAATGCGCCGCAGCTCTTTCGCCGCTGAAGAGGCTTGCGAGTTGGTGCAGCGCCGAGAGGCCGACCACCACGTAGACAAGGCGCGCGAGGAGCGACATGTCACCGAAGATCGCTGCCACGAGGTCGAAGTTGAAGGCACCGACGAGGCCCAGTTCAGGCCTCCCACGGCGAGCAGGACAAGGGAAATGGCGTTCAGCATCGCGGGCCTCCGATCACTTGCTGTCCGGGATCATCACCCGGTCGATCACGTGGATGATGCCGTTCGAGGTTTCGATATTGGCGGTGATGATGAAAGCGTCGTCCAGGTTGACGGTGCCGTCGCCATTCAGGGTGACATCGACCATCTCGCCATTGACGGTGCCGACCATGTCCTTGTGTGCGACCTGCTTGGCCACCAGCTTGCCGGGGCTCACGTGGTAGGTGAGGATCGCGATCAGCTGGTCCTTGTTTTCGGGCTTCAGCAGGGTCTCTACCGTCCCCGCGGGAAGGGCGGCAAAGGCCGCGTCCGTTGGGGCGTAGACGGTGAAGGGCCCGTCGCCCTTCAGCGTGTCGACCAGCCCGGCGGCGCCCAGGGCGGTGGCCAGGGTGGTGAAATTGCCCGCGGCGACGGCGGTGTCGACGATATCGGCTTCGGATGCCGCGGCGGGGGTGGCCAGCGCCAGTGCGAGGCTCAGGGCAGTCAGTGTGCGTTTCATCATAGAGGTCCTTTCCGGTTTCGATTTGTGCCCTTCGGGGCAGGAATTTCTTGTCGTGAAAAATAATTTCTTGCCAGTAACGGTTTCGTGTAAGGCACATTTCTTGCTTTTGGTGAAAAACGAGCGCAATAATGTTGAACCACGGGAAAGCCAATGAGGGTGCCATGCTGTCGGAGACATTGATCGAAGGGTTGGAGGCCTACCGAATCGGTGCGAAGATTCGCGCGCTCAGGGCGTCGAAATCCATGGGGCTGGCGCAATTGGGTGCCCACGCCGGCCTGTCGGCGGGCATGTTGTCCAAGCTGGAACGCGGGCAGGTGGTGCCGACCCTGCCGACGCTCATGCGGGTGGCGATGGTGTTCGGGGTCGGGCTGGATCACTTCTTCCAGCCCGGCGAGACCGCGCCGCTGGTGGAACTGGTGCGCGCGCAGGAACGCATGACCCTGCCCAATGTGCGCGAAGGCGACGTGACCTATCGCTTCGCCAGCCTCGACTACACGGTGCGGGGACGCCGGACCGAGGCCTTCCTGGCCGAATTTCCGAAAGGCGCCCCGGAGAGCGAGGCGCATGAGCACGACGGGGTGGAGATGATCCATGTGACACGCGGCTGGCTGGAGTTGACCATCCACAGGCGCACGCACCGGCTGGAGGCTGGTGACACCCTGACCTTCGACGCGGGTTTTCCGCACTCGTATTGCGGAGAGGGCCAGGCGCTGGTCACTCTGCGTCCCGAAATCTGAACGTGACCTCACAGGAGAGACAGATGAGCACGATTTCCCTGCGCCGGGCGCGCACAATCATTCGCAAGACCATGGAGAAAGGGGCCGAGATGGGGTTGAAACCGCTCTCGGTGGTGGTGCTGGACGCGGGCGGCCACCCGATCGCCTTCGAACGTGGCGAGGGCGCCGCGCCGGGCCGGTTTGCCATTGCCAACGGCAAGGCCTATGGCGCGGTAATGCTGGGCATGGCGGGCAAGGCACAGATGGCGCGCGCCGAGAGCCAGGCCTATTTCATGGCTGCTGTGAACGGAGTCTACGGCGGCCAGGTTGTGCCGGTCCCCGGCGGAATTCTGGTCAAGGACGCCAAGGGCCGCACCCTGGGTGCGGTGGGTGTGACCGGCGACACCTCGGACAATGACCTCGACGCCGGCGTGGCCGGGATCGAGGCGGTAAACCTGGTCGCCGAGGGCTGACCTCACGGCACAGGGTTTGAACCCCGGGCGGGAATGGCCTTATATGCGGGGGAATGCGTGAAAGAGGTTTCCATGTCCCGTCCGATCGTCGGCATCATCGGCAATTCCTACCTGCTCAATGACCAGTACCCGACCCATGCGGGGGGCACGATGAACTCGGCCGCTGTGTCCGAGGTGTCGGGCTGCATGCCGATGATCGTGCCCTCGGACCCGCGCTATGTCTCGGTCGGGGAACTGCTTGAGGTCTGTGACGGCTTCCTGCTGACCGGCGGGCGGCCGAATGTGCACCCCGAGGAATACGGCGAACCCCCGACCATGGCGCATGGGGAATTCGACCGCTGCCGCGATGCAATCACCCTGCCGCTGGTGCGCGCCTGTGTCGAACGCGGCCAGCCGTTCTTCGGCATCTGCCGCGGGTTCCAGGAGGTGAACGTGGCGATGGGGGGCACGCTTTACCCCGAGATCCGCGAACTGCCCGGGCGCATGAACCACCGCATGCCGCCCGACGGCACGCTGGAAGAGAAATTCGCAATTCGCCACCGGGTGCATTTCACCGACGGAGGCCGTTTTCACGATGTGCTGGGCGCCACGGAGGTGATGACCAATACGCTGCATGGGCAGGGGATCAAGTCTCCGGGGGCCCGGGTCGTGGTCGAGGGCACGGCTGACGATGGCACCCCCGAGGCGGTCCATATCAGGGACGCGCCCGGCTTTACCCTGTCGGTGCAGTGGCACCCGGAATGGCAGGCGGCGACCGACCCGGTCTCGCGCCCCCTGTTCGAGGCCTTCGGCAATGCCGTGCGCGACTGGGCGGCGGGGAAGTAGCGAGTCCCTGATAGAACCCCAGCGCAGAGACCCCTTCGCACCGCTGCTTGCCGGTCAGGCCATCAACCCCCTTGCCGAAACGGGTTTGCGGAGTCGTTATGCCCCGATAGAGCCAACGCACGCCCTGGCAGGAGGCCTCTATGAAACGCTCGCGCAACAACCAGATCATGGCAGAGGCGGATGAGATGATCCGCCACTACGGCTTTACCTTGCCGCCTTTCGCCTATTGGGTGCCCGATTAGTTCAAGGCCCGCGTGGTGGTCGACCGTCGCCTGGGCTGGGACATTACCGTCTACGGCCTGGGAATTTCGACGCGCCGGGCCTGTCCCTCTTCACCCTGCGCAACGGGCGGGTCGCCGATCTGCAACGCGATGGCGGCATGTGCCATGCCGAGAAACTGCTGATCTCGCGTCGGGATCAGATCAGCCCGATGCACACCCATGTCATCAAGGCCGAGGACATCATCAACCGCGGCGGAGCGACCCTGGAGATCCAGTTCTACGGCTCGGACGTGGACGGCAAATTCGACGAAACGGCGGGCGGCCCGGTCTACTGTGATGGCCTGCGGCGCTGCTTTGCTCCCGGTGGGGGCCTGCGCCTTGCCCCAGGTGAAAGCGTGACCCTGATGCCCGGCGACTGGCACGCTTTCTGGGGTGACGGGGGCGAGGTGTTGACCGGCGAGGTGTCGACCGTCAATGACGACGACCCCGACAATACCTTCCGAGATCCCATCGGGCGGTTTTCCGAGATCGAGGAGGGCGAGGCGCCCACCCACCTGCTGGTATCCGACTGCCGGAGCTGGTTGGGTTAGTCAGGTTTTTCGCGCGACATTGAGGCAAAGCCCCAACCATCCCGCCCCGGTGGCGGTCAGGCGGGACGAGGCGGTTGCTCGAAACAAGTCGGCAAGATGGAAACTCACCGGCTTTTTCAAGTTGCTGGGTTATCTCTTGTGCCCGGAATTCGGCAGCTGACCAATGCGTCGGACGGCGGAATGATCCGTCGCCGACAAAGGTGCATCGAGGATGACAAGTCCCGGCGCCTTACTGCAAGTCAACGAAGATCTGCGAGTCGACACCCGCTTCAAGCAGGCCTTTCCTGATCTCCTCGATCGAATTTGCGTCAGGTGAGCTGACGACGACCACATTGTTGACGACCAGTGAATACAACGGTGCCTCGGGCAGCGCGTCGGGCTCGAGGTTGGCCAGGTATTCGTTGGCGGCGCGTCGCGATATCGGCCCCCATATTCCGTCATAGGCGACACCAATGGTGTACTGAACGTCCATGATCATTTCCTTGCTGACGGATCGGCCATCGTTCAGATTCACCACGACCTGTTCAAGCGTTTCCGCATCCGTGACACGTTCGGGAATGAAAACAGTCCTGCAAGTTTCAACGTCTTTGTATCTGGTAACGGTTGTTTCGCTGTTTCCGGCGCCGATAGCCCCGCCAATGATCGCGCCGGCGGCGGCACCTGCATTGTCATCTGTGACGACTTTCCCGATCACGCCGCCAATTAGCGCTCCACCGATAACCTTTTCGGGTTCCCCGCCTTTGACGGTTTCCTGGTAGGGAACCGACGTTGTCTCGCATCTGGTTTCGTAGGAACCGGCAAATGTCTGAGACGCAAGCAGTGCAGATACTGTTGCAATTGCCAGAATTTTCATGGTCTTGCTCCTTCTTCCTGCGGGTCTCGGCAGTTTCGGCATAGCGTTTTCTGACTGCCGGCAATTTCCGTGTGCCGCGTAGCAGACTTCTGCCTCGTGGCTCGGTCGTTTGGTCTCAACTTGTGTTCAGCTAACTATGTCATCAGGTGTTATTCAATATCACAGCGGAATTTCGCGGGTTCCGCTTTGGGCGTATTCCCGGCATTCACGGCCTGGCCTCCCACGGTCGACCGTACCACATATTTCACCGAAACCCGACGTCTTGCGACAATCCGCGCCGGTCAGGCCACCTTCAGCAGACGCGCCTCGTAGGACCGCAGCACCGGGCGTGCGGTGTCGCCATAGATGCGCGGGTCGGCGCGCAGTTCGGGGAAGAGGGTGAAAAGCTCGTGACGCGCGGCCTCGGCCACCGCGCCCAGCCCGAGGTGGCCGGGGTGGAAGCTTTCGGTCGCCGCGCCATTGGCGAAGATGACCTCGTGGGTGTCGAACAGCAGATGGTAGTAGGTCACGGTTTCGCAGGCCTCCCGGGTCACGGTGGTGCCGTTCACCAGGTGTTTGGCGGGGACCATGACCTCGGAACTGTCGAACATCAGAACCGCGTCGGAGCCCTGGTAGACCATGCGGTGCTGCGGGCTGACCAGCAGGTCGCGCGTCGTGCCCAGAAGCCCCTTGCCGATGCGCACCGGGGCCAGGTCGCCCCTGCCGGCGGCCAGGCTCCTGTCGATCCAGCGGATCGGCCGGGGGCCGTGGTCGCGGGTCAGCACGAGGTCGCCGGGGCGCAGGGCCTCGATGGGACGTTCTCCATGCGGGGTCAGAATGCCGGTTCCGCCGGTAAAGCAGATGATCACACTCTCGATGTTGGTGAAGGTGATGATGGTGCCGTCGGACAGGGTGGCGGTTCCGTTTTCCGGGTTGCCGCCGTCGAAGCTCACGTCGGACCAGTCCTCGACCAGCCCGGACAGGTTCAGCACGTCGACATCCGAACCGTCGCCATCCTCGCCACCGTCGATGCCGATCGTGCCGCCGGAGCCGTCCAGCCCGTCGGTCGGGTCCAGCAGCAGCATGTCCGACCCGGTGCCGCCCGAGACGGTGTCACCGGCGCCGATATGGATCGTGTCCGCGCCCGCGCCGCCGTCCAGAATGTCCTGTCCCGCGCCGCCGATCAGGATGTCGTCGCCATCCTCGCCATAGATCGTGTCGTCGCCCGCGCCGCCATCCAGCGTGTCATTGCCCGGGTCATGGGGCAGGACGATGGTGTCGTAATGCACATCCGACACCCAGAGCGCCTGGCCCGAGGAGCCGGCGTTGGAGTATTCGATCTCGATCGTCGCTACCGGGCCGGGGATCGAGATATGGGCGTTGCCCTCCAGATCCGTGGCGCTTTCCGAACCGGCGCCTGCGGTGATCGTATTGCCCGACAGCGTGTCGGTGCCATTGACGGTGATCGATACCGGCACCGCGTTGCCATCGGCATCATAGGCGCGGACGGTAACAACGTCCTGCCAGCCGGACGTGTCGATGTCGTTGACGGTGAACACGACATTCCCGACCTCGTCGGAGGTGCCCGGGTTGTTCGAAAAGAAATCCAGCGTGGTGGTCGAGGTCGGCCCCAGCCCGGAGCCTCTCAGGTTCAGCGACGAGGTCGCGTTGAACGGATCGCCCGGCGCGACATAGATCGAGCTGGAGCTTTCCACCGAAATCTCGGAGGAATTGCCGTCATCGGCAAAGCTGACATTGACGCCGACATTTCCCGTGACCTGGGTGATCCCGCCCGAGATGTCCTCTTCGTCCGCGCCGGCCGCGTCCCAGTTCAGGCTTTCCGAACTCGCCGTGGCCGGGCCATTGCCCGCGTGGTCGCCGTAGATCGTGTCGTCGCCGTCGCCGCCCAGCACGGTGTCGTCGCCCGCGCCGGCGGTCACGGTGTCATTGCCGCCGCCCGCGGTGATCACGTCGTCATGCGAGCCGTCCGCCGCATCGCCATTGTCGACCCGGTCGCCATCCGGGTCGCCGCCATAGCTGGTGTCGATAATGTCGTCCGAGGCGGTGCCTTCGACCACGTAGTCGTTGCCGGTTGCGTCGCGCCAGTCGTAATCGGCGGTCAGGGGCGTGGCGCCGCCCGCGTCACCGTCGATGTCGGACAGGTTCAGCGTGCCGCCGGTTACGTCATTGTCGTTCACGTCCGGGCCGACCACGTCGTCCACCGCGTCCATGATCCCGTCGCCATCGCTGTCGCCGGAGCCGTCGATGGTGGCCTGATCGACGCCGTGGCCTGCCTCGACCACGTCCAGCACGCCGTCATTGTCGCTGTCGGTGTCGATGTAATCGGCGATCCCGTCACCGTCGGTATCGACCGGGGTCAGCCCCGCGCCATAGGCGTCGTCGATCCCGTCGCCATTCGCATCCACGCCGGAGGGCGCGATATAGCCGCCCGAGGTCTGCGCCTCGACATTGTCGGTAATGCCGTCGTTGTCGCTGTCCAGGTCCAGGTGGTCGGCAATGCCGTCCCCGTCGGTGTCGCGGGTCGTGGTGGTGGTCTCGACGGTAAAGACCTCGGTTGCGGTGGTGCCGAAATTCGGGTTGGTGCCGCTGTTCACCACTTCGGTGCCGTCGATGGCGATCGAATAGCTGGCGGTATTGCCGCCGGCCAGCCCGTCGCCATAGTCGTCCAGCATGGTGAAAGTGAAATCGCCCTCGGCGGGCACGGCCACGTCCCAGCTTTCCACGCCCGAGCTGTTCACGTCCCCGGTTGCGATCAGGTTGCCGTCCGGGTCGCGCAGCTCCCAGCGGGTATTGTCGATGCCGACATACTGGTCGCCGTCAACGGTAATGGTGATGGTTGTCGGGGTATTTGTGGCCAGGCCCTCTTCGCTGTCGAGAATGCCGTCGCCGTCGCTGTCCAGGATGGGCATGGTTATCCCCCCTTCACGCGCGCGATGGCGGCGTTCTGGAAGCGATCAAACATGGCGAAACCTCCGACCCGGTACTGTCGCCCCCGGTTGTCGCGGGCAAATGGGTCGGAAAGTTGGCAATTAGCGCGAATTTTCGTGGTTTTTTGGGTCTTAAGGGCGCGCACCCGGCATGAGGTTCGTGACGCAAGCCCCTATTTTCAGAGGATTTCAGGATTTGCGCCCGCCATGAAAACGGCCAGCCGGTCCAGCCCCTCGACAATGTCCCCGGTTGCCCGCGCATAGGAGAACCGCAGGGTCTGATGCCCTCGCAGGGGATCGAAATCCAGTCCCGGCGTGACCGCGACACCGGCGTGTTCGAGGATTTCGGCCGCGAAGGCGCGGCTGTCATTGGTGTGCTCGGAAACATCCGCGTAAATGTAGAAGGCGCCGTCCGGGGGCGCGAACCTGTCGAACCCGGCCCTGGGCAGCCCCTCGATCATCAACTGGCGGTTCTTCGCATAGACCTCCAGGTTCGCGCCCAGCTCGTCATGGCAGTCCATCGCGGCCAGCGCCGCCACCTGGCTGGCATGGGGCGAGCAGATGAACATGTTCTGGGCCAGCCGCTCGACAACCCGCACGTGGTTCTCGGGCACGACCATCCAGCCGACCCGCCAGCCGGTCATGCTGAAATATTTCGAGAAACTGTTGATCACATAGACCTCGTCCGAGATCTCCAGCGCCGAGACTGCGCGGCCCTCGTATTGCAGCCCGTGGTAGATCTCGTCGGAAATGAAACTGGCGCCCATGCCATGGGCCGCGCCGATCAGCGCCTCCAGGTGGGCATGGTCCAGCATCGTGCCCGACGGGTTGGCGGGCGAGGCGGTGATCAGCCCGGCCAGCCCTTGCGGAAGGTCTGCTGGCACCGGTTGCAGGCGATTTTCGGCCGACGTGGGAATGCCCACGGGCTGCAGGTCCAGCGCGCGCAGGATCTGGCGATAGGAGGGATAGCCGGGTTCGCCCAGCCCCACCTTGTCGCCCGCGTCGAACAGCGCGGTGAAACCCAGGATGAAGGCGCCGGAACTGCCCGGAGTCACCACCACGCGGGATGGGTCCAGGTTGATATTATACCAGTCTTTATAAAGACTTGCGATGCGTTCCCGCAGGTCTGGCATGCCCAGGGCCACGGTATATCCCAGCGCGTCCCCCTCCATCGCCACGGCCAGCGCCCTGCGGGCGCCCGCCGGGGCCGGGGTGCCGGGCTGGCCGACCTCCATGTGGATGATGTGTCGCCCGGCGGCTTCGGCGGCGCGGGCGGCCTCCATCACGTCCATCACAATGAAGGGGTCAACCTGGGATCGGCTTGAGTTTCGCATGGCTACCTCTTTAGAGTTCGGCCAACGGGTTGCACCCAGAGGAGGCGAAGTCAATGGCAGGCAGGATCATGGCAGCTATTCTGGCCGCAGCCATCGCGGTCGCCATTGCGCTGCCTGCGCGGGCCCAGACGATTCTGCGCGATCCCGATATCGAACGTGCGCTCAGGGAACTGGCCAGGCCGATCCTCAATGCGGCCGGCCTGTCGGCGGCGCGGATCAAGGTGCTGGTGATCCATGACGACAAGATGAATGCCTTCGTGGCCGACAACGGGCACATCTTCCTGCATTCGGGGCTGATCCTGCGCCTGAAGTCGGCCGAGCAGGTGCAGGCGGTGATCGCCCATGAGGTCGCCCATATCGCCAATGGCCACCTGGCCCGCCGGGCCGCGAATTATCAGGTGGCGCGCAATACCGCCATCATGGGCACGATCCTGGCCGGGGTGGCCGCCGCGGCCGGGGGCGGAAAGGGCGCCGCCGGGATTGCCGTCGGGGTGCAGAGCAGCGCGATGCGCAGTTTCTTCGCCCATACCCGCGCCGAGGAAGCCAGCGCCGACCAGTCCGCGCTGCGCTACTTGGCCGCCAACGGGATCGACACGCAAGCCATGGCACAGGTGTTGGAGCTGTTTCGCGGCCAGGAGGCCCTGTCCGTCGGCCGCCGCGACCCCTATGCGCTGACCCACCCGCTCAACCGTGACCGGATTCGCGCCGTGGCGGGTTTTGCCGCCGGCTTTGCCGACCGCACCCGCGAGAGACCCGAGGATGGCTATTGGTTCGCCCGGGCCCGGGGCAAGCTGTCGGCCTTCATCCGGTCTCCGGCGACCACCTTCCGCGAGGTCGGGCGCACGCCCGGGCAGGGGGATGTCACCGCGCGCCTGCGCCGCGCCGTGGCCTATCACCGCCAGCCCAGGCCGGACCGCGCCATCGCCGAGATCCAGTCCCTTGTCGCGGCCTATCCGGACGACCCCTTCCTGGCGGAGCTGCAAGGGCAGATCCTGCTTGAGAACAGGCAGTTCGGCGCCGCCGTGCAAGCCTATCGCCGCGCCGCGCAGAAGGCGCCCTCGAACGGGTTGGTCCTGGCGGGCTACGGCCGGGCGCTTCTGGCCCGCAATACCCGCGCCAGCAATGCCGAGGCGCTGAAGGTGCTGACCAGGGCGCGCGACCGCGACCCCTATTCGCCGCTGATGCTGCGCGACCTGGGCCTGGCCCATGCGCGGGCCGGCAACAACGGCATGGCCGCGCTGATGAGCGCGGAACGCTACGCGCTGATCGGTCGCTTGAAAGACGCGGTGCCCCATGCGAAACGGGCACAGGGTCTTTTGCCCCGCGGATCGAACGGCTGGAACCGCGCCCAGGATATTCTGACCGCCGCACGCGCGGTCTCCAGATAACGGAGAGATACATGAAACGCCTTGCCCCGAAATGTCTGGCCCTGATCCTTGCCGCCGCCACCTTCCTGGCGCCCCCCGCGCTGGCCACCGAGCTGACCGAGATGACGGCGGAGGAACGCGCGGCCTTCCGCGCCGAGGTCCGTGCCTATCTGCTGGACAACCCCGAGGTGCTGATGGAGGCGATCGACGTGCTGGAACGCCGCCAGGCCGCCGCGGCCGTGGCCAATGACAGCGAGCTGATTGCCAACAACGCCGACGAGCTGTTCAACGACGGCTATTCCCATGTGGCGGGCAACCCCGATGGCGATGTCACCATGGTGGAATTCGTCGACTACCGCTGCAGCTACTGCCGCAAGGCGTTCCCGGAGCTGAAGGCGCTGATCGAGACCGATGGCAACATCCGGGTGATCTTCAAGGAATTCCCGATCCTCGGAGAGGCATCGACCCTGTCCTCGCAATTCGCCATCTCGACCCAGCTGGTTGCCGGGCAGGCGGCATATGGCCCGATGCATGACGCGCTGATGACACTGCGCGGCAATCCTTCGGAGGCGGTGCTGGTGGAGATGGCCAACGACCAGGGTCTGGACGGTGAGGCGATCTGGAACGGCATGTCCGACCCACGGGTGGCCGAGATCATTCGCAACAACCACCTTCTGGGCCAGCGCATGCAGATTTCCGGCACGCCGACCTTCGTGGTGGAGGACCAGATGCTGCGCGGTTACGTGCCGCTTGACGGCATGATGCAGATCGTGGCCGAACTGCGCGCCGCCAAGGAGGGTTGAGCGCGTGCGGCAGCTCTGGGCCGGGCTGGTTCTTGTCTGTCTGACCGGGATCGGGGTCGGGGTCGGGGGCGCGCTTGCGCAGGGCTCCGGCCCGGAACTGACCGCGCTTGCCCGGCTGACCGGGGCGCCCACGCTTGAGGACAGCCGCCGTGGCACGACGCTGGAGCTGTCGCTGACCCGGCCCGTGCCCTGGCGCATCTTTACCCTCGACGGGCCACCGCGCCTGGTGCTGGATTTTTCGCAGCTCGACTTCACCGGCACGGATGGCGCCGCGATGACGAACGGGTCGGAGCGGGTGGCCTCCGTGGCCCATGGGCTCTGGCGTCCGGGCTGGACACGCATGGTGCTGGAACTGGCCGCGCCACTGAAAGTGACCCGGGCGGGCATGCGGACCGCCGGGGCAGGGGCGGCAACCCTGTCGGTCGTTCTTGCCCCGACCAGCGCCGAAGACTTCGCCGCAAACGCCGGTGCGCCGCCGTCGGCCGTTTTCACCGATGAGCCCGGGCGCGATCTGGCCGCACCGCGCACCCGGCAGGCCGGCGACCGCCCGCTGATCGTGGTGCTGGACCCGGGCCATGGCGGCATCGATCCGGGCGCCGAAGGCGACGGGGTGATCGAGGCCGATCTTGTTCTGAGCTTCGCCCTGGAACTGCGCGAGCTTCTGCTGCGCGCTGGCGGGTTCGAGGTGGTCATGACCCGTGAGGACGACCGGTTCGTGCCGCTGGAAAGCCGTGTGAGCATAGCCCGGCGCGCCGGGGCCGACGTCTTTCTGTCGCTCCACGCGGATGCCCTGGCGCAGGGGCGGGCAACCGGGTCCACGGTCTATACCCTGTCCGAGGACGCTTCGGACATCGCCTCGCAGAAACTGGCCGAACGCCATGACCGTGGCGACCTTCTGGCGGGTGTCGATCTGAGCCGGCAGGGCGACGAGGTCGCGCTGGTGTTGATGGACATGGCCCGCCGCGAAACCGCGCCGCGTTCCCTGGCCCTGGCGGCGGCGCTGGTGCAGGGGATCCATTCCGCCACCGGCTCGACCCACAAGACGCCGCAGTTGCAGGCCGGGTTCTCGGTCCTCAAGGCGCCGGATATTCCGTCGGCCCTGATCGAGCTGGGCTATCTGTCGTCGAAAGTGGATCGCGATCGGCTGACGGACCGGCAGTGGCGCGCGCGCGCGGCGCAAGGCATTCGTGACGCGTTGCAATACTGGGCCATACAGGATGCCGCCGAGGCGGTGCGCCTGCGCCAGTAGCTCCCCCTTGCGCCCACGGGTCCGGTGGGGCAACCATGTCTCCCATGACGGAAACGGTCGACAACATCCCCGAAACCGCCCTGGCCTGGCACCAGGCAGGCGCCGGTGCCGCCCTGGCCACGGTGGTCCAGACCTGGGGCAGCGCGCCGCGTCCGGTGGGCAGCCAGATGGCGGTCTCCGGCGCGGGCGAGATCGCCGGCAGCGTGTCGGGCGGCTGTGTCGAGGGGGCGGTGGTGCTGGAGGCGCAGGAGGCGCTGGGCGACGGGCAATCGCGTCTGCTCAGCTTTGGCGTCGACGACGGCACCGCCTTTGCGGCGGGGCTTGCCTGTGGCGGGCAGATCAAGGTGCTGGTGGAGCCGGTGGGCGCTGCCCTGCCGGAACAGATGCTGGCCGATCTGGTTGCCGCCCGGGCGGCACGTCAGCCCCGCGCCTACGCGGTGGATGTCGAAAGCGGCGCGCGTCGCCTGACAGGCCCCGGCACGTATGAACAGCGGTTTCGCAAGGACCGTTCCGGGTTCGAACCGGACGGGCGCACCTTCGTCGCCATCCACAACCCGCCCCTGCGGCTGATCGTGGTCGGCGCGGCCCATATCGCCCAGGCGCTGATCCCGATGGCGCGCATGGCGGGATTCGACCCGGTGCTGATCGACCCGCGCGGCGCCTTTGCCACCGCGGCGCGGTTCCCGGACGTCGAGATTTACGGGGACTACCCGGATGAGGTGCTGTCCGATCTCGGGCTGGATGCGCGTAGCGCCGTCGTCACCCTGTCCCATGACCCCAAGATCGACGACCCGGCGATCGAGGCCGCGCTGGCGGCGCAGGTCGCCTATCTGGGCTGTCTCGGTTCGACCCGGACCCATGCGAAACGCCTTGAACGGCTGACCGAACGGGGCTTTACCGACGCGCAGGTGGCGCGCATTCACGCGCCGGTGGGGCTGGATATCGGGGCGGTGACGCCCTCCGAGATTGCCGTGGCAGTGCTGGCCGAAATGGTCGCGAACCTGCGGAAACCGGGATGAAATTCGGTCCGGTCCCCCCGCGCGACGCCGAAGCCGCGGTGCTGGCCCATTCCATGGCCGTGCCCGGCGGGCGGCTGCGCAAGGGCAAGATCCTGCGCGCGGAAGATGTGGCCGCACTGGAGGCGGCCGGGCTGACCGAGGTCATCGTGGCGCGGCTGGAACCGGGGGACGTGGGCGAGGACGAGGCAGCGACCCGCCTGGCGGTAGCGCTGCTGGGGGAAGACCCTCAGGCCACCGGGCTTGCGCCGACCAAGGCCACCACCGGGCGGGTCAACCTGATCTCGCAGGTCAGGGGCGTTGTCGACCTGTCGCGCGACGCGATCAACGCGATCAACGCAATCGACCCGATGATCACCGTCGCCACGGTGCCCCAATGGCAGCGCATGGGACAGGGCGGCATGGTCGCGACGATCAAGATCATCGCCTATGCGGTGCCCGAAAACGCCTTGCAACGCGCCTGCGACGCGGCACGCGGGGCCATGCGTATGCGCCCCGCCGTTCTGAATGCCGCCGCGCTGGTGCAGACCGCCATCGGTGACGAGGACGGGGAAAAGGGCCATCGCGCCCTGCACGGGCGGCTGAAGGCGCTTGGGGTGAGCCTGGGCGAGAAACAGGTCGTGCCCCATGAGGTCGGTGCCCTTGCGCGGGCGATTTCGGCCGCGACTGGTGACGTGCTTTTCATCCTCACCGGATCGGCGACTTCCGATATCCGCGACGTGGCGCCCGAGGCGCTTTGCCAGGCCGGGGGCCGGGTGGTGCATTTTGGCATGCCGGTGGACCCGGGCAACCTTCTTTTCCTGGGCGATCTGGCTGGCCGACCGGTGATCGGCCTGCCGGGCTGTGCGCGCTCTCCGGCGCTCAATGGCGCGGATTGGGTGATGGAGCGCATCCTCTGCGGCGTGCCCGTCGGACCTGCCGAGATCGCCGCCATGGGCGTTGGCGGATTGCTCAAGGACATCCCGCAACGCGGCCGGATGCGCGACGCCTGAGCGGTGAATATGGCGCCGGACTCCGGGCGCCACATCCGACCGAATGGTCAGATATTCGCAACCGCAGCAAGATTGAGGGGTTCTCACAGGCCCGTTCCCGTGCTTTGCTGACGGTAACTTACAAAAATGAATTAACAAGGGAGGAATAGATGGCACAGGTCTCAATGACCGTGAATGGAAAGGCCGTTTCCGCCGAGGCCGAGGGGCGTACGCTCCTGTCGCAGTTTCTGCGGGAGACGCTTGGCCTGACCGGCACCCATGTCGGCTGCGATACCGGGCAATGCGGAGCCTGCACGGTCCATGTGAACGGCAGGATGGTCAAGAGCTGCAACATGTTCGCCGCCGAAGCCGACGGTGCACGGATCACCACGATCGAAGGCATGGCCGAAGCGGACGGCTCGCTGGGGGCGATCCAGGCGGCCTTCCGGGAGCATCACGGGCTGCAATGCGGCTTCTGTACCCCGGGCATGGTAATGGCAGCGGCGGCGCTGCTGGCCGACAATCCCAAACCCAGCGAAGCGGACATCCGCGCCCATCTGTCGGGCAATCTGTGCCGCTGCACAGGGTACCACAACATCGTCAAGGCGATCATGGCGGCCTCCGGTCAGGATGTCGGCGCGATTGCCGCGGAATAACGCAAACAACAGGATTCGGAGATAATGAAGACCTTCTTGAAAAGCACGACGATTGCCATGCTGATTGCCGCCCCGGCCACCGCCCCCGCCCTGGCGGAGGGCTGGTCGGTCTACGATCTGGGCGAAGTGCCCGGTGATCGCGAAAACTGCATGAGACGCGCGCGCAACACCATTGCCAGCTACATGTTCGATCACGGAGGCGGAGAAACCGCTGTCGCCAGCTGGACCACCTATGGCTACGACCTGCGTCCGGGCGACCAGGACGCGGTGATCATGTGCCCGGTGGTCAACGGGAATGTGGTGAATGCCTTTCTGACCGTTCACGGCAGTACCACCGAGGATGAGCGCATCTTTTCCGCCGACGAGATCGAAAGGATCTGGAACAGCATGAAATAGGCTGAACAAGCCAGGGACCGGTCCCCCGGAGGAGAGAGGACCGGCCCAAGCACAAACAGGGAGGAAAACATGCCTGCAGATGGAGGCATCGGCGCGCCGAACAAGCGCCGTGAAGACGTGCGGTTCCTGACCGGAAAGGGCAAGTATACCGACGACCTGAACCGGCCCGGCCAGGCCCATGTGATCTTCGTGCGCAGCCAGGTGGCCCATGGCAACCTGACCGCCGTGAACACCGACGAGGCCGCCGCGATGCCGGGGGTGATCCGTATCTTTACCGGCGCCGATTTCGCCGAGGTGGGCGGGTTGCCCTGCGGCTGGCAGGTGACGGACAGGCACGGTGAACCGATGCAGGAGCCCGCTCACCCGGTGCTGGCCCAGGGCAAGGTGCGCCATGTGGGCGACGCGATTGCCGCCGTGGTGGCCGAGACCGCCGATCAGGCCCGCGACGCCGCCGAGGCGGTCGAGGTCGAGATCGACGAACTGCCCGCCGTGGTGGACATGAAGGCCGCGCTTGCCGCCGATGCGCCCAAGGTGCACGACGACCTGAGCTCGAACCTCTGTTACGACTGGGGCTTCGTCGAGGAAAACAAGGCGGCGGTGGAAGAGGCCTTTGCCAATGCCGCCCATGTCACCACGCTGGAACTGGTCAACAACCGGCTGATCGCCAACCCGATGGAGCCGCGTGTGGCCATTGGCGATTATGATGCGGCGGGCGGGGACAGCACCCTCTATACCACCAGCCAGAACCCGCATGTGATCCGCCTGCTGATGGGCGCCTTCGTGCTGGGCATTCCCGAACACAAGCTGCGCGTTGTCGCGCCGGATGTGGGCGGCGGTTTCGGCTCGAAGATCTTCCATTACGCCGAAGAGGCCTTCTGCACTTTCGCCGCCAAGGCGCTCGAGCGGCCGGTCAAGTGGACCTCGACCCGGTCCGAGGCCTTCATCACCGATGCCCATGGCCGCGACCACGTGACCACGATCCAGCTGGCGCTGGACGCGGACAACAACTTCACCGCAATTCGCACCGATACCCATGCGAATATGGGCGCCTACCTGTCCACGTTCGCGCCCTCGGTGCCGACCTGGCTGCATGGCACGCTGATGGCGGGCAACTACAGGACGCCGCTGATCTATGTGAACGTGAAGGCGGTGTTTACCAACACCGTGCCGGTGGACGCCTATCGCGGTGCCGGACGGCCCGAGGCGACCTTCCAGTTAGAACGCGTGATCGACAAGGCCGCGCGGGAGCTGGGGGTGGATCCGATTGCGCTGCGCCGCCAGAACTTCATCACCGAATTCCCCTATGCCACGCCCGTGGCGGTGGAATATGACACCGGCAACTATGTCGCGACGATGGACAAGCTCGAAGAGATCGCGGATCTCGCCGGGTTCGATGCGCGTCGTGCGGAAAGCGCCGCGAAGGGCAAGCTGCGCGGGCTGGGGGTGAACTGCTATATCGAAGCTTGCGGCATTGCGCCCTCGAACCTTGTCGGACAGCTGGGTGCACGTGCCGGGCTTTACGAAAGCGCCACGGTGCGGGTCAATGCGACCGGTGGGTTGGTCGTCATGACCGGGTCGCACAGCCACGGGCAGGGGCATGAAACCGCCTTCCCGCAGGTGGTCGCGGACATGATTGGCATCGATCCGTCGATGGTCGAGATCGTGCACGGCGATACTGCCAACACGCCGATGGGCATGGGCACATATGGTTCGCGCTCGCTGGCGGTCGGCGGCAGCGCCATGGTGCGCGCGACCGAAAAGATCATTGCCAAGGCCAAGAAGATCGCCGCCCACCTGATGGAGGCCGCCGAGGGCGATATCGAGCTCAAGGACGGCCAGTTCAGCGTGGCGGGCACCGACAAGTCGGTCGCCTGGGGCGATGTGACCCTGGCCGCTTACGTGCCGCACAACTACCCGCTGGAGGACATCGAACCGGGGCTGGAGGAAACGGCGTTCTACGACCCGGCCAACTTCACCTACCCGGCGGGCGCCTATGCCTGCGAAGTGGAGGTCGATCCCGACACCGGCAAGGTGACGATCGAACGGTTCTCGGCGGCGGATGACTTCGGCAATATCGTCAACCCGATGATCGTCGACGGGCAGGTCCATGGCGGGCTGGGGCAGGGGATCGGTCAGGCCCTGCTGGAACATGCGGTCTATGACGAGGATGGGCAGCTTCTGTCCGGCTCCTATATGGACTATGCAATGCCGCGCGCCGATGACGTGCCTTTCTATACGGTCGATCATTCCTGCCAGACCCCCTGCACGCACAACCCGCTGGGCGTGAAGGGCTGCGGCGAGGCCGGGGCCATTGGCTCCCCCCCTGCGGTGGTGAACGCGGTGGTGGATGCGCTGCGCTCGGCCGGGCACGATGTGACCCATATCGACATGCCTTTGTCACCCCATCGGGTGTGGCAGGCCATGCAAGCGTGAGGAGGACGGATCATGTATGAATTCGACATTGAAAAGCCCTCGACCATCGACGAGGCCGTGGCGGCTCTGGCGAGTGACGAGGCCCAGGCGCTGGGCGGAGGACAGACCCTGATCCCGACCCTGAAACAACGGCTGGCGGCGCCCGGCGTGCTGGTCTCGCTGGGCGGGATCGACGCGCTGAAGGGGATCCGGCCGGAGGGCGATACCCTGGTGATCGGCGCGGGCACGTGCCACGCCGATGTGGCTGCGGATGGCACCATCCCGGCGCTCTCGGCGCTGGCGGCGGGGATCGGCGATCCGGCGGTGCGCAATCGCGGCACCATTGGCGGCTCACTGGCCAACAACGACCCCTCGGCCTGCTACCCGGCGGGCGTGCTGGGGCTGGGGGCAACCGTGGTAACAAACCAGCGCGAGATCGGGGCAGGGGACTTCTTTACCGGCCTGTTCGAAACCGCTCTGGAAGATGGCGAGATCATTACCGCGGTGAAACTGCCCCGGCCCGAGGCGGCGGCCTACGTGAAGTTCGAACAACCGGCCTCGCGTTTTGCCCTGGTGGGCGTTTTCGTGTCGCGCACCGGCACGGAGGTGCGCGTCGCGGTGACAGGCGCGTCCGAGGACGGTGTGTTCCGCTGGACCGAGGCCGAAGCAGCCCTGTCGGCCAATTTCGCGCCCGATGCGCTGGACGGGATGAGCCCCGATGGCGATATGATCTCGGATATTCACGGTTCGGCCGAATACCGGGCGCATCTGGTGGCGGTCTTGACGAAGCGGGCCGTGGCGGCCTGCTGACAATTCGGCCCTTGAGGGATGGGAGCGCCCCGCCGGGAGCGGCGGGGCGTTTTCGTGTCGTGAATCGGGAAAGGCTTGAAGCAGGCGTCAACCATGAAAGATGTTTGATTTCAGCTGGTTGCCCCTAATTTCCAGATCCCCGAATTCCACCCGTTCGAAAAACAAAACCCCCGCCTGGGGCAGGGGTTCGGTCTCGTCGCTCTCGGCAGCGTTGTCTGCGAAACCGCGCCTGTCGCGGTAACAGTTTCACGGGGTGAACCTGTTACTTCTGCAGCGGCCCGATCATCATGATCATCTGGCGGCCTTCCATCTTCGGCATGTTCTCGACCTTGCCGATTTCCTTGATGTCTTCCGCCACGCGTTCCAGCAGCTCACGGCCCAGGTTCTGGTGCGCCATTTCACGGCCGCGGAAACGCAGCGTCACCTTGACCTTGTCGCCGTTCTGCAGGAATTTCACCACGTTGCGCATCTTGACGTCATAGTCGTGGGTGTCGGTGTTCGGGCGGAACTTGACCTCCTTGACCTCGATCGTCTTCTGCTTCTTGCGCGCCTCGCTTTCCCGCTTCTGCTGTTCGTATTTGAACTTGCCGAAATCCATGATCTTGCACACGGGCGGAGTCGCGTTGGGCGAGATCTCGACCAGGTCCAGACCGGCCTGCTCGGCCAGCTCCATGCCACGAGACGGCGACACCACGCCGACGTTTTCGCCATCAGCGCCGATCAGGCGGATTTCCGTAGCGCGGATGCGGCCATTCACGCGGGGTCCGGTGTCGCGCTGCGGGGGCGCATTATGAGGTCTGCGGGCTATGAGTTCATTCCTTCTGAAGTTGCCGATAAGACTTGGAGCAGGAAACTAATCGCCTACCCCAATCTTATCAAGCCGATAGTTGCCGAATTGATGCGCGTGCAGCATTTCTCCCCTTGCGGTGGCCCGGACAAATCTTCCACATGCCTCGTGTATGGCGCGGGGGACGTCGCGCCACTGACACGTGAGGATAGTCACATGAACAAGACCTGGATCATTGCTCTTCTGCTGATTGCCGCCGGTGTGGGCGGCTATGTCTGGTATTCTGGCCAGCAGGGGGAAGAGCCCGCGCCGGTGGCCGAGGCGCCGGTAACGGAAGACTCGCCCGAGGAAGAAAGCCCGGCCGAAGAGGCATCAGACACCGTGACCGGAGCCGTGGATGCCGCCGCCGACGCGGCCAACGAGGCCGTGGAAGCCGCCGCCGAGGCCGTGACCGGCGCCGTGGAAGAGGCCACCGAGGGCATGGGGGCCGTTGGCGAGGCGATCAACGATGCCGTGAGCGACCTGACCGGGTCGGCCACGGATGCGGCAGCGGATGCTGTTGACGCGGCGACCGACGCGGTGTCCGATGCCATGGGCGCGGCCAAGGATGGCGCCGATGCCGCGACCGACATGGCCGGCGACGCGGTCGAGGCCGTGGCCGAGCCTGCCGCCGATGCCGCGCAGGCAACGGCCGAGGCCACGCCGGGCGCCGATGCCCTGACCCCGGAAACCTTCGATGCAGGGAAACTGGGCGAACTGGTCGATGGTTCGGACCTGGGCGACGTTCAGAAACTGGCGCTGAAGGCCGCGATCCAGAAGGCCGCCGAGAACCCGGAACTGGTGCAAGCCGCGATCGATCAGGTCAGGTCGGCCCTGGGGCTGTAACCGCCTGACACCAACAGAGTCCCGCCGTCAGGCGGGGCTCTTTTGCCCGCTGATCGGAAAGACCCGGTCATAGGCAAGGGAAAACACATAGGTAAAGCCCACCACGAATGTCGTGATGGTGGCATCCGTCGCCAGGGCCTGCCACAGTTCCAGCCCCAGCCACACCATGTAGATCGGCAGCGAGGTCAGCATAAGGCAGCCCTCGAACCCCAGCGCATGGGCAAGGCGCCCAAGCCGCGAGCGCTGCGAAGAAATGCGCCCGCGCCGCGCGTCCCAGTGGTCGAACACCCAGTTCCAGGCCAGGCTGACCAGCATTGCCTTGCCCGACAGAACCACGCCCAAAAGCCCGATTTCACCCAGCCCCTTTTCAAGGAATACGGCCCCCGCAGGCACCAGGAAAGCCATCAGGGTCAGTTCGAAACTGACTGTGTAGCGCAGCCGATCACGGCCGGATCTGAGGGGGATGTCTTGGGACATGGGGGCTCCTTTCCTCTTGTCTATTATCAGGAAACAAGCCTTATGATAGTCGGGATATATCTGAAGTTCTGATGGGTGGGCCATGCCAACTCTTGACCAGTTGCGCTGTTTCAAACGGACCGTCGAGACCCGGAGCTTCTCGGCCGCCGCGCGCTCCATGAGCCGGGCGCAGTCGGCGGTGTCGACCGCGATTGCCAATCTCGAGATCGACCTTGGTGTCGAACTGTTCGACCGTTCGGGCCGCAGCCCGGTGCTGACCGAAGCCGGGCGCAGTCTGCTGCCTCATGCCGAGGCCGTGCTATTGGGGCATCGGGAGCTGACCGCCATGGCGCAATCCCTGCATGACGGGGTTGAAACACGGCTGGGTCTGGCGGTGGAGCGGGGACTGGAACGGGGCGAATTGCTTGATCTGTTGGCGGAATTCGGGGCCGAGTTTCCCCATGTCGCCTTGACGGTCCTGACGCCGGGGCCGGATGACGCGGGTGCGCTTCTGCGCAGCGGGCGGGTGCAGCTGGGGCTTATGGTGGAACGCGAAAGCTATCCGGCCGGGTTCCGGTTCCAGGGGGTCGGGCATGGGCGGCTGCTGCCGGTCTGCGCCGCCGATCACGCTTTGGCGCGGCTCGAAACCGTGGACTACAAGGCGCTGCGGGCGTATCGGCAGATCCTTTTGCGCAGCCGGCGCGAAGACAGCGTGGCGGGCAGCGAGCAGCTCAGCCCGTCCACCTGGCAGACCGAGGATCCGCGTCTGGCCGCCGCGCTGGTCGCGCGGGGCCTGTGTTGGGGGGAACTTCCGCGCGAGGCGGTGGCCGAGGGGCTGGAAACCGGGCAGCTGATCCGCTTGCGCCCGGTGTTTCAGAGCAGCGATCAACTGGAAGGAATAGACGTGGTCTGGACCGAGCGCGTCGCCCTGGGGCCGGCGGGGCAGTGGCTGCGCCGCCGCCTGGTCGCCTTGAGCGAAACGCTCTGGAAGCTGTGAACCAACCCCCATGGAAACGAAAAACGGAGGGCCAATGCCCTCCGTTCTCGTGTTTCAATCCGGACCGTGCTCAGTCCAGGAAGGCTTTTTCGACCACATAGGTCTTGGGATTCGAGTTCGCGCCTTCCTCCAGCCCGAATTCCTCGAGCATGTCCTTGAGTTCCAGGTTGAACGCCAGGTTGCCGCAGATCATCGCGCGGTCGGTCTCCGGCGAGATCGGCGGCACGCCCAGATCCTCGAAGGCTTCGCCCGAGCGCATCAGGTCGGTGATGCGGCCCATCTTGGCACTCTCTTCGCGGGTGGTGGTCGGGTAGTATTTGATCTTCTTCCAGAAGCCCTCGCCGATCACTTCGTTCAACAGCTCGTCGTCCTTCAGCGCCTCGATCAGCTCGCGGCCATAGGTCAGCTCACCGGCCTCGCGGCAGGTGTGGGTGATGATGACCTCGTCATAATCCTCGTAGGTCTGCGGTTCACGCAGCAGCGACGCAAACGGCGCAAAGCCGGTGCCGGTGGCAAAGAACCAGAGGCGCTTGCCGGGCAGCAGCGCGTCATGAACCAGAGTGCCCACGGGCTTGGGGCGCAGGATCACCTGGTCGCCGGGCTGGATGTGCTGCAGCTTCGAGGTCAGCGGGCCGTCCTGCACCTTGATCGAGTAGAATTCCATTTCCTCATCCCAGCTGGGCGAGGCAATGGAATAAGCGCGCAGCAGCGGTTTCTGCTTGCCGGTCTTGGGATCCGGGTCGCCCATCAGGCCGATCATGACAAATTCACCCGAGCGGAATCGCAGGCTTGCAGGGCGCGTACAGCGGAAGCTGAACAGGCGGTCGGTGTAGTGTTTCACCTCGGTGACGGTCTGCGCATCGGGCAGGGTCGGCACGGCACGTTCCTTTGCGGTGCGGATGGTCGCGGCTTCGGTCACGGGATTGTCCACTGATGTCATTTCGTTCATGGGCTCCAACGGGGCCCGGGCCCCGTCCTCTGTTGGCTGCTATATATGGGATATAGGTTAGGCGGGTCTAGCCCCGAAGGCGGGACTGATAGTCACGTTCCTGCCAGTCGGCCCGGAATTTCCAGTCGCCCTCGGGCTGGCGGGCGGCCTGTTCGTCCGAAATCTCGACCTCGTCGAAACCGGAGCGCCGGGCCATCGCGTACTGGTCGCTGATGACATGGCCCTTGGCGCGCAGGCGACCGGTAAATCCTTGCAAACGCAGCTGTTTTGCAATGGTAAAACCACGCCCGTCCGCAAAGCTGGGGAAGTCGACGCGGATCAGCGCGATACCCTCGAAGGCACCGGTCAGGCTGGCCGGATCCACGTCCGAGCCCAGATCCAGTGCCCGCGTGTCATTCGCGGCGCGTTCGTCGCGGGTTGCGAAACCCTGCGTCCAGTCGTCGCGGGCAAAACCTTGATCGGTTACGATAACGCTCATGGCGTGTCCTTTCACGGGTCGCGGCCTATCCCGTCAGCCCTGAAGGGAGGGTGGGATACGCCGGAAGTTTGTTGTCTTGTTTCGGGCGTTCAGCTCGGCGCGCCGACACGTACCATCTTGCCATCCACGAAATGGATGCCGCATTCGACTTTCTCTTCGCCCCGCCAGCGGCCCGCGCGCGGGTCTTCGCCCGGCTTGACCGCGCTTGTGCACGGCGCACAGCCGATCGATGGGAAGCCCTTGGCGACCAGCGGGTGGCGCGGCAGGCGGTTGTTGATCATATAGTCGCCCACGTCACCCGGTGCCCAGTGGGCCAGCGGGTTGATCTTGAGGCGCACGCGATCGGGTTCAAAGAACTCCATGTCCGCGCGTTTGCCGCCCTGGAAGCGCTTGCGGCCGGTGATCCAGGCATCGAACCCCTCCAGCGCCTTTTCCAGCGGCTGGACCTTGCGCAACTCGCAGCAGGCATCGGTGTCCGCCAGATGCAGGATATTGTCCGGGTCGCCGTGGAACAGCGCCTCGGCGTCGGGCCGGATCACGCGGACATCGGTCAGGCCCAGTTTCTCGCTGACCTCGATCTGATAGTCGAGCGTCTCGGAAAACAGCATCTGCGTGTCCAGAAAAATAACGGGAGTGGAGCGGTCAACCCGTGCAACCATGTGCAACAGGGCAACAGACTCCGCCCCGAAGCTGGAAACCATGGCAACGGAGCCGACTTGGGGATCGGTCAGGGCACGTTCCAGCACCGAGTGCGCCGAATGGTGGCGGTACCGGTCATTGAGGGCGTTCGCGCGCTCCTCCAGATTCGGAATGGGGGCTTCAAGCGGCATTGGCTTTGCTTTCCGGGTAGAGCGCCGCTTTGAACGGCGCGTCGCCTAGGCGACGGTAGGCCTCCAGGAAGGTTTCGGAGGCATCTTCACGCAGCTCGAGATAGGCCATCACCAGACGCTCGACCGCGGGTACGATGGCGTCATAGGCGAAACCGGGTCCGGCGCGGGTGCCGATCACGGTGTCGGGACCACCGTCACCGCCAAGGGTGATCTGGTAGTTCTCGACCCCGGCACGGTCCAGCCCCAGGATGCCGATATGGCCCAGGTGGTGGTGGCCGCAGGCGTTGATGCAGCCCGAGATCTTGATCTTCAGCGGGCCGATTTCATGCTCCAGCTTCAGTTCGTCGAACCGGGTGGCGATCTCCTGCGCGACCGGGATCGCGCGGGCAGTGGCCAGGGCGCAGTAATCCATGCCCGGGCAGGCGATGATGTCCGAGATCAGACCGGCGTTGGCGGTGCCCAACCCTGCGGGCTTCAGCGCGGCATAAAGCGCGGGCAGGTCGGCGACATGCACATGGGGCAGGATCACGTTCTGCTCGTGGCTGATGCGGATGTCGTCGTGACCGTAGCGTTCGGCCAGATCGGCGATCAGGCGCATCTGGTCCGAGGTCGCATCGCCCGGCGTTTGCCCATGTTTCTTGATCGAGATCGTGACGATGCGGTAGTCGGCCTCGCGGTGGGCGTCCACATTGGTGTCGACCCAGCTGCGGAACACCGGGTCGGTGTCGTAGGCGGCGTGGAACGGGGCGTCGTCGGCGGTTTTGAACGCGGGCCGGGTAAAGGTCGACTGGATGTGGCGGAACAGCTCCTGGTCGATGCCCGAGAACAGCGGCTTGAGCTGGGCAAAGCGGGCCTCGACCTTCTCGCGCAGCGTGTCCAGCCCGTTCTCCAGCGAGGTGATCTTGATGCGCGCCTTGTATTTGTTGTCGCGCCGGCCCAGCGTGTTGTAGACGCTGACCACGGCCTCGACGTAAGGCAGCAGGTCTTCGCGCGGCAGGAAATCGGCCAGAACCTGACCGACGATCGGGGTCCGGCCCAGACCGCCGCCCACCAGCACCTGGTAGCCAACCTCGCCTTCCGCGTTCCTGACGATGCGAATGCCCACGTCATGGGCCTTGGTCACTGCCCGGTCGGCCGCCGAGCCGGTCACGGCCAGCTTGAACTTGCGCGGCAGGAACTGGAATTCCGGGTGGTCGGTGGACCACTGGCGCAAGAGCTCGGCGGTGGGGCGGGGGTCTTCGATCTCATCCGCCGCGGCGCCGGCGAAGTGGTCGGCGGTCACGTTGCGGATCGTATTGCCCGAGGTCTGGATCGCGTGCATCTGCACATCGGCCAGCGCATCCAGCATGTCCGGCACGTCGGTCAGTTTCGGCCAGTTGTACTGGACGTTCTGACGGGTGGTGAAGTGACCATAGCCCTTGTCCCAGCGGTCGGCGATCATTGCCAGCTGGCGCATCTGGTGCGGATTGACCGACCCGTAGGGAATGGCGACACGCAGCATGTAGGCATGGAGCTGCAGATAGAGGCCGTTCATCAGGCGCAGCGGCTTGAATTCGTCCTCGGTCAGCGCCCCCGAAATGCGGCGTTCGACCTGATGGCGGAACTGGTCGACACGGGCACGCACGAAGCTCTCGTCGAAATCGCTGTAATCATACATGGCGGACGGCCTCCTGTTTGCCGTGGGCGTAGTTGGACGGGCCCTTGGCCCGGAAATCCTCGCGGAAGTGGGTCGGGGCAGGGCCGTTGTCGCCCGCCGCGGCATCGGCCAGGTAGGCGCCGACCGCGATATGCGGCTGGGTCTCGGCCTCGAACAGGCGGGCGTTGGCGTCGCCCTCGTCGGTCAGCAGGTGCGCGGCCGCGAGGTCGCGCACCCAGCTGCCATCCGTGGCCAGGTAGATAACGTCACCGCTGATCAGGTCATTTGCGGTGACGACCTTGGGAGTGAAAGCGCGGGCCATTGGATGCTCCGATGTGAATTGGGTTCGTGTTCCGGTGAATATAGGAGAATTTCCCGGCTCATGCAGCCCGGCAGGGGTGGAAAGGGAAGATTGTTCCTTATAGGTTGGCCAAAGGAACATGTGTCCCGAATCGAAGGAGAAAACGGAATGTCGGTGCGTCTGGACGATCTGGATCGGAAAATCCTGCGCGAGCTGCAGCGCGACGCAGGGCAGTCTTTGGACGTGATCGCCAAGACCGTGGGCAGTTCGAAGACCCCTGTGTGGAACCGGATTCGCAAGATGCGCGAGGCCGGTGTGGTGGGGCAGCAGACCGTGTTGCTGGACGCCGAAAGCCTTGGGTTCGAGGCCTGTTTCTTCGTGCTGATCCGCACGTCGGAACATGAGGCCGACTGGCAGGACAAGTTCCTGCAGGTGCTGCGCGACCGCCCCGAGGTGCTTGAGGCACACCGGCTGGCGGGCGAGATCGACTATATCCTCAAGGTCCGCGTGGCCAATGCGCGGGCCTATGACGAGTTTTACCAGGCGCTGATTTCCGAGGTCAAGATTTTCAACGTGACGGCTTTGTTGTCGATGGAGGAGATCAAGTTTACCACGGAATTGCCGGTGTAGAGATCAGAGTTGGGGGGAGCCTCCCAGGCCGCGCCGAAGCTGGGAGGCTGGCTCCCCGGACCGCACCGAAGCCGGGGGGGCAGCCCCCGTCGCCATTGTCGCTCGGACCAATGGCGCATCAAGGGAGACCCCCGGGATGCTTAAAGAAAGATGAAAGAGAGGGGTGGGGTGTTCAGCGCTGCACCATCAGCCGCTTCACCCCGTGGAAGTGGTAGACATCTGCGTATTCCGGCGCCGCTGTCAGGGCCAGATCGGGGCAGCGGTCAAACAGGATCGGCAGGGCCGTCATCAGTTCCAGCCGGGCCAGTGGCGTGCCGATGCAGAAATGCACCCCGGCGCCGAAACTGGCGTTCTGCCTGATCGGGCGCAGGGGATCGAACCGGTCCGGGTCCTCCCACGCCACCGGGTCGCGATTGGCCGAGGCGAGAAGCAGCCCGACCTCATCACCGCGTTTGAAGGCATGGCCGAAAAGATCCATGTCCTCATAGACATAGCGGGTGAACATATGCAGAGGGGGATCGAGGCGCAGGGTCTCTTCGACCAGCGTTTCGGCGTTTTCTGCCGTGGGCCGGACCCCGGTCTCGAGCAGCAGTTTCACGGCATTGGCCAGGGC
>NZ_JASBTN010000034.1 GCF_030148435.1 Aliiroseovarius sp.
GGGGGGCGGACGTGGTCCACGCGGCGGGGTGGCCCGGAACATTGAGCAGTCGCTGCCCACGAAAAATTCCAAACAGGAGCGGTCCAATTCAAGAAGATTTTCAAACCTTTGACGTGCTTGGCATTCCGATTTCCGTGGTGACGCTCGACACGGCGGCCGAGGCATTGGTCCGCTGGGCAGGCGATGAGCGGGGCCGTTATGTCGGTGCGCGCGAGGTGGCATCGGTCATGGCGATGCACGAGGATCCCGAGCTCCTGGCGGTGACGCGGGGGGCAGACATGAACCTGCCCGACGGCATGCCGCTGGTCTGGATCGCGCGCCGTCGCGGGCTACCGGTCAGCCGGGCCGGTGGCCCGGACCTGATGGAAAGGATGCTGCGCGAGGGGGGCGAGAATGGTCTCAAGCATTTCTTCTATGGCGGCAAGGAGGGCGTGGCGGACAAATTGGCTGACCGGTTCCGTCGCGAGGTGCCGGGAGTTCAGATCGTCGGCACCTATTGCCCCCCCTTCCGCCGGCTGACCGCTGAAGAGGACGCCAGGGTCGTGGCCATGGTCCGCGAGAGTGGCGCGAATGTGGTCTGGGTGGGAATTTCGTCACCCAAGCAGGATGTTTGGATGGCCGAACATGTGGACCAACTGCCGGTGACAATGCTGGGGGTGGGGGCGGCCTTTGATTTCCTGTCCGGCGAGATCCGCCGTGCACCAGGCTGGATGCAGAAAAGCGGGCTGGAATCGGTGTTTCGCCTGATGACCGACTTTCGCCGCCTGTGGCATCGCTATCTGGTGCTTGCGCCGCGTTTCGTCTTCAAGGTTCTGTTCGTGCCGCAGGCGAATAGGGCGCCCACGCGCTCAGACGTTTTTCGCCGGCCCTATGGGGCCGACGAAAGGATCAGATGATCTTGATCGAGACAGGCCGCCTGCCGGTCAGAGGAGTCAGCACATGGCCGGGCGCCAACACTACACCGCTGCGCAACTCCGTGGCTGCGTCGGCATAGGCGATTTCCAGGTCATAGGTGCCTGTCCAACCGTTCAACACAATTGTGTCTGCTTCGCGCAGACCGGCCGCGCCATTGCTGACGATCAGGCTGCTTGCGGTTGTGCCCGCCTCGACCTGGGCGCCGAGAATGGTGATGTCCTCGCCGGGTGTGATGCTGTTGGGGCCGACCCCCAGTTGCCCGCTGGTCGCGGCGGCATCGGGTGTCACCGTGAACTCCACGACACGGATGTCACCAATCGCCTGTTCGGCAATCGCCGTGATCGGCCCCGCATTGTTGGCCGCCGCAGCCAGTGATCCGATCGTGCCCTTCACCGAGGACTCCGCGCCGGCGGTGACATTGCGGAACACCACGATGGCCTTGCCGGAGCTGCCGGTCTTGAACCAGACGCGCACCCGCAACGGGCTGCCCCCGACCCAGCCGTCCAGCGGCACGTTCATACGATGCCAGGAGGCCCCGCCACTGGCAGCCTGGACGCCGGGAAAGACGCCCAGCTCGCCCAGGTTCTGCGGCGTGACGGTGCACAGAAGGTTGACCCAATCCGTGCTGGTGGCCACGGCATAATGCACCAGATTCGAGGCCTGCGGCTCCACCAGCAGCCCGCGCGGCAGTCCCGAGACCGGGTCGTGATCGAAGCGCGCCACATCGGCACCCATCTCGGCGATCTCGCCATTTGCGGTGATCCGCGTGCCGTCGCTGGCACGCGTGACGGAAATGCCCGGATGCAAGCCGGGGCCCAGCAGAGACACGGTCAGCGGAAAGCCCCCGCCGACGCGTCGGCGCACGGCCAGTTCGGGTATCGAGAAACCCAACATGACTCAGACCCGGTAGGCGTGGATGCCCGCCGCGCTTGTGCCCGTGGCCATCACCTGTTCGACACCGACCGGTACAATCGAAAAGTCGCCGACAGTGAAGGTGCGGGCGTCACCGGACACTGTGACCACTGCCAGGGTACCCCCGGTTTCCACATATAGCCCGACGGCCGTGAAGCCCAGACCCGCTCCGTCGTCGGGAGTGACCGGCACGATATCCCGGGCAGGACCACTGAGGGACGGGACACGATTGCTGAAGGGATTGGACATCTGAAGTTCTCCTGTTTGAACGATTTCCCGCGCAACAATGGCGCAACAGTCCTTTCAAAACCCGAACCCTCCGTTCGCTGCCTCTGGAACAGCTGCAACAGGGGGCGAAAGGCGCATGCCACATGTTCCCGAGGCAGGGATGCTTTACAACCCTCAGTCGATTAAGATACAGGTTATGCACACCAAAGGGAGAGGCGCAGGAGACTGGGCAACCCTGACAGGATAGGCCGGATCATCCCAGGAAAGAGATGTTGATGAACACGTTGCCAACCACGGATAGCACAAGGCTTGGTATCTCGGTTGTCACCTCCGCGTGGAATATCGAACGTCTTGTCGGGGAAACCATCCGCTCCGTGGTCTCGCAGAAACAACCCGGGGATCAGTATGTCTTCGTTGACGGGGCCTCGGCCGACCGCACCGCCGAAATCGCCCGCGGCTTCGGTGATCAGATCGACGTCATGATCTCGGAGCCCGATGACGGCCAGTATCATGGCATCATGAAAGGCTTCGATCACGCCACCGGGGACATTCAGGGCTGGCTCAATGCCGATGACATCCTGATGCCCTGGACCTTCTCGGTCGTGCGCGAGGTCTTTGACCGTTTCCCGGACGTCGACTGGATCACCGGCAGTCCCAGTTTCCTGTCCGACCAGGGGCAGCTGACCCGGGTCTACTCCAAGCTGCCAGCCTATCCACGCCAGTTTATTGCCAACGGCTGGTTCTCGAAAACCCTGGGCGGTTATCTGCAACAGGAAAGCATGTTCTGGCGGCGTGGTCTTTGGGACAAGGTCGGCGGGCTGGACTTGAAATACGCGCTGGCCGGAGATTTCGACCTGTGGACAAAGTTTGCCCGTCACGCGGACCTGGTGCCGGTGGACGTTCCGCTGGCAGCCTTCCGTGAACGGCCCGGCGAGCAACGCTCGTCGGCGAGCGAGGATCGCTACCAGCAGGAAGTGAAACAGATTTGTGCCGACAAACCCCGGGCGACAGCGGCCTGGCGGTTCCTGGCCAACCGCGGCACGGTCGCGCGAAGCTTCGCCCGGTTGATGATCCGTGGCTCCAGCCCGGCCATTGTCTACAACCGCCGCACGCGCGACTGGCAGATGACCACCGCCCGCCGGTCGATCTCACGCCAGTCTCTGGGCACGTTGATCGAGGAATGGCGCTTGGACAGGCTGGGCGAGGAATGATCGGATGATCATTTCGCACAAACACCAGTTCATCTTCATGAAGACGACCAAGACTGCGGGCACCAGTATCGAGATCGGCCTGAGCCGCTATTGCGGCCCGCAGGACGTGCTGACGCCGATCCATCCGGCCGAGGATGAACAGACGCGGGTGAGCCGGGGCTGGGGGACGGCGCGCAACCATGGCGGGGCCTTTCTGCCTTTCACAAGGGCAGACGTCTACCGCCTGGTCCTGGCGCGCCAGCGTCCGGTCCGTTTCTGGAACCACATGCCGGCGACGACCGTCCGCGCACGATTGGGTCGCGCACGCTGGAACTCCTATTTCAAGTTCGCCGTATCCCGTCATCCGCTGGAGGTCATGGTCAGCCTATACCGCATGGAATGCAGCCGGGGACAAGTTGATGTCCCATTTGCAAAATGGCTGGATACGAATGCCCGTCGGGTTCGCTACAACTTCAACATGTTGAAGGTGGACGGCGCTCTGGCAATGGACCGACTTGTTCGCTTCAGTCATCTGACTGAAGATCTGAACCGAGTTTCCTCATATCTCGGCCTGTGCGAACCTCTGGGGGATCTGGTCCTGGGCATTCGCGCCAAGCCAGCTCCGGAGGATCAGCAAAGGGGCCCTCTCGAATTGTATCACGAGACCGACCGAGGGGCTGCAGCAGTGTGCAACGAAGCTGCGGAAGAGATCGCACATATGGGGTATCTCGGATCATTGGAGGCACTGGCGCGATAAATGTGGCGCCGGTCCCCGAACGGCAGCGCGCTGCCGAGGTTGGGGCGGAAGGATAAGGGTTGTGGCAGGCGGATGAAGCGAGTTCTGGGCAAGGCAACGGCACTGTTCGTTCTACGCGCAAGCCAAGCGGTGTTCGGTATGCTGGTCGTGGTCCTGATGAGCCGGGAAATGACCGAGGCAACCCTCTCGGTCGGCCTGCTCCTGTTATCGGTCACGCTCGGGTCCGGGCGGGTGGGCGTGATGGGATTCGACGTGGTGGCCATCAAGCTGATGGGGCGCGAGCCACCGCAGGCGGCAGCAACACGAACCCGTTTCGCCGACATGGCCTTTCGCTTTCTGCTCTGCTGGGCGGCGATGGCGGCGGTATTGTCTGTCCTGCTGACCCTGCCGGCGATAGGCGCGCAGGTCGCATCTCTGGGCATTGCGCCGGGCTGGTTGCTGGTATGGCTGTTCCTCGCGGCTGTGCAGGTATTTCAGGCCGCGGTGCTTCTGGGGTGGCACCGCCAAATGACTTCCCTGTTCTACATGGGGGCGTTGTCCAATGCGCTGGCGCTGGCATTGATCGCCCTGCGGGTCTTTTCCGGGGCCGAGCTGACCGTGGCCGCGATAGCACAGGCCTATCTGGTTGGACTGGGGGGCAGCGTGATGGCAGCGCAGTTGCATATCCACAAGCTGATGGGCTGGGTGATGCCCCGTCCGGGACGGCCAAACGGGCAAGAGACCGGGTTTCGGGTCATGGCGGGTTCGGCGCTGACCAACGGGCTGGCCATGGCTGTGACCCAGCTGCCGCTCTGGGTCGTGGCCTGGCTGGGCAGCAGGACGCAGGTTGTCGACTTCGGCCTCGCCTTTCGGCTGATGTTGCCGCTGTCGGTCATCCTGCTGTCAGCCCGCAACATGGTGGCGCCGGTGGTGTCGCGCGCATGGCATGACCGCAATCTGATTGAGGCAGAACCCTATCTTCGCCAAGTGGCCAGCCTGGCTCTGACGGCGACATTTCTGGTCTCGATCCTGCTGTTGGGGCTGCATGACTGGCTGTTTCGCGTGATCTTTGCCCGTCCCGAGGCGCAGAGTTTCGCACCATTGGCCTGGCTGCTGGCCGGGCAATGCCTGTTGTCCTTCTTCGGTCAGGGGCAGCTGATCCTGCGCCTGGCAGATCACCAGACCCTTGCCCTGGGGCTGGTTCTGGGCACGGCCGCGATGCAGGCAGGGCTGGTCGTAGCTTTGTTTGTCCAATTCGGCATTGCCGGTGCGGCCTTTTCGGTGGCCATCTACAGCCTTCTTGCCGGGGGGCTGCCCAGCCTGGGTGTGCGTCGACTTCTGGGCGTCACCATTACTGCGCGGCTTGCCGTGCCACGGGGTTTGCGAAAGGCTGGCACATGACACCGATCTTTCTGCTGTCCCAGCCCCGCGCGGGCTCCACCCTGTTGCAGCGCAAGCTGTCCGAGCACCGCGACATCGCCTCGGTCGATGAACCCTGGATACTGCTGCCGCTGCTCTTGGCACGGCACGAGGGCATGGTGACAGGCGTGCATGACCAGACGGTCCTGGTGCGCGCCCTGCAGGATTTCTGCGATCAACTGCCCGACGGGCAAAGAGATTGGGACGCGGCGGTGCGCCAGTTCGCCCACACGCTCTATGCCCGCTCCTGTCCGGAAGGGACGCGCTATTTCCTCGACAAGACACCGCGCTATACCCTTGCCGCGCAAGACCTTATCCGCACCTTTCCCGAGGCCCGCTTCATCATCCTCTGGCGCGACCCCATGTCGGTGGTGCATTCGATCAACGACACCTGGGGCGGCGGGCGCTGGGCGGTGCACCGGCACGAGGTGGATGTCTATGCCGGGCTCGAGGGGCTCTGTGATGCAGCGGATCTGCTGGGGGAGCGCGCCTTTACACTGCGCTACGAAGACCTGACCGAGGCACCCGAAGCGCAATTGGCGGCGCTGTATGAGTGGCTCGGCCTGGCGCCGAAGGCGTTGTTGCCCGAACAGGAGCGTCAGGCATTTAGCGGACAGATGGGCGATCCAAAACGCCACGGGGATGGCGGCAAGGTTCAGGCCGCAAGCGGCAAGATGGGCTGGCGTCAAGCACCTCTGACCCCGGCGCGGCGGCGCTGGATGCGGCGCTATCTGGACTGGATCGGTCCAGAGCGCATGGCGCGCATGGGGTATGATCTGGCAAGCTGGCAGGCCGATCTGGCCGCCGTCCCGGGCACCTCGCGCGGCCAGTTGCGCGACATGGCGCATCTGGCCTTTGCCACGCTGTATCGAACCGTGAACTATCCTGTTGTTCGGCAGAAGCTGAAGAACCACCTCCAGGGGCGTCGGAACTTTGTGCAGAAGTGAAACAGTCGGGCCGGCCAGCCGCGGGGCGGGGCGGATTGACGATCTGTTGATCGTGCTGGTGCTGCTGGCCTCCAGCCGCGCCGCCTTTTCCAACTTCGCCGACCTTTTCACCCTGTTCGTGGCAATGTTGTCCGGCGTGGTCTGGATGATACGCGGGGCACGGGTGATGCCTGCGGCGATAATCTTCGTCGTGGTCAGTCTGGTCTGGGTCGCGGTGCACAGCTTTCTGAGTGGAGTGGTCAGCTGGACCACCTATGGAGGCCACTTTCTCCGCATGCTGGCGGGCATTTTCGTCCTTGGCGCGGTGGCACGGCCCCTTGAGCTAATGGTGACATGGGTGATCCGCCTTTCCCTCGCCGGGTTCACCATCTATGGGCTGGGCCTGGCCGCGCCCGGGGTGATATCCCAGCTTCACGCGCTGACGCCGGATGCCTTTACCATGTTCGGCGGCACTCTCTTCGGCGAGACGCTGACCAGCGGATGGCCACGGGCAAACTGGATTTTCTACACGCTGGCACCGACTCGCTGGCACCAAAATCACGGATTCATGTGGGAGCCCGCAGCCTATGCGATGATCTGTGCATTCGCGCTGTGGTACCGCATGTTGCAGGGAAAGCTGGGCTTTGATCGCGACAACCTGATCCTTCTCGTGGCCATTGCGTCGACCGTCTCCACAACCGGCATGGTGGCGCTGGCTTTCAGCCTGGGTGTACTGCTTCTGCACCACGGCATGTTCGGCATGATCGCGGTGATGCTGACCCTGCCCTGGGTCGGGCTGTTCTTCCTCCAGGCGGAGTTCATGATCGACAAGATCGTGCAGGAATTCCAGGCCGGATATTCGCCGCATATGCAATGGAGCCTCACCCGCGCCGCCAGTTTTCAGCTGGACATGCAGAGCTTTTCCCAAGCGCCGTTGCTGGGCCAGGGGATCGTGATCGAGGCAAGCCACGCACTGAAATACCGTCCGCCCTCGAACAACGGGTTCTCGGATTACCTGACGCGCTACGGGCTGGTCATGTCGACCTACCTGGCCGCGCTGTTCATCATCAGCACCCGGGCGTATTTCCGGGCACGCGTCCTGATGGTTCTGGGCATGTGCATGGTGCTATTCCTGTTTTCCTGGTCCGAGAAATACTTCGAACTGCCGCTGTTCTACGTGATGTCTTTCGCGGGGTTCTACAATCGGCGCGAGACCCCACCCGAACCGGACCCGCTAGACCGACAAGGCGCATCACGCCTGCCTGCCACCGCCTGAAGTCCGAAAGGCGCACCGGGCCGTGGGCTCACAATGGGGCCGGACCGAAAGGTCAGCCCGGTTCACGCAGGAAACTTGGAAATCAGGCGGTTCAGGCGTGCCTTGTACTCCCGCACCAGTTCTTGCGCGCATTCAGCAGAACCCGCGTCAGCATAGATGCGCATTTCCGGCGCGTTGCCCGAGGGACGCAGGTGCACAACGTCGCCGTCGTCCAGGGTTATGCGTAGCCCGTCCATCCGGTTTATCGTGGCCACCTGCCGCGGTGTCAGAAAGGAGCCCAGCGCGTGGGGTTCCTCCAGCAAGGCCAAGGCGGCCTCCATCGCGGGCCGTGGCACCTCTTGCAGCCGGTCGGCGGCGGTGAACCGCGCGGGCAGTTCATCGGCCAGCGCCCGGACCCCGCCTGCCCTGCGAGCCTCTGTCAGGGTGGCGACGATGGGCAGAAGGAAATCACGGGTCATCAGCGGCCCCAAAGCGCCCCCCGGACCCCGGGCGGTATTGCCCAGCAGGAAGCCGCCATTGGCTTCGAACCCCACCACCACCGTGTCGGCACTGGCCGCCGCCATCTGTTCTTCCATGCGCGCGATCACGAACGGCGATCCAATCCGGGTCAGCTGAACCGTTTCAAAACAGGGCATCTCACCTACCATCGAGCAAGAAGAGATCGGCGTGACGATCACCCGGGCGCCCAGCAACCGGGCGGTGATCACACCCAGGACGTCGCCCGGCACCAACTGGCCGGCGGCATCGGTCAGCATCGGCCGATCCGCATCCCCATCGGTCGAGACCACGGCATCCAGCCGCTGATCACGACACCAGCCGACCAGCATTTCACGGGTTCCGGGGTCGACTGCCTCGGTGTCAACCGGGATAAAGATGTCCGAGCGGGCCAAGGGCACCGTCGTCGCGCCAAGCGCTTCCAGCGCTGGCCCGATCATGTCGCGTGCGGCCGAGGAGTGCTGATAGACGCCGATCCTCAGCCCCGCCAGCGCCTCCGCGCCAAAGGCCGTGCGGCAGCGCTCGGAAAAGCGGTGAATGGCCTGGCTGTCCTTCAGGCTTTGGCCCGGGTTGGCGACAGGACGCGGGGTGGCGCCGGTCTCGAACCCGGTCTGGATCGCCTGTTCATCCGCTTTGGAAATCTCGCCGCTGGCCAGAAAGAACTTCAGCCCGTTTCGGTCGGCCGGAATGTGGCTGCCTGTCACCATGATCGCGCAGGTTCCAGCCGCGATCGAAGCCAGCGCCAGCGCCGGGGTCGGCAATACACCGCAGTCGACCACGTCCACACCCGCCGCCAAGGCGGTATCGCGCACCACCTGCGCCAGCTCCACTGACGAGTCGCGCAGGTCACGCCCCAGATGCAGCGCCTTCACGTCATCGTCGGCACAGGACTGAACATGGGCCAGGAAGGCATCCACATATCCCCCGACAAGGTCGGGGGTCAGGTCAACCACCAGACCACGCAGCCCGCTTGTTCCGAATTTGGGTGCCACGATGTCGATACTCCTGGTTACGACCAGCAGCAGGCCGGGATCTGTTCTGAGACCCGAGTATGCGGTGCTTTTCGCAATCCGCCAAGATGGTTCCTGTGCTGGCACCTCTGGACAGGGACTTTGACCGGCCAGGAGCCGGAATGGGCACGTGTGCCTTGCAGTTGGACAGTCTGCCCGTGAAGCGTTTTCACTCAAACCTGTCTCGGGTTTAAGTCGAAAGGCCTTAGTAGCTGAAATCGGCGTAGAGGCGGCTCAGATCCCCACCCCAGTCGCCGTTGTAATGCTCCAGCAATTCGTCGGCCGGCACTTTGCCCAGTTCGACACTGTCCTCCAGCGCATTCAGGAAGTGACGCTCGTCCGGCACCATGCCGCCAATGCCCGGCCGCGCGCGGCCTTTCAGCCCCGCCTTGGAAATCTCCAGCGCCGCCTGGGCCAGCTTCTGCAACTTCACGCCATTTGCCTCGCCCTGGAGCCCATCGACCGAAGCCGCCACGCGCAGCTCTTCGCGGGTCTCTGCATCGAGGCCCTTGACCAGATCCCAGGCCGCATCCAGCGCGCCCTGGTCATACATGAGCCCGACCCAGAATGCCGGCAGGGCGCACAGACGCCGCCAGGGGCCACCATCGGCACCGCGCATCTCCATATATTGCTTGATTCGAGCTTCGGGGAATATCGTCGTCAGGTGGTCGGCCCAGTCGGACAGGGTCGGCGTCTCGCCGGGCAGCGCGGGCAGTACGCCCTTCAGGAAATCGCGGAAGGACATGCCCAGCGCGTTGATATATTTGCCGTCGCGATAGACGAAATACATCGGCACATCGAGCGCATATTGCACGTAGCGTTCGAAGCCCATGCCGTCCTCGAAGACGAAGGGCAACATGCCGGTGCGCGCGCCGTCAAGATCACGCCAGATACGCGAGCGCCAGGATTTGTGCCCATTGGGCTTACCCTCGAAGAAGGGCGAGTTGGCGAACAGAGCGGTAGCCACCGGCTGCAGCGCCAGACCTACCCGGAATTTCTGCACCATGTCCGCTTCGGAGGCGAAGTCCAGATTTACCTGTACCGTACAGGTGCGATACATCATCTGTTTGCCATGGGTGCCGACGCGGTCCATGTAGTCGGTCATCAGCGCGTAACGCCCCTTGGGCATGACCGGCATCTGATCGTGGGTCCATTCGGGCGCGGCCCCCAGACCAATGAAACGCGCACCGATCTGATCGGCGACCTCCTGCACTTCGCGCAGATGCTCGTTCACCTCGTCGCAAGTCTGGTGGATATTGTCCAATGGCGCGCCCGACAGCTCGAACTGCCCGCCCGGCTCGAGGCTGATGTTCGCCCCGTCGCGTTGCAGGCCGATGAGCTTGCCGGTCTCCTCGATCGGTTCCCAATTGTAGCGATCCCGCAACCCTTCCAGCATCTTCAGGATCGAACGCGGCCCGTCATAGGGCAAGGGTTTCAGCGTGTCCTTGCAATAGCCGAATTTCTCATGCTCGGTGCCGATTTTCCACGCCTCGCGCGGCTTGCAACCGTCCGCCAAATACTGCGCCAGCTGGTCGTGATGGGTGATCGGCCCGCCGCCGCTCTGGGGGATGGACATGGACGCCTCCGCTGCTGTCCCTCAAAATGAACCCACAGTCGTGGGGCAACTCCTTGGCAGTGTCAATGCAGCTTGATCCGCGGCGCTTGCCAGATCACGACAGGTTTATCCGGTTTCCCGGCAGTGGCACGGATCGCGGCCTGCATATCGACACCGGGCAGGGCCGAAAGAGCCTCGAACAGGGCATCGGTGCCTTCGGCATTCAGCGGGATTGTCAGAACCTCGCCCGGTGAAGTGAAACGCCAGACCGGAAGGCCCGCGAGGTCCGGGGCGACCTCGACCTGCACCAGAGAGTCGAGCGAGGCGAAACCACCGCCCACCGGCGCCAGATAGATCACCTGACGTTCATCCACATGGACGACGCCCAAACCTCCGTGACCGCCACGGAACCGCGCCCTTTGCGCCCCGGCCCAGGCCAGGGCCGCACCGATCAGGATCAGGGCCACACCAGCCCAACGGATCAGGCCCAGAGAGGTCAGCGCCCACCACAGGCCCAGCGCCGTGACTGTCGCCCCTGCCATCGCCTCGCGCCAACGGGCCAGGGCCGCGCGCACCTCGGGTCGGATGAAATTCATGCCCGCACCACCGATGTTGGGGCCTTCGGAATGGCCAATTCGGAGGATCCGATGTGTCGAAACCCGACCACCTCACAAGCCCGGCAAGCCGTCGGTCCACTGGTAAGCGCAACCGCCACATCAACGCCCCGCGCCAGCCCCCGTCCGCTCAAATCACGCGGGGGACATTCACCATCACTGCGTGCAAAGTCAGGCGGGTGTGAATTGACGGCGAGCTTGCCTCCTTTGCGTGCGGGACGGATCACCTCCAATCCCCCATCTGTTGCTGCCAGACCGTCATCGCCGCCACGGCGGCCGTATCCGCGCGCAGGATGCGCGGGCCAAGACTGACGGCGTGCGCCTGGGGCAAGGCATGGAGCCGCTCGCGTTCGCGCGGTGAAAAGCCGCCTTCGGGTCCGATCAGGATGGCCCATTTGTGGCCTTCAACCGCGCCCAGCGCCTCCTCGGCACCGACAAGCGTCTCGTCGCAGAACATGATCTGACGTTCCCCGGGCCAGTCGGCCAGAAGGCGGTCCAGACGCACAAGATCGGCCACTTCGGGCACGAAAGTACCGCCGCATTGCTCGGCCGCCTCGATGGCATGGGCCTGCAGACGGTCGCGCCGAATACGTTCGGAATTGGTGAACTCGGTCTGCACCGGCTGAATGCGCGCGGCCCCCATCTCGGCCGCCTTTTCGACGATGAAATCGGTGCGCGCCTTCTTGATCGGCGCAAAACACAGCCACAGGTCGGGCGGCATCTGCAATGGCCGGGTCTGCAGGCTACAGATCAAGCTGCCCTTGCGCTTGCCCGCTTCGGCCACCTCGGCCACGAATTCCCCATCCCGCCCGTTGAACAGCGCCACCGCATCCCCGACGGCCAGCCGCATCACGCCGAACAGGTAATGCGCCTGATCCTTGTCCAGAGGAACCGATTGCCCCGGACCCAAGGGGTGCTCTACATAGAGCCTGATCTTTGCCTGTTTCATGAGGGAAACCTATGACCCAATCGCCCCAGACGCCAGAGCCAAAGGGCCAGGTTTCCGACGCCGTGAAGGGCAATTGGGTGGACCACCTGGCGCCACAATGGTCGCGCCCCTACCTCAGGCTTTCCCGCGCGGACCGGCCGATCGGGACCTGGCTTCTGCTGCTGCCCTGCTGGTGGGGGCTTCTGCTGGCCTCGGCTTCGACCGGGAGGTTCGGGTTTTACGATGCCTGGATCATGCTGGGCAGCGCGATGGGGGCCTGGCTGATGCGCGGCGCGGGTTGCACCTGGAACGACATCACGGACCGCGACTTTGACGCGGCGGTGGAGCGTACACGGTCGCGCCCGATCCCCTCGGGCCAAGTCACCGTGCGCGGGGCGGCGATCTGGATGGGGCTGCAGGCGCTCATCTCGCTTGGCATCCTTCTGACCTTCAACAAGGCCGCGATTCTCCTGGGCTTTGCCTCGGCCATTCCGGTGCTGGTCTATCCCTTCGCCAAACGATTTACCTGGTGGCCGCAGGTGTTTTTGGGGATCGCCTTCAACTGGGGCGCGCTTCTGGCCTGGACCGCCCATACCGGCAGCCTGGGGGCGCCGGCCGTGGCGCTCTACCTGTCCGGTATGGCGTGGACACTGTTCTATGACACGATCTACGCCTACCAGGACACCGAAGACGACGCGCTGATCGGGGTGAAGTCCACAGCGCGCCTGTTCGGAGCCCGGCCCCTGCCGTGGTTGCGCGCCTTTCTGATCCTGACCGTGGTCCTGATGGCCCTGGCCTTCATCCTTGCGCTGCTTCCGCTCAACGACTTGCTGATCCTTGTGCTGGCGCTGGGAGGGGCCTGGTTCCTCGGCTGGCACCTGGCCTGGCAGATGCGTGTGCTGGACATCGACGACTGGAAAGTCTGCATGCACCTGTTCCGGTCGAACCGGAACGCGGGTCTGATCCCGGTTCTGTTTCTGGCCGCCGCCATTCTGGTTTGACAGCCTCGCGGGCAAATTTCGCCGATATCGCGCCTGCGACATGTGAAATGGTGACAAGTATCCGCTCATTGGGGCAAATAGCGATTCAGTCCGGCGCCGAAACGCTCTAGAACCGGGACAACGACAGGAAGACACTCGACACCCATGCGCCTTTCCCGCTTCATTCTTGCCCCCGGACTTTTTCTGCTGGCCGCGCTGCTGTCCGTTCTTGCCGCCTGGATCTCGATCGGCGTGATCGAACGCAGCTCACAGGAAATGGTCAAGGAAGCGCTGGTCCTGCAGGGTCACGAATGGGTCGCGGTCGAAACAGACGGACTTCAGGTGTTCCTGTCCGGCATCGCCCCCTCGGAAGGGGAACGCTTCCGCGCCTTGTCGGTTGCCGGTACCCGCGTGGACGCCGAACGGCTGATCGACCAGATGGACGTGGTCGCCGCCGCCGCCATCACCCCGCCGCGTTTTTCCGTCGAAATCCTGCGCAACGATGCGGGGATTTCCCTGATCGGCCTCATTCCGGCGGACAGCGACCGCAGGGCTCTGACGCGCCAGGTCGCCAGGATCGCGGGCGACACACATGTGACCGACCTGCTGGAGACCGCCGACTATCCCGTGCCTTCACGCTGGGACAAAGCGCTGGAATATGCCATCGACGCGCTGGCGAAGCTGCCGCGCTCGAAAATCTCGGTCGATGCGCAACGCGTGGCCGTTACCGCGATTTCCGACAGCGCCGTGCAGAAACGCCGGTGGGAGACCGAACTGGCCAGCGACAAACCCGGCGGCCTGAACCTGACATTGGACATCTCGGCCCCGCGGCCGGTCATTACCCCGTTCACCCTGCGCTTCCTGATCGAGGACGGAACAGCCCGGTTCGACGCCTGCTCGGCCCATACCGAACAGGGGCGCGAAATGATCCTGGCCGCCGCCGCCGTGGCGGGGATGGAAAGCGGGGCACCCTGCACACTGGGACTGGGCGTGCCCTCCCCCGAATGGCCCCAAGCCGTTGCGCTCGGGATCGAGGCGGTTTCGGAATTGGGCGGCGGATCGCTGACGCTTTCGGATGCGGACGTGACCCTGATCGCGCCCGACACCACGCCCCAGGCCAGTTTCGACAAGATCGCCGCCGAGCTGGAAGCAGACCTGCCCGCGCCCTTCTCGCTGCATGCGGTTCTGCCGGAACCGGTCAGGATCGACGGCACCGGCGGGGGCGGGGACGGGCCGCCTGAATTCGTTGCCACCCGCAGCCCCGAGGGCCTGGTACAACTGCGCGGGCGCCTGAGCGACGAAACGCAGCGCGCCGCTGCCGAAAGCTTCGCCCGAGCGCGTTTCGGGGTGGACAACGTCTATGCAGCGACCCGGCTTGATACCGGGCTGCCGCGTGGCTGGTCCAACCGGGTGCTGGTCGCTCTGGACGTGCTGGGCTATCTCGACAATGGCGCCGTTGTGGTCCAGCCCGAGGTCGTCGATCTGCGCGGCAAGACAGGGGACCCGGACGCCAGCGCCGAAATCTCGCGCCTGCTGTCCGAGAAGCTGGGTGAGGCAGAGGACTTTCGCGTCAATGTCGAATATGTCGAAACACTCGACCCGGAACAGGCGGGACCGTCGCCCGAGGAATGTGTGGACAGCATCAACGCGATCCTGTCCGAGACAAAGATCACTTTCGCCCCCAGCAGCTCGGACATCGACACAGCCGCACGCGAAGTGATTGACGCCATCGTCGAAGTAATGGACGGCTGCGCCGACGTCCCGATGGAAATCGCAGGATATACCGACAGCCAGGGGCGTGAAAGCATGAACCAGGCCCTGTCGCAGAGCCGCGCCCAGGCGGTTCTGAACGCCCTTCTGGCGCGTCGGGTTCTGACCGAGAACCTGGTCGCCCACGGCTACGGCGAAGCGGATCCGATCGCCGACAACGAAACCGAGGAAGGCCGCGAAGCCAACCGCCGCATCGAGTTCCACCTGATCGTGCCGGAAGAAACGGCCGAGGGGGAAAGCCCATCGATCACCGAAGAGGACGCTCCGGCCGAGACCGCCACGGGCGAAGCGCCCGCCGAGGCCTCCTCTGACGAACCCACAGCCGGGGACAGCACCGATGCCCCGACCGACACGCAAGAGGGCGCAGAAGACCAATGAGCAAGACCGAATTCATCATCGTCACCGCCATCATCCTCTTCGTGGCCTTTACCATGGGCTGGTTCGCCCACTGGCTGATCCACCGTTTCACCAAGGTGTCCGGCAGCGATATGGGAGAGATCGACCGTATGGCCCAGGCCCTGCACGAGGCCGAGGAAACACGCGACCAGGCGATCACTTACCTGCAGCAGCGCGAAAGCGAACTGTCCAACCAGATACACCAGACCGAAGCTGAGTTGCGCGCGGCCATGGACGGTCTGCGCAACGCTCGTCACGAAGCAGACGAACTTCGTGCCTATATCGAGCAGACGAACCAGGGCTGACGGCCCTGTTTTTGGTAAGGCGCGCGCATTGCGGGCCAATGTGCCCACCTGCCGCCTGCATCCGGGGCCTGTCACCGGGCTGTCATAGCGCCTTCACCACGCACTACCCTGCGCCTTCCAAGGCTGCACAAATTTCGTGGCGACCGAGCTTTTCAGCTTCACTCCCAGCGGCTGAGCGCGTCTTCGTCTTCGTCCTTGGCATCCACCCAGCAGGAACCATCCGCACCGAATTCCTTCTTCCAGAAGGGCGCGCGGGATTTCAGGTAGTCCATCAGGAATTCGGCGGACTCGAAAGCGGCCACCCGGTGGGGCGCGGCGGTGGCGACCATCATGATCTGATCACCGGGCCTGAGCGGCCCGTGGCGGTGAATCACCAGACAATCAGCCAGCTCCCAGCGCAGGGTGGCCTGTTCGACCATCGCCGCAATCGCCTTTTGCGTCATGCCCGGGTAGTGCTCGATCTCCATGCGATCCAACCCGCCCTCGACGTCGCGAACGACGCCCGTGAAGCTGACCCGGGCGCCCACATCGGTGCGGCCCTTGGCGAAATCCGCCAATTCGGCAGAGAGATCGAAATCCTCGGTCTGGACCCGAACCGTCATCTCAGCCACCGGTCATCGGCGGGAAGAATGCCACTTCGCGCACGCCTTCCAGCGAGGCATCGAAATCGGCCAATTCCTGGTCCAGAGCCACACGCAGGGCGCTGAGATCCTGAAAGGCGACCGCGTAGCGCTCTTCGCGGGTGCGCAGCTCCTCGACCAGATCGTTCACGGTGGCCGCCCGGGTCTCGACCCGTTCTCGCGGCTCGCCGATACGTTCGCGCACCCAGGCGAAATACATCACGTCAAGCATCTGAACTCTCCTCTTTCAGGAAGGGCATGGCCTTGCGGAAGTAGTCCCAGCCGGTGATCACGGTCAGCACACCGGCAATCCACAGCAGACCCACCCCGATCCAGGTGGACCATGTCCAGGCGGTCTGGAAATAGATCAGGCCCGCTTCGTCGGCAACGCGACCTTCCAGCACATCCAGGATCATCGTGTCATCCATGCCGCTTATCCGCTCATAGAAGGAATGTTCGAAGATGCCGGTGGAGAACAGGATGGCGATCGCCACCATCTGAACGGTGGTTTTCCACTTCGCCAGGTTCGTCACCTTCAGCGCGCGGGCCTTGTCTCCCAGGGTTTCCCGCAGCCCCGCCACGAAAACCTCGCGATAGATGATCAGGGCCGAAGGCAGCAGGATCCAGGGCGTCACACCGGCGTAGCCGTTGACCACCAGAAGCGCGATCAGCACCATCGCCTTGTCGGCAATCGGATCCATCGCCGCGCCGAACAGGCTCTCCAGTTTCCAGGCGCGGGCCAGATAACCGTCGAGGTAGTCGGTGATCGAGGCCACGATGAACAGGATCATCGCGTACCAATCGGCCCAGGGGCGGGCAAAATAAAGGAACATGATCGGGACCAGAGGCGCGGCAAGCAGCCGGGCGACGGTCAGGATATTGGGCAGGGTCCATCTCATGAGGGATGCATAGCCTGTTGCGGCGGGGAGGGGAAGGTGTCGTGCAAACTGGACGTCCCCCGCCGTGCACAGTGAGCCATATTCACTTCTGTTCGGCCCCGCTGCGCTGCCCCTCACCCCTCGCGGAAATGATCGTGGATCTTCTGCGCCAACGCAGCCGAAACCCCGTCCACCGCTTTCAGATCCTCAAGCCCCGCCCGCGTCACCGCCTTGGCCGACCCGAAATGCTGCAAAAGCGCCCGTTTGCGCGCCGCACCCACGCCGGGCACCTCGTCCAGCGGGTTGGCCATGTTGGATTTCGCGCGCTTTGCCCTGTGTGTGCCAATGGCAAAACGGTGCGCCTCGTCCCGCATGCGCTGGATGAAATAGAGCACCGGGTCATTTCGCTTCAGCGCGAAGGGCCGTTTCCCGCGGCGGTGGAACTCCTCCTTGCCGTGATCGCGATCCACACCCTTGGCCACGCCCACCATCGGGATATCCTCGACGCCCAGATCCTCCATGATCCCGGCCACGGCGCTGACCTGCCCGGCCCCGCCGTCGATCAGCAGGAGGTCCGGCCAATGGCCCTGTTCGCGGTCCGGGTCTTCCTTCAGCAGCCGCTTGAAGCGGCGGGTCAGCACCTCCTTCATCATGCCGAAGTCGTCCCCCGGCACCAGGTCTTCCCCCTTGATGTTGAACTTGCGATACTGGCTTTTCTCGAACCCCTCCGGCCCGGCCACGATCATGCCGCCGACCGCGTTGGTGCCCTGAATATGCGAGTTGTCATAGACTTCGATGCGCTTGGGGGGCTCATCCAGATCGAAGGCCTCCGCCAGCCCGGCCAACAGTCGGGTCTGGGTCGCGGTTTCGGCCATCTTTCGCCCCAGGCTTTCGCGCGCATTGCGCTGCGCGCCTGCCACCAGCTCGGATTTCTCGCCGCGCAAAGGCACCGCCAGCTCAACCTTGCGCCCGGCTTTCTCGGACAGAGCTTCAGTCATCAGGTCATGGTCATCCAGCGGATTGGACAACAGGATCAGCCGGGGCGGATCCTTCTGGTCGTAGAACTGGCCGACGAAAGCCTGCAGCACCTCTCCTGGGCTTACTTCCTTTCCGGCGCCCGCCCCTACCCCGGTGCGCGGATAGAAATCCCGGTTGCCCCAATTCTGATTGGCGCGGATGAAGAAGACCTGCACACAGGCCTGGCCGCCTTCCATGTGCAGCGCGATCACGTCGGCCTCGGCGACCCCGCGCGGGTTGATGCCCTGGGCCTGCTGCACCTGGGTAAGCGCCTTGATCCGGTCGCGCAGCACGGCGGCGCGTTCGAACTCCATCGCTTCGGAGGCTGCCTGCATCTCTTCCGCCAGATGTTCCTGTACCCTGGTCGAACGTCCGGTAAGAAAGTTCGTGGCATCGGCCACCAGGTCGCCGTAATCCTCCGCCGAAATGCGATCCACACATGGGCCCGCACACCGTTTGATCTGGTAGAGCAGACAGGGCCGCGTTCGGCTGTCGAACATCGCGTCTGTGCAGTTGCGCAAAAGAAACACCTTTTGCAGCTGGTTGAGCGTACGGTTTACCGCGTCCGCGCTGGCGAAGGGGCCGTAATAGGCTCCCTTCTCCTTCTTCGCCCCGCGATGCTTCTTGATCTGCGGAAACTCGTGCCCCGTGACCAGAATGTTCGGGAAGCTCTTGTCGTCGCGAAGCAGCACGTTGAAATGCGGCTTGAGCTGCTTGATCAGGTTCTGTTCCAGAAGAAGCGCCTCGGTTTCCGTCCGCGTGGTCAGGAACATCATCGAAGCAGTCTGGCTGATCATCCGGGCGATCCGCGCGGTATGGCCACCCGGCTTCGCATAGCTCGCCACCCGCTTTTGAAGGTTGCGCGCCTTTCCGACGTAAAGCACCCGCCCCTGCTCATCCAGCATGCGATAGACGCCGGGCGAGCCATCCAGCCGTCTCAGATAGTCGGCGATCACCGCATGCCCTTTCGGCACGGGTGGGGCGCTCACGCTATCGTTGTTGTCACTCATCGCGGCTCCCGCGTGATTCTCTATCCGGGCTGCAACGACCCACTGTTCGTTTCAAGTGGAAACATGCCCACAACTTCTGTGGATAACTCTGAGGATAGCATTTGCCCAGCGTGGATTCCTTGTTGTTTTTGGCCCAGTTCATCAAGTTGCCTATTTTTTGAGCACGACCGCAAGCCCCTGTTTTTGAACGAAACTTTTATTAAGATTTTGTAAATGCATGAAAACATTGCGAAAATTTGAAGAGGCGAATGTTGAGAATTGAACAGGTGTACAAGTTGCCGCAGGGTAGCCCGATCCGGAGCAGGGTTCGCTCAATCAAATCCAAGGATATCGGGGGTTTTCCACCCCAGGTGCTGCCCTCCATCCGTGGCGAGCATCTGCCCCGTGACACCCGGCGCATAGAGGAAATAGGCCAGCGCGCCGGTAATATCCTCGGGGTTCGACCCACGGCACAACACGGTATTCGATCGCTGACGGGCGAAGTGGCTTTCGGATTGACGCGACCCGATCATGGTCGGACCCGGCGCAATGGCATTCACCCGGATGTGGGGAGCCAGCGCCTGCGCGGCCGTCTGCGTCAGTGCCCAGAGGCCCATTTTGGCAATAGTGTAGGTCGCGAATTCGGGCGTGAGCTTCTTGACCCGCTGGTCGAGCATATTGACCACCAATCCCGTGGCCATCGGTTCATCCCGATCATCCACCCCAGCCCCGGGCGCCTGTGCGGCAAAGGCCTGGGTCAGAAAGAAGGGTGCGCGCAGGTTCGAGTTGATGTGCCGGTCCCAGCTGTCCGGCGTCGCCGTGTCCAGCCTGTCGTATTCGAACACCGAGGCATTGTTCACCAGCACCGTCAGCGGCCCGCCCAGAGCACGCATGGCCTCGGGCACAAGGCGGCTCACGTCATCCGCGTTCAGCAGATCGCCCCGAAGGGTGCAGGCAGCGCACCCAAGATCACGCACCTGGCGGGCGGTTTCCTCGGCGCCGTCCGCCGATGTTGCGTAATGCACCGCCACATCATAGCCGTGTCGCGCCAGCTCCAGCGCCATCGCCCGGCCCAGCCGTGCCCCCGCTCCTGTCACCAAGGCCCGCATGGGTCAGCCTTTCAGAACCATCAGAACATAAACGACATATAGCACCGACAGGGCGATACCCCAACCGCGTCCCATGTGCCATTTCAGGAACACGAAGGGGAGAAGCAACAGCGATGCGCCCAGCATGACCCAGATGTCGAATTGCAGGATGCCGGGATCCACCGGGATCGGACCAACCAGGCTGGCCACACCGATGATGGCCAGTAGGTTGAACATGTTCGAGCCGATGACATTGCCCATCGCCACCTCGGCCTGGTTGCGCAGGGCGGCCATGACTGTGGTTGCCAGTTCGGGCAACGAGGTGCCCAGCGCCACCAGCGTCAGACCGATCACCGTCTCGGAAACACCGAAATGACGCGCGATGTTGGTCGAGGCATCCACAAGAAGGTCGGCGCCCAGCGGCAGGCCTATCAGACCCAGCAGCAGGAACAGGACCACCTTCCACCAGGGCATATCCGGATCGGCGCCTTCGACCTCGGTGTCTTGCTCGGTCTCTTCCTCGACCCCCGCCGCCACGGCGCGCCTGTGGGAAAGGGCCACGCGAAAGGCAGAGCTGAGCATCAGGCCAAGCGCCGCCAGCAGCACCAGCCCCTGCACCCAGGTGATGACACCATTGAAACTGAGCACCAGAAACAGGAACGAGGCCCCGATCATCTGGATATAGCTCTTGCGCGTATCGCAATCGCCGGTCGACAGGCCCGAGATCAGCGCGGGCACACCCAGGACCAGCAGGATATTCGCCGTGTTCGAACCGACCACGTTCCCCATGGCAAGCCCCGCGACGCCTTCATGGATCGCCGAGATCGAAATCAGCAGCTCCGGCGCCGACGTCCCGAAGGCGACGATGGTGAGCGAAACGATCAGAGCGGGCACGCCCAGGCGCAGCGACATGTTCACCGCCCCGCGCACAAGGCTGTCACCGGCCAGCAGCAGAATCACCAGGCCCAGGCCCGCATAGATCAGATCCACGTGTCAGCCCTTTCCCTGGCAGTCGCAGCTGGATTTCCCGATGCGGAAGCGACCACAACGGGGACATTTCATCGCCTCGATACGTTTCTGGCCCGGGTAGCGCAACTTGCCGAGGATGGCCAACAAACCCATGAAGGCCAGGAATATCGAGATGATCTTGAACAGCATGTCAGAGGCCAAACCGCGCGAAACCGGCGCGGTCCTCGATGGCGCCCAGGGCTTCTTCGGCGATTGACAGGCCCAGGCGACTGGCAAGGCTGCGACGCTGGCCGTACATGCGCAAGCGTACGTCCTTGCCGTAACGGGTTTTCATGATCGGCACCAGATGGCCGACACCATCCGCCAGCCCCTTGTCCACGGCGCCCTGACCGATCCAGACATCGCCGGTGAACAGGTCGTCCCCCTCCGGCAGGTGACGGGCGCGGCGATTCCTGACATGGCGGATGAAGCTCTGGTGAATCTGCTCCTGCAGCGCCTTCAGCCGTTCCACATCCTCGGCTTTCTCCGGGCGGAACGGGTCCATCATGCTCTTCGACTTGCCCGCCGTGTGTACACGCCGTTCGACCCCCAGTTTTTCAAGCGCCTGCGGAAATCCGAACCCCGCCGAAATCACGCCGATCGAGCCCAGGATCGAACTTTCATCCACGAAGATCTCATCCGCGGCGCAGGCCAGCCAATAGCCGCCCGAAGCGGCGACGTCCTCGACAAATCCGATAACGGGGATTTCTTTTTCCTCGGCAAGGCGACGGATGCGCGCGGCGATCAGGCTCGACTGGGCCGGACTGCCGCCGGGCGAGTTGATGACCAGGGCCACCGCGTCCGGTTTGCCCCTGCGAAAGGCACGTTCGATCACCGGGGCGAGCCCTGCGTCGTTCAACTGCCCCCGTGGGCCAGAGGCGATCATGCCCTGCAGACGGATGACCGCGACCGTCGGGGCGGATTTCACGAAAGGGATCCAGCGTTTCATGGCCCCGACATAGAGGTGCGCCCCGCCGGGGACAAGGGCAGCCACGCAATGAGTGCAGGGGTGTGCCCGTTGCGTCGGTTTTCGGGCAGTGCAGCAGGGCGAAAGGGCATCTTCGCCTGCGCGCAAACGGAGCGCCCTAAGTCCTGATTTTCCAACCGGTTCGGAAAATCCACCAGATTGCGCCAAGACAGGCACAGGTAAAGGCCAGAACCGCCAGCAGGGACCAGCCCACCGCCACGTCCGCCTGCCCAAAGAAGGCCCAGCGGAACCCGGACACCAGGTAGACCACCGGGTTGAACAGGGTCACTTTCTGCCAGAATTCGGGCAGCATCGAGATTGAATAGAATGTACCGCCGAGGAAGGCCAGGGGCGTGATGATCAGCATCGGCACCAGTTGAAGCTGCTCGAACGTGTTGGCCCAGATGCCGATGATGAAGCCCAGAAGCGCGAAGTTGATGCAGGTGAGCACGAGGAAGCCCAACATCCATATCGGGTGCTGGATCGAAAGATCCACGAAGATCGTCGAGGTCACAAGGATGATAAGCCCGATCATCAGGGCCTTGGTCGCCGCCGCGCCGACATAGCCGATCACCACCTCGATGAAATTCACCGGGGCGGACAGAAGTTCGTAAATGGAGCCGAGGAACTTCGGCATGTAGATGCCGAAGGCCGCGTTGGTCACGCTCTGCGTCAGCACCGTCAGCATGATCAGACCAGGCACGATGAAGGCGCCATAGCTGACCCCCTCGACCTGGTCGATACGCGAACCGATTGCCGCACCGAAAACGATGAAATAGAGCGAGGTGGACAGGACCGGCGAGATGATGCTCTGCGCGATAGTCCGGAAGGTGCGCGACATTTCAAAGCGGTAGATTGCAGCGATGGCATTGAGATTCACGGGCCAGTTCATTTGGCGTCCTCCGTCACGAGGGTCACGAAGATTTCCTCCAGCGAACTTTGCGATGTATCGAGGTCAATCATCTTCAGCCCCGCCGCCGCCACGTCGGACAACAGCCGGGTAATGCCGGTGCGGTCGGCACCGCTGTCGAAATGGTAGACCAGCCCCCCCTCATCAGTCAGCTCCAGAGGATGCTGGGACAGGCATTCGGGAATGCCCGTCAGCGGTTCGGACAGGTCCAGGCGCAGCTGTTTCTGCCCCATGCGCCGCATCAGTGCGTCCTTTTCCTCGACCAGCAGCAGCTCGCCCTTGCTGATCACGCCGATCCGGTCGGCGATGGCCTCGGCCTCTTCGATGTAATGGGTGGTCAGGATGATGGTAACACCGTCCTGGCGCAGGGTCTCGACGATTTCCCACATGTCCTTGCGCAGCTCGACGTCCACGCCGGCAGTAGGTTCGTCCAGAAACAGGATGCGCGGATCATGCGACAGCGCCTTGGCGATCAGCACCCGGCGTTTCATGCCACCGGACAGGGCGCGGATGCGTTCGCTGCGTTTGTCCCAGAGGCTGAGCTGACGCAGGATATGTTCGATCGCGGCCGGATCGCGCGGTTTGCCAAAGAGACCGCGCGAGAACGTCACGGTGTTGAGCACCGTCTCGAACGGCTCCAGCGCGATTTCCTGCGGGACAAGGCCGATCATCCGGCGCGCGGCACGGAATTCTTCCTGGATGTCATACCCACCCACGGTGATCCGGCCGGAGCTCGGCATGGTGATGCCGCAGATGATTGAGATCATCGTCGTCTTGCCTGCCCCGTTCGGGCCGAGCAGCGCGAGGATTTCGCCCTCCTCGATGTCCAGCGAGACACCCTTCAGTGCCTCGAAACCACCCTCGTAGGTCTTGGTCAGATCGGAAATGGACAGGATGGCTGCCATGAATACGCCCCGCGCATGCGTCGATGTCACAAGCTGCGCAGGGTAGCGCAAACCGGGCCGAGGGCAAGGGGGGCTGGTGACGGGAACTGTCGGCAACGGTGCACAGGGCCTGTGCGGACTGTTCCTCAAAGCCCCGCAGGGAAGAGTTGGAGGAGAGGTTAAAGAGGAGGCAACAACCCGGAGGGGACATCGCCCCGCAGAGCGCGCCCTACCAGCCCGCCCAATTGTGCTAAAATGCCCCTTGGCACCTGATACATATCAACGCGCCCGTCCTATCAAGGCCTTAGCCTTGCCTCATTACCGGTTCGCCGGGGCAGGTATCCCTGTGCGAATCAGCCAGACAGGAAAGGGAACCCCATGGCATCGTCTTCACACAGCCCCCGCACTGCACTCATCTGCGGCCCCTACCTATCCGGCAAGACCTCGCTGTTCGAGGCCCTGCTGGTCGAAGCGGGCGCGCTGCAACCTCATGCCGGTGGGCAGAGCGCATTCACCATGGCCGACCATTCGCCCGAGGCGCTGGCCCATGGCATGTCGACCGAGATGAACGTGGCCTCGGCGCAGTACCTGGGCGAGGACTGGAGCTTCATCGACGTGCCCGGCTCGGTCGAGCTGGGGCAGGAGATGCGTGACGCAATGGATGTGGCCGACATTGCCGTGGTCGTGGTCGAGCCCGAGCCGGAAAAGGCCGTGACCTTCGCCGCGCATCTCAAGGCGCTTGAGGAAGCCGACATTCCGCACCTCATATTCATCAACAAGTTCGACCGGCACGATGCCTCGGCTCGCGAGTTGATGGAGGCATTCCAGGCCATCTCGTCCAAACCGCTGGTCCTGCGCGAGGTGCCGATCCACGAGGGCGGCAAGGTGACTGGCTATGTCGATCTGGTCAGCGAACGCGCCTTCAGATGGGAAGAAGGCAAGCCTTCGACCCTGATCCAGCTGCCCGAGGCGGTAAAGGACCGCGAGGAAGAGGCCCGAACCGAGATGCTGGAAAGCCTCGCCGATTTCGACGATGCCCTGCTGGAAAAATTGCTTGAAGATGTCACCCCCTCGACCGGCGAAGTCTATGACGACATGGCCAAGGAGCTGGCGGAAGACCTGGTGGTTCCCGTCTTCTTCGGCTCGGCCACACAGAACCACGGGGTGCACCGGCTGATGAAATCGCTGCGCCATGATGCGCCGGACGTGAAAGCCACGGTAGCACGCCAGGGGTTGGACGGGGATGAGACCCGCGTGAAAGTGTTCAAGACGCTGCAGGCGGGCCATGCGGGCAAGCTGTCCCTGGCGCGGGTGATGACCGGCGGCCTCAAGGCAGGTGATACGCTGGACGGCGTGCGCCCGGCGGGTATCAACAGCGTTTTTGGCCAGAAGCTGAACGCGGTGAAGGAGGCCCCGGCGGGCACCGTCGTGGGCTTGACCAAGCTGGAGAGCGCCGCGACCGGCGACACTCTGACCAATGACGGCCGCCGCCCCGGCGACCGTCTGCCGCTCCCCCCGGCCTATGCCAAAGCGATCAAGGCGGCAAGCCGGTCGGATGATGTGAAGATCTCGGACAACCTCAAGAAGCTGATGGACGAGGACCGTTCGCTGACCCTGCGCTTTGACGCGGTGAACGGAGTGCAGGTTCTGGAGGGCCAGGGCGACATGCACCTGCGTCTGTGCCTGGAACGGCTGGAAAACCGTGCAGGGCTGAAGGTCGAAAGCGAATCCCCCGAGGTCAGCTATCGCGAAACCATCCGCAAACCGGCCGAAAAACGTGTGCGCCACAAGAAACAGTCCGGTGGACATGGCGAGTTCGGCGAAGTCGCGCTCAAGGTCACTCCGGTCGGGCGTGGCGAGGGCAACAGCTTTGCCGAAACGATCCACGGGGGGTCCGTCCCGCGCCAGTATTTCCCGGCGGTGGAACACGGCGTGAATGATGCGCTGGCCAAGGGGCCGAAGGGCTACCCGGTGGTGGATGTCTCGGTCACACTGACCGACGGCAAGTCGCACAGCGTGGACAGTTCGGAAATGGCCTTCCGCAAGGCCGGGGCGCAGGCGATGCGCGAAGCCCTGGCGGATGCCAAACCCGTTCAACTGGAACCGATCAATGCGGTGACGTTCCAGGTGCCCGACCAGTTCATTGCCGGCGTACAGAAGATCGTATCCGGGCGCCGCGGGCAGATTTTGGGCTTCGACACCCGCGACGGCTGGCCCGGCTGGCAGCAGGTACAGTGTCACATGCCCGCCGCCGAGATGGGCGACCTGATCATGGAACTGCGTTCGGCCACCATGGGGGTCGGCAGCTTCCTGTCGGAATTTGACCACCTGCAGGACATGTGACCTCGCAACCATGCCGCTTGAAGGCCCCGCGACCGAGTTGGTTGCGGGGCTTTTTCATTTTCGGAACATTCTTTTGTTGAATATTTCACATTTTGAACTATATCGGCCAGATCGAAAGGACACGCCATGGCCACCTGCGATTCCACCATCCTGCTGGACCCCAGCAACGATCCCGCCCTGACCCCCGAGGTTCGGGCGCTGATGGGCATCTTTGCCACCTTTACCCGGCTTCAGGCCTGTTTCGACAGGCTGGAGGAAGAAAACGGAGACGGCATGCCCGACAATCAGCGCCACCTGCTGGTCAAGCTCGACCGGCCCCGCCGCATGGGCGATCTGGCGCAGGTGATGAACCAACTGCCCAGCTCGCTCACGGCCATTGCCGACGGGCTGGAAAAGCGCGGGTTTGTCATGCGCGAACGTGACCCGGACGACCGTCGCGCCTGGCTTTTGCGCCTGACAGACGAAGGCGCGGCCTTCCGGGCCGACATGCTGAAGGAAGGTGGGCGGCTCTTTCGCGAAGTGACCGGCCTGAACAACGACGACATCAACATACTGGCGGACATCGGAGACAAGATGCGCCGCCATATCCTGCAAAACATGCTTCAAGAGGGAGCATCGAAATGACCACCCTGACCCGCGCCCTGGCGCTGAGCCTTGCCATCGCCCTGCCCGCCTTGCCCGGTTGGGCCCAGCAGGACACCCCGGCAGCGCCCGCCGCCTCCAAACCCGTCAAGCTGATGGAGGTCGAATCCGGCACTGCCCCGCCCACCCGACACTTTTTCGGCAAGGTGGTGGCACGCCAGACCGTCGATCTGGCCTTTCAGGTCGGTGGTGAGATCACCGATTTCGATGTGGCCGAAGGTCAATTCGTCGAGGAAGGTGAGCTGATCGCCTCCCTCGACATGGAGCTGTTCCAGTTGCAGTTCGAACAGGCGCGCCTGCAGCTGGAACAGGCCGACCGCACCCTGGAACGCCTGACCAAACTGGCGGGCAACACCGTCAGCCAGGTCACGATCGACGATGCCGAGACCGCCAAACTGCTGGCCGAGATCGCCCTGCGCCAGGCCGAATACAACCTGGAACATGCGATGCTGTTGGCGCCATTCGACGGCATGATCGCCCTGCGTCATACCGAGAAATTCAACACCACGGGCGCCGGGGCTCCGGTGGTTCGCCTGCTTGACATATCCGAGGTTCGGGTGGAAATCGACGTGCCCGAGGTGCTGTTTCAGCAAACGGGAGAAGATGACGCCCTTGCCATCCTCGCCCGTTTCCCGGCGCAGCCCGACAAGCAATACCCGATGACCCTGCGTGAATTCGACGCCCAGGCCTCCGAGGCCGGGCAGAGCTTTCGCGTGACCCTGGGCATGGACCGCGCCGACGATCTGGAAGTCCTGCCCGGAAGTTCGGTCGAGATTTCGGTCTCGCTGTTCTCCGACGCACAGGACATCACCCTGCCCTCCACCGCGCTGCTTCCCGTGGGCGGCAACGGCGATCTTGCGGTAATGCTGTTCGAACCTGGCGCCACGCCCGATGAAGGCTCCGTGACACTACACCCGGTAAAGGTCGAGGTGAACCATCTGGGGGGGTTCACCGTGGTCGAAGGCCTGTCCGGCGGCGAACAGGTCGTCGCCACCGGCGTGGCCGCGCTGAAAGACGGTCAGGCGGTGCGTCGCTTCACCGGTTTTGCCAGGTAAGGGGTCGGACAGATGGTCAATATTGCCCGCGCCTCGATCGAAAAGCCGCTTTATACGTGGCTGATCATGCTGACCTGCCTGTTGGGCGGCATCTATGGCTTTTTCAATCTCGGAAGGCTCGAAGACCCGGCCTTCACCATCAAGTCCGCCGTCGTGACCACGGTCTATCCCGGCGCCACCGCGGCCCAGGTCGCGACCGAGGTCTCGGAACCGCTGGAAAGCGCAATCCAGAAGATGGGAGAGCTGGACCGGATCACCTCGATCAACCGTCCGGGCTTTTCGCAGATCACCGTCGAAGTGCAGAGCACCTTTGACGGCGACGAATTGCCCGCAATCTGGACCGATCTGCGCAACAAGGTGAAGGACGCGGCTGACGGCCTGCCGTCAGGTGTGCAGGATCCGGTGATCAACGACGGTTTCGGCGATGTGTTCGGCCTGTTCTATGCAGTCACGGCCGAGGGCTTTTCCGACGCCGAGAAACACGATCTGGCCACCTTCCTGCGCCGCGAGCTTCTGGCCGTGGACGGGGTTGCGGATGTCGAGATTTCGGGCCTCCCGGAGGAAGCGATCTTCGTCGAACCCGATCCGACGCTGGTCGCCAACCTGGGGGTGAACATTCAGGCCGTCGCCGGTGCCATCGCGGATGCCGACAGTGTCGCACCGGCGGGAAGCGTCGACCGGGATGGGCGCGAGATCAAGATCCTGACCCCGGACGGCTCGGATACGGTGGATGCGATCGCGGGTTTGTCGGTCGGTGTGAACGGCAATGTCCTGAACCTGATCGACCTCGCATCCGTTTCACGCGGACGGGTTAAAGACCCGGGCTCCATGATCCGTTTCAACGGGGTCGAAGCCTTTACGCTGGGGATCGCCGGCCTGTCGACCGAGAATATTGTCGAGGTCGGCCACAGGGTTGACGCCCGCCTGGCCGAACTCTCTGCCGATATCCCGGCGGGGGTGGAGCTTCTTCCGATCTACCGGCAGCACCTCGTGGTCGAGCAGGCCTCGAACGACTTCCTGGTGAACCTGGCAACATCGGTTGCCATCGTGGTGATCGTTCTCGCCCTGTTCATGGGCTGGCGCGCGGGCGTGGTGATCGGCTCGACGCTTCTGCTCACCGTGGTGGGCACAATCCTGTTCATGTGGCTCTTCTCGATCGAGATGGAGCGAATTTCGCTGGGCGCGCTGATCATCGCGATGGGCATGCTTGTGGACAACGCCATTGTGGTTGCGGAAGGCATGCAGATCGCCATGATCCATGGACGCAAGTCCAAGGACGCCGCCGACGACGCTGCGGCCAAGACGCAGATCCCCCTTCTGGGCGCCACCGTGATCGGCATCATGGCCTTCGCGGGCATCGGTCTTTCCCCGGATGCAACCGGCGAGTTCCTGTTTTCGCTCTTCGCGGTGATCGGCATTTCGCTTCTGCTGTCCTGGGTGCTGGCCATCACCGTCACCCCCCTGTTGGGGCACTACCTGTTCAAACAGGGCAATCTGGGCGAGGGTGAGGACGCCTATGGCGGGTTCTTTTTCCGCATCTACAAGGGCAGCCTTCGCCTGGCGCTGCGGGCCCGCCTTCTGGTCGTTCTGGCGCTGATCGGCATCACCGCAGCCAGCTACGCAGGTTTCGGGCTGATGAAGCAGCAGTTCTTCCCGAACTCCAATACGCCGCTGTTTTTCGTGCATTACAAACTGCCGCAGGGCACTTCGATCCAAACGACCTCCGAGCACCTCAAAGTTTTCGAGGCCTGGCTGGCGGAACGGGATGACGTGGTCTCGGTCGCCAGTTTCGTGGGCCAGGGCGCGACGCGTTTCATGCTGACCTATGAAAGCGAACGCCCGAACCCCTCTTACGGCCACCTGATCATCCGGACCGAGCATCGCGACGACATCCCCGCGCTGCAGGCTGATCTGGAGGAATTCGGGCGCGGCGCTTTCCCCGAAGGCGAGTTCCGCACCAAACGCCTGGTTTTCGGTCCCGGCGGCGGCGATCCGATCCAGGTCCGTTTCTCAGGCACGGACCCGGATGTGCTGCGCGAACTGGCCGCCGAGGCGCAAGAGGTGATGGCCGCAGCCTCGCCCAACGTGCTTGACCTGCGCACCAACTGGCGTGAGCGCGAACTGGTGATCAAGCCGATCTATTCCACTCAACGCGCCCAGCGCGCGGGCGTGACTCGGGACGACGTAGCCCAGATTCTGGAATTCTCCACCGACGGCTTTCGGGGCGGCACATTCCGTGAGAACGAACGCCTGATCCCGATCATCATCCGGCGCCCGCAGAACGGCGGCAACCTGATGGATCAGCAGGGCTATTCCACCCTGACCGGCGAGCAGATTCCGATGGAACAGCTGATCGACGGCTTCACCTACGAGGTGCAGGACACGCTGATCCACCGCCGCAACCGCCTGTCCACCATCGCGGTCGGCGCGGACGTGCCCGCAGACATGACCGCAGCCTCCGTCTTTACCGAGGTGCAGGCTGCGGTCGAGGCAATCGAGCTGCCGGTCGGCTACCGCATGGAATGGGGCGGCGAACACGAGAATTCGGCCGAGGCCAATGAAAGCCTGGGCAAGCAGTTGCCCGTGTCGCTGTTGATCATGGTGCTGATCTCGATCCTGCTGTTCAATGCGCTGAAACAGCCGATCATCATCTGGCTGCTGGTGCCGATGAGCGTGAATGGTGTGGTCCTGGGCCTTCTCGGCACCGACCTGCCCTTTACCTTCACCGCGCTGCTGGGGATGCTGTCGCTGTCGGGCATGCTCATCAAGAACGGCATCGTGCTGGTCGAGGAAATCGACCTTGTGCGCGAAGAGGGCCTGCCCTTGACCGAGGCGGTGGTGAAGGCCTCGGTCTCGCGACTGCGCCCGGTCTTCCTGGCCGCCGTGACCACCATCCTGGGCATGGCCCCGCTGCTGGGCGACGCCTTTTTCAAGTCGATGGCGGTAACGATCATGGGCGGGCTGGCCTTTGCCTCGATCCTGACCCTGGTGGCCGCGCCGGTGCTCTACCACCTGTTCTTTGCCAGGTCCGAACGGCGCGCGTTGGCTGCGAAGGCCAGCGCGGAAACGGCACCCGTATAAGGCACGCCATGGGACGGGGCCCTTCGGGGCCCCTTTTGCTGGGTGGAGAAGTACACCAGTCAGCGGGCCAGTTTGCGCGGCTGCCCGGTTGGGGGATCGTCCCGCTGTTGAACGGCCCTTTGGTGTTTCGGGAGAACGCCGGGGGGCAAGCCGATTTCGAAACGCCCGCACCATCAATGAGTTCCGCGCGTTTCACCTCATAGCGGTATCTCAACACCAAGGCAAAACGCCTTAGCCGCGTCCTGCGCGGTACCAGGCGTCGATCAGGGCGCGCTCGCCGGGTTCCATCCAGCTGACATTGGCGGGTGGCATGGCCGATGTTCGCGCCGCCTGCATCCAGATCTGGCGCGCTGCCCCGGCAATTTCCTGCGGTGTTTCCAACAAGATGCCCTTGGGCGCGGTGTGAATGCCATCGTAGCCCGGCTCGCGCGCATGGCACATCGCACAGCGGCCCTGCACGAGGTAGGTCACTTCCTCGAATTCAGCCAGACCCGCAAACACCTGTTCGGCAGGTGTAAAAGGCCGCGCCTCGGCGGCCTCAAGGTCCTCGTATTCCGGCGCCCCGGCAGAGGAGAGCACCATGATCGCCGCGAACAGCGCCGCCGTGACGGCCCAGGTCCACCACAGGTTTCCCTTGCGCGCGTGGTGCGTATTGAAGAAATGGCGGATCGTCACACCCATCAGAAAGACCAGTGCCGCTATCAGCCAGTTGTACTGTGTCGCGAAAATCTGCGGCGCGTGGTTCGACAGCATCAGGAATACGACCGGCAGGGTCAGGTAGTTGTTGTGGGTGGAGCGCAGCTTGGCGATCTTGCCATATATCCCGTCCGGCGTCCGCCCTTCCTGAAGATCCTTCACCACGATGCGCTGGTTCGGCATGATGATGAAAAAGACATTCGCCGTCATGATCGTGGCGGTGAACGCCCCCAGATGCAGCATGACGGCGCGCCCGGTAAAGATCTGGTTATACCCCCACCCCATCACCACCAGCAACCCGAACAGCAGCAGCAGCAGCGTGGTGGGTCTTTCGGCCAGGCCCGACTTGCACAGGGTGTTGTAGACGATCCAGCCGACAGTCAGCGACCCCGCCGAGATCGCAATCGCCTGCCAGGCCGCGAACTCGACCTTGGCCGCGTCGATCAGGTAAAGCTCCGCCCCGCCCCAATAGACCAGCGCCAGCAGGGCCGCCCCCGACAGCCAGGTCGAATAGCTTTCCCATTTGAACCAGGTCAGGTCATGGGGCATGCGATTGGGCGCAATGCCGTATTTCTGGATGAAATAGAACCCGCCCCCGTGAACCTGCCATTCCTCGCCGGTTATCCCGGACCGGCGGTCCGTGGATGGGCGCAGCCCCAGGTCCAACGCTATGAAATAGAAGGACGAGCCGATCCAGGCAATCGCCGTGATCACATGCAGCCACCGCACCGCAAAGGACGCCCAATCCCAGAAAAAGGCAAATTCGATCATCCACGTTTCTCCTTCGAACCAGCCCAGCCTAGCAAATTGCACATTCCACATGTATTCCTGAAAATATCAGAACTCTTTCAAACAAAGCCAGACAATTGCCATGGCCTATCTCGACAATATCCGCACTTTCATAAGAGTCCATGAACTGGGCTCCATGTCCGCTGCCGCGCGCGATCAGCGGATATCGGCGGCGGTGGCCTCGGCGCGGATTGCCCAGTTGGAGGAGCACCTGAACGTCCGCCTGTTCCAGCGCACCACGCGCTCGCTTACGGCAACTGAACAGGGGGCGATCTTCTATCGCGGCGCCTGCCGGATCGTGCAGGCCATAGACGAGGCCGAGGCCGAGATCACCCAGGTGACGAACCAGCCGCGCGGCACCTTGCTTGTGGCCGCTCCGCTGGGACTGGGGCGTCGGTTGCTCGCCCCGCTCATCCCCGAATTCAAGCGGAAATACCCGCTGATCAACATTCGTCTGCGCCTGTCGGACCGCAAGCTGGACCTCTCGGCCGAAGGCATCGACGTGGAGTTCTTCCTGGGCCTGCCCGAGGATTCCGCTCTGCGCATGAGAAAAATCGCCGACTGTCCCCGCATCCTTTGCGCCGCACCGGACTACGTGGCGCGGCGCGGCCTGCCGCGCCTGGCCGCGGAGCTGACCGACGGCACCCATGACTGTCTGAACCTGCGCTACCCGGGCGTGCCGGAGTTTCAGTGGCTCCTGTCAGGCCCGGACGGACCGCGTCGCGTGCCTGTGACCGGACCTCTGGAAAGCGACGATGGCGAAGTTCTGACCGATTGGGCCCTGGAGGGGCAGGGCATTATCATGAAACCGGTGTTCGAAGTCGCCGACCACCTCGCCGAAGGGCGATTGGTGCCCGTGCTTGAGACCGAACCGCCCGTACAGGTTCAGCTCGCCTGTCTCTACACCCATCTCAAACACCAGGATCCGAAAACCCGGCTGTTCATCGAATTCATGGCCGAACGGCTGCGCCCGCTGGTCTCGGTCCGCTACGATCCGCGATAGGTCGAATAGCCATAGGGGGACAGCAGCAGCGGGACGTGATAGTGGTCGCCTTCCGACATGCCGAAACGAATGGGCACCTGGTCCAGAAACAGGGGGTCTGCCCCTGCCTGGCCGGTGGCGCGCAGGTAGTCGCCCGCAAAAAAGACCAACTCGTAACGGCCGGGTTTGAAATCCCCGTCCGGCAGGATCGGCGCATCGGTGCGCCCGTCCGCATTTGTCACCGCCTGGGTGATCCGGTCACGCGCCTCCCCATCAATGCGGTAGAGCGCGATGGTAATCCCCTCCGCCGGGCAGCCACGCGCGGTGTCCAGCACATGGGTGGTCAGAAATCCGGGCATGGTCCCTCCTCTTTTTGACAAGTCTTTCGCACTTCGGGGCTGGGCACAGCCCGGCGCCTGTTTGATAATCTTTCAGGATTTTCCGTAAGCTGCGCAAGTGTACCCTGCGTTAGGGTGCCGCAAAAAAGGAGCCAGCCATGACCCGATACCCCCGCGACATGCGCGGATACGGCGCGACACCCCCGGACCCGAAATGGCCCGGTGGGGCTAAGATCGCGGTGCAGTTCGTGGTAAACTACGAAGAAGGCGGCGAGAATTGCGTATTGCACGGCGATCCGGCGTCAGAGGCCTTTCTGTCCGAAATCGTCGGGGCCGCGCCCTGGGACGGCCAGCGGCACTGGAACATGGAATCGATCTATGAATACGGTGCGCGGGCCGGGTTCTGGCGCCTGCATCGCCTGTTCGGTGAAATGGAGATCCCCATCACAGTCTACGGTGTGGCCACGGCATTGGCGCGCAGCCCGGAGCAGGTCCGCGCCATGCAGACGTCCGGGTGGGAAATCGCCTCCCACGGGCTCAAGTGGATCGACTACAAGGATTTCACACCGGCGGAGGAGCGCGCCCATCTGCACGAAGCAATCGCGCTGCACACCGAAGTCACCGGCACCCGCCCGCTGGGCTGGTACACCGGGCGCTGTTCGGTCAACACGGTGGACCTTGTCAGCGAGGAAGGCGGGTTTCTCTATGTGGCCGACAGCTATGCCGACGATCTTCCCTATTGGCATGGGCATCCGAACGGCTCTCAGCTTGTGGTGCCCTATACGCTCGATTGCAACGACATGCGATTCGCCACGCCTCAGGGGTTCAATTCGGGCGACCAGTTCTTTTCCTACCTGAAAGACACGTTCGATGCGCTCTATGCCGAGGGGAAAGCGGGCGCGGCCAAGATGATGTCGATCGGCCTGCACTGCCGCCTGGTCGGGCGACCCGGAAGGGTAATGGCGCTGCGCCGTTTCATGGACTACGCCAAGGGGCATGACGGCGTCTGGTTCGCCACGCGCGAACAGATCGCGCGGCATTGGCACACCGAGCACCATCCAGTCGCACGGCCCCGCCCCTCCACCATGGGGCGCACTGCCTTTCGGGAGGCCTACGGCGGGGTATTCGAACATTCCCCCTGGGTGGCCGAAGGGGCTTTCGCCCTTGAACTCGGCCCCGCCCATGACAGCGCAGCGGGCCTGCACAATGCCATGTGCCGCGCCTTCCGCCGCGCCTCGGACGAGGCACGGCTGGGCGTGTTGCGCGCGCATCCCGACCTGGCGGGAAAGCTGGCCCGGGCCGGGCGGCTGACGCAGGAAAGCACCTCGGAACAGGCCAGCGCCGGGCTGGACATGCTGACCGATGAAGAACGCAGGGCATTTACCGAAACAAACGCGGCCTATGTGGCAAAACACGGCTTTCCCTTCATTATCGCGGTGCGCGATCACGACAAGCCCGGCATCCGCGCGGCGATGAAGCGGCGGCTGGACAACGAAACCCCCACCGAATTCGCCGAAGCCTGCGCCCAGGTCGAACGCATCGCCTGGTACCGGTTGAAGGATATTCTGCCATGAGCCGCCAGATCACGCCCCGGCCCCTGACGCCCCGGGACTTTGCCCCATACGGTGACGTATTGGATGCCTCAGGCGTGCCAGACCGGATGATCAACCAAGGGCTCTGTGGCCGCCACCACGACCGGGCGCGGCTTGACTTCACGGGCGGGCGAGCGGGCGTGTCGATCTTCGACGCCCGGCCCCGCGCCCTGCCCTATACGTTCGATCTGGTCGAGCGCCATCCCGACGGGTCGCAGTGTTTTCTGCCGATGACCTTGGCGCCCTTTCTGGTGATCGTTGCCCCGGATGAAGGGGACAGGCCGGGCACCCCCCGCGCCTTTCTGACCGCCCCGGGGCAGGCGGTGAACTTTCACCGCGGCACCTGGCACGGGGTGCTGACGCCCCTGTCCGCGCCCGGCCTGTTTGCCGTGGTGGACCGGATCGGGCCGGGGGCGAACCTTGAGGAGTTCAGATACCCTGCACCTTATACGGTTCCGGCGCCCTGAGCCGCACTGGGCTTAGCGACGCGGCAGCGCCATCTGGCGGTTCACATCCTTGTAGAGCAGGTATCTGAACGGCCCCGGCCCACCCGCGTAGCAGGCCTGCGGACAAAACGCCCTGAGCCACATGTAGTCGCCCGCCTCGACCTCCACCCAGTCCTGGTTCAACCGGTAGACCGCCTTGCCTTCCAGAACATAAAGCCCGTGTTCCATCACATGGGTTTCGGCAAAGGGAATGACGCCGCCGGGCTGGAAGGTGACGATGTTCACATGCATGTCGTGGCGCAGGTCTTCCGGGTCGACAAACCGCGTCGTGGCCCAGGCGCCATTGGTGTCGGGCATCGCGACGGGCTCCACCGCGTCGTCCGAGGTCACGAAGGCCTCCGGCATTCCCAGCCCCTCGACCGCCTCATAGGCCTTGCGAATCCAATGGAACCGCGCGGGGGCGCCGCCACGGTTCCAGACCGACCAGCCCGTGCCCGGCGGCAGGAAGGCATAGCCGCCTGGAACCAGCTCGTGCCTGTCCCCCCCAATACGCAATTCGACCTCACCATCGACCACGAACAGAACCGCCTCGGCCCCCGTGTCCAACTCCGGTCGGTCACTGCCGCCACCCGGGGTCAACTCGGCAATCGCGTGGGAAAACGTCTCGGCGAAACCGGACAGCGGCCGCGCAATCACCCAGAACCGCGCGCCTTCCCAGAATGGCAGGGCCGAGGTCACGATGTCCGAGAACGTGCCCTTCGGGATCACCGCATAGGCTTCGGTGAACATGGCGCGATCGGTCAGGATCTGGCTCTGTGGCGGCAACCCGCCTTCGGGGGCAAAATATCGGCCTGTCATAAGGATACCTCGAGCTTGGCTGTTCCCAGAAGACCCGCTCTGCCGGGGCTTGCCAAGCCCAAAGCACGCCCAGAAGGGCAGATGCACCTTTTGGCAAAAGCTGAAAGCGTGGATGGCCGATTGGCGGGAACGCCGTGCACCGCCCCCCTGGCGCCCGGGTTGCCTCTCTGAGAGCCGCAGTTTGGCAAGGGTGGCCGCCCCGGCGCATCGCCGGGCACCTTGGGGCGGAGTGCATCGCAGCCAATCCCCGTGCGCGTCCGGAAGCTGTCAGGTTCTCCGAAGTGGCTTGCCTTGCGCAAGTGCCGGACAAACTGCCTGATCCACGCCTGGCGTGACGACCACAACCACTACCGCCCGCATTTCAGCCTCGCTGGCATGACGCCATAGGAATATGCGAACCGGTCACGAAAGGACCAAAACCTGAACAGAACCTACCGATAATCGAGGACACTCGGGGGAGCACGTCAGCCGCTTCAAGCCTATCGCCATAGCTGAAGCCCTCGACTGGGCCGACTGAGCCGACTGGGCGACAGATGATACCGAATAGGTTGGGGACGGTTCCGCCACCTTTGAGGGTGTTCGAACCGTCTTCAGGATGTGTGCCGTCTTCGACTTACGTTGATGTCTGGACAAATCGCTCGAGTCGGGCCGCCTTGAACACACGCAAGAACTTGGTAGCGGTTTGCGCGTCCGGGACGAGGCAAAATGCCGTGGAAAGAGCATCTGCCAGCCCCGCGCGCGGCGCGCTCACCGTGACCTGCGTTGGCAATGTGGCCATGCCGTCTGCCGACAGGATATGGCCCTGCCGCCCGTCCGCGCCCATGACCGTGCCGAGCGTCGCAGAACTGGCCAGCGCCCTTCCCTGCCAGAGCCGCGCGTGATCCTCGCCCTTGATCCTCACCGGCCAACCGGCACCATCGGGTCCATTGCCCAATGCCACGATCTCGCCCGTGTCGATCAACACGTCACCCACTCCACGTGTCCGCATGAAGTCGGCCACCTTATCCGCGATGAACCCCTGCGCGATGCCGTTCAACGTCAGTGCCTGACCGGCCCCAAGCGTGATCCGGTCCGCTTCGATCTGGACACGGCCGAACCCGACCGCCGCCCGTGCGGCCTCGACCGCTGCTGCCTCTGGTTCCATGCCCGCCACGCCCGCTTCGGCCAGAACCCGCCATAGCGGCTGAACGGTCGGATCGAAGCGTCCTTGCGTCACCTCGTGCACCTGCCTCGCGAGCGTCAGACATTCAAGCATTTCAAAAGACGGCGCATCGAGCCGTCCGTCACGATTGAGCCGCATGATCTCGCTGTCCGTTCGGTAGAGACTGAAAATTCCTTCCAAACGACTGATCTCGGCCTCGGCCGCGCGGGTGATTTCTTCGGCCTCGGGATGATCCAGCACAATCTGCGCTTTTGCACCGAGCGCCACGCCCTGCCACCGAAAGGCCGACGCGGGATTGGCCGCAGCGGTCAGACAGGCCGCCGAGACGAAACTGATGAATCTGCGTCTGTTGATCTGCATGGCTTTCTCCTACTGCCCCAGCGCTTTGAGACGGGCATTGATATCGTCCGTGTCATCCTCCACGGGCGCGGTGTCGCCCAGAACGTCCTCGGGCCGGATTTCGTCGAAGGTCATGATCCGCCCCCCGCGCTCGCGCACAAAGGCTTCGGCGGCGAGTTTGTCGGAAAACGGCACGAATTCCGCCGCGCCCATGCCGCCCACGGCATCGGACCCCACCACATAAAGCGCCTCGCGCGTGGGCATCCACGCTCCAGGCGCGTCCCATGTGGCACCCGTCATGTCCTGCACATACGAGACCTGAACCGCGTGGCTCTGTTCGGGCATGTGCAGATAGGCGATCACATCGCGCACCTGACTGAAGAAGATCGGCGCGGGCATCCCGTCCAGATGCGCCTGCCCCTTCGGCCCGTCATGTTCGACCAGCGCCATCTGGCAATAATAGCCCAGCGCTTCCTCGGTCAACTCCACCGGATCCGGCAGGTTCACCACGTCGTCCTTGCAGGCGGCCAGAAGGAGGACGGAAACCAGGACGAGCTTTCTCATGGCGTCACTCTTTGAAACGACAGCCGCGCGAGCGTGGCTGCAAGAACCGGCCAGATCACGATGGCGGCCAGCGGCTTCCAGGCCGCAATGGAGGACGCCGCCCCGGACAGGCCGGAGGCTGCGTCGACCGCGCCCGAGGCCGCGAGGTTGAAGATACGGAAAGCGTCCGCCGGATTGACCACCAGCGCCCATGGGAACACATCCGTGGTGAAGGCCCCGCCATCATCCGCGACCACGGCGGCGAGAAGCGCCAGGTCGTAAAGCACGATCATCACCAGCCAGAGACCGATCGCCATGGCCGCGGCCCCGGATGGCCGACGCGACAGGCAGGACATGGCATGCCCCAACGACAAGAACGCGGCGCCAAGAAGGACCGAGGTCCAGACCAGCCGCCAGAGCGCAGGCAAGCCATCTGCCGCCTCCACACCGCCAGTGGCAAAGGCCGCCACCGCAGCGACCGCATAACCCGCGACAACCGCGATGGTCACGACAGCCAATTGCGCGACCAGCTTGCCCAGAAGCAGCTCGGTCCGTGCCAGCGGATAGGTTAGCGACAGCGCCAGCGTACCCCGCTCGCTCTCGCCCGCGATGGCATCAAAGGAAATCAGAAGCGCGATCAGCGGGACCAGGTAGACCGCGAGCGAGATCAGGCTCGCCACCGTCACCGACAGCGGGTCCACCGCGAGCTGTCCCGCAGGGGCCGCGCCGGCGAAGGCCAGGACCAACGAAAACAAGATCATCATGGCGACCGACACGACCACCCAGCGGTTGCGACGGGCGATGGCGAATTCGAGCGCGGCAGTGGCGAGGATACGGGAGAACATCACGCGACCCTCCTGGAGATATGGGAATAGAGATCGTCGAGCGTGGCGGCGTGCAGATCGTAATCCGCGATATGACCCCGCAGCGCCACGATCCGTTCGAGAACCGCGAGCTTTTCGTCAGGCGCGCAGGTGAAGGTCACGCGATCCTCGAAGATCTGCGCCTCGGGGAACGCTTCCGCGACCTGCGGTGCCTGCTCTGCCTTCGGAAAGATCGTCACGGTCAGGGGAAGCGCCGCATCGCTCCGCAGATCGGCCAAGGTGCCCTGTGCCACTTGTTTGCCTTTGGCCAGAATGACCATGCGATCCGTCCGCGCCTCCAGTTCCGACAGGGCGTGCGACGACAGAAGAACGGCGGTGCCTTTCGCGGCCAACTCGTCGAGCAGCGCATAGAACTCTCGCCGCGATACAGGGTCGAGACCCGATGTCGGCTCGTCCAGAACCATAAGGCGCGGATTTCCGATAAGCGCCTGAGCCAGCCCGACACGCTGGCGCATCCCTTTGGAATAGGTGCCGATCCGGCGCGTGGCGGCATCCGCCAGTCCAACTTTCTCCAAAAGCTCGTCGGCCTGCTTCACAGGCTGGCCGCGCAGGCGCAAGTAATAGCACAACTGTTCACGCCCGGTGATCGCAGGGTGAAAGGCTGCATTTTCCGCCAGATAGGCGGTGAGCGACCGCGCCACCGCCGATCCCGGCGCATGTCCCGCCACTTCTATCCGGCCCCCGTCCGCGTGGATCAGCCCCAGAACCAGCTTCATCAGCGTCGATTTCCCCGCGCCGTTATGGCCCAGAAGCGCCACGCGCTCCCCCGCCGCGATGTCGAGCGACACCTCGTCCAGGACCGTCGTGCCCCCGTAGCGCTTAGTGAGCTTCGAGAGGGTCAGAATCGTCATAAGTGGCTCCCTTGGCCCAGAGCGGCGTGGCTTGGGCCATTTGTTGAACGGTTTCGGGCACCTCGCGCGCGGGTGCGTTGGTCAGCGGGTAGCTGTCCACGACACCGCCGGTGCGGGCCGCCGGAAACTGCGACTGGCTCCAGCGCACCAACTGCACGGCAGGTGTCCCCAAAAGCAGCTTCGCGGCGGGTTGTGACCACAGTATTTGGTCCATCAGATCGTTGGGGCGGTAGGGACTGTCGGCGCGCCCGTCCCCGTCCAGATCGAATGCCGGGTGGTCGGACCAGTAATTCCCTCGCCCTTCGTGGCTCCACTCCACATCACTTGTGCCAACGTATTTCACCTGCGTGCGGTTGCCGACAAAAGCATTCCCGGTGATCGTGTTACGCTCGGACCCGGCAGTGAAATGCACACCGATGTCACAGCCCGTGAACGTATTGTCCGCGATCAGGTTTTTATGTGAGTTATAAACAAATGCGCACTTCTCCGTGCCGCCCGTCACGAGGTTCGCAAACACGTCCGACTGCTTGGTGTAATTCAACATGACGCCGTGGTCGCGGTCGTTGATCGAGGTGTTGCCCTTGACCACGATCCGGTCGGAATACATCAGCGCGAAGCCAAGATGGTTGCCGATCGAAATATTGCCTTCCACCACGCTATCGTTCGTATACATGTAGTGGACGGCAAAGCGAAGGTCGCGAAACACGTTGTCGCGAAACACGTTGCGCTGCGAGACATTGGTAAAGATTCCGTCCCGTCCATACCGCACGTCATTGCCGATCACTTCCGCGCCCGGTGCGTTCCAAACGTAGATTCCGTTGCCCCGATCGTTCATGCGCGGCAGACGCAAACCCTCGATCCGGTTGCCTTTAACCAGCGCATTGCGCGCTCCGTGAATGTCGATACCAACGAGATTGTCGGTCAGAACGTTGTCCAGAACCCGCGCGCCGCGCGCCTTCGTTGTCAGCTTCACGCCGGCGTCGATCGGTTCGTGCACCCGGCCCGAATTGGTCAAGTGCAACCCGCGCAGCACCACGTCCGGCGCGTCGACCAGAACCACCGACAAGGTGCCGTTCCCATCGATCACCGCGCCATCCTCGCCGCTGAGCGTCAATGTCTTGTCGATCGTCACCGGGCCATCGTAACGGCCCGGTGACAGGATGATCTCGTCTCCCTCTTCTGCCGCCGCAATTGCGGCGACCAGAACCCCCGGCCCGGGCGCAAGCACCACGCGCTCGGCCAGTACCGGCGCCGCGCTCAGAACGAGCGCGGCAAAGAGGAAGACGAGGCGGATCATGCAGGCTCCACGAGCATACGGCCACGCATTTCCATGTGCAGCGCATGGCAGAACCACTGGCAGTAAAACCAGTGAACGCCCGGTTTCGCCGCGGTGAAAGTGACCGAGGCCGTGGCCTGCGGGGCGACTTCCATCGCGACACCGTGGTCGCTCAGGCAGAAGCCGTGGCTCACGTCGTCAATGTCGTCGAGGTTGGTCACGTAAACCGTCACCTCGTCGCCTTCCTTGACCGTGAACTTCTCAAGCGAGAACTGCGGCGCCTGAGAGGACATGTACACCCGCACCTTGTTGCCGTCGCGGATCACCGAGTCCTGCCAGTCGTCCAGATCGATACCGTCCGCCTCGGCCTGCGCACGCGCATCGGCCCACATCGGGTCGTTGCGGTCCCAAACGCTCTTCGGGTTCACCTTGGACCGGTGCACGAGGATCGAGTCGTGCGGTTCGGCAAAGGTCGGACCGTCATGGACCAGTGTCATGTCGGTGCCGTCGATGGCGAAGAGCTGTTCGTTCTCGGGCTTGAGCGGGCCGGTGTTGAGGAACCGGTCCTTCGAGAACTTGTTCATCGACACGTACCACTTGCCGTCCGCTTCCAGCGTCTCGCCCATGGTGGTCGAGTTGTGGCCGGGCTGGTAGTGCACGTCCTGCTTGTTCAGGATCGGATCCACGTCCTCGCCGTTGTACAGTTTCACGGCGTCTTCGATGTTCCACATCACCACCTGGCTGTCGAGGAACAGCGTGGTGAACGCGTTGCCTTTCCCGTCAAAACAGGTGTGAAGCGGCCCGAGGCCGAGTTCCGGCTCCGCCACGACGACCGACCGCGGGTCGATGCTGTCGTCTTCGAAGAGAGCGTCGAACTTGCGCACGTCGAGCACCGAAACGGTGGGCGACAGTTTGCCGGCCACGCAAAGGTGGATCTTGTCGGGCGCCATGTTGATGCCGTGCGGGCTGTTCGGGATCGGCACGTAACGGGTGTAGTTCTTGTTCTGGCCCTTGCGTCCATCAACCACCGGCACGCCGTTCAGCTCGATGTAATCACCGCTTTCGACCGCTTTCTCGATCTCCGCGATGTTGAAGATGACCACGTGGTCCATCTCGGCTTCCATCATTTCGGCGAGGTTCATCCCCATTTCCGAGTTGTAGGAGGTCGAGAAGGCGTATTTGCCGTCGTAGTCGCAATCGGTGTTGTCGAGGTTGCCCGAAACCATCACCTGCCACGCAACCTTCATTTCGTCCGCGTTCACGGCAGTGTAGAAGTTCACGTATTTCGACGGCTCATCCAGCACGGAACCATCATTGACCATGGGCGCTTCATCTTCGCCGTTCGCGAAGACGTAGTTCGTGCGCGGCCATTTCTGCGGACGCAGACCGTGAATCGCCTTGGCGTTCGGAATGTCGATGATCTTGTCAGGCTTCATCACGTCACAGCGCACACGCGCGACGCGGGTGTTGGCCTTGTCGTTCATGAACAGGAAACGGCCATCGTACTTGCCTTCGGTGAACGACATGTGCACGTGGTGAAGGTCGCCGTTGTCATGCACTTTCTTGCCTTGTGCGGCGAGGTAATCCTTCGTTGCCGGCAGCATGTCCTGCGTCAGGATCTTCAGCGACTCGTTGGTCTGACCCCAGCCGGTGGCCGAGCAGCGATTGAACACCGGCACCCGCATCAGTTCACGCATCGAAGGCACGCCCAGAATGCGCATCTCGCCGGTCTGACCCGAGGACCAGAAGCCGTAGTACTCGTCCAGCTCGCCCGGTCCCGGGGTTTCGTAGTTGGTATCGGCCATCGCCGCGCGCGGGGCGGCCGCTGCGGTGAACGCCGCTGCGCCGCCCATCAGGCCGAGGCGCGTGCCGCCTGCTCCCATCATGGCTGCGCCCGTTGCCGTGGCGCCCATGAAGCCGCGCCGGCTTAAGCCTTTTTTCTCTTTCTCAGACATAACTGTCTCCTTTTTCAGTTTTTCTGTAGATTTGGGTGATTTTCCACCCCGCCCCTCTCTTTGAGGAACGCGGTCGGATCCGAGGTCGGGCTCTTTCGTTTGAGCTTCTTGATAACCACGGGGCATATGGTTTTTGACTGGTACAACACTTGGCAATGCATGCAGTTGAGGCATTCATTGGGATTGATCTCGCCGGTCGGATGGATTGCCTGCACCATGCATTCGTTGGCGCAGACACGGCAGGGCGAGCCGCATTCCTTGTAGCGTTTCAGCCAGTCGAACATCCGCAGCCGTGCTGGGATCGCGAGCGCGGCGCCCAACGGGCAGAGGTAGCGACAGTAAAACCGTTCGACAAAAAGCCCGGCGATCAACAGGGCTGCGGCATAGGCCACAAAGGGCCAGGCGCGAACGAAGTTCAAGATGATCGCGGTTTTGAACGGTTCGACTTCGGCCAGATGCTCGGCCTGTTCGATCGAGGCCAGAGAGACCCCGAAAAGCCCAAGGAATATTATGTATTTTATTGGCCAAAGGCGTTCGTGCAGACCCCAGGGGAGTTTGAACTGCGGCACCTTCAGCGCCCGCGCGATAGAGTTGGTCAGTTCCTGCAATGCACCGAAGGGGCACAGCCACCCGCAATAAGCGCCCCGACCCCAGAACAGGATCGCGGCGGCCACCGCAAACCATAGGATGAAGGTGAGCGGATCAAGCATGAATGCCTGCCAGCTGAAGTCTGAGGTCAGCGCCCCGAACAGCGCCATCAGGTTCACCACGGACAACTGCGCGTTGGCATACCAGCCCAGGAAAACCAGCGTGATGGTCAGGAAGGTGTAACGGAAGATCTTTACCGCCCGATCCGACCGTGTCAGCTGCATCTGGAAGAAGAACGCGAGCGTCAGCACCAACAGCATTGCGCCCAGAACTGCGATTTCCAGCGTCTTGTCTTCCCAGATCTTGCGCCACAGCGCGGCCTGCGCGGCGCTTTCACCCTCGTCCGCCACACCCACCGGCGCAGTTTCTGCGGCAGTGGCGACTCGCGTCATGTAGACTTGTGGAAGCTGGTACCCGAGGTTGTAGGTGGTAAAGACCTTTTCGATCGCAGCCACCTCTCGCTGCACCAGGAGTTGCAGGCGGAAGGGCTTGGTCGGATCGAAGCCGCTGTCAGCTGGAATCTTGAACAAGTCGCGTTCGGTGAACTCCGGGACGTCTTCCAGTGGGATCACGCCCATACGGCGATGCCCCCGGTCGCGAAAGCGTACCGACACGTCATCCTGAATTAGCACGATCCGGTCGAATATGCCGCCGCGCACATAGCCCGAGCCCTTGAAGGAGTAGATCCCCCGGCCCACCACGGCGATGGCGTGCTCGCCCGGCTCCAGCCAGGCTTCGAGGTTGCCGTAATCGGCATCGCCCAGCACCGCCCGTCCGATCGCAGGCACCGAGACAAGCGCCATGTGCATGTCAATGAAGGAGGTGTCGGGCGCCTCGGTCAGCGCGTATTTCTCGGTGCGCGGATCGCCCATTGCGGCGAAGGCTCCGTTGATCTGGCCCACGTCCAGCGACACGCGTCGCACCGTGCCATCGCCTTCCATCGACATCCAGCTGTCAGGCGCTTCCACGCCCTCGGCAATCTCGTACTGCGGGCCGGTGTCGATTTCGGCGGTCAGCCCGCCCAGCCCCAGCCCACGGGCCACCTTGAGGCCCGACCGGATGATCGAGTCGTCGATCACCATTATGGTAACGGTCGCGCCGGAAATGATCTCAAGGTCATGACCGGACCCACTCGCCGCCGCCTCGTCGACCAGAGATAGCCCACGATAGTCGGTTACGAGTTTCTTGATCTTGGAATCAGGGATACCGATCAGAACGATGGGCTCCCAGTGCTTGATCAGCTCAACACCCTGAATGACCGCGTTTTCATCAACCGCGACCATCGTATGAATCGGTTTTCCGGAATAGCCGGTGGTCCCCACGAAATCCGAGGTGACAAAGACATGACCGATCTCCTCGCCCCCCGACATGACAGGCGCGACCGGCATGTCGCTGCGGATCGGACCGAAGGCATCGGCACCTTCGACGAGCGCCGCGGGATCAACATCGGGAAGGAATTGCGCCAGCACGCTCGTATTCGTCTGCGCCTGCGCCGTGGTTGAAACCAATGCGGCGAAGAGATTCGCCACGAGCATAATCACAAGAATGGCTTTGTTCGCGTTGATCATGGCCCCATGACATATGCTGGCAACGCCGCGTCATCATTGACCAAAGTCAAGCCACTGAAAGGGACAGCCGAACCAGAAAAAATAGTATGGCCTGCGGACACCCATCTTGAGGCAATGAGGGCTGTTGCGAGGTTCCAGCGCGCGGCGCGACTGCAACCCGGGGCGCCCGTTGTTCAACATGGCCTACGCCCTGTGAAGTGGTCCCATCTTTTCGGACAGGTTCGCAGCGTTTCTAAGGTGTATCGGTTTTAGGTTTCATGCTGCGTGTCGTTGCTCCAAGCCTGCCCAATATGCGTCGTCCGGTGTCTGCCGATCAAGCGCGGAATGGGGGCGGCTGGTGTTGTAGAATGCCATCCAGTCCTTGATCACATGCCTGGCCTGGAAGCCGTCGGTGATTTCCTCAAGGTAGACCACCTCCTGCTTCAGGGATCGCCACAGGCGCTCGATGAAGATGTTGTCGAGATACCTGCCGCGCCCGTCCATTGAGATGCGCACCCCGGCCTCGGTCAGCGTTGTGATCCAGGCCGATCCGGTGAACTGCGACCCCTGATCTGTGTTCATGATCTCGGGCGGGCCGTGTCTGGCTATGGCCTCGTTCAATGCCTCCACACAAAAGTCGGCGTGCATGGTGTTGGACAGTCGCCAGCTCAACACCTTACGCGTGGCCCAATCCATGATCGCCACCAGATACAGAAAGCCGCGCTTCACTGGGATGAAGGTAATGTCGGCGCACCAGACCTGGTTGGGCCGGTCGATCACCATCTTTCTCAGCAAATACGGGAAGACCGGATGCTGCGGGTGTGGCTGACTGGTTCTGGGGCGTTTGTAGATTGCCTCCAGACCCATCTTCGCCATCAGTCGGCGGACGCGATGACGCCCCACGACGGTCCCTTCCCGGCGGAGATATGCTGCGAGTTGGCGTGACCCGAAGAACGGGTATTTGGTGAACACGCGGTCGATCTCTTTCATCATCGACAGCGTGGCCGCGTCGATGCCCTCCGGCGTGTAGTAGAACGCCGACCGGCTGAGTTGCACCAATTTGCACTGCTGGCTGATGCTCAAGTTCGGATGATCCCGCCGGATCATCGACCGTTTCTTTGCTGGGCTCACCTTTTGAGCCCTTCCGACAAAAAATCGTTCTCGACCGCCAGCCTCCCGATCTTGGCGTGAAGTTCCTTTACTTCCGCCTCGGTCGGGCCGCTCTGCTTGCCTCCCGAGAACACATCGGCCATCCCGTCGATGGCCTGCCGCTTCCATGTGCTGACCTGATTTGGGTGCAACTGATGCTTCGCCGCGATCTCTTGCACGGTCTTATCACCACGCAGCGCTTCCAACGCCACCTTGGCCTTAAACTGATCTGTAAACTTCCGGCGCTTTGCCATGTTCGTATCCCTTCAAAGGTTTGGGATACACCTTAGCTGACTGTCCGGTTTCCTGGGACCACTTCAGTGGAAGGACAATTCACAGTGGACCGTTTAAGCAAAGGGAAACTTTAGAACTGTGCATTCAAGAAGCGGCGCGAGTTTGTCTTCCACTGGCAGCGATGCTTGTCGACTACAGCAACCGTGAAATTGAAGATGGCGGGAAAA
>NZ_JASBTN010000037.1 GCF_030148435.1 Aliiroseovarius sp.
GCCATCAATCTGGTCATAGGCCTTGAAATCACCGAAATACTTGGTGATCGCAGCCGTCAGAGTGGTCTTGCCGTGGTCGACGTGACCAATGGTGCCGATGTTGCAGTGCGGTTTGCCGCGTTCAAACTTTTCCTTAGCCATGATGGCCTCCTTTTATTTTCTGCCCGGGCGGGGCCGCCCCCGCCCGGAAATTTCGATCAGGCGTATTTGGCCTGGATTTCTTCCGAAAGGTTCTGCGGAACCGGGTCGTAATGCGAGAACTGCATCGTGAACTGCGCGCGGCCCGAGGACCTCGAGCGCAGGGTGTTGATGTAGCCGAACATGTTGGCCAGCGGCACGTTCGCGTCGATCGCGATGGCATTGCCGCGCGGCTCTTGACCCGAAACCTGACCGCGACGTGAGGTCAGATCGCCGATGATGCCACCGGTGTAGTCCTCAGGCGTGATCACTTCGACCTTCATGATCGGTTCCAACAGCTTGGCACCAGCCAGCCGCATGCCTTCACGCATGCACATACGTGCCGCGATTTCGAAGGCCAGGACGCTGGAGTCCACGTCGTGGAACTTGCCGTCGACCAGGGCGACCTTGAAGTCGATCACGGGGAAGCCGGCCAGAGGGCCCGAATCCATGACCGAGTTGATGCCTTTTTCAACGCCCGGGATGTATTCCTTGGGCACGGCACCACCGACGATGCGGCTCTCGAACGAGTAGCCTTCGCCAGCTTCGGTCGGCATGATCTCCATCTTGACTTCGGCGTACTGACCCGAACCACCCGACTGTTTCTTGTGGGTGTAGGTGTGTTCAATCGCCTTCGAGATGGTCTCGCGATAGGCCACCTGCGGCGCACCGATGTTGGCCTCGACCTTGAATTCACGCTTCAGACGGTCAACCAGGATGTCCAGGTGAAGTTCGCCCATGCCCTTCATGATGGTCTGACCCGACTCGAGGTCGGTTTCGACGCGGAAGGACGGGTCTTCGGCGGCCAGGCGGCCCAGACCCTGCGACATCTTCTCCTGGTCGGCCTTGGTCTTGGGCTCGACCGCGATCTCGATCACCGGATCGGGGAAGGTCATGGTTTCCAGAACAACCGGGTCGCCGGTGGAGCACAGCGTGTCCCCGGTGGTGGTGTCCTTCAGACCGGCCAGCGCGATGATGTCGCCCGCGAACGCTTCGGTGATTTCCTCACGATCGTTGGAGTGCATCATCATCATACGACCGACGCGCTCTTTCTTGCCCTTGGTCGAGTTCAGAAGGGTGTCACCTTTGCTGAGCGTGCCCGAGTAGATGCGGGTAAAGGTCAGCGAGCCGACGAACGGGTCGTTCATGATCTTGAACGCCAGCGCCGAGAAGGCCATTTCGTCGTCCGCGCGGCGGGCGATGTTGCGAACTTCGTCTTCGTCGCCGGGTTTGAAGCCCATGTAATCGACAACGTCCAGCGGGCTGGGCAGGTAGTCGATCACGGCGTTCAGCAGCGGCTGCACACCTTTGTTCTTGAAGGCCGAACCACCCAGAACCGGAACGAAGTCCAGAGCCAGGGTGCCCTTGCGCAGCAGGGCGCGCAGGGTGGCCACGTCGGGCTCGTTGCCTTCCAGGTAGGCTTCCATCGCGTCGTCGTCTTGTTCGACGGCGGCTTCGATCATCTTCTCGCGCCACTCGTTGGCCATGTCCTGAAGGCTTTCGCGGATCGGAACCCGAACCCAGGACGCGCCAAGGTCTTCACCCTGCCACAGCCATTCTTCCATGTTCACCAGGTCGATCAGACCTTCCAGCTCGGTTTCGGCACCGATCGGAATGCCAACCGGCACGGCGCGGGCGCCGGTGCGGTCTTCGATCATGTTGACACAGTTGAAGAAGTCGGCACCGATCTTGTCCATCTTGTTGACGAACACCATGCGCGGAACCTTGTAGCGGTCAGCCTGACGCCACACGGTTTCGGTCTGCGGCTCGACACCGGCGTTGGCGTCCAGCACACAGACGGCACCGTCGAGCACGGCCAGCGAACGTTCGACTTCGATGGTGAAGTCAACGTGGCCGGGGGTATCGATGATGTTCATCCGGTGCTTCGGCGTCTGGGCGGTTTCACCGTCTTCGGTGCGTTCCCAGAAGGTGGTGGTCGCAGCCGAGGTGATGGTGATGCCGCGTTCCTGCTCCTGCTCCATCCAGTCCATGGTGGCCGCACCATCGTGCACCTCACCAATGTTGTGGGACTTGCCGGTGTAGTACAGGATACGCTCCGAACAGGTGGTCTTGCCGGCATCGATGTGAGCCATGATGCCGAAGTTACGGTAGAGTTCCAGCGGATATTCGCGTGCCATTGGTCTAAGTCCTCTAGCTTACCAGCGATAATGGCTGAAGGCTTTGTTCGCCTCGGCCATCTTGTGGGTGTCTTCGCGTTTCTTCACCGCGGTGCCGCGCGACTGAACGGCATCCAGAAGCTCACCTGCCAGGCGCTCTTCCATGGTGTTCTCGTTGCGACCGCGCGAGGCGGTGATCAGCCAGCGGATGGCCAGGGCTTCGCGGCGCTCGGGGCGCACTTCGACGGGAACCTGGTAGGTGGCACCACCCACACGGCGCGAGCGGACCTCGACCGAGGGTTTGATGTTGTCGAGCGCTTCGTGGAACACCTCGACCGGCGCGCGCTTGATCTTGCTTTCGATGCGATCCAGGGCGTTGTAGACGATCTTTTCCGCGACCGACTTCTTGCCGTCGATCATCAGGTTGTTCATGAATTTGCTCAGCACGCGATCGCCATATTTGGCGTCGGGCAGGATTTCGCGCTTCTCGGCAGCGTGACGACGGGACATATCGGTATCCTCTTACTTGGGGCGCTTGGCGCCGTATTTCGAACGACGCTGCTTACGGTCTTTGACGCCCTGGGTATCCAGAACACCGCGCAGGATGTGGTAGCGGACACCCGGAAGGTCTTTCACACGGCCGCCACGGATCAGGACCACCGAGTGCTCCTGCAGGTTGTGGCTTTCACCGGGGATGTACGAAATCACCTCGTAACCGTTGGTCAGGCGGACCTTGGCCACTTTACGCATGGCCGAGTTCGGCTTCTTCGGCGTGGTGGTGTAGACGCGGGTGCAAACGCCGCGCTTCTGGGGGCAATTCTCCAGGTGCTGCGACTTGGAGCGTTTCACTTTGGGCTGACGCGGCTTGCGGATCAGCTGCTGAATGGTGGGCATTAGTTTCTTTTCCCGTTTCTCAACACATGTGTCTGCGTGGGTGTCCCCGCGCGGTTTCATTTCCTTCACCTTGCGCGTCCGCAAAGCAAAAATCCGCGACCGTTTCCATTCCGAGGCAAACGACGCGGTTGGTTCACAGAGGATCAGCGCTTCGAAGTAGCCCCGACCTTGATCCCTCAATTCTGGCAGGCCGGGAATACACCCGGCTGGATGGGCGCGCTATACGGGCTTTGCGACCATGAGTCAACAGCCATACCCGAACCGCTACCTCTTGCCGTCATGGTGCCGAGATCGCGCCCGCGACCGGTTCCCGTCGGCGGTATCGGAGGTTCGAAACTAGGCGGTCCGTTTGGCCTTCCTGCGCCGCTGCGCCAGCTGACGCTCGCGAAACAGGGTAAACAGCCCCATTGCCACCACGATCCCCGCACCGGTCAGCGTCAGGGCATCCGGCCAGTCTCCGAACACCAGCCAGCCCAGGATCAGCGCCCAGAGCAGGCCGGTGTAGCGGAAGGGGGCCACAAAGCCGATCTCTCCCACCCGCATCACGGCAACCGAGGCCAGATAGCCCATCAGGATGAAACAGGCCGCCAGAAACAGCAGAAAGAATTCGCGAAACCCGATCGGCGCCCAGGTCTCGGTGATCGACGCGGCTCCGGCCCCGAGGCAGATCGCGACAGACGCGACCAGCGAAACGGTCAGGGTCGGCGTGCTGCGGCTGAGGCTCCGGGCGGCCAGATCTCGCAGGGTGATGCAGCCAACCGCGCCCAGCGCGTAAAGGCTCCAGACCGAAAACCCGTCCCCGCCCGGCTGCACGATCAGCATGACCCCGGCAAAGCCGGTCAGGATCGCCCCCAACCGGCGCCAGCCCAGGGGTTCTTGCAGGAAAACCGCGGCCGCCAGCGCCACGGTCAGGGGCAGCGCCTGCAGGATCGCGGTGACATTGGCGATCGGCATGTTGAACAGCGCGGTCAGGAAAAGGTAGGTCGCCGCCAGCTCCGCAAGGGTGCGCAGAACGACCAGCCCCCAGTCCCGTCTCGGAAGATCGAATTTCAGCGCCCCCAAATGCCGGGCCAGAAGGTAGATGAAGATCGAGGCAAAGACCCCGCGCAGAAACACCGCCTGGAACAGCGGCACATCGCCGGCCAGCAGCTTGATGGCGGTATCGTTGAACGTATAGCCCGCCATCGAGGCGGTCATCAGCGCGGCGGCGCGCATGTTCGACTGGCTGAGATCGGAACTCATCGGGAAGTCATCGGCGGGATCGGTGAAAATTGCAATGGGCCATGCAATGTTCATGGGGCGTTCACCCCTCTGCGATAAACCACCGATATGACCGAGTTGATCCTGCATATCGGGCACCCCAAGACCGGCACGACCGCATTGCAGCGCGGGTATCTGCGCCAGCGCCATGAACTGGCCGCCAAAGGGGTGCTGTATCCCTTTCTGAACAGGGAAAGCGACCGTCACACCGCGCTTGTGCCCGCCCTGATCGACACCGAGCTGGTGACGGGCGACGTCGCCTTTCTGCCCCATTGGCCCGGTGGCGATGTCATGGGCCAGTCTGGACACATGTGGCGGGCCGTGCAGGCGCAGATCGCGAAGTTCAACCCCGCCAGGGTTGTGCTGAGCGGTGAGGGCTTCTTTCAGCTCCAACGCCGCTGGCAGATGGAGAGGATGACCGAGCAACTGGGCAAGGTCTTTGACAGGATCACAGTGGTCGCCTACCTGCGCAGCCCGCAATCCCGGTTCCTGAGCTCCTATCAGCAGGGGCTGAAGGCCGCCGGGAACCGTGCCTTTCTGCATCCGCGCCCCTATATGCCCGTGATCTCCGCCTGGTCGCGCTTCGGCCCCGGACCGCTCAGGCTGCACATCTTCGACCGGGCGGAGTTGATCGGCGGTGACGTCGCCCAGGATTTCGCCACCCGCTACACGCCCGAGGTGCTGGACCAGATCCGCGCGCGGCCCGACCGCGAGCTGAACAGCAGCCTGTCGGCCGAGGCGATGGCCGTGCTTGAGGGCTATGTCGATCGGGTCGAGGGGCTGGACGGCGCCGAACGCCGCACCGCCTGGCAGCCGCTGTACGAAAGCATGCTTCGACTGGACCGAAGCGTGCCGGGCTTTGCCCGCCCCCGCCTGACCGAAAGGGCCGACCGGCTGATCCAGCGCCGGTCGCTGGACCTCCGCTGGCTGCGGGCCGATCACGGCATCGCCTTTCACGACGTGGACTACCGCCTCGTCTCGACCGAGGAAACCGAAGAGAAATGGCGCCCGTCAATCACCGAACTGTGCCCGGTGGACCAGGACCGGCGTGCCCAGCTGGCCGCAAGGGTGGAACAGGCGCTGGCCCGCAGGACGCTTGGCGCGTCAACCTGGATCAGCCGCGCGCTGCGCCATCTTTTGCGCGCTTAGGGGATTGTGCCGTTTGGCTGTATAACCGCCATTCCCGTTTTCGGGCAGTTGGCCCGGGACGGTCATCTTCGCCTGCGCAGGCAGGGCGGTCCGCAAAGGAAAAGCCCCGCCTTTCGGCGGGGCTTGTCCCATCTTGTGTCAGAGCCGGATCAGGGCTGTTCGTCACCGGTCATTTCCGGCGTGTCGACCAGGCCGAGATCGTCCTCGGCGACGTTGTCGCCGAACACGTCATTGGCCGTTTCCGTCGGCGCGGCCAGGGCGGCGGCGGCTTCGGCTTCGGCGCGGGCCTGTTCGATCACCACATTGTCGCGCTTCTGCGCAATGGCGCGCACGCGCTGGGTGGCGCCGCCGGTCCCGGCGGGGATCAGGCGACCGACGATCACGTTCTCCTTCAGGCCGACCAGCTTGTCGCGCTTGCCCTGAACCGAGGCTTCGGTCAGCACGCGGGTGGTCTCCTGGAACGAGGCCGCCGAGATGAAGCTGCGGGTCTGCAGCGACGCCTTGGTGATCCCCAGGAGGATCGGCTCGCCCGAGGCCAGACGACGGCCTTCGCTTGCAGCCTTCTCGTTCGCGGTGTCGAACTCGGCCTTGTCCACATGCTCGCCCTTGAGCAGCGTGGTCTCGCCCGAATCCTGGATCTCCCACTTTTGCAGCATCTGGCGAACGATCACCTCGATGTGCTTGTCGTTGATCTTAACGCCCTGCAGACGATAGACGTCCTGGACCTCGTCGATCATGTAATCGGCCAGCGCCTCGACACCCATGATGGACAGGATGTCATGCGGCGCGGGGTTGCCGTCCATGATGTAGTCGCCCTTCTGAACGAAGTCGCCTTCGGCCACCGGGATGTGCTTGCCCTTGGGCACCATGTATTCGACGTTTTCCAGGCTTTCATCCGCAGGTTCGATCGCGATGCGGCGCTTGTTCTTGTAGTCGCGGCCGAAACGCACGTAACCATCGATTTCGGCGATGATCGCGTGATCCTTCGGACGGCGGGCTTCGAACAGTTCGGCCACACGCGGCAGACCACCGGTGATGTCCTTGGTCTTGGCGCCTTCACGCGGGATACGCGCGACAACGTCACCGGCTTTCACCGCCTGCCCTTCTTCGACCGACAGAATGGCGTCCACCGACATCGGATAGGTCACAGGGTTGCCCGCATCGTTGCGGACCGGTTCGCCGTCCTCGCCAACCAGGATCACTTCGGGCTTCAGCTCGTTGCCCTTCGGCGCCGAACGCCAGTCGGTCACGATCTTCTGGGTCATGCCGGTCGCATCGTCGGTCTCGTCGCGCACCGAGATGCCCGAGACCAGGTCGACGAACTTGGTGGTCGCGGTCTTTTCGGCGATGATCGGCAGGGTATAGGGATCCCATTCGAACAGCTTGTCGCCGCGGCCGATGTCGGCGCCATCCTTGACATGCACCTTCGAGCCGTAGCCGACCTTGTAGGCCGAACGCTCTTCGCCGTTGTCGTCCATGATCGCCAGGACCATGTTGCGGCCCATGACCACCTGGTCGCCATTGCGGTCTTCCAGAAGCGAAGCATTGCGGAATTCCACGCGGCCTTCCTGAGCCGCCTCCTGGAACGACTGCTGACCACCCTGGGCGATGCCGCCGATGTGGAAGGTCCGCATCGTCAGCTGCGTGCCGGGCTCACCGATCGACTGCGCCGCGATGATGCCGACGGCTTCGCCGACGTTCACCTGCGTACCGCGGGCCAGGTCGCGGCCGTAGCAGGCGGCACAAACGCCCTCGTCGGCCTCACAGGTCAGCGGGCTGCGCATGCGGATCGTGGCCAGACCGGCAGTTTCCACCGCATCGGCCTTGCGTTCGTCGATCAGCTCGTTCTTGGCGACGATGACTTCGCCGGTAGCGGGATCCACCACCTCTTCGGCGGCCACGCGACCCAGGATTCGCTCGGCCAGCGAGGCAACGACTTCACCGTCGTTCACGGCGGCTTCGGCCGTGATCGAGTTTTCGGTGCCGCAGTCACGCTCGCGCACGATGCAGTCCTGCGCCACGTCGACCAGACGGCGGGTCAGGTAGCCCGAGTTCGCGGTCTTCAGCGCGGTATCGGCCAGACCCTTACGGGCACCGTGGGTCGAGTTGAAGTACTCGAGCACGGTCAGGCCTTCCTTGAAGTTCGAGATGATCGGCGTCTCGATGATCTCGCCCGACGGCTTGGCCATCAGGCCGCGCATCCCGCCCAGCTGCTTCATCTGCGCCGGCGAACCACGCGCACCGGAGTGCGACATCATGTAGACCGAGTTGGGCTCCATCTCCGCACCGGTGTCGTCTTTGCGCATGGCAGAAATCTCGCCCATCATCGCATCCGCCACCTGGTCCGAACATTTCGACCAGGCATCGACCACCTTGTTGTACTTCTCGCCGGTGGTGATCAGGCCGTCCATGTACTGCTGTTCGTACTCTTTGACCTGCTCGCGCACGCCATCGACGATGGTCCATTTCTCGTCCGGGATGACCATGTCATCCTTGCCGAAGGAGATGCCGGCCCTGAAGGCCTCCCTGAAGCCCATCGACATGATCTGGTCACAGAAGATGACGCTCTCCTTCTGACCGCAGTAGCGGTAGACGGTGTCGATGACCTGCTGCACTTCCTTCTTGCGCAGAAGGCGGTTGACCAGGTCGAACGGCGCCTTGGCATTCATCGGCAGAAGCGCGCCCAGGCGGATCCGGCCGGGGGTGGTGTCGAAGCGTTGATAGACCTCGTTGCCTTCCTCGTCGATCTGCTTGATGCGGGCCTGGACCTTGGCATGCAGGTGCACTTCGCCCGAGTCCAGCGCGTGCTGCACCTCGTCGACATCGGCAAAGACCATGCCTTCGCGTTCCATGGTGATGTAGTAGAGACCAAGGATCATGTCCTGCGAGGGCACGATGATCGGCGCGCCGTTCGCAGGCGACAGCACGTTGTTGGTCGACATCATCAACACGCGCGCTTCCAGCTGGGCTTCCAGCGACAGCGGCACGTGAACGGCCATCTGGTCGCCGTCGAAGTCGGCGTTGAAGGCCGAACACACGAGCGGGTGCAGCTGGATCGCCTTGCCTTCGATCAGCACCGGTTCAAAGGCCTGGATGCCCAGACGGTGCAGCGTCGGTGCGCGGTTCAGCATCACCGGGTGTTCGCGGATAACCTCGTCGAGGATGTCCCAGACTTCCGGACGCTCCTTTTCCACCAGCTTCTTCGCCTGTTTCACGGTGCTGGACAGGCCCTTGGCCTCCAGCCGCGAGTAGATGAAGGGCTTGAACAGTTCCAGGGCCATCTTCTTCGGCAGACCGCATTGGTGCAGCTTCAGCTCCGGCCCGGTCACGATGACCGAACGGCCCGAGAAATCGACGCGCTTGCCCAGAAGGTTCTGACGGAAGCGGCCCTGCTTGCCTTTCAGCATGTCCGACAGCGATTTCAGCGGACGCTTGTTGGCGCCGGTGATCACGCGGCCGCGGCGGCCGTTGTCGAACAGGGCATCGACCGATTCCTGCAGCATGCGCTTTTCGTTGCGCACGATGATGTCGGGCGCGCGCAGTTCGATCAGACGCTTGAGGCGGTTGTTCCGGTTGATCACGCGCCGGTAGAGGTCGTTGAGGTCCGAGGTCGCGAACCGGCCCCCATCCAGCGGCACCAGCGGGCGCAGTTCCGGCGGGATGACCGGGATCACGGTCAGGATCATCCATTCCGGGCGGTTACCCGATTCCAGAAAGCTCTCGACGATCTTCAGACGTTTGATGATCTTCTTGGGCTTGAGCTCACCGGTGGCCTCTTTCAGGTCCTCGCGCAGCGTCGCGGCTTCCTGCTCCAGGTCGATGGCCTGCAGCATTTCGCGGATCGCTTCGGCCCCG
>NZ_JASBTN010000040.1 GCF_030148435.1 Aliiroseovarius sp.
GCCTCGCTCAGCTGGGCGAAGATCGGCGAGCAGCGGGCACAATGGGACGCGGCCTGGCTGGCCGGAGACTGGGCGCAGCTCGAACAGGCTGGGAATTCGCCGTATCAGGATGTGGCGCGGATCATTCTAGGGGAAAGGGCAACGGGCTCCGAAATGTTGGAACGGGGGAAGGAGCCGGAAAATGCAATGACGCAGGGCCAGGATGTTTTGTCCAGGAGCCAACGGGCGCGGTTCGCACTGACATCTTTGCTGGAGCAGACTGAAAACCCCTGACACAGAGGCAGATGGTTACCAATTGTAAACCAATTGTTCCTACCCTGACTTTCGATGAAGTCAGCAAGAAATGCGACGAATATGGGACAATCCGCAGGGCCACGAAAACGACGTAAGTTCGTGTTCTTACGGCCGATCTCAACTGTAACCGACGTTTCTCCGCCGTGGGGGCTCCACCGTTCCCCGAGGCTGGAACCTAAGGGAATGGCTTCATTTCTCTGGGGCGAAACCGGATCAGCTGGTGACGTTGGCTTCCTGTTTCTCCAGCGCGACCTCCACGATCCCGCCGCGTCTGACCGTGGGACGACCGTGCGATGACGCTGGACCTCTCGACCATTTTCAAGCCGACAATTCTGCTGGCCTTGGCGCTCATGGCGGTCATTGTAATGATGATTCTGCCGATGCCCGCCTGGGTGCTGGATATCGGGCTGGCGGCCTCCTTTGCCTTGGCAATCCTGATGTTTACCGTGACACTCTTCATCGAACGTCCGCTGGACTTTTCAGCCTTCCCGACCGTGTTGTTGGCGAGCCTGATGTTGCGCCTGTCGCTGAACGTGTCCTCGACCAAGCTGATCATCGGTGAAGGGCATAGCGGGACAGGGGCCGCCGGGGACGTAATCGAAGGGTTCGCCAATTTCGTGATGTCGGGCAGTGTGTTTCTGGGGCTGGTAGTTTTCTGCGTGCTGCTGATCGTCAATTTCATCGTGATTACCAAGGGGGCGGCGCGCATGGCTGAAGTGGGCGCGCGGTTTGCCCTGGATGGTATGCCCGGCAAGCAGTTGGCGATCGACAGCGACATGTCGGCGGGTGCGATCGACCATGCCGAGGCCAAGGCGCGTCGCGAAAGGGAACAGCAGGAGACGACATTCTTCGGGTCGCTGGACGGCGCGTCGAAATTCGTCAAGGGCGATGCCATCGCGGGTCTTCTGATCACCCTTCTGAACATGACCATGGGCCTGATCATCGGCATTGTCATCCACGACATGGAACTGGCCCGTGCGTTCGAAACCTATGCGATTCTGACCGTCGGTGACGGGCTGGTAAGCCAGATCCCCGCGGTCATCATCTCGATCGCATCCGCGCTGCTTCTGGCGCGTGGCGGGGCGACGGGGTCAACCGACATGGCGCTGTTTTCGCAGCTTGGCCGCTACCCGCCCGCTCTGGCCACGGTCGGTGTTCTCATGGCGCTGTTCGCCCTGGTGCCCGGTCTGCCCTTCATCCCCTTCGTGGCCGGGGCTGCGGTGCTGTGCGGGGCGGCCTGGTGGGTGCACCGCAATGCGCGCAAAACAGCCGACGAGGAAGCAGCTACCACGGACCGGGAGGAACCGGTGCGCGCTGAAAGCATGGGGGATGTTCTGGACCTCGACGATATCCATGTCGAGTTCGCTCCGGACCTCGTCGCCATGGTGCTAGACCCGGCAACCGGACTGGATGCCCGTATCGCCAACATGCGCAACCATGTTGCCACGGTGTTCGGCCTGATCCTTCCCGAGATCCGGTTGACCGACAATGCCGCCCTGCCAACCGGGCAATATGTGGTCAGCATCCAGGGGGTCGAACAGGCCCGAGACCGATTGGAGCCGGACATGGCGCTTGCGATCCTGACCGGGACCGAGGCTGATCTGCCCCCGGGCGAAGATGTCAAGGAACCGGTCTATGGCGCGCCCGCTCGCTGGATTCCGATTGCGGAGCAAGAGGCGGTGGCCTTGCAAGGTGGTACCGTGGTGTCCCCGACAGAGGTGCTGGCCACCCACCTGCTTGAAGTCATGAAACGCAATTTCGGCCGGCTTCTGAGCATGAAGGCCCTGCGCCGCCTGCTGGATGAATTCACCAACCTGTCCGATCCGGCCCGCGCCGAGGCCAATAAGCGATTGCTGGACGACCTGGTCCCGGAGAAGGTGCCGATGGATCTGCTTCTGACGGTGCTGCGTTTGCTGTTGGAGGAGCGGGTCTCGGTCCGGAACCTGCCCCTGATCCTCGAAGCCATCGCCGAAGCCCGTGCCGCCATTCCGACCCCGGAGGGAATTTGCGAACATGTGCGCCAGCGCCTCGGCTTCCAACTGGTTGCCGAATTGAAGCGTGAAGACGGCACCTTGCCACTGGTTCAGTTGGCGCCGGAGTGGGAGCAGACTTTCACCACCTATCAGCTCAACGGCGAACGTGGGTCCAGTGACGTGGCCCTGCCGCCCGAGGACTTCAATCGCCTTGCCAGTTCGATCGCCGAACGCATTGCGCGGGCGGGGGCGGATGGGATTTATCCGGCGCTGGTCACTTCGACCCGAAGGCGCCGCTTTCTGCGTACGGTGATGAGCGCAAAGGGTATTGCCAACCCTGTATTCTCATTCGAAGAGATCGGAACAGAAGCACGGCCATCCCTGGTCGGGTTGATCCCGGCATGAACGAGATGTTCGCAGAGCTGGTGGCCATGGGACGGGGCTGGCTGGTACTCGCCGGGATCGTGTTTCTGCGGGTAGGAGCGGCCATGGCCCTGCTGCCGGCCTTCGGCGAACGCTCGATCCCGGAACGCATCCGCCTGGTTCTGGCCCTGGCCTTTACCGCGATCGTGTTTCCGGCCGTTGCCACAAGCTTGCAGACACGACTCGATGCGGGAACCCTGCCGGGTTTCTTCCTGATCACCGAGGCGGTGGCCGGACTGGCCATTGGAATCGTGATCCGCCTGTTCGTGCTGGCGCTGCAGATCGCCGGCAGCATCGCCGCGCAATCGACTTCACTGGCACAGATTTTCGGTGGGGATACGGTGGAGCCGCAGCCAGCGATCGGCCATGTGCTGTTGGTCGCGGGGCTGGCCCTGGCCGTGATGCTTGGCTTGCATGTGCGCCTGGCCCAGGTGTTGATCCTGTCATACGACATTCTGCCGGCTGGGCAGATGCCGGGCGGTGATCTGCTGTCGCAATGGGGTGTTGCGCGTATCGCAAAGGCCTTCGGCCTGGCGTTTACCCTGGCTGCGCCATTTGTGATCGCCTCGCTGATCTACAACGTGGCATTGGGTGTCATCAACCGTGCGATGCCGCAACTGATGGTGGCCTTCGTCGGTGCGCCCGCGATCACTGCGGCGGGATTGATCCTGTTGTTCCTGACCGCTCCGGTCCTGCTGTCTACCTGGATCCGCGCGCTGGATCTGTTCCTCAATGCCCCGTTTGGAGCTTGGTGATGGCTGATGGCTCGGACGACCAGGACAAGCAACATGAAGCGACCCAGAAGAAACTGGACGATGCCCGCAAGAAGGGGGAAATCCCGCGTTCTGCCGACCTGACCACGGCGGCGTCCTATGCCGGATTGCTGGTCGCTGCCACGGCCATCGGTGCCACCAATTTGAAAGGTGTCGGCGCCGAGCTGGCCGGGATTTTCGCCCGCGCCGATAGCTTGGCAATCGAGGTGTTCAGTGGCGGTGGGCAGACTTTCGCGGGCACCCTGCTCCTGGATCTGGCGGGGTTGCTCGCGCCCTGGTTCCTGTTGCCGGCTGTAGCTGCCCTTGCGGTGCTGGTGGCCACGCGCGGTGTGGTGGTCGCGCCCGAAAAGCTGACGCCGAAGCTGAACCGTATCTCGCCGCTGTCAAACGCAAAGAATAAATTCGGGCGCAGCGGGTTGTTCGAGTTTGCCAAGAGTTTCGCCAAGCTCACCATCTTCTCGATCATCCTGGGGGTCTTTTTGTGGCAGAAATTGCCCGAGGTCATCGGTTCGATCGGCGTTGAACCGGCAATGGCAACCACCGTTCTTTTGACGCTCTGCGTACAGTTTTTTGGTATCGTCTTGCTGGTTTCTCTGGTGCTCGGCGGGGTTGATTTCATGTGGCAATACCAAGAGCACTTGCGCAAGAACCGCATGTCCCACAAGGAGTTGACGGATGAGGCCAAGCAGAACGAGGGAGACCCACACGTCAAGCAACAACGCCGCCAGAAAGGGTATGACATCGCAATGAACCAGGGGATCCGGGATGTTCCGGACGCCGATGTCGTTGTGGTCAACCCGACTCACTACGCGGTTGCGCTTAAATGGTCGCGCCTGCCCGGCGAGGCGCCGGTTTGCTTGGCCAAGGGGACCGACGAAGTGGCCGCGCGTATTCGCGAGGTGGCTGCGGAAGCCGGAGTGCCGATCCATCGCGATCCGCCAACCGCCCGATCGTTGCATGCTCTGGTGGACATCGGCCAGGAAATTCACCCCGAACACTACCAGGCTGTGGCCGCTGCGATCCGTTTCGCCGAGAAGATGCGGACCAAGGCCAGGAACAGCACTGTGCGCATGCGATGAGCAAGGGGTTGGCCGATATGGCCCGGATCGGGCAAATGGTTCTGGACGGCGATCTTGTCGTGCTGCGCGAGCTGTCCGAGCGGATCGACGCGCTTCGGGCGCGGGTAGACGAGCTCGACGCGCAACTGTCTGCGCGTGCCCGGACTGCAGCAGTGGCGCGGGAAGAAGATCTGGCACTGTGCAATGGCCGGGATCAAACCTGGGTGGAATGGGTCTGCCTTCAGAAGGCCGAATTGCGTCGCCAAATTGCGGAGCTGATGGCCGACCGCGAAGACAAGCTGGCGCGGGCGAAACGGTCTTTCGGGAGGGCTCAGGCAATCGAGGCATTGCAAACTCGTGCGCGGGAGGCGCGGTTGAGAAAGCAGTCGCGGCAGAGCTGAGCGGCGTCAGATGTCCTGGCGCACGAAATCGGTGATCAACACGTCGATGACCGAATTGCCCATTGTCTTGACTGCCACCTCTTTCAACGCCTTGCGCAGCGAACTCAGTTTGGCGCTGTCGGTAAACACCCCGTCGAACCCGCCAACATTGGAGTGGGCAAAGAGCACGTCCAGAAATTCGCTGCGCAGACGGGGCTCACGCTGATAGAATTTTTCGGTACTGCCGGCCTTGACCTCAAGGTTCAGGGACATGACTACCAGGGCCGATACTTGACCATCGGCAATGACGGGCACGACGAACTGGTTGTTCATCTTGATGAAATCACCAGTTGCCGCATCGTTTTCAATTGCCTCCTCGCCGTCTGGAACGGCGGCGTGCTGCACGTCCGCACCGAGATCTCCGCAGGGGGTGATCTCGACCACTTCCGGTTCGGGGCGGAGCAGCAGCCCCGCGCCCACGCCGCCGCCAAGACCGATCAATGCCAGAAGGATGGGAAGAATCTTGCCCATGGGAACCTCGGATCAGAAGGGAAGGATGATATCGGCAACCTGCTGGCCATAGCGGGGTTGCTGCACATCGGTGATCTGACCACGGCCACCGTAGGAAATGCGGGCCGAGGCGATCTTGTCATAGGGAATTTCATTCTGGCGCGAGATGTCCTCGGGTCGTACGAAACCGGTCACGATCAGCTCGCGCAGTTCGAAGTTCACCCGCACTTCCTGAGTGCCCTGGATCTGCAGTACGCCATTGGGCAGGGTGCCGATCACGGTGGCGGCGACACGCAGGGTCAATTTCTCGTTCCGTTTGGTCGAGCCGCTGCCCGAGGAAGCACTGTTCGAGGTGGTCTCGACAGCCGATCCCATGGTTGCCCCGGTCGGCAACACCTGGTCCACGGTTTGCGGTATGCCGAACAGATGCGGCACGCCCATGGTTTCCGTTCCGCTGCGTGAGCGCGCCGAATCGTTCGAAAACTCCGCCTGGTCGTTGATTTCAATGACCACGGTCAGAATGTCACCCGAGGCCTGGGCGCGGCGGTCCCCCAGCAGCGACTGCCGTCCGCCGCTCCAGAGTGAGGCGCGGTCAACAGGGCGCTGGCCTTCGGTGTCAACCGGCAGGCCCGCGCGGTTCATCGCCGCATATTCCGTGCCCCCTTCGACCGGGGTCATGGCCGGGGCTTTACCGACGTTTTCCAGCCGCCCGCAGGCGGAAGCGGCAAGAACGAGGGATATAAGGAAGGCAAGGCGCCGCATGTCTGTGTCCTTTACATGGAGGGAATGGTGGGCGGATTGACGGTCACGGTGCCGTCGGCGCGGATGATGCCGGTGACCGTGTTGCGCGAGCCGAGGTTCATGGCGCGGATCGTATCTCCAATGCCGCCGCGCGACAGGGAGCGGGCCTCGGCCGCGATGATCAGCGGCCCGGAGACATAATAGATCGTGACGATCTGGTTGCGTTCGATCAGGGCAGGTGGGCCGATATCTTCGATCCGGATCGGGCGCCCGGCATAAAGCACGACGCGGGCCTCCTGGCCCACCACCTCGTCCAGCGCGACATAAGTGCCGGGCGCCTCCCCCTGGATAAGCTGCACGTCGCCAGGGCCCAGGATCGCCTGGCTGCGAATGGTGCGGGTCGGCACGATGATTTCGGCGAAGGCCGGCGTGCTCATCAGCAAGAGGGCAAGGATTCGGATCATCAGCGCACCTGTGTGGTTGCGGCGAGCATCTGGTCGGCGGCCGAAATCACCTTGGAGTTCAGTTCATAGCCACGCTGCGCTTCGATCAGCTCGGTGATTTCGCGCACCGCATCGACCGAGCTGTTTTCCAGGTAGCCCTGTCGCAGGGAACCCAACCCGTCCTCGCCGGGGACGGAAACGGTGGCCGGTCCCGAAGCCTCGGTCTCCAGGTACAGGTTCGAGCCGATCGCCTGCAGCCCCTTCTGGTTGGTGAAATTGGCCAGTGTGAACTGGCCCAGGAGCTCTGGTTCGATCTGGTTGTTGAAATAGGCGTAAACCTCGCCATCGGCGTTGATCGTGACCCGCAACGCATCGTTGGGAATGGTCAGGTCAGGCACGACCACATAGCCGTCCGAAGTTACAACTTGACCATCGCCGGTCATTTTCAGTCCTCCATCGCGGGTATAGGCGGATTGGCCGGATGGAAGGGTGACTTCAAGATATCCGGAGCCCTCGACCGCCAGGTCGAGCTCGCCGCCGGTCTGGGCCAGGGCCCCCTGTTCGACCATCATCGAGACCGCGGCGGGGCGCACCCCCAGACCCAGTTGGACACCTGTCGGCAGCACGGTACCGTCGGCCGCATTGATCGTGCCGGGGCGCGCCATCTGCTGGTAGTGCAGGTCGGCGAATTCCGCCTTGCGCGCGTTGTAGGCGGTTGTGTTCATATTGGCGAGGTTGTTCGAGATCGTCTCGACCCGCATCTGCTGGGCGAGCATCCCGGTGGCGGCGATTTTCAGGGCACGCATGGTGGGTTCCTCTACTTGATGACGGTCTGCGAAACCGCGCGGATGCGCTCGTCCTCGCGTTCCAGGAAGGTCTGGCCCAGCTCATAGGAGCGTTGAACCTCGATCATGCGGGCGATCTCGCCCACCGGGTCGACGTTGGACCCTTCAACATAGCCCTGCAGGATGGCGGCGCCCTCGATCACCGCCTCGGTGCCGCCGGGGGCGTCAAACCGCACCCCGTCCCGGTATTGCAGGTCGGTCGGATCGGCGGGCACGAACAGGCCGATCTGAGTCAGTGGGCGGCCGTCGGCCGACAGGGTGCCATCGGCGGCGACCGAGATACTGGCCGCATCGGGCGGGGCAAAGATCGGCGCGCCGCCCAGGTCCAGCAGGCGCAGCCCGTCGGGAGTGACCAGCTCGCCTTCGCCATTTGGCGTGAAGGAACCCGCGCGGGTCAGGAGCGGGCCTTCGGGCCCTTCGACCATGAAGAAGCCTTCGCCCTCAACCGCGAAATCGAAGGTGCCATTGGTCTGGGTCAGCGCGCCCTGGATCAGGCTGATCGAGCGGGTGTTCGCCGTGGCCATGGACAGGGAGGGCTCGCCCGGCTCCAATGCCTTTACGAATTCCGAGAAGATTACGTTCTGCGACCGATAACCGGTGGTGGCGGAGTTGGCGATGTTGTTGGCCACGCTCTGCATTTCACGCAGCAGACCCGCTTGGCGGGTCAGAGTGGTGTAACTGGCGTTGTCCATGGCTTATCCTCCCGCGATCAACGTGATGATGGTGGCCTGGAAGAAGCCCACCAGCGTTTCGGTCATGAAACTCATCGAGACCCAGAACACGGCGAGGATCGCAGCCAGTTTCGGCACGAAGGTCAGGGTCAGTTCCTGGATCGAGGTAAGTGCCTGGAACAGGCCCACCGCGACGCCGGCGGCAAGGGCGACAGTCAGGATCGGAAGCGCGATCAAAACCGCGTTCCATAGCCCAGCACGCAGCGTGTCGTAGAAGATGACCTCATCCATCATACCGGCATCCTCAGGATTTCCTGGTAGGCCTCGACCACTTTGTTGCGCACGGTGACGGCGGTTTCGACCGCCAATTCGGTCTGGGCCAGGGCCTGGACAAGCGCATGTGGGTCGGCGTCGCCGGCCATCGCGGCCATGGCGGTCTGTTCTCCCTCGCGAATTGTCTGGGCGAAGTCGCGGGCCACTCCCGCGAAATCGGACCCGTCCGGGCCTCCGGTCTGCGGCGTTGGCGCCGTGGCCGGGCGGGTGGCGGCATAGCCTTGTGCGGCAAATGCGGATTTGATGTCCATTCTGGACCCTCCTATCTGCGGAGAAGATCGAGCAGGCTGCTCTTCATCTGACGTGCCTGGTCAAACATCTTGAGGTTTGCCTCGTAGGAACGCTGCGCTTCCCGCGCGTCGGCGATTTCGACCACCAGATTGACGTTCGATCCTTCGTAGTAGCCGGTTTCACTCGCCAATGGGTGCGAGGGGTCGTAAATCTGCGGCAGGGCGCTTTGATCCAGTTTGAGCGGGCCGGTTTCCACTTGCCCGGTTGCCCGGCCCCCGTCGAGCACCTGGTCGAAGGACACGATCTTGCGGCGGTAGCCGGGCGTGTCCACATTGGCGATATTTTCCGAGACATGGCGCAGGCGGTTGGCCTGGGCCTGCATGCCCGAGGCCGACGCGGCGGTGGAGGCGCGAAAATCACTCATCTTTCACCCCCTCACTGCTTTCCCAGGCTAGCGCGCATGATGCGTAGCGAGCTCTGATAAACACCCAAGGCCAGGTCGTAGTCGCCCTTTGCAGAGGCGGAGGCCATGACTTCGGTTTCAAGCGAAACGGTGTTGCCATTGGGTGAAACGGCGCCGGGGCGCAGCGCTTCGCGCGCCTGGGCAACCTCATGCGGGCCGGAAGTGACATTCAGGTGCCCCGCCCGTGTGGCGCGCATGCCATCTGTGGCCAGTGGCGCATAGGTCTCGGCAAATGATGCAATGTCCCTCGCGCGGTAGCCAGGCGTATCCGCATTCGCGACATTCTGCGCGATCGTCGATTGCCGCTTGGCGGCATGCATGGCCAGGCCCTGGCTCATGCGGAAAATTTCCAGTTTGTCGAACATCGGGGCTTCTCCCTCGATTGGTTTCAACCAAGGCTTAACCCTGATTCCTTTAGAAAGGGTTTCAGACAGACAGGAGCCCTCCGAAATGCAGACAATCGGCTTTGATCAACTGACCGCAGAGGTGGCGGCCGTACACCCTGTGCGCGATATCGGGCGGGTGGTCGAAATCGGGCGCGGCACGCTGGAAGTGTCGGGCCTGTCCGATGTGGCCGCTCAAGGCGATCTGGTCGAAATCGGACCGCCCGGCAAAAGGGGGCGGCTGGGCGAAGTGCTGAACCTCTCGGCCGACAGGGTGATGGTCTTGCCTGACGGCGACGTCGAGGGGTTGCAGATCGGCGCCGCTGTGTCCTTGCGCGGCGCCAACCAGATTGCACCGGATGACAGTTGGATCGGTCGCGTGATCGATCCGTTCGGCCAGGCGCTCGACGGGAGGCCGATCCTGCGCGGGGCCGAACCGCGACCCTTGCGTGGCACTCCCATGAACCCCACAGAACGGCGCGTACTGGGCCCCCGACTGGAAACCGGCATGGCGGTATTCAATACGCTGTTGCCGCTCGTGCGTGGGCAGAGGATCGGGCTTTTTGCGGGCTCAGGCGTGGGGAAATCCACTCTGCTGGCCAAACTTGCACGCGGGGTGCACGCGGATGTGGTGGTGATCGGGCTTATCGGTGAACGTGGCCGTGAGGTGCGCGAGTTCGTCGAGCGTGTCCTGGGCTCCGAAGGTATGAAGCGCGCGGTCGTGGTGGCCGCAACCTCGGACCAATCCCCCTTGGTCCGCCGCCGTTGCGGCTGGGCCATGATGGCGGTGGCGGAGCACTTTCGCGACCAGGGCAAACATGTGCTGCTCCTGGCTGATTCGGTGACGCGGTTTGCCGAAGCACATCGCGAAATTGCGCTGGCCTCTGGCGAAGACGGGTCCCTGCGTGGATTTCCCCCGTCGACCACGCACCAGATCACTTCGCTTTGCGAACGTTCCGGCCCAGGCACCGGCACCGTTGGTGACATCACTGCGGTCTATTCCGTACTGGTGGCGGGGTCCGACATGGAGGAACCGGTCGCGGACATCCTGCGCGGGGTTCTGGATGGCCACGTTGTGCTGGACCGCAAGATCGCCGAACGCGGGCGGTTTCCGGCGATCGACCTGTTGCGCTCGGTCTCTCGTGCGCTTCCGGGATGTGCGTCAGAGGCCGAGAATGCGCTCATTTCGGCCGCCCGCCAGCGCTTGGGCGCCTATGACCGGTCCGAAATGATGATCCAGGCCGGACTCTACTCCGCAGGGACCGATCCGGTGCTTGATGCCGCGATCAAGGCCTGGCCGAAGCTGGATGCCTTCCTGACGGAGGACGAATGGGACAATGCCCAGGCCAGTTTCCGTCGGCTTGGTACTTGTATGGTAGAGGAGAAACCGGAGAGGCCGGGCTGATACAGAGTGGCAAATGGGCTGCCAACCGTCGGCGTCGCCCAGTCATCCGAACGCGTTTTGGAGCAGGGTCAAGGCGATTGATCCGCCGGAAAGCGTGATCGATCCATTGCTGATCTGGGATTTCGCCAGGTAGAGGCGGCTCAGTTCCTCCATCTTTTCCGGATTCGAGAACTGATCGACCGACCTTTCACCGAAATAGGCCTCCGCCTTGTCCTGAAACCGCACCAGTTGATCATCAACATCCAGTGCGCCGAAGGAACCGGGCAGGCTGAAGGCCGTTTCGAACACCGAGCGTAGCGCGGTGTTGCCCATGATCGAATACCACTTGCCTGCGTCTGACGCGCCCTTGTCCATGACCGCCCCCAGGTCTCGTTCCAGCCCCATCATCAGGCGCATTTCGGTGCTTTGGTTGCCAACGGCAATCTCGAATTGCCGTTCCGTGTAAGCATTGACGATCTCTGCCCCGAAATCGCTGAGCTTGGTGCGGGGAATTCCATAATCGCCGAAGCCAAAGGCCTGGGCAAGGTCCAGGTAGCGCTTGTCGGTCAGCTTGTTGGCCAGGTCGTCACTGTCCAGGGTGCCGTCTTCCAAGACCTTTCGGATGAAATACGAGTTGTCGATATCCTCATCCAAGCCGAAGGCGCCCAGGGCGACGTTGAGCAGCCGGCGATCACTCACCAGCTGTTCGGCCGTGTCGATCCGGCCGATATTTTCGAGGAAATAGTCGGTGTCGCGCTGGATCACCGGGCTTTGCTCAAACGCATCCTGCTGAGCCCCCTGCGTGCGTTGCAGGAAGGCCCAGCCGGCCATGCCGCCATAGGGTACGACCGGCTGGTAGGTCATGAGGCCGCCGCCATCAGTCGTTCTTCACGAGGCAGCAGCGCGCGCAGCGCTTTCAGTGCCGGGTAGAACTGGTCCTCCAGCACAGCCTCGGTCGCGTGGTCCAGCTGAATCCGACTGTCATGGTCGGTCAGGACCTGGCTCAACTGTTCGATCCCACGCAGGAGCTGCATGCGCGCCTCGTCCTTGTCTGCATCGCCTGACAGGACGAGCTGCGCAATATAGCAGACGCGCCGGACCGGAGACGTCACCTCCTCCGGATGGATTGCGTCGCGCAGGCGCAGGATGTTGGCATTGGGGCTGACGATCGCCAGGCGCGACCGGCGGTCGCCGTTTTCGATTACTGCCCCGTTTATGAGAACCCGTTCCTTGGGTCCGAGTTTCAGAACAAGACCGCTCATGCCGCTTCCGCCTTCTGTTTCAAACCGCGCATGATGGCCGTGTTTATTTCGACCAGTACGCCGGCCTCGGCGGGGTCCTTCAGAACCTTGCGCGAATGCTGGTTGGTGAATTCCGACAGGTAGAAAATGCGGGCGCGTAGATCCGGCGGCAGGGCATTATCCTTGGCGGCCACATCGGCGGCAAGCAGCGTCCAGAGACGGCGGTTTTCATGAATGGCCTGAGCCAGTTTCCCAAAACCTGCCCGGCCTTCTTCGGCGGAGCTTTTTAGGCGGTAGGTAATGCGGGCAAAGGCCTCGTACTCGACGCCACGTGGCGTTCGAACCGTGTTCCGAGTTGCCGCGTAAGCCGTTTTGGCCATGTTCATAGCGTTCACGGGGTTTCCTTCCGTTAACGATTGAAATCAGGGAGCGATGAAGGAAGACGGGACGCCTTTTGGCGCCCCGTCCTCAGATCGTTAACGGAACAGCGACAGGATGTTCTGCGGTGCCTGGTTGGCAATCGACAGCGCCTGGGTGCCCAACTGTTGCTGCACCTGAAGCGCCTGCAGACGGGCCGATGCCGCTTCCATGTCGGCATCCACCAGGGTGCCTATACCCGCTTTCAACGAGTCGCTCAGCTTGCCGATGAAGTCGTTCTGAATCTCGATCCGGCCCTGGGCCGAACCGAAAGCTGCCGAGGCGTCGATCGAGTTGTCGATCAGGGTTTCCACGTTGGCCAGCGCCGCATCGGCGCCGGCATTGGTGGTTACGTCGATCGAAGCCAAGCCGAACAGGCCGCCCGAGGCTTCACCGCCGGCGTTCCCTGACAACGAGAAGGCTGCACTGGTACCGTTGTTGTCGACCTTCAGCGACCATTGCCCGGTCGAGCTGTCCTGCGTGACGGAAGTGGTCAGGTCCGCGTTGCCCGCCGAGTCGATGGCGATCTTAAGCCCCCGTGCCACGTCTTCCATCGTCTCGCCCTTGCCGGCGATGTAGTCGAAGGAGGAAGCCCCCACGGTCACTTTGTAACTGTCACCGTCATTTACCGCCGCGGACGTCGAGAAGGCGATGTTTTCGGCACGCTCTGCGATGTCACCGCTTGTCAGCGTCAGCGAGCCGGTGCCGTTTAGGGTCGTGATCAGCACGTCCCCGTCACCGGCCGTTGTTTCGGCGGTGGCGACCGACACGTCCTCGAAGGCACGCGTCGAGCTGATGGTCACATTGCCCGACCCGTCGTCCGATGCGGTCAACCCGGTGAGGCCCAGGGCGTTGATCTGACCGGCCAGCGCCGTACCCGCCTCATTCGCCCCTTCGCCGGTGCCGAGCGTATAGCTCAGATCGACCCCGGCCACGGTGATATTCGCGACATCGCCTGCGGCCCAGGTATTTCCGATGGTCACGATCGCCGTGTTTGCGGTATTGGCCACCGCCGTATCGCTGGCAGTGCCGTTTGCGGCCAGCGAGGCACCCGCGCCGAAAGTCCCCTGACCGGTGCTCATGTCCTGGCGGGCAACGGTGATGTTGCTGGAGGTCACGGTGCCGTCCGAGGCGCGATCCAATGACGACAGGATGTTCACGTCCTCGGTGCCCTTGACCATGTTCAGGCCATTGAACTGGGCGGCATTCACGACCGAGCTGATCTGGTCGCGCAGGGCGTTGATGTCGGTCTGGATCTTCTCGCGATCGACGTTTTCTTCCTGGGCGGCGACGACCTTGCCCTTGATCTCGGTCAGCAGGTCAGTGACCGTTTCGGTCGCCTGGCGGGCAACGGCCACGGTGCTTTCCCCCAATGACAGGCTTTCCGAAATGCCGGAAAACCCTTTAACATCGGATTCCATGACTTTCGAGATCGCCCAGACGGCCGCGTTGTCCTTGGCCGATCCGACGGACTTGCCGGTCGAAATCTGGGACTGGGTTTCGGCCAGGTTCGAGTTGATTGATTTCAGCGTCTGCAGCGCCACCATCGCGCTGCTGTTGGTCAGAATGCTGGACATTGACGAGTTCCTTCAGTCTTTCAGCGCGTTCGCGCCGGGTTTGGGTTTCTGCCTTTGCGAGCAGGTTCAGGGTCGTTCTGACCAATACGGACATTCAGGCTTGGCTGCTCCGTGCCACCCCCTCTGGATGCAGACACAGCCTGAATCCGAAGTGCTAAAAGAACCCTAAGACCCGTCTCCCGAATGATTTCAATTTGAGGGATTGATCGGACTGCGACACGTGGATCAGGCCCGCCGTTCGAACTGGGACCTGCCTGGGATTAGCTGGGCGGAGCGCCCACCCTGGTCATAGGTAGAGAACCGCGCCCGCCCGCCCTGCTGGGCTTTCAGCGCTTCCAGCCGACGCGAGACGGTGCGGATACCGCGTGCCATGGCCAGCAGAAGCTGCTGGTTGCGATCCGCCTTGCGCCGCAGGTGATCGAGGTCGCCCGCGTTGCCATGCGATTGGCCGAGCCGGGTCAGGAGCCGGTCCTTTTCCACCGAAATCGGAGGCAGGGCATCAATGCGTCCCGACAGGATCAATTGCCGCTCCTGATCCAGCAGCCGTTCCAGGGCTGCCTCGGCGCGGATCTGCTTAAACAGCCCCATCTGCGCGCTCCTTCAAGGCTTCGAACAGGCTTTCGGCCAGGCCGATTCCCCCGGCCTCGACCATCTGCTCCGCCTGGGCCATGCGCAGAAAAGACCCGAACTGGTCCTCGCCGCTGCCGCCGCCGAACAGATCCGGAGTCTTGCCCAGGCCCGCACTTTTCAACATCTCGGCCAGGAAGTTTGCCTCCAGATCCCTGGCGGCCTGCATCATCTTGTCATCCTGCGTCGGCGCCGGGGGATGGGCGCCCGCAGAGATCGGGGAAATCGACGTCATGGCGTTTCCTTCGATTGCTTCGATTTCCTCCACTATGACCGGCAGGGGTAAAGAAAGCGGTAACTCACATCTGTCTATGATGGGTCAACGGAGTCAGAAAACCCGGAGCAGACAATGCAGATCGCTACGCCGATTTTCGCGCGCCCCGCACCCGACAATTCGGGTGGTGGCAGTTTTTCCATGCCGGCGCTGGAAGGCGCAGAGGGGGAAACCTCTTTCCTGTCGATCATGGTGATGAGGCCCGGTGTACCGCAATCCGTGGGACAGGGGCGCGAGGCCGATTTGTCCGGATCTGTCTCCACCCCGCCCGGTCTATTGCCTTCCACTCTGTCCGGCGCGCCGGAGGTTGGTGATGCGCCCGTAGGTGTTGATGGCGATTATCCGTCGGCGGTCCTGGCAGACGGCGCCGCCGCGATCTACCCGGATGATATTGAAACAAAGGGGAAAATCACAAGTCCCGAGCTTTTGAAAAGTGCGACGGCAGAGCCTCCTGTTTTTGCGCCGAAATCGAAAGCTCCCGCAGCGGAATCTCCGGTTGAGGGTGCGGCCAAGGCCGAAGACATCAGACGCCTCACACAGGCGTCCTCAGCGGAGTCCCGCGGGCCCGAATTGGAGCCGGTCAGCACCTCCGGCCGAAGGCGGCCCAACCCCATCGAACGCCCGGATGCGCTCGCGGTGCCCGGCCTCGCCGAGGCTGACACTGTGCCCGTCTCCGATATCGAACCCATTTCGAATCAGAGGGTTTCGAGCGCACCGCGCCCCGTGATTCGAGGCGTGGACGCGCCGTCGTTCCCCGCGGCTGAACCTTCGGGAGCCGCGGCCACACCGGTGCCAGACCTTCCACAAGATCCAAGTTCGATTGACCCTGGCCTCCGCCCGCTTGCCGGTGCGTCAGCCACGGAACGCCCGCCGCTGGAAACGTTGTCGGTGAAAACCCCGGATCAGGCGCCTGATCCGCTCTTGCCCGCGCAGGTTCCGGAGTCGCGCCGACAGGACCCTGCCCCTCCTGCTGAAACTACCTTCCCAACCCGGCAGAATGCCCCGGTCGCGCCCGAGTCCTCCGACCTGGCGAGGGTTTTTGAGCCGCCAACAGGCAAGGAGCTGCAGGTTTCAGGGAACGGGTATATCAATCCCGGCATTGCCGCGGAGCGGGCCCCACCCGGCCTGAGTCAGGATGTCGAACTTCAGCCGGTGCGCCCGAGCTTCGAGGCCACGCCGCGTGCATCCTTGCTTGAAGAGATGCGTGCGAGCCGGAACGATACGGCTCCGTTTGGACGCCCCGGGGCCACCGACCAGCCGACATCCCTCCCCTTGCCGGGTTTTCCTGTTTCGGGGAAACCCGATGGGGCTTTCTTTCCGCCGCAGGACATGCGTGCCGGGCCCGGGATTCAGGCCAGCGCCGCCGCCCCCCCCGTCCCGGCTGTGGCCCCTGCGGAGTACGCGCCGCAACCCTCCCCGCGCGTGCCGGGCGACTTCTGGGGTTATTCAACGCCCACCACCCCGACAGAACGCAGCTTCCCCGCGCCTGATATGGGTCGACCTGTCCACGAAGCCGCCGTGACACCCCAGTCGGCCACGCCGCTTGCGGCTTCGTCACTTCCCGTTACCGCCCAGGTGGTCGTTGCGGCCGGGCAAGTGTTCGATATGGGCAAGCAGCACACGCGGGAGGGTGAGGCGGTCGAACTTGCTCCTCTGGCCATCAGGGGGATGGAGCTGCCCTCGGCTCGGATCGAAGCCCTGGTTCCCAGAGCAGATCTGTCCCGGCACCTAGCCCAACAGGTGGCCGATGTAGCGCGCATGATGCCCGACCGCCCGGTCGAACTTACCCTCAGCCCGGAAGAACTGGGGCGCCTTCGCCTGACCTTTACCGTCGACGGTGGCACGATGGCAGTCGCGGTCAATGCCGAACGACCCGAGACCATGGACCTCCTGCGTCGCAATATTGACGCCCTCGCGCAGGAACTGCGCGAGATCGGCTATGACGAGGTCAACTTCGATTTCACCCAAGGTGGCAATGCGCGGGGTGGGAATGACGATGGTGCAAGCTCAGCCCAATTTTCCGGTTCGGATGAAGGCGCGCGCTCGTCCGCCTCCGAGCCGCCGCCCGATCCCGCCCGCCTGACCTTGGGCCCGACGGGCGGGATCGACATTCGTTTATAAGGAGAGAATCATGGACGTGACCTCCAATTCCCCTGCTGCCGGGTTCGGCGGCGCGACGGGTCAAACACAGGCACAGACCCAGGCACAAACCCAGGCGCAATCCGACGCGGCGATGATCAGTTCGGATTTCGAAACCTTTCTGACCATGCTCACCGCGCAGCTGGAAAACCAGGATCCGCTGAACCCGGTCGAATCAACCGATTACGCGGTGCAACTGGCGACCTTCTCCGGGGTCGAGCAGCAGGTTCAGACCAACGACCTGCTCAAGGAGCTGGCCGGCCAGCTGGGCGTTATGGGCATGGCGGACCTGGCCAGCTGGGTTGGCAAGGAGGCCCGGGTGGCCGCGCCCGTGAAATTCGACGGAAGCCCGATCGAACTGAACGCCAAACCGCCCACGGCGGCGGACCTGGCCTATCTTGTGGTGCGCGATTCAACAGGGGCGCAGGTGAGCCGCACCAACATCCCCGTGTCCGAGGAGCCGATCGCCTGGGCGGGCGTGGATGGGAATGGTAATCCGCTGTCCGAAGGCGTCTATACCTTCGAGTTGGAGACCTATGGAAACGGCGTTCATATTGCCACCGACACGATGGAAAGCTATGCGCGTGTGGCCGAGATCCAGACCGAGGGCGGATCGATGTACCTTGTGCTTGAGGGTGGCGCCCGGGTGGATGCGGATGTCATTACCGCACTGCGCGATCCGGTCTGAACCGGGGGCGGAGTGCTTGTGCCGCCGCGCGACGCCACGTAGCGTGATGCGACGCTCAACCCGCAGGAAGTGCCCGTGCCTGATGCCCCATCCCCTGATCGCCCCACCCAACCGGGGGAAGCGCCCGCTGCGCTGAAGCGCCATTGGCAGGTGGCCGGGCAGGTTGCTCCGGATGCGGTCTGGACCCCTCTGACCGGCGGGCGCACCAACCCGATCTGGCGCATTGACGGCAGCATGGGCCCGCTGGTCTGCAAGCTGTTTCTGCCAGAGGCCGCCACACCGCTTTTTGCCAATGACCCGGCGGCCGAATGGGCTGCGCTGCGCGCCCTGGCAGGGACGGCCATCGCGCCGGAACCTGTGGCCTCGTCGCGCACCGCGTTGGGCGACAGCCTGCTCTATCGCCATGTGCCCGGGCGCCCTTGGAAAACCGACCCGCCCGCTGTCGCGGGCCTGCTGCGTCGGCTGCACGACACTGGACCACCGCGGGCACTCCCGCGGGCCTTGCCGGATGCAACAGGGCTGGCCGAACAGGGGCGCGCAATGCTCGCCCAGATTGGTACTCCGGGCGCCTTGCCGCTGCCCCCGGCCCCCGAAGCGGCCCTGCAAGGGGCGGCCTTTCTACATGGCGATCCGATCCCCGGAAATCTTCTGCAAGCCGGGGGGCGGCTCACCCTGATCGATTGGCAATGTCCGGCGATCGGCGATCCCTGCCTGGACCTGGCTTTGTTCCTGTCGCCGGCGATGCAACAGGTAAACGGCAATGTGCCGTTCTCGCCGGAACAGCAAGTGGCTTTCCTGGAGGCCTATGGCGATACCGGGGTCACGCGCCGCTACCGCGCTCTGGCGCCTCTGTTTCACTGGCGCATGGCAGCCTATTGCCTGTGGAAGGCGCAGCACGGTGACGCGGCCTATGCGCAGGCCATGCCGCTGGAACTGGCCGCTTCAGAGCAGGGTTGAGATCCACACCGCCGCCAGGGACAACCCGCCGCCCAGGGCAACATAGCCCATGGCGCGCAACGGGCGTGCCCGGTCGTGGTCCGGCGCCGGGGTGGATTGCGCGATCAGCGCTGCCTCGGCCAGGGCGGGAAGGCGCGGGCCGAACCGGGCCAGCACACGCGCGGTCTTGGCCAGATCCGCCAGCAGCGCCTTCGGCCCGATCGAATTTGTGATGTAGCTTTCCACCACGGGCTTGGCGACCTGCCAGATGTTGATATGCGGATTGAGCGACCGCGCGACCCCTTCGACAACCACCATCGTGCGTTGCAACAAGATCAGCTCGGTTCGGGTTTCCATGCCGAATTTTTCTGTCACTTCAAACAGGTAATTCAGAAGTCGCCCCATGGAAATCTGCGTCGCGTCCATGCCGAAAATCGGTTCACCAACGGCGCGGAGCGCGCGTGCAAATTCCTCGACGTCGCGGTCGGCGGGCACGTAGCCGGCTTCGAAATGCACCTCTGCCACGCGGGTGTAGTCGCGCATGATGAACCCATAGAGGATTTCCGCATAGACCCGGCGCGTATATTCGTCGATCCGCCCCATGATGCCGAAATCCAGCGCGATGATGTCGCCGTTCGGAGCAAATTTCAGGTTGCCCTGATGCATGTCGCCGTGAAACAGCCCGTCACGCAGGGCGTGGGACAGGAACAGTTGCAGAACCCGTTCGCCCAGCCGGTCCATATCCAGGCCCGAGGTGCGGATGTCTTCCAGCTTGTTGGCCGGGATGCCTTCGCCCCAGCCCAGTGTCATCACTGTCTTGCCGGAATGACCCCAACGCACACGGGGCACGACAAAGCCCTCGTCGTTTTGCGTGTTTTCGGCAAATTCGCTGGCCGAGGCGCTTTCCAGCCGCAGGTCAAGTTCCCCCATGACCACGCTTTCAAAATGCGCGACCACTTCCTGTGGGCGCAACCGGCGGGTCTGGGGCAACAGGAATTCGATCACGGCAGCAGAGAAATGGAACGCGTCCAGATCGGTGCGAAAGGCGCGTTCGATCTTCGGGCGCAGCACTTTCACCGCCACTTCGGAGCCATCCACGGCCAGGCGCGCGCGGTGAACCTGGGCGATGGAGGCGGCGGCGACGGGCTCGGAAAACTCGGTGAACATCTCGTCCACCGGGCGGCCCAGCTCCTCCTCGATCATCTTGCGCGCCACTTCGGTGGGGAAGGGCGGCAGCTTGTCCTGCAGGTATTGCAACTGATCGGCCAGTTCGGCCCCGACCACGTCGGGGCGGGTCGACAGGATCTGGCCGAACTTGATGTAGGCGGGGCCCAGCGCTGTAATGGCGCGGGTCACGGGGGGCAGGTCCGGGTCGCCCTTCTTGCCGAGCCAGGCGAAGGGAAAGCCGATCACGCGGGCGGCCAGGCGCAGCTGCGGCGGCGCGTCCAGAGCGTCCAGCACCACGCCCATGGCGCCGGTGCGCTGAAAGGTGGCGCCGGTGCGGATCAGGCGCCAGATATTGAGCGGACCCTTCATCTCAGATCTTCCAGCCAGAATGCAGCGCGGCGATGCCCATTGACAGGTTGCGGTATTTCACATTCTCGAACCCGGCGGTGCGGATCATCTGGGCGAAGGTCTCCTGGTCGGGGAATTTTCGAATGCTTTCAACCAGGTACTGATAGCTGTCCGCGTCATTCGCGATCAGTTTGCCCATCTTCGGAATGACGTTGAAGGAATAGAGGTCATAAAGCTTCTGCATGCCGTCCACCGGCAGCTGGCTGAATTCCAGTACCATCAGGCGCCCGCCGGGGCGCAGGATGCGGTAGGCCTCGGACAGCGCATCGGGGATGCGGGTCACGTTGCGAATGCCGAAGCTGATCGTGTAAACGTCGAAGCTGTTGTCTTCGAACGGCAGCGCCATGGCGTCGCCGACCACCCAGTCGAGCTTGTCCGCCTTCTGCCCCGCCTCAGCGCGCTGACGGCCCTCGACCAGCATGCTTTCTGTCATGTCCAGAACCACTGCCGACGCTTCCGGCGCGCGGGTCAGGAAGCGAAACGAGACATCGCCGGTGCCGCCTGCCACATCCAGCAGCCGCTGCCCGGCACGCGGGGCCAACCAATCCATCATCGCGTCTTTCCAGACCCGGTGGATTCCGACCGACATGACGTCGTTCATGATGTCGTATTTCGAGGCAACATTGGTGAACACACCATGCACCTTGCCCGCCTTTTCCGACTCGGGCACGGTCTGGAACCCGAAATGGGTGGTTTTCTGGTTGTCGGTCACGGAGGTGCCCTCTTGGAATGCGTGTTGGCAGGGGTATATCTGTTTCGGTGCCTGTGCAAAACAGCATTCTTGTCGCGCCGACCTGCCCTTAGTCCGGCACCGCGAAAGCCAGTACGCGGCTGATTACGGCGTGGCTTTCGCCGCTTTCCTCGGCCCAGGTGTTGAACGCTTCCTGTGCGGCCATTTGCGCCTTTTTCGACGAGGCTGCCCCGTCGATCACCCCCGCCAGGTTCAGCGCGGCGGTGACGGATTTCGACAGGATGAAATTGTCATAGCCCAGCGAGCGCAGGGCATAAGGTCCAGTCATGCCGCCCAGCCGCGCGCCGCGTTTCTTCAAGAGCGCAAACAGTCCCACCGTGTCCTCGTGCGGCCAGTTGCCCAGGTATCCCGCCGCTGAGCCGTGTTCGCGGGCGAGGTCGGATAGGAAGATGGCGTTGTCGCGTACCGACAGTATCTTGCCAGCATGGCGCACGATCCCGGTATCGTGCAGGTGCGCGTCGAGGTCTTCGTCGGACATGAAGGCATTGCGCCCGACGTCGAAGCCGTGAAAGGCGGTCTCGAACCCCGGCCATTTGGCCTCGATCACTTTCCAGCTGAACCCGGCCTGGAATACGCCACGGGCAAAGGCGGCCAGCACGCGATCGTCGCTCTGGTCGCGCAGGGACACCTTGGGCGGTTCCGGCATATGGGCGGCCAGATAATCCTCGCCCTTGCGGGCTACGGCCAGGTCACGCAGTTCGGCAAAGCTTTTCATGGGGCCTCCTTCTTCAATCGATCGATCAGCCGCGCCCGCGCCTCGGGCAGTGGCTTGTCATGCAGGCTATGTGCCAGGCGGGTGACAAGGAAGTGGCCGGTGGTCGCAAGCCCCTGCAAAACGCCCGCCGGGTCGCCGGTTCCGATGCCCAGCAGCTCGGCGGGCAGAGGCAGCAGCCGGTCGGCCCATTCGCCAGCACCTTCCGCGCTGACCGCCCGGCCGGATTTCGGCGAGACATAGGCCAGATCCTCGCGGGTGCCGGTAACGGCGCATTCGGACAGATCGAGCCCAAAGCCCAGCTCCTCCAGCAATGCCAGCTCCCATTTCAGATAGGCCAGCGGCCAGGCGTCGTTGGTGGACAGCAGGTCCAGCATCGCCTGGGTGCGCTCATAGAGCACCGGATGGGGCTCGCGTTCGGGCAGGGCAAAGACCAGGAGCGCGCAGATCGCGTTCAGGCCGGCCAGCGCGGTGCGGTCCGACAGGACGGCGGCCCGGCTTTTCACCGGTTCGACGGTAAAGCTGCCGATATGTTCCTCAAGCCGTGCGCGCCAGGCCACGTCCAGTTGCGCACCCGGTTGCAGGATTGGTGCTATCTTGCGGGAAACACCGCCCCGCACAACGCCCGCATGGCGGCCATGTTCGGCCGTGAAGACCTCGATGATCGCCGATGTCTCGCCATGTTTGCGAACGCTCAAAAGCGCGCCCTGATCCCGCCAGTCCATGAGGCTACTGTGCCTGCCTTACGGCCAAGGTCAATCGCTGAGTCCGGGTTCATCCAGCAGGTGGCGGCCAGCGCGGTCTTCGACTTCGATCACCCAGAGGTCCGGGTCAAAGCCGCGCTGCCGGGCCAGGGCCGCGTCGACACCCCGTTCTTCGCCTTCCGACAGCACCACCCAGGCGCGCTCCCCGCTCATCAGGTCGAAGCTGCGCTGGTAGGCGGTGGCATTGCCGTCGAGCGTGTTCAGCTTGACCAGCACAGTGCCTGCGGTCAGGTCGCCCTTTTTGACCACGAAGGCCGGAATGTCCTGCAACCGCAGGCGGGTCAGATAGGCCGAGACCCAGACATCCGCGGTTAGTCGCGTCACTGGTTCCCGTCCCGGAAGTCCAGGCCCATTTCCGAATAACGTTCTTTCTCTTCCAGCCAGTTCGGCCGGACCTTGACCTGCAGGAACAGGTGGATCTTGCGGCCCAGGAATTCCTCCAACTCGGCGCGGGCAGATTGCGAGACCGCCTTGATCGTTTCGCCTTTCTTGCCCAACACGATGCCCTTGTGGCCGTCGCGCATGACATAGACGATCTGGTCAACCCGGGCGGACCCGTCCTTGCGCTCCTCCCAGTTTTCGGTCTCGACAGTCAGCTGATAAGGCAGCTCCTGGTGCAGGCGCAGGGTCAGCTTCTCGCGCGTCATCTCGGCGGCGATCATGCGCAGGGGCAGGTCGGCGATCTGGTCCTCGGGATAGAGCCAGGGGCCTTCCGGCATGCGCGCGGCCAGCCACTTGCGCAGGTCGCCCACGCCGTGGCCCTTCTCGGCCGAAATCATGAAAGTCTCGACGAAATTGAAGCGCTCGTTCATGTCCTTGGACAGGGCCAGCAACTGCTCGGCCTGGACCCGGTCGATCTTGTTGATGGCCAGCGCGACCTGACGTCCGCGCCCGATCTCCTCCAGCCCCTCGAGAATGCGTTTCACCCCGTCCGTGACGCCGCGATGCGCCTCGATCAGCAGGACGATGATATCGGCATCCGCCGCGCCCCCCCAGGCGGCGGCAACCATGGCGCGGTCCAGACGGCGGCGTGGCCGGAACAGGCCGGGCGTGTCGACAAAGACGATCTGGCTGTCGCCTTCCAGCGCCACGCCGCGAATACGGGCGCGGGTGGTCTGCACCTTGTGAGTGACGATCGAGACTTTCGCCCCGACCATGTGATTGGTCAGGGTCGATTTGCCCGCATTGGGCTCTCCGATCAGGGCGACGAAACCGGCGCGTTGGGTCATGGCATGTCCTTTGTTGCGGCTTCGGGGTGTAGCGCATTCCGAGGGCAGGGGCCAGAGCTTCGCGACAAGCGCTGCCTTGTCGCCCCGCCGGGGCGAGCGCTGCAAGGATCAGCCCTTGATCTCTGCCAGAAGGGCCGAGGCGGCCGCCTGTTCGGCGGCCCGTTTCGACGGCGCCGTGGCGGTGGCGTTGCGCCCGTTCTCAAGCCGCACTTCGATGGTAAAGACCGGCGCGTGGTCCGGGCCTTCACGTGACAGTTCGACATAGGCGGGCGGCGGCAGCTTGCGTGCCTGGGCCCATTCCTGAAGCGAGGTCTTGGCGTCGCGCGCATCCGCCTCGACATTTCGGATCCGGTCGCCCCAGAGCCGGAGGATCACCGCCTGCGCCGCCTCGAAGCCCGCATCGAGGTAGATCGCGGCAATCACCGCCTCCATTGCGTCGCCCAGCAGGGCCAGCTTTCGCCGCCCGCCGGTCTTCATTTCGGACCGGCCAAGTTTCAACACCGCGCCCACATCGACCTGGCGCGCCACGTCGGCGCAGGTTTCCTTGCGCACCAGCGCGTTGTAGCGCGGCGCCAGGGTGCCCTCGGGCGCATCCGGATCGTCGGCCAGCAGCTTTTCGGCCATCACCAGGCCCAGCACCCGGTCGCCCAGGAACTCCAGCCGCTGGTTGTCGGGCCGGGTGGCCGAGCTGATCGACCCGTGCGTCAGCGCACGGATCAGCAGTTCGGGCCGCGCGAAACTATGGCCCAACCGGTCCTCGAAGGACTTGAGGTCGGCCGACAGTTTCACTCGATTGCCTCGAAGAAACGGTCCTTGCGCCAGGTCCAGAAATAGACCAGCCGCTTGCCGGCGGAAGAGAAGATCACGCGATCGGCCCGGCCCAGCAGGTATTCGGCGGGCACCATGCCGACGCCGCCGGCCTGTGCTACGACCCGGCTGTCGGTCGAGTTGTCGCGGTTGTCCCCCATGAAGAAATAGTTCCCCTCGGGCACGGTAAAGACGCGGGTGTTGTCGGTGCCGTTGCGGTTGGTGGCATTCAGCACCACGTGTTCAACACCGCCCGGCAGGGTTTCGATGAAGCGTTCCTTATCGCAGCTGCCGCCCTGGCCGACCGGATCGTTGATGCAGCGCGGCATGGTGCCGAACCGGCCCTGAAGCGCCTTGGTTTCGGTAAAGGTGCCGGCGGGCACCTGCGGCGCGGCTTCGCCATTGATGTACAGGATCCCGTTCTTCATCTGGATCTTGTCACCCGGCAGGCCGATCAGGCGCTTGATATAGTCCGTGCCCAGCACCGGGTGGCGGAACACGACCACATCGCCGCGTTCGGGTTCCGAGCCGAAGATCCGACCCGAGATCGGGCACATCGAGAAGGGACAGGAATAGCGCGAATAGCCATATGCCATCTTGTTCACGAACAGGAAATCGCCGATCAGGAGCGTATCCTTCATCGACCCGGTGGGGATCCAGAACGGTTGGAAGAAGAGCGTGCGGAAGATGCCCGCGATGATGAGCGCCCAGAAGATTGTCTTCACATTCTCCCAGAGGCCGTCCTCTTTCTTCTCTGCCATGATCTGTCCTGCCTGTTGCTATGACTTTTGGGCTGTCGGAGGCTATGTGGGCGGATGGGGGCCGCAAGTCAACCCGAAGTCGGGGGGATCGGCCGGGCCTCGATCACCACAAAGGCCTGGGCCCAGGGGTGGTCGTCGGTCAGGGTGACGTGAAGGATCGCTTGGTGTCCCGGCGGGGTCATCTCGTCCAGCCGTTCGGCGGCCCATCCGGTGACTTCCATCACGGGCTGACCGGTCCTCATGTTCGACACCGCCATGTCGCGCCAGGAGATGCCCATGGCCAGGCCTGTGCCGAGGGCCTTGGAGCAGGCTTCCTTGGCGGCCCAGCGCTTGGCCAGCGTACCGGCCTCGTCCTTGCGGCGCCTGGCCTTGGCCAGTTCGGTGTCGGTAAAGACGCGGTGGCGGAACCGGTCGCCGAACCGCTCCAGCGTGCCTGCGATACGGTCGATATTCGCAAGATCGGTGCCGATGCCCAGGATCATCTCAGACCTCGACCACGACAGTGCCCAGTTTCCGCCCGGCCTCGACCGTGGCATGGGCGGCGGCGGTGTCGGCCAGACTGCCGCCGGGCACGACCGCGTGCGAGAGCTTGCCGGCCGACAGCCATTCGGTCAGCTGCGCCTCGCCGCGCGCATGGGTTTGGGGGTCGAGCTGGTAGACGATCAGCATCTGCAGCGTTACGTTGAGAAACATGAACGGATAGAAGGCCAGCTCCGGCGCCATCTGGCTGGCAGAGGCATAGGAGGCAATGGTGCCGCCCGGTTTGATCAGCGCCAGCGAGGCCGCCTGATTGGCGGCGAAATCGACTTCGACGATCCGGTCGACGCCCGCGCCATCCGTCATGTCACGCACAGCCTCGGCCACGTCCTGTTCCCGATAGTTTACCCACTCTTCGGTGCCGCTATGTGCGGCTTTCCTGGCAGAAGAAACGGTGGTGATCACCCGGGCGCCACCCAGCGCGGCCATCTGGCAGGCATAACGCCCGACCGTGCCCGCGCCGCCGGTGATCAGCACGGTTTTGCCTGCGATTGGCCCGTCACGATAGAGCGCGTACCAGGCGGTCATTGCGGGGATGCCGAAACAGGCGGCTTCGGCGAAAGACGTTCCATCGGGCAGGGGCACGGCCTGATGGGCGGGCAGGGCGACAAATTCGGCGGCGGTGCCGAAGGCGCGCTGCCAGCAGGCATTCCAGAGCCAGACTTTTTGGCCGATCCGCGCGGGATCCACGCCCTCACCCACTGCTTCGATCACGCCCGCGCCGTCCGAATGGGGCACGATCCGCGGATAAGCCATGGTTGCACCGGGCCGTGCACCTGCGCGCAGTTTCACGTCCGAAGGGTTGATGCCCGAGGCCCGAATGCGCACCAGAACTTCACCCGGTGTCGGATCAGGTGTGGGCAAGTCGCCGTGGACCAGCACCTTGTCGGCGGGGCCGAAGCCCTCATACCAGACCGCCTTCATGTCCGCGCCTCGTCCATCACGCGGCGCATTTCGGCAATGGCCGGGGTCAACCCGCGAAAGATCGCCTCGCCGATAAGGAAATGGCCGATGTTCAGCTCCATCACCTCGGGGAAGGCCGCGATCGGGGCGACCGTGTCATAGGTCAGCCCGTGACCGGCATGCACCTCCAGCCCCAGCGAATGGGCATAGGCGGACATGTCGCGCAGGCGTTCCAGCTCCGCGTCGCGTTCCTCGAACCGGCCCTCGGCGTGGAGGTCACAATAGGCGCCGGTGTGCAGTTCGACCACCTCGGCGCGGATGCGCGCGGCAGCCTCGATCTGGGCACGGTCGGCGGCGATGAAGATCGACACCCGGCAGCCCGCGTCGCGCAGCGGTTTGATGAAATGGGCCAGGCGATTTTCCTGACGCGCCACTTCCAATCCGCCCTCGGTGGTCAGTTCCTCGCGCTTTTCCGGCACGATGCAGACCGCATGTGGCTTGTGGCGCAGTGCGATGGCCTGCATTTCTTCCGTGGCGGCCATCTCGAAATTCAGCGGCACGGTGAGCGCCTCCATCAGCGCGTCGATATCCGCGTCGGCGATGTGGCGGCGGTCTTCGCGCAGGTGGGCCGTGATACCGTCGGCGCCGGCTTGTTCAGCCAGTCTGGCAGCCCGCACCGGGTCCGGATAGGCCGAACCACGCGCGTTGCGCACGGTGGCCACGTGGTCGATGTTCACCCCCAGCCGCAGCTTGCCAAGATATCCGGTCATCGCGCGTTCCTTTCGCCTTGTCCTCGGCGAATCCATAACGCCTTTATTCGGCCGCGTCAGCCTCTGCGCGCGCGGCCATGCGCTTTTCATACCGCGCCCGCAGCTTCTTGATGCGGCGGCGCTGGTAGGCGTGGATTACCGGGCGCGACAGCCCATAGGCTATCATGCCCGCGCCCAGACCCGGCAGCAGCCCGCCGACCAGGTAGGGCATGAATACCCGGCGGAAGAAATGGTGCAGCTCGCCCCAGTCGGCGATTTCGTCGGTAAACATCGCACGGGTGTTGAACCACAGATCCCCCAGGGCGCCACCGAAGGCGTCGATGATCTGCGGCAGGTGCATGTCGATCGGCAGGCCCATGAAACGTGCACCCAGGCTGATCGACAGTTCGGCGATCAGCGGAAAAGTCAGAGGGTTGCCGAAGAAGGTCGCCAGGATCGAGGCCAGGATATTTCCCCGGATCAGGAAAGCGATGATGGCAGCGGTCAGAAAATGCAGCCCGAAGAGCGGGGTAAAGCAGACAAAGACCCCGGCGGCGATCCCGCGCGAGATCCGGTGCGGCGGATCGGGCAGACGCCTGAGCCGGTGGATCACATATCCGGCCGCACGATACCAGCCACCGCGCGGATAGAAGAACTCCGCGGTGATCCTGAGATAGCTACGTGGGTTGCGCTTGAACAAGCCTGACCCCATTGGTCTGGACCTTGCGGCCGGTTACGGTTTTCGGTCGAGGTCCCGGTGGCGCCGCAGGGCGGCCACGTCGCTGTCGGCCTCAAGAGTCAGCATAACAGCATGTAGATGTTCCAGGTCTCGTAAATCGACATCGACAATCAGGCGGTAAAAATCCGGTTTGCGGTCCAGGAACCTCAGGTCCGAGATATTGGCCTTCTGCTCGCCAATCAATGTGCAAATCCGCCCAAGCACCCCTGCATCATTCGCGATGGTGGTTTCCAGGCTGACCGTGTGCACCGCAGGGTGGCGGCCCGAATGCCACTGGATATCGACCCAGCGGTTGCTGTCGTCCTCCAGTTCGGCCAGCGCCTTGCAGTCGATGGTGTGCACCATCACGCCCTTGCCGCGATAGGTGATGCCGACGATGCGCTCGCCCGGCACCGGCTGACAGCAATCCGCCCGGGTAAAGGCCTGGCCGGGTTGCAGGCCGACCACGGCGGCGTCCACGTCGATCTCGTCGCCGACCGAATGCAGTTCCGGATAGACGGTGGCGATGACCTCGACGCCGGTCAACTCGGCGCTGCCAAGGCGGGCCAGGACCTCGCTCGCGTCTTTCAGGCGCAGTTGCCTGGCGGCGGTTTCCAGCACCCGGTCAGTGACCCGGCGTCCGACATGTTCGAAGGCCACGCGGGCCAGTTCCCGGCCCAGGCGGATGAAACGGTCGCGGTCCTCTTCGCGAAGACGGCGGCGGATCGCGGCCTTGGCGCGTCCGGTAACAACGATGTCGATCCAGGTGGCCTGAGGGCTCTGGCCCTCGGCGGTCATGATCTCGACCGACTGGCCGTTCTTGATCCGGGTCCAGAGCGGCACGCGAATGCCATCCACCTTGGCGCCGACGCAGCTGTCGCCGATTTTGGTATGGATCGCATAGGCAAAATCCAGCGGCGTCGCGCCGCGCGGCAGCTTTACCACCTCGCCCTTGGGGGTGAAGCAGAAGACCTGGTCCGAATACATTTCGAGCTTCACGTGTTCGAGGAACTCGTCGTGGTCATCGGCGGTCTCGAACCGTTCGGTCAGCGCGGCGATCCACTTGGCCGGATCGACCGCGAAGGGGTTTTCGGATCTCACCCCATCCTTGTAGGACCAATGCGCCGCCACGCCGGTTTCGGCCACGTCATGCATGGCGCGGGTGCGGATCTGCACTTCGACCCGTTTGCCGTCGCGGCCCGATACCGTGGTGTGGATCGACCGGTAGCCGTTCGATTTCGGCTGGCTGATGTAATCCTTGAAGCGGCCCGGCACCGCACGCCAGCGCTGGTGGATGACCCCCAGGGCACGGTAGCAGGCGCCCTCGTGCTCGGTAATGATGCGAAAGCCGTAGATGTCCGAGAGGCGCGAGAAGCTCTGCTCCTTTTCCTCCATCTTGCGCCAGATCGAATAGGGTTTCTTGGCGCGCCCCAGCACGGTGGCGTCAATCCCGGCCCTGGCCAGTTCGGTGCGAATGTCGCCGGTGATCTTCTGGATCACGTCGCCAGTCTGTTTCTGCAGGCTCAGGAAGCGGCGCATGATCGACTTGCGCCCGTCCGGGTTCAGCACCGAAAAGGCCAGGTCCTCAAGCTCTTCGCGCATCCAGTGCATACCCATGCGTCCGGCCAGCGGGGCATAGATATCCATGGTCTCGCGTGCCTTGATGACCTGCTTTTCCGGCCGCATGGCCTTGATCGTGCGCATGTTGTGCAGACGGTCGGCAAGCTTGACCAGGATCACCCGCAGATCCTTGGACATGGCCATGAAGAGCTTGCGGAAGTTTTCCGCCTGCTTGGTCTCGGACGAGGACAGCTGCAGATTGGTCAGCTTGGTAACACCATCGACCAGCCCGGCAATTTCCGCGCCGAATTTCTCGACCACCTCGCCGTAGGTCGATCCGGTGTCCTCGATCGTGTCATGCAACAGGGCGGTGATGATCGTGGCATCGTCCAGCTGCATATCGGCCAGGATCTGCGCCACTTCGAACGGGTGGGTAAAATAGGGGTCGCCCGAATGGCGATACTGGCCGAAATGCATCAGGCCGCCATATTCGAAGGCGGCCCGGATCAGGTCCGAATTGGAGTTCGGGTTGTAAGTGGCGATGAGCTTGATCAGCCCGTCGATATCGAGATGCTCAAGCTCGTCTTTCCAGCTCGCCACCCGCGACGCTCCCCACTCGCAGAGGTGTTCAGCCCCTGAAAATCAACCCTGGCCCTGCGCTTCCATCAGAGCGCGCAAGAGCTTTTCTTCGGACATGTCGTCCTCGGCCGGCTTGTCGGCGGCTTCGGCGCCCATCAGCAGGGCCATCTGGTCCTCTTCGGGCTCATCCACCTCGATCTGGGTCTGGTGGCTTTCGATCATGCGCTCGCGCAGCTCGTCTGCCGTCTGGGTCTCGTCCGCGATTTCGCGCAGGGACACGACGGGGTTCTTGTCGTTGTCGCGATCTACGGTGATCTCGGCACCGGCGGACACTTCGCGCGCACGATGTGCGGCGAGCATTACCAGTTCGAACCGGTTCGGGACCTTGTCAACGCAATCTTCAACCGTCACGCGGGCCATGTGCAGCTCCATCCTTGAAAGGGGTGTGAAGTGCCTATTTAGGGACTTGACCGTGTGAAGGCAAGCCGATTCGCCCGCTTCTGCGGAGGCTAAAGCGGGACGACCCCGTCAATTTCACCGTCCGGCAGATCGGCAAGCATCTCGGTCACGGAACGACCGAGCCGCGGATGGCGCCAATCGGGCGCGATATCGGCCAGCGGGACCAGTACGAACCCCCGGTCCTGAAGGCGCGGGTGGGGCAGGATCAACCGGGTCGGCGCCTCCCGGGCCTGCACCTCCGGCGGCAAGCCGATCCAGTGGTCCAGCGTCACCGCGTCGGGCAGGATAAGGTCGCCGATCGCCAGCAGGTCCAGGTCCACCACCCGGGCTTCCCACCTGCTGGTCCGCTCGCGTCCCAATTGTGCTTCCACCGCATGCAGCCGGGTCAACAGGACATCCGGGGCGAAATGTGTTACAATCATCGCTGCGGCATTGACGAAATCCGGACCCGCACCGGGAGGAAAACAAGGTGTGCGGTAGAATCGGGACACCGCCGTGATTTCGATGCCCATGGCCTCCAGCGCCGATAGGGCGCGGTGTAAATTTTCCTTGGGCATACCGTGGGTTGAGCCAAGGTTGCCTCCTAGCGCTATCAGCGCGATATCGCCTGTATTCGGCGCGGTATGGGGTTGCGACATGCTCAAACTTCCCTAAGGTGCCCAAAACTTTCGTCGGCGTATAGATCAATCCCTTACCACTCACGAGATGTTCGACGAAAGAATTCGAAAGGAAGCATTATGTTCTACCGAGACGAACGGCTCGCGCTGTTCATAGACGGATCGAACTTGTATGCGGCTGCCAAGTCGCTCGGGTTCGATATCGACTACAAACTGCTGCGGCAAGAGTTCATGCGACGAGGCAAACTGCTGCGTGCCTTCTACTACACGGCCCTGTTGGAGAATGACGACTACTCTCCGATCCGCCCGCTGGTAGACTGGTTGCACTACAACGGCTTCTCGATGGTGACGAAGCCGGCCAAAGAATATACGGATTCCATGGGTCGGCGGAAGGTCAAGGGCAACATGGACATCGAACTGACCGTCGATGCCCTGGAAATCGCCGCCCACGTGGACCACATCGTGCTGTTTTCCGGCGATGGCGACTTCAAGCCGCTTGTGGCCGCCCTACAGCGCAAGGGCGTGCGCGTGTCGATCGTATCGACCATTCGCTCGCAGCCACCGATGATTGCCGATGAGCTTCGCCGTCAGGCCGACAATTTCATCGAGTTGGACGAGCTGAAAGATGTCATCGGTCGCCCGCCGCGCGAACCGCGCGAATTCACCGACAAGGCACCTGCCCCGGACGAGCCTGCGGAAGCCGAGAGCGAGGAGGACTGATCCTCTCAGCGAATAGACGCATCGGGGGCACGGGACGGCCCGCGGGTGTAAGGACGATTTGGAACACCGGGGCCAGCGGCTCCGGTTTTCTTTTGCGATGGACCCGGAGGGCCTGCCCGCGCTATCACCGCGCCGTAAGGATATGAGGACGCCAGACATGACCAAGCCCCCGCTGACGCTCTACCTCGCCGCCCCCCGCGGCTTCTGCGCCGGTGTCGACCGGGCCATCAAGATCGTCGAGATGGCGATCGAGAAATGGGGGGCGCCGATCTATGTGCGTCATGAGATCGTGCACAACAAATTCGTGGTGGACGGGCTGCGGGCCAAGGGCGCGGTGTTTGTCGAAGAGCTGGATGAATGCCCCGATGACCGGCCGGTGATCTTTTCCGCCCACGGTGTGGCCAAGGTGGTGCCTGCCGAGGCTGCGCGCCGCAAGATGGTCTATGTCGATGCGACCTGCCCGCTGGTGTCCAAGGTGCATATCGAGGCCGAGCGCCACCACGCGAACGGGCTGCAGATGGTGATGATCGGCCACGCGGGCCACCCGGAAACCGTCGGCACCATGGGCCAACTGCCCGATGGCGAGGTGCTGCTGGTCGAAACTCCCGCCGACGTGGCCAGCATCACCCCGCGCGATCCCGATCGCCTGGCCTATATCACCCAGACCACCCTGTCGGTGGATGACACGGTTGAAATCGTCGCCGCTCTGCGCGCCCGTTTTCCTGCCATCATCGGTCCGCACAAGGAAGATATCTGCTATGCCACGACAAACCGGCAGGAGGCGGTCAAGGCGGTCTCGCCGAAGGTTGAGGCGCTGCTGGTAATCGGTGCGCCGAACTCGTCGAACTCCCGCCGCCTGGTCGAAGTGGCCCGCGCAGCCGGCTGCACCTATTCCATGCTGGTGCAACGCGCCTCCGAAATCGACTGGCGCGCCATCGAGGGCGTGCGCGGGGTCGGGCTTACCGCCGGGGCCTCGGCGCCACAGGTGCTGATCGACGAGGTAATTGATGCCTTCCGCGACCATTTCGACGTGACCGTCGAGCTGGTGGAAACCGCGCAGGAGGATATCGAATTCAAGATCCCGCGCGTGCTGCGCGAACCGGCCTGAGGCGGGTCTTGCCCCCGGATTTGCGATGGTCGAGGAAACATGAGCCACGATGACGAGACCCTGGCCGTCTATGACGCGCAGGCGCAGGCCTATGCCGAGATGGTGGCCCGGGAGGTCACGCCCGGCCTGCCGCGTTTCATCTCGGGTCTGCCCGACGGCGCCCGCGTGCTGGACCTGGGCTGCGGCCCTGGACAATGTGCCGTTGAAATGGCTGCCCACGGGCTTTCGGTCGCGGCCACGGATGCCAGTGTCGAGATGGTCGCCCTGGCCCGCGCGCAGGGTGTCGCGGCGCAGGTGGCGGTTTTTGCCGCCCTGACGGAACAGGCACAGTACGACGGGGTATGGGCCAATTTCAGCCTGCTCCACATGGCAAAATCTGACCTGCCCGATGTGCTCGCCCGGATCCACGCGGCGCTTGTGCCGAACGGGCTCTTTCACATCGGCATGAAACTCGGTACTGGCGAGCACCGCGACACGATCGGTCGCTTCTATGCCCATTATTCCGAGGACGAGCTGTTGCAGCATCTGACCACCGCCGGGTTCACGCCTGATCATGTCGAACACGGGGAAGGGACCGGTCTGGACGGGTCGCTTTCCCGCTGGATTCTGGTGCAGTCGCATGGCTGAGTTCTTTGCCTATACCGACGGGGCCTGTTCCGGGAATCCCGGCCCGGGCGGCTGGGGGGCGCTGCTGCAGGCCATGGAAGGCGGCAAGCTGGTCAAGGAACGCGCGCTGAAGGGCGGGGACGCCAATACGACCAACAATCGCATGGAGCTTCTGGCGGCGATCAGCGCGCTGGAAACCCTGGGCAAGCCCTGCGCCATTACCGTGGTGACTGACAGCCAGTACGTGAAGAACGGCGTGACCGGCTGGATCCACGGCTGGAAGCGAAACGGGTGGAAGACCTCGGCCAGGAAACCGGTCAAGAACGCCGACCTGTGGCAACGGCTGGACGAGGCCCAGGCGCGCCATCAAGTGACCTGGGAATGGGTCAAGGGCCACGCCGGCCATCCCGAAAATGAACGCGCTGACGCGCTGGCCCGCGAGGGTATGGCGCCGTTCAAGGGCTGAGCGCTAGAAGTTGAGCCACAGGCCCAGCGAAAGTTCGTCCAGGGTGTCGCCCTTTCGTGTGTGGGTGTAGCTGCCCGTCAGGTGGCGGCCCTCGCCAAATTCCCAGGCGATGGAGGGCATGAGCTTCATCTGGCTCTGACCGGACTGGTACATGGCTTCGATACCCATCATGGTCAACAGGCGGTCCGCCGGTTTGAACCCGATCTGCGCGAAGCCCGTATAGGCGGTCGAGTTTCCATCCGCAAACAGGTCGGTCGATAACGTCGTGTCGATCCAACCGGGGCCGAAAGCGGTGTCAAATCCCTTTCCCAAGTGCAAAGTCGGTGTGACCCAAAGCCGATCTTCGTTCCCCTCGACCGCAATTTCGACCGCTGATTTGAACGGAAAGCTGTCGGAGGTGAAATGCCACCGACCGAACAGCATGCCGGAGGACAATGTGCCAGCGTCCAGATCGATCTCCATCTTCCCGCCGGCTGTTACGGATGGGGTCAATCCGTATTCCAGATAGGCCGAGGCGATGGGAGCCTCAGCCAATCCGGTGGTGGGCTGTCGTAGCTGGAGTTGCAGAAACCCCGCCCCGTCCCCGCGCGGCCACGCGCCCGCTTCGGCGCCCTGTGTCAGGTACAGGATCGCGAGACAGGCAAGGGTCAGACAGCGGATAACCATGAGGTCAAGAATGGGCCAATCCGGTTAACCTGAGGTTAACGCAAGCCCCCCGCTGCGTTGTCCGACCTTGTTCCGCGCAAGCCGATGCAGCGTGACAGCCGCCGCGTGTCGGGCTCTTTCACGAAATGCCCCCCCTTCGAGGCCATGCCCAAGGGGAGCGATGTGGACTACCGGGCAGGCCCAAATGTCAGTTGTGAAAAAACCTCTGCCATAGCCAGATCAGAGCGATGGCCCCCAGAACAGCGCCAAGAAAGCCGAAGGCCATCCCGGTCATGGCCAGTACCAGTCGCAGCAGCAGGCTGCCGACCAGCGCGCCCAGCACACCGATGGCCACCGTCACCGGCACCGAGGTCTGCACATCCATGAGCCGCGTGGCCAGAAAGCCCGCGGCGGCGCCGATGATTACCAGAAGAACGACTGACATACCTTCAATATGGGGCATCGCCCGCAGATGTGAAGGTCAGGAAATCCGGTCTGGCAGGTCGAAGCCGCGCAGGAAATCCCCGGTGTCCATCGCGCGTTTGCCCGGGCGCTGGGCGCGCAGGATGTCCACCGCGCCGTCCCCACAGGCAATGGTCAGCCCGTGCAGCACCTGGCCCGGCTCACCGGCCCCGTCGGTCAGGCGGGAGGCCAGCAGCTTGACCTGTTCCGTTCCGATCTGACATTTCGCGCCGGGGAAGGGCGAGAGGCCCCGGATCAGCCGGTCAACTTCTGTGGCCGGGCGGGTCCAGTCGATGCGGGCCTCGGATTTGTCGATCTTTTCGGCATAGGTGACGCCCACTTCGGGCTGCGCTTCGGGGCTCAACGTGCCGAGCCGGCCAAGCGCCTCGACGATCAGCCGCGCGCCGATTTCCGACAGGCGATCATGCAGAAGGGCGGTGGTTTCTTCGGCCCTAATCGGTGTTGCCTCGCGCAGCAGCACCGGACCGGTGTCGAGCCCTGCCTCCATCTGCATGATGCAGATGCCGGTCTCGGCGTCGCCCGCCATGATCGCGCGATGGATCGGGGCGGCGCCGCGCCAACGGGGCAACAGGGACGCATGGATGTTCAGGCAGCCATGGGCAGGGGCGTCGAGCACTGCCTGCGGCAGGATCAGCCCATAGGCGACGACCACGCCGACATCGGCTTTCAGAGCGGCAAACTCCGCCTGTTCCCCGGCGCCTTTCAAGGAAACCGGGTGGCGCACGTCCAATCCCAGCTCCAGCGCGCGGGCGTGTACCGGGGTCGGCCGGTCCTTCTTGCCGCGCCCGGCGGGACGGGGTGGCTGGCAATAGACGGCGGCAATCTCGTGGCCAGCCTCGACAAGGGCGTTCAGAACGGGGACCGAGAAATCCGGAGTTCCCATGAAAATGACACGCATCACGCTTCCCTCTTGTCGGACTGGAGCGGTCCTCACCGCAGCTTCTTTGCCTTCTTCAGCAGCATGTCGCGCTTCATTTTCGACAGGTTGTCGAAATACATGCGCCCGTTCAGGTGGTCGATCTGGTGCTGCACCGAGGTGGCCCAGAGCCCGACGAAATCCTTGCGGTCCCAGACGCCTGCCTGGTTCAGAAACCGCACCGTCACGGCGCGTGGGCGTTTGAACCTGGCCGACACGCCAGGAAGGTTGGGGCTGGCTTCCTCGTGCTCGCGAAACTCGATCGAGCTGTGCAGGATTTCCGGATTGGCCATGCGCACCGCCTGGCCGCGCTCGTCCGAGGCGTCCACCACGGCCAGCCGCTGCATGATGCCCAGCTGCACTGCGGCCAGACCGACGCCGGGCATCGCATCCATCGCCTCGATCATCTCGTCCCAGATCGCGCGGGTCTCGTCGGTGACGGCCTCGATCGGTGCGACCGGGGTGCGCAGCCGCGTATCCGGCCACATGAGAAAGGGTCGGTGGCTCATCCGCGCGCCATCTCGCGTTTCAGCTTCTGCATCTTGCGGGTGATCATCTGGCGCTTGAGCGGCTTCAGGTGGTCAATGAACAGGATCCCGTTCAGATGGTCGACCTCATGCTGCACGCAGGTCGCCCAGAGCCCGTCGAAGTCGCGCTCCTGCACATTGCCGTCCATGTCGAGCCAGCGCACGGCGACCTCTTTCGGGCGGGTCACTTCGGCGAATTGCTCGGGGATCGACAGGCAGCCTTCCTCATAGACGTTGGTCTCGTCGCTTTTGCCGATGATCTCGGGGTTGAACATGATCAAGGGCTGCGGCGCGGTGTCTTCGTCCTTGACGCAGTCCAGCACGATCAGCCGCTTGGTCACGCCGACCTGCGGCGCGGCAAGGCCGATGCCGGGCGCATCATACATGGTTTCCAGCATGTCCTTCGCCAGCGTACGCAGCTCGTCGGACAGGTCCGGCACGGTATCGCACACCTTCTTCAGGCGCGGGTCGGGGTGGATCAGGATCGGTCGCAGTGTCATGGGTTTCATGTATGCGATGACCCGTTTGGGCGCAACGCCTCTTGCACATGGCAAATTCGGCGCTAGCTTGTCGCGGACGCATCCGGGGAGCCCATGAATGACCTTTTCCGACGACTTCAATGAACACGTCGACCGTGTCGGCACCAACTGTACCAAATGGGACAAGATGGAGGCCCTGTTCGGTGTCCCGGCCGAGGGCGGCCTGGCGATGTGGACGGCGGATTCGGATTTTCCCACCGCGCCCTGTGTGCGCGAGGTTCTTCGCAAGGCGGCGGACCATGGCGTGTTCGGCTATTCCTGGGACCATCCCGACTATTTGAATGCCGTGGTCTGGTGGATGAAGAACCGGCACGGTTGGCAGATCGAACCAGACTGGGTGCTGACCAGCCAGGGGCTTGGCAATGCCATCGCGCTGAGCCTTGATGTGTGGAGCAATCCGGGGGATGGCATTGTCATCTTCTCACCGGTCTACCACGAATTCGCGATGAAGATTAACCGGGCCGGCCGCAAGGTGGTTGAATGCCCGCTGAAGCGCGATGGTGACACCTATGCGCTGGATCTGGAGGACGCACAGGCCCGGCTGACGGGCGCCGAGAAGATCCTCATCTGGTGTTCGCCACAGAACCCGTCCGGACGGGTCTGGACGCCCGAGGAATTGCGCCAGGTTGCCGAATTTGCCCGGCGCAACGATCTGTTGCTGATTTCCGACGAAATCCACCATGACCTTGTTTATCCGGGCAGCACCTTCGTGCCGATGGACGTGGCTGCGCCGGAAGCCCGCCCCTGTCTGGTGACACTGACCGCGGCCTCGAAGACTTTCAATGTTGCCGGGCAGCGCACAGGCAACATGATCATCGCGGACCCCGACCTGCGCGCGGCCATGCGTCACCGGCTGAAAACCCTCGACTACGGGCCCGGCATGCTGGGTGTCGAAATGATCACCGCTGCCTACAGTCCGGAAGGCGCCGCGTGGGTCGATGCGCAGATTGCGCATCTTGCCGAGAACAGGCGGATCTTTGACACGGGGATCAATGCCATCCCGGGGCTGCATTCGCTGCCCCTTGCCGCCACCTACCTGGCCTGGGTGGATTTCTCGGACACGGGCATGACACATGACGAGATTGCCGCCCGCATTCGTGACGACGCGAAGATTGCCGCCAGCCCGGGCCCGTCTTTCGGCACCGGAGGGGAAAGCTTCATGCGCTTCAACCTGGCCACCTCGCGCGATCGGGTGGTCGAGGCGGTGAAACGCATGCAGGCGGCCTTCGGTGATCTGCAATAGGTGGTGATCTGCGCGAGCGGGACGGGCAGTGACATATCCCACTGACCGGACCGCCGGGCGCATCGCCGCTTCGGATGCCGATATACATGAAACCCGGGCCATGGCCGGGGGTGAACCCGAGGCGAAAATCCGCCCCTGACCAAGTCCGGGCCTTAGCCGTGTCCGGCAGCGGGGCTTACGCCCGTCCGGGGATCAGCGCGACGGGCGCGTTTTCATCCCTGGCGAAATCCAGAGGCGCGCGATCCTCGACCGCGGTGTTGCGTTTGAATTCGTATTTCATCTGACCGTTTTCCTCCTCCGAGGCGATAATCAGGCACTGGTAGAGGTGACGCGACCCGTCATAGAGATCGACCAGCCCGCGCAGTCGCGGCGCACGCTCGATGTCCAGCGCAAAGCCGGTGTCCCAGAATTTGAGCACCGGGAACGCCTCTTCGTTTACGCGTACGCGCAGACGGGACTTTTTCTTCAGGTCGCGTTTGCGGGCGGCTTCCAGACCCTCGCGCACCTCTTTGGGCAGAAATTCCATGTCCATCCTCCAAGACGGGCCCCAATCATGGCATTCGCTTGGTTGCGGTCAAGTTAACCTTTGGCGACACAGCGTTTCCCGGGTCTTCTGTGCAGATTTGCAACGCCCCTGCGCAGGGGTGCCGCTTTCCCCCCCCGCGCACCTGCGCCTAGGTTGGGAAGGAAAGGAGATTCCATGGGACAGCTCGTCGACGGCACCTGGCACGACACCTGGTACGATACCAAATCCACCGGTGGCGCCTTCGTGCGCAAACCGGCAAAGTTTCGCAACTGGGTCACGCCTGAAGGGGCGGCAGGCCCCTCGGGAGAAGGCGGGTTCGCGGCGGAAAGCGGGCGCTACCACCTCTACGTCTCCTATGCCTGTCCCTGGGCGCATCGTGCTTTAATTTTTCGGGAAATCAAGGGATTGGAGGAGCATATTGGTGTCTCGGTCGTGCATCCGGACATGCTGTCGGAGGGCTGGACCTTCGACACGGGCTTCCCCGGTGCGACCGGAGACCAGCTGCATGGCCAGCGCTTCATGCGCGACGTCTATACCCGCGCGGAGCCCGATGTCTCGGGCCGCGTCACGGTGCCGGTCCTTTGGGATCGGGACCGTGAAACCATCGTATCGAATGAAAGCTCCGAGATCATCCGCATGTTCAACTCCGCCTTCAACGGGCTGACCGGGAACAGCGATGATTACTGGCCCGAGGCCCTACGCCCCCGTATCGAAGAGGTGAATGCGCGCGTCTACAGTTCAGTCAACAACGGCGTCTACAAGGCGGGATTCGCAACCAGCCAGGAGGCTTATGACGCGGCGGTGAGGGAGCTGTTTGACAGTCTCGGCTGGTTGGAGGAGCGTCTTGGCGAAAACCGCTACCTGCTGGGCGATCGTGTCACCGAAGCGGATTGGAGGCTGTTCACCACGCTGGTACGTTTCGATCCGGTCTATCACCTGCATTTCAAATGCAATCGGAAGCGACTGATCGACTACCCCAACCTCTGGGCCTATACGCGGGAGCTATTCCAGTGGCCGGGAGTGGCGGGCACGGTGCATTTCGACCATATCGTGCGGCACTATCACTACAGCCATGAAACCATCAATCCGCACAGGATCATTCCGATCAACCCGGTGTTGGACTGGATGGAACCGCACGGACGGGGCTAGGTAGTGGACTCATAAGCTCTGGTCCACAGTCTTGCTGAAGCGAGGGCGATTGCGGAAAGGAAGGTGACGGCGAGCTTTTCGAACCTGGTGGCGATGCGGCGGAAGTGTTTGATCTTGTTGAAGTATCTCTCGAAGAGGTTCCTCTGGCGGTAGATCGCGTGATCCACGGATCGCTGCACCTTCCGGTCGCGCTGGGTGGAACTTTCGGCCGAGATCACCACGGACGGCTTCCGGTCCTATGACGGCCTGGTCGAGGCCGGCTTCAGGCGCCTTCACCGGATTACGAAATACTATGGCAAGGCAGCCCCGGTGTTCGTTCAAGACGGGCGTCACATCAACGGGATCGAGAGCTTCTGGAGCTACGCAAAGCGGCGTCACCAGAAGTTTAATGGATTGCGCAGAACCGCTTTCCCGGTGTTCCTGAAGGAGACCGGATTCCGCTTCAACACGCGCAACGAAGACCTCTACAAAGGGCTGCTTAAATCGTGCAGACTGAAACCGCTCAGGCGCTGAGCTGGAATAGACCCTTTTGGAAAGATGAAAGGGAAGGCCGAGGTGGTCAGCCCTTGTCGCGCAGCAGGCGGGCCTTCTGGCGGTTCCAGTCCTGTTTCGCGGCATCGGCGCGCTTGTCGTGGTGCTTCTTACCCTTGGCGATGCCGATTTTCATCTTCGCCAGGCCCTTGTGGTTGAAGTAGAGCACCAGCGGCACCAGGGTCATGCCCTTGCGCTGGGTGGCGTTCCACAGCCGCGCGAGTTCGCGTTTCGACACCAGCAGCTTGCGCTTGCGTCGTTCCTCGTGCCCCCAGGTCTTGGCCTGGGCGTAGGGGGCGATGCGGCCATTGACCAGCCAGAGCTCTCCGTCCTCGACCGCGGCGTAGCTTTCAGCGATATTGGCGCCGCCCGCGCGCAGGCTCTTTACCTCGGACCCCAACAGCACGATGCCGCATTCGAGGTCTTCCTCGATCGCATAGTCATGCCGCGCGCGCCGGTTTTCGGCGATCACCTTGTAGTTGGGGTCGGATTTGGGTTTCTTGGCCATGGCCGGGATGTAGGCTCCTGAGCGGGCACTGTCCAGACCCGGCGCGCAACGGGTGCGCCGTTGTCGTTCGCGCGCCATGGTCCGCACATGCCCCCGGTTTCCGGGAGGCGGGGTGTGCGCTTACCCCTGCGGCATGTCGATCGTTTCGATCCAGGGTTTGATGTCCACCACCGGCGTGCCGTCGAAACAGTCGATGGCGTCAATGCCGATCACGCCCGCCTCGATGTCCAGCGAAGTGATCCTGACCGTCGACATGGCAATCGGGTTCGGCCGCACCGGGCTGCGCAGGGAGAACACGCCGCGTCCCGCCGCCGTGTGGCGGGGGCTTTGCACGATCAGGTCGCGCCGTCCGCGATCCATCCAATACATCAGGATGATATGTCGTCCGACGTCGAGCCCTTGCAGACCCTGGGCATAGCCGGGCTCCAGCTCGACGGTCGCCGCCGCCCCAGCTTCGCGGGCCGAGCCGATATTGCGCGGCGCATCGCCCGGCTGCCAGCGTGAACGCACGCGACCGATGAAGGCCACGCGCGGTCCGTCGCTGTCGGCGGGATCGAAGGGGAGGGCGACCTCCCCCTCGCGTTTCTCGAACCCCATCAGACGAGGTCGGCGTGACGCATGGCCGCGTCGATCAGCGCCTTGGTGCTGTCCTCCAGCTCGGTCAGCGGCGAGCGCACCTCGGTCGAGCAGCGGCCCAGTTTCGACAGGCCGTATTTGGCTCCGACCAGGCCTGGTTCGGTAAAGATCGCCTGGTGCAGGGGCATCAGCTTGTCGGCGATCTCCAGCGCGCGGGCATAATCGCCGTCCAGCGTCGCCGCCTGCATGTCGGCGCAAAGACGCGGTGCCACGTTGGCAGTAACCGAGATACAGCCCACCCCGCCCTGAGCATTGAAGCCGTGGGCGGTGGCATCTTCACCGGACAGCTGGCAGAACTCCGCGCCGCAGGTCATGCGCTGAAAGCTCACGCGGGCCAGGTCGCCGGTCGCGTCCTTCACGCCGACGATGTTCTTATGCTTTGCCAGCTCGCCCATGGTCTCGGGCGACATGTCCACCACGGAACGGCCGGGGATGTTGTAGATCACGATCGGCAGGTCCACGGCATCGGCCACGGCGGTATAATGCGCGATCAGCCCGCGCTGGGTCGGCTTATTGTAATAGGGCGTGACCACCAGCCCGGCGGTGGCGCCGACGCGCTTGGCGTGTTCCATGAACCGCAGGGTCTCGGCGGTGTTGTTCGACCCGGCTCCGGCGATCACCGGCACGCGGCCCGCGGCGGCTTCGACCGTGGCCTCGATGACCGCCTCGTGTTCCTCATGGGTCAGGGTCGGGCTTTCCCCCGTCGTGCCCACCGGCACGAGGCCCGAGGAGCCTTGCTCGATCTGCCAGTTGACCAGGTGTTTGAGCGCGTCGAAATCCACTGCGCCGTCCTTGAACGGCGTGACCAGGGCAGGAAGAGATCCTTTGAACATGACACGTTCCTTTGTTGTCCAGTTGGCGGGGCGCGAGTCGCCCCTTTGCAAACGCGGCGGAAATTAGCCGTGTTCGGGGCAAATGCCAAGTTTGTGTGTTGCCCAGTGACATCGTGACGTTACCTTTTTCCCATGAAACGGATTCTTTGCCTGCTGGCCGCCATTTGGCTGGCCCTGCCCGCCCTTTCCCAAAATGCCGCCCAGGTCGCCGCGCTGAGCCGCGCAATGGACGCGGTCGAGAACGAGGACTGGCCTGCCGCCACCGAGGCGGCCGGGGCCGGGTTGCCCGGTGAACTGATCGCCTGGCACCGTCTGCGCGCGGGTGAGGGGACGCTCGGCGAAGCGCGGGCTTTCCTTGCTGACAATGGGGACTGGCCCGGTCTGAAGCTGCTGCGCAAACGCATGGAGGGGACGATAGCGCCCGACACGCCCGCCGCCGAGGTGCTCGCCTATTTCGCCGACCAGCCGCCGCAGACCGGCCACGGGGCGTTGCAATATGCGCGTGCCTTGACGGAAACCGGGGCAGGCGAGGAAGCTGAAGGGCAGGTGGTTCTTGCCTGGATTTCCATGTCCCTGTCCGAGGAGGAAGAAGAGGCGTTCAAATCAGGCTGGCGCGCGGTGCTCCGGGCACATCACTGGAACCGCCTCGACATGCTGCTCTGGCGCGGCCTGACCGAACAGGCCCGGCGCATGCTGCCGCTTGTGGATGCGGACCGGCAAAAGCTGGCAGAGGCGCGGATTGGCCTGCGGCGCAAGGTCAACGGCGTGGATGCGCTGATTGCCGGGGTGCCTGCCGCGCTGAAGGATGATCCCGGCCTGGCCTATGAACGGTTCCTCTGGCGGGCGTCGAAGGGGCGCAACGACGATGCGGTGGCTTTGCTCTTGGAACGCTCCGTCTCGGCGATCTCATTGGGGAATCCCGGTCGCTGGGCCAGCTGGCGCCGCGTGCTGGCGCGTTGGTTGATGCGGGAGGGCCGGGCGGAAGAGGCCTATCGTCTGGCAACGGCCCATTACCTTTCGGGCGGCGCGAACCAGAACGATCTGGAATGGCTCGCGGGCTACCTCGCCTTGCGCAAGCTGGACAAGCCCGAGCTTGCGCTTGAGCATTTCCGCAGCTTCCGCCTGGGGGTGCAGACGCCGATCTCGTTGGGTCGGGCAGGGTATTGGGAAGGCCGGGCACAGGCCGCGGTGGGCAATGAAATCGCGGCCCAGGCCGCTTACGAGTTTGGCGCGGAGTATCAGACCTCGTTCTATGGCCAGCTGGCTGGCGAAGCGGCCGGGTTGCCGATGGATCCCGACCTGGCGGGTACGGAAACTTTCCCACCTTTTACCGAGGCCGAATTCTGGAACAGCGAGCTGATGGAGGCCGTGCGGCTCTGGCAGGCGGCGGGAGAACGTTACTGGGCGAGGCGTTTCGTCGTGCACCTGGCGGACGCCCAGACCCGTGAAGGGATCGGGCAACTGGCCGATTGGGCGGGGTCGGTGAACGAGCCGCATTTGCAGGTCATGCTGGCAAAAAATGCCGCGCGGAAGGGCTGGGTCATACCGGGGCCCTATTTCCCGACACCGGACATCGGACGCGGCAACCGGTCGGTGCCGCGCGCCCTTGAGCTGTCGATTGCCCGGCGCGAGAGCGAGTTCGATCCCTCCGTCGTGTCAGGCGCAGGTGCGATGGGTTTGATGCAACTGATGCCGGGAACGGCCCGGGACATGGCCGCCGAAGTGGGCCTGTCCTACGACAAGGCCCGGCTGACAACGGATATGGAATACAACACGCGGCTGGGGTCCGAGTATCTGGCCGCGCTGATCGAACGATTCGACGGCAACCCGGTGCTGATCGCGGCGGGCTACAATGCGGGGCCGACCCGGTCGGTGCGCTGGTCCGAGCTTTTCGGGGACGTGCGCGTCGCCGAGGTCGATATCGTCGACTGGATCGAACACATTCCGTTTCGCGAGACACGCAATTACGTGATGCGGGTGACGGAAAGCCTTGCCGTCTATCGCGCGCGTCTGACGGGAAAGGTCGCGCCGCTCTCGTTGTCTCGGGAACTGAAGCAGTAGGGATTGCGCCGTCTCCTCACGCGCCTCAGGCGCGCTCCTCGACGTCGCGGTGTCGAGGGGCCCTGCCCCTCGAGCTCCCCGGGATTTTTTTGGCAATATAAAGTTGTAGCTGTCCGGTTCAGGCCACCCTGCGGGCGCGGATCTGGTTAATGGTCCCCGCGCCCACGACGATGGCTGCGCCGAGGATCACGTTGGTCTCGATCGTTTCGTTGAAGACGGTCACGCCCAGCACCGAGACGAAGACCAGTTGCAGATAGGCAAAGGGCTGCACGGCGCTGGCCTCGGCGACCTCGTAGCATTTGATCAGCAGCCAGTGGCCGAAGGCGCCCGAGAGGCACAGCACGCCCATCCAGATCCAATCCCGGCCGCTCATCGGTTCCCAGAACCAGAGGCCGACCGCCGTCATCACGACCGCGCCGGTCACGCCGGTCCAGAAAAAGCTGGTCGCAGTGGTGTCCTTTCGTGCGGCATAGCGGGTCAGAAGCCCGTAGAGCGCGAACATGGCCGCCCCGATCAGCGGGATGATCGCGGCCGGGGAAAACACACCGAAGCCCGGCTTCAGGATGACAAGAACGCCGATCAGCCCCACTCCGATTGCCGCCCAGCGTCGCCAGCCGACCTGTTCACCCAGCACCGGGCCGGACAGCGCGGCGACGATCAGCGGGTAGGAGGCAAACACCGCATGGCTTTCCACGAGGCCCAGAATGGTGAAGGCCAGCACCGTGACGCAGATCTCGGCGGCCAGGAGCGTGCCGCGAAAGGCCTGCAGGACCGGCTGTTCGGTCGCCGCCGCCTTCCACAGGCTGCCCGCCCGGCGCGCGGACAGGGCCATGACGAAGGCGGCAAAGAACCAGTAGCGCACCATGACGACCATGTAGACATTGGTCGCTTCGGCCAGGTGGCGCGAGATGCCGTCCTGCATCGCAAAGACGAAGGTGGTGGCGACCATGAGCCAGATGCCCAGCCGATTGTCCGTGCCGCTCATCAGCGGTTCCCCACGGTCATGTGGCGTTTGCGGCCATAGCCGGGGATACGGGCGATCCGGAAACCGGCGGCCTCCAGCGCGCGGCGCACGAAGCCGGCGGCGGTATAGGTCGCACAGGTTCCATTCGGCGCAGTATGGGTGCCGACGGCCAACATCAACTCGTCGCCCCAAAGCTCGGGATTCTTGGCCGGCGAGAACCCGTCGAGGAACCAGGCGTCGGCCTGCCCTTCCCATTTTGCCAGGGTCTTGCGGGCGTCGCCTTCCACCACCTCGACCTCGATCTGGCCGACCCGAAAACTTCGTGCGCCCCTGGCCCAGGCGTCCAGAAAGGGGTCGGCTATTGCCCGCGCCTCGGGGAAGGCGTTCAGCGCGCGGGCGATGTCATCAGTAGCCATCGGGTAGGCCTCGAAACTGGTGAAACGCGTGGGGGATTCAGCCACCAGTGCCAGCGCCAGCATGTTCAGCCCGGTGCCGAAGCCCAGCTCGGCCACGTGAAACCCGGGGCGGAGCCGCGCGGGCAGGTCATTGCCCGCCAGGAAGACATGGCGCGTTTCTTCCAGCCCGTTTTGCAGGCTGAAATAGGGGTCGTCGAACCGTACGGCCACCGGCGTGGCACCGTCCTTCCATTCAAGCTCTGCCGTCTGGTCCTGTCCCATGTGATCGCCTATGAGTGGGGGCAACTGGGCGACAATGGGGAAGGATTTGCGCTTTGGCAATCACTGATGTGACCGTGATGGGCGCGGGCGTGTTCGGCTTGAGCGTCGCGTTTGCCTGCGCGCTGCGCGGGGCGAAGGTGCGCGTGGTGGAGCGCACCGGTGTGGCGGCGGGCTGTTCCGGTGGCGTAGTCGGCATGCTGGCCCCTCACGCGCCGGAAAAGTGGAACGATATTAAAGAGTTTCAGTTTCAGAGCCTGATTTTCGCCGAGGCGTTCTGGGGGCGGGCGGCTGAGCTGTCGGGCCTGTCCACAGGTTACGGCCGGATTGGACGGTTGCAGCCCGTCGATACCGAGCGCGGGCTGGAGCTGGCGCGCGAGAGGGCGGAAACTGCGTTGGCCTGTTGGCAGGGCAAGGCGGTGTGGCAGGTGGTCGAGGCGCCCGGGGGTGACTGGTCGCCCGCCTCCGCGACGGGGCTGGTGATTCACGATACGCTGAGTGCCCGCATCCATCCACGATCCGCCTGCGACGCGTTGGCGGGGGCCATTCGCGCGCTGGGTGGAGAGGTTGTGATTGGTGACACTCCTGCGGAAGGCAAAGTGGTCTGGGCCACGGGGCTGGCCGGGTTGCAGGCCCTGTCCGCCGAGCGTGAGAAGCAGGTCGGCAACGGGGTCAAGGGCCAGGCCGCCGTGCTGGGCCTGGATGCACGCGGCATGGCGCAGGTTGCGGCCGGGCCGGTGCTGATCGTGCCGCATGAGAATGGGACCGTGGCGGTCGGATCGACGTCCGAGCGGGACTATACGTCGCCAGATGGTACCGACGAGCTGTTGGATGAGATCCTGCTGCGGGCGGGCGAGGTGCTGCCGGTGCTGCGCGCTGCTCCGGTGGTCGAGCGCTGGGCCGGGCTCAGACCCCGCGCCCGCAGCCGTGCGCCGATGTTGGGGGCCTGGCCTGGGCGGGACGGGGAATTCATCGCCAATGGCGGGTTCAAGACCGGTTTCGGCATGGCTCCGAAGGTGGCCGAGGTGATGGCGGATCTGGTGCTGGACGGCGTGGATCTTGTGCCGGAGCGGTTCCGGGTGGAGGCGAGCCTGTAACCCTCAAGAGGGCCTTGTTCAAGCGCCTGTGGTGCTCTCGTCAGGGCCGCTGGACCGGGGGGCGCTGCCCCCCGGACCCCCCGGGATATTTGAAGAAAGATGAAAGCAGAGGCGCATTTCCATAGGCGGCTCTCAAACCTCTGCGGTTGCTTCCATGCATTGGCGCCCGTCCGGGCCCCGCACCCAGAGGTCGGTGCCCTTTCGGCAAAGCTCGGCGGTTTCCCTATGCACCAGCGGGGCGGTGGCGCGAAAACCAAACGTCTTTAGTGGGCCCAATTCCCGCGCGGCTTTCAGCATCAGCAACTGCGCCAGCAAGGGGCCGTGCACGACCAACCCCGCGTAGCCTTCGAAGTCGCGGCAATAGTCCAGGTCATAGTGGATGCGGTGGCCGTTGAAGGTCAGCGCCGAATAGCGGAAAAGCAGTGTGGAGGTAAAGCCGTGGGCCTCGCAGCTGTCTTCATCCTTGCCCGCCTCGGGGGGCAGGTGTTTGGGCGCTGTCGGGTTCGGGTCCTCGCGATAGACCAGGTCCTGGTACTCGCGCAATTTCACCTCCCCGTCCTGCGTGACCTCGTGGCGCAGGGTGACGAAGCCAAGCGGGCCGGTGCGACCGACCTTGTGGGACGCTTTCTCTACCCGGCTGTGTTTTTGCGCCGGTTGCCCCACCTGTAACGGCGACAGGAACTCCAGCCGTCCTCCCGCCCACATGCGGCGTGGCAGACCCATGTCGGGGATCACCCCGCCCACTTTCGGATGTCCGTCCCGCCCTAGCGCATCGGATGGCTGGACGTCCCAGAAATAGAGATGGTGGAAAAAGGGCGGCAGGATATCGGGCGGCGAACCGGGCAGGCCCAGCGCAGTATGAAGCGCGTGCGCGCGAGCCGGGTCCATCACGTCGGAAACGCTTTGCGTTCGGGTCAGGTCATCGGTCATGGTGGCACCGTAGCCCCGCCCCGCCAAAAGGAAAACCCATGCGTGTCACATCGCTCGATCATCTGGTTCTGACGGTAGCGGACATTGGCGAAACCGTTGCCTTCTACACCAGGGTGCTTGGTATGCAGGCAGAGCGGTTCCAGTCCGCCGATGGCACGACCCGCATGGCACTTGCCTTCGGGGTGCAGAAGATCAACCTGCACCAGGCGGGGGCGGAATTCGAGCCTAGGGCCGCCATGCCCGGGCCCGGCTCGGCCGATCTGTGTTTCCTGACCGAGACACCGCTCGCTGACTGGCAGGTGCATTTCGTGGCCCATGGTCTGGAGGTCGAGGAAGGCCCCGTGGCGCGCACCGGGGCAACCGGGCCGATCCTGTCGCTTTACCTTCGTGATCCGGACGGCAACCTGATCGAGGTTTCCACGCCGCATTCCTGAGGGTTTGCATTGGTGGGGAGGGGGGAGGCCGGAATTGGTAACACTTGGTTAACCAAGGTGTGCGACGCTCGGCACAGGAGGCTCCCATGCGCCAGATCCTTGCTTTTGCGTCAATATTTCTGCCCCTTGCGGCGTGCGACAGTCCCACGCCGGGCATGGCGCGGGCCGAAAGAACGGTAGTTGTGGTCGATGGCAGCCGCTTTTCCGTCTATCGCCGCGATGACCGGGTCGAGCTTATCCGAACCTCGCGCGAATGGCTGCCGGACTGGGCGGAGGCGCAAGCCAAGGCGGAAATGGCGATCCGTCAGGCCACCGGTTGCAAGCTGCGCCGCAATACCTTTGCCGGCGATCCGGCCATGGCGAGGGCGCGGCTGAATTGCTCGGGTCGATTGTCGCCGGTCGAACGGATCGGGCCGCAAGCCTATGACTGTCAGGTGGTGGCGGATTGGGAAAGTGCGGGGCGCGGGGTGCGCATGACCGAAATCTATTGCGACCCGGTGTGAGCGGCCTCGGACCGGCCTGCGAAATGCAGAGAGGAGGCCGGGCAGTCCCCCCCACGCGGGAGATCCTGGCAGCCTTTTGAGAGCCCGTGGTTCAAAGGGCGGCAGGGATTGCGGCCAGCTCCATACGGGCGCGCATGTTCCGGGCCGCCTGCGAACCGGTGGCCCCTTGCGAAGTCACTCCGCCAGCGCCCAGTCCAGGGCCCGTTCGCAATGGATCAGCGTGGTGTCGAAGACCGGCGCCGCGACATTGCCAGCGTTCAGCAGCATCCCGACCTCGGTACAGCCCAGGATGAGGCAATCCGCGCCCGCCTCGACCAGCCGTGCCGCGATCTTTTCAAAGGCCGCGCGGCTGTCATCCGTGGTGACGTCCTTGCACAGTTCCTCATAGATGATGCGGTGAGTCTCGGCGCGATCCTCATCCCCCGGGATCACCGGCTCCAGTCCGGCCGAGACCAGACGGGAGGTGTAGAAGTCCTGCTCCATCGTGAAAGCGGTCGCCATCAGCCCCGGCCGCTTCAACCCGGCCTCGGTGATCGCGGATGCGGTGGCGTCGGCGATGTGCAGCATGGGAATGCCCACGCCGCCCATCATTTCCCCTGCCAGCTTGTGCATCGTATTGGTGGCCAGCACGATCAGCTCGGCCCCACCCCGTTCCAGCGCCTGTGCCTCGGTGTTCAGGATGCGACCGGCCTCCTGCCAGTTGCCCGCCATCTGCAAGTTTTCGATCAGCGCAAAATCCAGCGAACGGATCAGGAGGTCGGGCGAATGCAGCCCGCCCAGCCGCGCCCGGGTCTCGTCGCAGAGAACCTTGTAATAGGTCTGGGTCGAAGCGGCCGACATGCCGCCCAGAATGCCGATCGTTTTCAAGGCTTCATCTCCGTTCCACCCGTGCCCAGCAGGGTCAGGGTAACGTTGTCCTCGCTTTCGCTGCCACCGGGTCCGTGTTCCTGCAGGATCATCACCAGCCAGTCGAACAGCGTATCGCCGCTGCCGCGCAGCACGTCCTCGATGTCCTCCAGCACCAGCGGACGCTGCTCGGGCGTCGCGGCCTTCAATTGCGCGCGCAGCACGCGCAGGGTCTCGGCCCGGCCCAGACTGTCCCGCGACAGATCCGCGTTGCGCCAGACGAGGTGAAACCCCTCTTCCGGCGTGCCGAAGCCGCCGCGCAGGATGTCGTTGAAGGCGTTCAGGTTGCGCCCCCAATAGGTGTCGGGGATCAGTTGGCGGGAAATCTCGTCGCAGAAACCGTCAAAATCTGCAAACCGGGCTCCGTCGATCTCGTACCGGGTCACAGCGCCTTCTCCATGAAAAGCGACGACGAATTTTCCTCGTACTCACCGAAAGGCCCGCATTCGGCAAATCCGCCCCGTGCATAGAGCCGGTGCGCTTCCCTCAGGAGCGACCCCGTCTCCAGCTTCATCGCACCCAGTCCCATCTCGCGCGCCTGCGCTTCCAGCCGGTCGAGCAGCCGTGCCCCGACTCCCAGCCCGCGCGCATCGGGCGAGACGAACATCGACTTCACCTCGCCATAGCCGCCCTTGTTGGCCAGGGCTGCGGTGCCCAGGATCTTGTCGCCCTGACGTGCCACGAAGAAGGTGATCTCGGGCTGGCAGAGCTCGGAAATATCCAGGAAATGGTTGTCTTCGGGGGGAAACAGGCTCTCCATCAGCGCGTGAGACTGTTTCAGAAGGGCGGTTGCCTGCGGCTCGCGCGGATCGCCCGTTTCGATGATGACGCTCATTTTCACCCCCATAAGCCGCCCAACACCATTTCGCGCAGGTTGCGCCGGATTTTAATCGCGCACAACCACGATATCTTGTGGATAACTCGGCGGATTTCCCCAGATTGTGGGGATCGGCGTTGACTCATTCCCAATGCGGCCGAACAATCATCCTTTACAGGAATCACTAACAGGCCTTGCCCCGCGTGCGGTTTAGCAAACTCAGACTGAATGGCTTCAAGAGCTTCGTCGACCCGACCGATCTGGTGATCGCGGACGGGCTGACCGGCGTTGTCGGGCCAAACGGCTGCGGCAAGTCGAACCTGTTGGAAGCCCTGCGCTGGGTCATGGGCGAGAACCGCGCCAAGGCGATGCGCGGCGCGGGGATGGAGGACGTGATCTTCGCCGGTGCCTCCTCGCGCCCTGCGCGCAATTTCGCCGAGGTGGCTCTGCTTATGGACAATTCCGAACGGCTCGCGCCGTCGGGGTTCAACGATTCCGACAGTCTGGATATCGTGCGCCGCATTACCCGGGATGCCGGGTCCGCCTACAAGGTCAACACCAAGGATGTGCGCGCGCGTGACGTGCAGATGCTGTTCGCGGACGCCTCCACCGGGGCGCATTCGCCGTCGCTGGTACGGCAGGGGCAGATCGCCGAGCTGATCAATGCCAAGCCCAAGGCGCGTCGCCGGGTGCTGGAGGAAGCCGCCGGCATTTCGGGCCTGTACCGTCGTCGCCACGAGGCGGAATTGAAGCTCAAGGGGACCGAGACCAACCTGACCCGCGTCGATGACGTGATCGAACAACTGGCCGGACAGCTGTCGCAGCTTGCCCGTCAGGCCCGTCAGGCGCAGCGCTACCGCGCCATCGGGGAAGAGCTGCGCAAGTCCGAAGGGCTGCTTCTCTACCGTCGCTGGAAGGAGGCTGATGAGGCCCGCTCGGCGGCAGAAGCAGAGCTGACCGAACGCACCACCCTCGCTGCCCGCGCCGAGGCCAACGCCCGCAACGCCACCAAGCTGCGCGAGGCGGCCGAGGACAAGCTGCCCGCCCTGCGCGAGGAAGAGGCGATTGCAGCGGCGGTGTTGCAGCGCCTGCAAGTCCAGCGCGATACGCTCAGCGATCAGGAGGCCCAGGCGCTTGAACTGATCGAAACGCTGAAACGCCGGATCGACCAGCTGGGCCAGGATATTGACCGTGAAAGCGGGCTGAACAAGGACGCGGGCGAAACGATCGAGCGGCTGGAATGGGAGCAGGAGCAGCTCGGCAAGGCCAGCGAGGGCCATGACGACAAGCTGGAAGAGGCCAAGGAAGCCGCACGTGAGGCCGCCGGTGTGCTGCAGGAACGCGAAAGCGACCTTGCCCAACTGACCGAGGATGTCGCACGCCTCGCCGCCCGTCACCAATCCGCCCACCGCCTGCTGGAGGACAGCCAGAAGACGCTGGCGAAATCCGAGGTCGAGGCGACCAAGGCCCGTGCTGCCGTGGACGAGGCCCGCGCGTCTCTGTCCCGGTCGGACGAGGATTTCGAACGCGCCACCGAGGCCCACGAACAGGCCGCCGAAGCCGCCGAGTTGGCCGAAGATGCGCTGGCCGCAGCCGATGACGCCCGCGCGGATGCGCAGGCCCGCGAGGCCGATGCCCGCGCCGCGCGTTCCTCCGCCGAGGGTGAGGTGAATGCGCTCCATGCCGAGGTACAGGCATTGGCCCGTCTGGTGGAACGTGACAGCTCCGAACAGGGCCAGGTTCTGGATCTGGTGCGGGTCAAATCGGGCTATGAAAAGGCGCTGGGTGCGGCGCTGGCCGATGACCTGCGGGCGCCCGCCATCGACGGCGATGCGCCCTCGGGCTGGGCCACGCTGCCGGTCTATCCGCAGGCGCAGCCGCTGCCCGATGGTGTCATGGCGCTGACCAACTATGTCACCGTGCCCGAAGTCCTTGCCCGCCGCATGTCCCAGGTCGGACTGATTGACCCGGAAGATGCGCCGCGTCTGCAATCGGAGCTGAAACCCGGGCAACGGCTGGTGTCCATTGAAGGCGACCTGTGGCGCTGGGACGGGTTCCGCGCGGGCGCCGAGGATGCGCCCTCGACCGCCGCGCTGCGGCTGGAGCAGTTGAACCGCTTGCAGGAGTTGAAACAGGACCTCGAAGAAGCGACCGCCCGTGCCGACGGCGCCCGCGCCGCGCATGACATGCTGAAAGAGCAGCTGGTCCTGACCACCGAGGCCGACAAGCTGGCCCGCGAACGCCGCCGCGACGCCGACCGCGCCGTGAACGAGGCCAACCGCGCCCTGTCGCGTGCCGAGGCCGACCGCAATATCGCCGGCGGCAAGCTGGAAAACCTCGGCCTGGCCGTGACCCGCCACGAGGAAGAGGCGATGGCTGCCCGTCAGCGTCTTGCCGAGGCAGAACGCGCCGTGGCCGATCTGGGCGACCTGGACTCGGCACGGGGGCAGGTCGAAGACATCAAAATGACCGTCGAGGCCGCGCGCATGACGATGATGACGCGCCGGTCGTCCCATGACGAGCTGCGCCGCGAGGGTGAGGCCCGGGTCAAGCGCAGTCAGGAAATCCACAAGGAAATCAGCGGCTGGCGCCACCGCCTGGACACCGCCGAACGGCGTATCGCCGAGCTGGAAGAGCGCCGCGAGGCCTCGACCGAAGACCTGTATGAAGCCACCGCCGCCCCCGGGGAACTGGCCGCCAAGCGCGAAGAGCTGTCCTCGGCCATCGACGAGGCCGAAGCGCGCCGCCAGGCCGGCGCCGATGCGCTGGCCGAGGGCGAAAACCAGGAACGCGAAGCGGCGGGTGCCGAACGCGACGCCGCCCGCATGGCCGGTGAGGCCCGCGAAGCCCGCGCCCGCGCCGAAGCCCGCACGGATGCCGCCCGCGAGACAGTCGCCTATGCTGCCGAACGGATCGGCGAGGAACAGGAGGTCTCGCCGCAGGACCTGCTGGACAGTCTCGACGTCGATCCTGACCAGATGCCCGGCTCCGAGCAGATCGAACACGATGTGAACCGGCTGAAACGCCAGCGCGATGCCCTTGGTGCGGTGAACCTGCGCGCCGAAGAGGATGCCAGGGAAGTTCAGGAAGAACACGACAACCTGGTCAAGGAAAAGACCGACCTGGAGGAAGCCATCCGCGCGCTGCGCACCGGCATTGCCAGTCTGAACAAGGAAGGCCGCGAGCGGCTTCTGACCGCCTTTGAACAGGTCAACAACAACTTCCGCATGCTGTTCACCCACCTCTTCGGCGGTGGCGAGGCCAAGCTGGTGCTGGTCGAAAGCGACGACCCGCTGGAGGCGGGGCTGGAGATCATGTGCCAGCCGCCGGGCAAGAAACTCTCGACCCTGAGCCTGCTGTCGGGCGGTGAACAGACCCTGACGGCGCTGGCGCTGATCTTCGGCGTGTTCCTTGCCAATCCCGCGCCGATCTGTGTGCTGGACGAGGTCGACGCGCCGCTGGACGATGCCAATGTCACCCGTTTCTGCGACATGCTGGACGAGATGACGCGCCGCACCGACACGCGATTTCTGATCATCACCCACCACGCCGTCACCATGGCCCGCATGGACCGTCTTTTCGGCGTGACCATGGCCGAACAGGGCGTCAGCCAACTGGTCAGCGTGGACCTGAAAAAGGCCGAGGCGATGGTCGCCTGACCCGACCTAGCCTGCGCTGGAAACTTTCTGGAATTCCCCCGTTGCCCGCCTGTCTTGTGCTGCGTAAGCTCAAGCCGACAAGATCTATTCCGGGGAGAGGTTTAATGGATTTCAAGACTGTTCTTGCGGCAGGCGCGCTGGCGTTCGTGGCGACGGCGGCAAGTGCACAGAACGTGACGGCAAGCAATCCGCAGTCGATCATGGACTACTATTTCAACGAAGGGGTGCCCGCGCGCCTTGGTCGTGACACCGTTGATGATCCGATGATCACCGTGCGCCAGTCCGGCAGTGAATATACGATCTTCTTTTACGATTGCACGGGGGGGGCCGATTGCGGATCGATCCAGTTCTATTCGGGCTATAACGCCGATGGGTCCGTGTCGATGCAGATGGTAAACCAATGGAACACCGACCGCCGCTACTCGCGCGCCTATGTGCTGGATGACGGGGTGACGAAGCTGGAATACGACGTCTACATGGGTGGCCAGGGCATGGATGCTGTGGACTTCGCGTCGGTCGTGGCGCTCTGGGTCGAAGAGTTCGAGGGCTTTGAGGCGACCATCGGCTGGTAAGCCACGCCTGAGACAGGAAACAGCAAACGCCGCGGGTTCTCCGCGGCGTTTCTTTTTTTTGGCGCCCGGGCTCGCGGCTCCTACAGCGCGTTCAGAAGCGCCGGTGTCGGCCAGGCATCCGCGGGCATTCCCAGCCGCTTCTGTTCCGCCTGCACGGCGGCGCGGGTTTTGGCGCCCAGGATACCGTCCACCTTGCCCACGTCATGACCACGCGCCTTCAGTTTCTGTTGAAGCTGTTTCATCCGCGCCCCAGACAGTCCCGCTTCCGGGTTGCGCGGGTCGAACACCGGCGCGCCTTCCAGACGGGTGGCGAAATAGGCTGCCGTGGTCACGTAGACGAAGCTCTTGTTCCACTCGAAATAGACCCGGTAGTTCGGATAGGCGATGAAGGCCGGACCCTTGCGTCCCTGGGGCAGCAGGATCGAGGCCTCAAGGGTTTCCGGCCCGAGGTTGCCATTGCGCGCCGTGACGCCCAGCCTGGCCCATTCGCCGACCTTCATCGAGGTATCGAGCCCGGTCCTGGACCAGTCCAGATCGGCTGGCACCACAACCTCCTGCAGCCAGGGTTCGCCCGCGCGCCAGCCCAGCCGTTTCAGCATATTGGCCCCGGAGAGCAGCGCATCGGCAGGCGAGCGGCGCAGGTCCACCACCCCGTCGCCATCGCCGTCCACACCCGCCTCGATAATGTCGCCGGGCAGCATCTGGACCATGCCGATCTCGCCCGCCCAGGCGCCTGTCGAAGTGGCCGGGTTGAAATCGCCCCGTTCGAACAGCTCCAACGCGGCAAAGACCTGCGGCTGGAACAGCTCCGGTCGGCGGCAGTCGTGGCTCAAGGTCATCAGCGAATTCAGCGTATTGAAATTGCCCTGAAAGCCGCCGTAATCCGTCTCGAAGGCCCAGAAAGCTGTCAGCACCCCGCGCGAGACGCCGTATTGCCGTTCCATCCGATCAAAGATCGCGGCGTGTTTTTGCAGGTTGCGGCGGCCGTGATCCATGCGATTCTGGCTGATCAACTGACGTGAGAACTCGGTAAAGGTCTTGGCAAAAATCCCCTGGGCGCGGTCCGCCTTGATCGTGGCCGGGTCATGGCGAACGCCGGCAAAGAAACGCTGCGCGACCCCCCGGTCATGGCCCTTGCGCGCGGCGGCATCGGTCATCTTGGCAACGAAATTCGAAAAACTGCCGCCACATTGTACGCTGACCTGCGCGCTGGCGGCGCCAGCCACGAAGAGAAGCGCGGCGGCGCTGAGAATGATACGCATGAAACCCTCTCTGAAAGACGTTGAAGTCAGGATAAAGGGTTTGGCTCCTCAGACAACCGCGATGATCAGTGCACCCAGCGCGACCACCGCGAAGAGCAGGGCCCAGGTGCGCCACAACGCAGACGCCGCGCGGTCGACATCTTCATGGGTCAGCATGCGTTGCCCGCCGATATTGACCCAGGGATACTGCCGAAGCTCGCCGTCATAGGTGCGCGGGCCGGACAGGGCGACGCCCAGAACCTGCGCCATCGCGGCCTCGGGCCAGCCCGCGTTCGGGCTGCGGTGCCTGGGTGCGTCCGCCCGCACCGCGCGCCAGGCGTCGGGGCGAAAATGGGCGGCCACGATCAGAACTGCGCTCAGCCGCGCGGGAATCCAGTTCAGCAGATCATCGAACCGAGCCGCCGCCTTGCCGAAGCGCTCGTATTTCGCCGTGCGGTAGCCGATCATGCTGTCCGCCGTGTTCGTCACCTTGTAGATCATGAGCCCCGGCAAGCCCCCGATCAGAAACCAGAACACCGGCGCGATGACCCCGTCCGACAGGTTCTCGGCCGCGCTTTCGATCGCGCCGCGGGCCACTGCCGAACGGTCCATGCCTGCGGTATCACGTCCGACGATCATGGCCACGTTTCGCCGACCCTCGGCAAGCGAGAACCGCAGCCCCGTGGCCACTGCGCGCACGTGCTCGACCAGTCTTTTCTGCGCGATCAGAATCGCACCGATCAGGACCTCCGCCACCGGGCCAAATGCACTCAGCAACAGGCCCAGCATCCCCGCCGCAACGACCAGAACGGCAAGAACTGCGCCGCCTGCCAACAGGCTGCCATGGTTGAACCGTTTGTCGAGCCAGCCGATTGCCCGCCCCATCAGCACCGCCGGATGCGGCACCCGCCGCCAGATCCAGTCCGGTTCGCCCATGAGGGCATCAAGCAGCATCGCAATCACAATCGTCACAGGGCACGCTCCAACTGATCCCAACCATTCGGTCCGGGCAGGCCCAGCCGTATCCAAGTTTTCGAGTAGGGAAAGACGCGGGTCAAGACATGGGCTCGGGCCAGGCGGCAAAACCAGGTTTCGGCACTGTCGACCTCATAGAGGCGAAAAAGCGTCGTGCCCCCCGCCAGCCGGGCCCCTCTCGCGGTGAGCAAGCCGTCCATGCGGGCCGTATCGCGGGTCAAACGGGCGCGGGTTGCTTCGGCCCAGGCCAGATCCTCCAAGGCCCGCGCGCCGATCTCCAGCGCCGGACCGGAGACCTGCCAGGGCCCCAGCGCCTCGCGCAGCTTTTCGATCAGGGCCGGATTGCCGATGGCGAAGCCCAGCCGCAACCCTGCGAGACCCCAGAACTTGCCAAAACTCTTCAGGATTAGCGTGCCGGGCGCGGCGGCGCGGGCGATATGCGTGGCCTCGGGGGTCACGTCGCAGAAGCTCTCGTCGATCACCATCAAGGGAGCGTCCAGCCCCTCCTGCCACAGCCGCCCGTCCGGGTTGTTCGGGTGCACCAGCACGCGGGCCGTTCCACTGTCGCCGATCTGCCAGCCCGATCCGGTGAACGCGGCCGCATGTTCGTTATAGGTGGGCGCGGGAATGTCCACCACGCCGGGCGCGGCCAGCGTCGGCACACGGGCGATGATCGCCGAGGCGCCGGGCGCGGCCAGAACGGCCGCTTGGTCCGGGATCTTCCAGAAGTCGCGCGCCGCCTGTTCCAGCCGGTCGAAGGCGTTCCGGTCGGGAAGACGCGTCCAGGCTTCGGGCGCCGTTTCGCCGACCGGGTAGGGCAGGGGATTGATGCCGGTGGACAGGTCCAACCAGTCGTTTGCCCCCCCTCCGAACCGGGCTTTCGCGGCGTCCAGACCGCCGCCGTGATCGCGCTGTGCCATCCTGTGCTTCCCCCTTATTCCCCGGGCGATTCTATCGGCCGATTCCCCGGTCCAACCGCTGGCGGAAGTGTTCCGAGGGAACACTTCCCGGTTGAAATTAACCTTTGTTAACGGCAATTGCCCCCCGATACGCGGGAAGAACAACCTTTGGTCAGGAACCGCAGGTCCCCCGGGGCGAATTTTGCAAGTTGCGACAGGCTTCCTGACGCTATCGACAGGCCCGCCGGGCCAGATCGCCAATTCCCGCCCCGGGTTTCAACCCGAATTGCAACGCTTTGTCCATTCCTTTCGCCCTGCCTGACACGCTATGGGCGAGGCCACCCGGGTTTAACCAGTTGGAAGGAAACAAATGGAATTTCCGGCGGATTTATGCGACAGTTTAATGAAATGGAGAGGTGGCAATGCGCGTTCTGATTGTTGAAAGCAATCAAGACCTTGGCGGGATCTGGAAACAGCATCTCGAACGTCAGGACGCAGAAGTGCGGCTGATGGATGGCGAGGAAAGCGCGGTCCGCTACCTGACCGAAAGCGCCGTCGACGTGATTGTGCTGAACCTTGATCTGGCCCGGGGCGGCGCGCTGACCGTGGCCGATTTCGCCGCCTACCGCCACCCTGACGCCAAGGTGATCTTCGTGACCGCTTCCAGCTTCTTCTCGGACGGCTCGATCTTTGCGCATTCTGCAAACGCCTGTGCCTGTCTCTCGGCGCAAACGGCGCCGGAAGATCTGGCAACCCTGGTGAGCTACCACGGCCAGGCCGGCACCGCTGCGGCCGAATAGGCCCCTGTTTCCGGTAGTGGATTCCGCATCGGCTGCTCTGCTTCTTTTCACATTCCCCTTGGTCAAATCCCGCGCTAGGGTCGCGCCATGACACAGACGAATTCCAGGGCCCTTCCCAGACCCGAGGCGGTGATCTTCGACATCGGCAACGTGCTGATCACCTGGCAGCCCGAGCAACATTACGACCGCTGGATCGGCGAGGAACGCCGCCGCGAAATGTTCGCGACCGTGGACCTGCATCACATGAACGAGCTGGTCGACCGCGGTGGAGATTTTCGCGAGACGATCTATGGCACCGCCGCCGAGTATCCGGAATTCGAACAGGAAATCCGCTGGTGGCATGACCGCTGGCTGGACCTGGCCACACCGGTAATCGACCTGTCCGTTCGCACGCTGCGGGTGCTCAGGTCCAAGGGCGTGCCGGTCTTTGTACTGTCGAATTTCGGCATCGGCTCCTTTGCGCTCTCCGAGAGCCGCGAGGACTTTCTGAGCGAATTCGACCGTCGGTACATCTCGGGCCATATGGGGTGCACCAAACCCTCGGCCCGCATCTATGAAATGGTCGAACGAGACTGCGGCGTCGCACCTGAGCGCCTGCTGTTTGTCGACGACCGCGCCGAAAACATCGCCGCGGCCGAGGCGCGCGGCTGGCAGGGGCATATCTTTACCTCGCCCGAGGGCTGGGTGGCGCGCCTGATCATCGCCGGATTGCTGGAGGAGGGCGAGCCGTGAGCATCGAAATCGTACCGTTCGAAGCCGAAGAACACCTGAACTGGTCCACCCTGGGCGACGCCTTTCTGGCCGGACACAAGCTGCCCAGGGCCGAGGTCGGCGATACATTCCTGTATCGTGGTGAGGACACGATGCTGTCCCGTGCGGCCTGGATCGACGGGCTTGGGTCGGCGGTAAAGACCGCCAATATCGTTCCGGGCAATGTGGCGCGGGGCCTGGGGTCCATCCAGGGGGCGGTGAACCTTTACAATGATGTGACCGGCGAACTGGAGGCGCTGGTCGATTTCCTGCTTGTGACCAAGTGGAAAACCGCCGGTGACAGTGTTCTGGGGGCCCGCCTGCTGGCCCGCCCCGACAGCGAGGTTATCCTGATCGTCGGCGCGGGCACCGTCGCGCGCGCATTGCGCGAGGCTTATGGTGCGACCTTCCCCGCTGCCCGCTTCCTGATCTGGAACCGCAGCCCCGCCGGGGCCGAGGCGATAGCGGCCGACTTCCCCGATACCGAGGTCGCACCCGATCTGGAGGCCGCCGTGCGCGTGGCTGACATCGTGACCTCCGCCACCATGACCACCGAACCGATCCTCAAGGGTGAGTGGCTGCGCCCCGGCCAGCACCTCGACCTGATCGGCGCCTACCGCCCGGACATGCGCGAGGCCGATGACGACGTCCTGAAACGGGCCCGCCTGTTCATGGACAGCCGCGACACGGTGCTTGACCATATCGGTGAATTCAAGGACCCGCTGGCGCGCGGGATCATTACCCGCGATGATGTGGCAGGCGATTACTATGACGTGGTGAGCGGAGCTTTTTCTCGCAACCCCGAGGACATTACGCTGTTCAAGAACGGCGGCGGGGCCCACCTGGACCTGATGACCAGCACCTATATCCTGCAAGCGTGGAGAATGAGATGAGCGCCCCCAGGATTACAGATCGGATGATCGAGGACTTCCAGCGCGACGGCGTTGTGATGATCCCCGGCGCGCTGACCGATTGGGTCGAGGTGATGCGCGCGGGTGTCGAGCGCAACTTGGCCTCGCCGGGAGAATATGCGTCGGAAAACGCAGTGACCGAAGGGCGCTTCTTTGACGACTATGTCAACTGGACCCGGATTCCTGAATACGAGCACCTGATCCGCGAAAGCCCGGCCGGTGAGATCGCCGCGCGGCTCATGCGCAGCGCGCGCGCGCAGTTTTTCCATGACCACGTGCTGGTGAAGGAGCCGGGCACGCCGAAACCCACGCCCTGGCATCAGGACGGGCCCTATTATTTCGTCGAGGGCGAGCAGACCGCAAGCTTCTGGATCCCGCTCGATCCGGTTGGCGAGAATTCGCTGCGCTTCATTGCCGGAAGTCACAAATGGGAGCGCATGGTGCGCCCGGTCAGCTGGGCGGATGACAGTGACTTCTATGACGCCGGGCAGGACTGGATTGCGGTGCCGGACCCGGATGCCAACCCCGGTGACATGACGGTGCTGGAATGGCCGATGGAGCCGGGTGACGTGGTGGTTTTCGACTATCGCACCGTGCATGGCGCGCGTGGCAACTTTGCCGATACCCGCCGCCGGGCACTGTCTCTGCGCTGGATGGGCGACGACGCGCGATACATCGAGCGCCCCGGCCGCACATCGCCGCCCTTCCCGGGCCACGGGATGGAGACCGGCCAGCGCCTGCGCGAGGACTGGTTCCCGGTGCTGTGGAGAGCGGCTTGATCGGCTATGTTTTCCTTCTCCTCCTGGCGCTGCTTATCGCCGCTCCCTGGCTGATCGAGCGCACCCGCCGCCCGATGGACGCGGCCGCGCGCCGCGATGCGCCGGGTGAGTTCGTGACCCTGTCGCGCGGCGTGACCCATTACCAGTGGCACGGCCATGTCGACGGGCCGGTGATCGTGATGGTGCATGGGCTGAGTTCGGCCAGCTGGGTGTTTTCCGGCCTCTTTCACGGGCTCGGCCTGATGGGATTTCGCATCCTGACCTATGACCTCTACGGGCGGGGATACTCCGACCGTCCCGCCGGGATACAGGACAGGGATTTCTTCCTCGGGCAGCTCGAGGAGCTGCTGGCGGCTCTTGGCATTCCCGAGGACAGGGAGATTTGCCTGTTCGGCTATTCCATGGGCGGGTCGATTTCGACCTGTTTTGCCGCGAAACACCCCGAGCGGGTGGACCGGCTGTTTCTGCTGGCCCCGGCCGGAATGGATTACACGCCCCATCCGCTGCTGAAGCAGGCGCGCATCTCAGGGCGGTTCGGCACCTGGCTGTGGATGTGCTTTGGCGGGCTGCTTCTGAAGCGTGGCGCGCGGGCGGATGCGGATGGGGCGACGGTAATCCCCGACCTGCCCGACCGAATTGCAGCCGACCTTCGTACCAGGGGCTACCTGCGGTCGATCCTGTCCAGCGAGCGCCATATGTTGTGCGAAGAATTGGAGGCGGAACACCGCGAGCTGTCCAGGATGTATGTGGCCGTTGTCTCGATCTGGGGCGCCGAGGATGACGTGATCCCCGCCAGCGCCATCGGCAAGCTGACCGTGTGGAATCGCGACGCCTGGAAGCTGGAAGTGCCCGGCGCGGGCCACGGCATTGGCTACACGCACCCGCAGGAGATCATTGCCGCCGTACAGGAAAACCTGCGCGAGGTTTGAGGGCGCGCTCCTGCCCCCTTCCCGCGCCTTCGGCTTGTCAGGGGTTGGGCGTGGCTCACTTCGTGAGCCTGGAGGGGCGCTGCCCCTCGGCCTGGCGGCCTCACCCCGGGATATTTTCAGCAAGGAAAAGAGGGAATGGCGCGGGGTGCGCTGGCCTGTGTGTTCAAACCCGTGCCTTCTCCAGCACCTCCATTTCAACCACGCGGCGCACAAACGGGGCCATGCCCGGCGCACCCGAGGCACGGTCCTTGAGGTGAATGCAGACATCCGGGCGGCGCGCGGCTATGACGCCGATCAGATCGCCGCGGATGGTATCGTCCAGCCCGGCGCCGATCACCACCGCGCTGATGCCGGGTTCGGCCTCGAGCTGACGGATCACTTCCTCGCGGTCGTGGGCGCCGAGCCACTGGATCGGCAGATCCTCGAGCTGGCGCGCCACGTTGCTGATCACGTCCGGCAGGCGCCCGACCAACAGAACAACCGGTTTCATTCATATTCCTCCTTCTGGGTTGCCCCGCCGGCAGTCAGGCGGCCGGCGGGGAAAGTGTCAGTGCATGCAGCAGAACGAGCCGTGTTTGGCCCGTTTCATCAAGCGGTCGAAGTCGCGCCCCCGCATCTCGACAAGGGTGCGGTGGTCGCCGCCTTCGAACCAGACTTTGTCGAGCCCGGTAAGGCTGTCATCGACCACAGTCGGCACGTCATAGGCCTCGCCGACAGGCGGGGCTGCGCCAAGGTCGCAATCGTCGAAGAGCTCGCGTACTTCCTCTTCTCCGGCGAGTCCCAGGCGGCGGTGCATCATGTTCTGCAGCGCGTGCAGGTCGACCTGGTGGTTGCTGGGCACGACCGCCAGCATCGGGCCTTCCTCCATGTGGATCAGGACCGATTTCGCCAGGTGATCGCCCGGGATATGGGCGGCCTCGGCGCATTCGGCGGTGGTGACGCTGAACGGGTGTTTGAGCGTCGAGTAGGGGATCTCGCGGGCGCTCAGGTGGTTTTCAAGGCGTGCGGATAAAGCCATGGTGTCCTCCGTATTCGCGAAGGCGCCCAAGGTGTGTCCAGTGTCTGGCCTCTGTCTGTGCTGCGTCGATCCTGTCACCGGGCGCCCGGGGCGCCGTCAGTGCTGTGCCTCCAGTGTGCCCCATATGGGGTGAGTCGGGCAAATTGGGGGGAATTGCCCCCCTTAAAACAACAAACCCCCGAGGCGGGGCCGCGGGGGTCGTCGTGGCGTTCGGGGTGAACCCCTCTGCCGGATGCGTCAGACCTCAGAGGAGGCCTTCACGCTGCGCTTTCTTCCGAGCCAGCTTGCGCTGACGGCGAATGGCTTCCGCCTTTTCGCGCGCTTTCTTCTCGGAGGGCTTCTCGAAATGCTGCCGAAGCTTCATCTCGCGGAAGACACCTTCACGCTGAAGTTTCTTCTTCAGCGCACGAAGCGCCTGGTCTACGTTGTTATCGCGAACCGAAACCTGCATGTGGTTGTCACCACCTTTCTAAGTTGGAGTTTGCAGAATTGCAGGAGCGCCTCCCTTAGCAGGCCTTTGTCCGCTTGTCCAGCTTTGCGCCCTGTGCGACAGTCGCCCCCATGACGACAGCACAAGACCTTCTGAACGCCGCCCTTCTGCATGTGCCCTTCGACGGCTGGACCGCGGCATGTTTCGACGCGGCTGCCGCCGATTGCGGGCTCAGCGCAGACGAGGCGCGGGGCATGTATCCTCGCGGCGCGGTGGATATGGCGCTGGCCTTTCACAGGCAGGGCGACGCGGAGATGGTGGCGCGGCTGAAGGCGGCCGACCTGGGCGAAATGCGCTTTCGCGACCGGATTGCCGCCGGGGTGCGCATGCGCCTCGAACTGGCCGACAGGGAGGTGGTGCGCCGCGGCATGACGCTCTTTGCCCTGCCGCAGCATGCAAGCGACGGGGCGGCGGCGCTGTGGGGCACCAGTGACCTGATCTGGACCACGCTGGGCGACAGTTCACGCGACGTGAACTGGTACACCAAGCGGGCGACGTTGTCGGCGGTCTACAGTTCCACCGTGCTCTACTGGTTGGGCGATGACAGCGAGGGCCATGCCGCGACCTGGGCCTTTCTGGACCGGCGTATCGACAATGTAATGAGCTTCGAGAAATTCAAGGCCAAGGCGCGCGACAGCAAGCTTGCCCGGGCCTTCATGGCGGGGCCGGGCAAGATCCTCGAGACGATCAAGGCCCCCGGCAGCCCACGCCCGAATTACCCCGGACACTGGGAACAGAAGGAAAACCAATGACCCTGCCCACAACCATGCGTGCCGTCGAGATTTCCGAACCCGGCGGCCCCGAGGTTCTGCGCCCGATCAAGGCGCCCGTGCCCGTGCCCGGTCCCGGCGACATCCTGATCAAGGTGGCGTTTGCCGGGGTGAACCGCCCCGACGCGCTGCAACGCGCGGGCAGCTACGCGCCGCCGCCGACGGCAAGCCCGCTGCCGGGGCTCGAAGCCTCGGGCGAGGTGGTCGCTTTGGGCGAGGGCGTGACGCAGTGGAGCCTTGGCGACAAGGTCTGTGCGCTGCTGCCCGGCGGCGGTTACGCGGAATATGTCACCACACCTGCCGCCCACGCGCTGCGGGTGCCCGAGGGCATGGGGATGAAACAAGCCGCCTGCCTGCCCGAGACCTTCTTCACCGTCTGGTCCAACGTCTTCATGCGCGGCGGGCTGCAGGCGGGCGAACGCTTTCTTGTGCATGGCGGCTCGTCCGGCATCGGCACCACCGCGATCCAGCTTGCCAATGCTTTCGGCGCACGGGTCTTCACCACCGCGGGCTCGGAAGAGAAGTGCCAGGTCTGCCGCGATCTGGGGGCCGAGCGTGCGATCAACTACCGCGAGGAGGATTTCGTCGCGGTGATGAAGCCCGAAGGCGGGCCGAACCTGGTGCTCGATATGGTCGGCGGCGACTATATTGCACGCAATATCAAGAGCCTGGCGCCGGACGGCCGGATGGTGCACATCGCCTTCCTTTCGGGCCCCAAGGCCGAGGTCAACTTCGCCCTGATCATGGCCAAGCGCCTGACCGTGACCGGGTCCACCCTGCGCCCGCAGTCGGACCTGGCCAAGGCGCGTATCGCCGAAGAACTGGCCGAGAAAGTCTGGCCTCTGCTGGATGCGGGCCGGGTGGCACCGGTGATGGACCAGGTCTTTGCCCTCGACGACGCCGCCAAGGCCCATGCCCGGATGGAGACCAGCCAGCATATCGGCAAGATCGTCCTGCAGGTCGGGTAAGGGGATGTCCGACAAGGACACAGGCCCGGTCCGCCCCACCGACGACGAGGCCCGGGCACTGGCCCGCGGCCTGATCGACGGGGCGGGCTTTGCCGCGCTGGGCGTGCTGGACCCCGATACCCGTGCGCCCTTCGTCACCCGCATTGCGCTGGCGACGGACCCGGACGGGCATCCGGTCAGCCTGATCTCGGACATCGCTTTTCACAGCAGGGCGCTGAAGGCGAACCCGGCCTGTTCGTTGCTGGTGGGGGAGCCCGGAGAAAAGGGAAACCCCCTCGTGCACCCGCGCCTGACCCTGACCGCGCGGGCCGAGTTTCCAGAACGCGAAACCAGCCATGGCGCCCTGCGTGACCACTATCTGACCCGGCACCCCAAGGCGAAACTCTATGTCGATTTCGGTGATTTCCGCTTCGTGAGATTCGCGGTGGAGGCCGGGTTTCTGAACGGAGGGTTCGGCCAGGCCTTCAGGCTGGCCCCAACCGATATGGGGCTGGGTTAGACCGATCACACCCGGTGATAGGGGCTGCCCGCCAGGATCGACGCGGCGCGGTAAAGCTGTTCGGTCAGCATCACCCGCGCCAGCATATGCGGCCAGACCATCTTGCCGAAAGACAACTTCGCATCCGCCCGCCCCCGCAGGCTGGGGTCGATCCCGTCCGCCCCACCGATGACAAAGGCCAGGTCCCCCCGTCCGTCATCACGCCAACGGCCCAGTTGGGCGGCGAAATCCGGCGAGGACATCAGCTTGCCGCGCTCGTCCAGCGCGCAGATCACCGCGCCCCTGGGAATGGAGCGTTCCAGCAGAGCCGCTTCGGCGGCCATGCCGCCCCCTTTCTTGTCCTCGACCTCGACCACATTGGCCGGGCCCAGGCCCAAGGCCCGCCCGGTGCGGTCAAATCGTGTCAGATAGTCGTCGATCAGCTCACGTTCGGGGCCCGCCCGCAGGCGGCCCACCGCGCAGATATGGATCCGCATCGCGGCTCAGTTGCCGGTGCGCGCGGCGCCCGGATCCAGCCACATCTTTTCAAGCTGGTAGAACTCGCGCACTTCCGGGCGGAACACATGGACGATCACGTCGCCCGTGTCGATCAGCACCCAGTCGCCCTGGTCCTTGCCCTCGATCTTCGAAAAGATGCCAAACTCCTGCTTGATGCGATCCGTCAGCTTTTCCGAGATTGCCGCCACCTGGCGCGAGCTGCGGCCCGAGCAGACCACCATGTGGTCGGCCATTTCCGACTTGCCCGAAAGGTCGATTGTCACGACGTCTTCGGCCTTGTCTTCGTCAAGCGATTTGAGGATGCGGTCAAGCAGGGCGTTGCTTACCGTGAGATCGGATGCCGTCACCATGGAAGGCTCCGCGTCGGCCGCGTCATCGGCGGCCTTTGTAACATGAGACAGGACATAGTCCTCCTTCACTACACGCCGTCCAGCCCCGGCGCTGGGCGTACCCTGAAAATAACACCGGGTTTTGCCGATCTCAATGGTTCGCGCGTTCACCAGGCTGCGAGGGGGTGGCAAATCGGCCACGGCTGGCTGATCTGGTGCGCATGGAAGACCCTGAATTCCTGCCGAAAACCTCGGTGCCGAGCGGGGGGAGGTTAGCTGGCGCGGGCCTGCAAGACGTCGTGGCGGGCGCGAAAGCGGCGTTCTTCGGCATCGCTGGGGCGGGCGTCGGTATAGACCTCGATGAAATCGGGCATGCGCGCGATACGTTCCGCGCGGTCTTCCTCGATCTGCATCGAGATATAGCCGACCTGAGTATAGATCACCGTCATCGCCCGTGCAGTGGCCTGAGCATCGGAAAACCCGAATCGCAGATACATGTCGGTAATGGCCTTGCGCCGCCGGGCATCCGCGCGGTCGAGTCTTTCCTGCAATGCCGGATCATTGCGCGCCCAGTTGCGAATCGCCAGGTCCAGCCGCGCGTCGAACAGGTTGGCATCCAGCCAGCAGTCGAACAGGTTGAACATCGCCTCGCAGATGGTCTCCGCATAGGCCTCGCAGCGGGCAATGAGGTTGCCGGTGTTCTTGTCCTCCCACCGGGCCACCATGGCTTCGAGCAGCGCGTCGCGATCCTTGAAATGCCAATAAAATCCCGTGCGTGTCAGTCCCAGCCGCTTGGCCAGGGGCATGACCTTTACCGCCTCCACCCCGCTTTCGCAGAGCACTTCATGGGCGGCGTTCAGCCACATATCCTCGCTGGCCCGGGTCCGGGTTGCTGGTTTTGCGGCGGCGATATGTCGTTTTTGGTCCATGGGCGCATTCTTAGAGAACTTGACAGGTATGTCAATTGTGGTGACAGCTATGTCAACTCAAGTGAATCGTCAGGGAGACAGCGATGAGCGAAGCAACGGTTGTGCGCAAGACGCGGAGGCGGTCGCGCGGCGGAGAGGCCCGGTCCGGCCAGCCCGGTCAGAACCCGCATCTGGAGGTGCCCTACATCACGCGCGGCATTCCGACCTATGACATCCTGTCCGAGGAAAGCCTGGATCGGATCGAGGCCACGGCGGAACGGATCCTGGCCGAGATCGGCATCGAATTCCGTGAGGATCCGGTCACTGTCGAGCTGTTCCGCAAGGCCGGCGCCGAGGTCACGCAGCTGGACCCGGAACGCTGGAACCTGAAATTCGCGCCCGGCATGATCCGCGAGATCCTGAAAACCGCGCCCGAGGTCTTTACCCAGCACGCGCGCAACCCGAAGAACACGGTGCAGATCGGCGGACCGCATACGGTCTTTGCCCCGTCCTACGGCTCGCCCTTCGTGATGGACATGGACAAGGGGCGCCGCTATGGCACGATCGAAGATTTCCAGAACCTGATCAAGCTGGCGCAGAGCTCGCCCTGGCTGCACCATTCGGGCGGCACGATCTGCGAACCCACCGACGTGGCGGTGAACAAGCGCCACCTGGACATGGTCTACAGCCACATCAAATATTCCGACCGGCCGTTCCTGGGGTCGATCACGGCGCCGGAACGGGCCGAGGATTCGATCGAGATGGCGCGCATCCTGTTCGGCGCGGAATTCACCGATCAGAACTGCGTCATCATGGGCAACTTCAACACCACATCGCCGCTGGTGCTGGACGGTGTGACCACCGCCGGGATCCGCGCCTATGCCGAAGCCGGGCAGGGGTCCGTCCATCTGCCGTTCCTTCTGGGTGGCGCGGTGTCGCCGCTGACCGTGGCCGGGTCGGTCGCGCAGTGTCTTGCGGAAAGCATGGTCTCCTGCGCGCTGACCCAGCTGGTGCGCCCCGGCGCGCCAGCGGTGCTGGCCAGCTTCATCAGCTCGATGTCCCTGCGCTCGGGATCGCCCACTTTCGGCACGCCGGAGCCGGCTCTGGGGTCGCTCGCCTATGGCCAGTTGGCGCGCCGTCTGAAACTGCCGCTGCGCTGCGCCGGGAATTTCTCGACCTCCAAGGCGCCGGACGGGCAGGCGATGCAGCAGTCGATGATGTCGATGATGTCGGCGATCCACTGCGGCGCGAACTTCCTGTTGCACTCGGCCGGTTTTGTCGACGGTCTGCTGTCCATGTCCTATGAGAAATTCATGATGGACACGGACATCTGCGGTGCGCTGCATGCCTATATGAAAGGGTTCGAGGTGAACGAGGACACGCTGGGATTCGAGGCTTTGGCCGAGAAGGGACCGGGTGAGCACCTGTTCTCGACCGAGCACACGATGCGCCACTACAAGACCGCCTATTACGATAGCGCGCTGAACGATGACCAGCCGTGGGAAAGCTGGGACGAACAGGGCTCTGTCGAGATGGCCGAGCGTGCAAACAAACGCTGGAAACAGGCTCTGGCGGAATACGAGGCCCCGGCGCTGGACGAAGCCGTCGACGAGGCGCTGTGCGATTTCGTCACGCGCAAAAAATCGTCTGTGGACGATATGTGGTACTGAGTTCCGGGCCGCCCGTGCGGTCCGGCCGGGGCGAGGGGGCGCTGCCCCCTCGCGCTCCCCCGGGAGATTTTCGGCAAGATAAAGAGGGGCAATTCGCCCCGAACAGCGAGATGTAGCCATGTCCAAAGATCCCCTGTTGCAACCCTTTCAGCTGAAGCACCTGACGCTGAAGAACCGGATCATGACGACCAGTCACGAGCCCGCCTATCCCGAGGACGGGATGCCCAAGGAACGCTATGCCGCCTATCACGTGGAGCGTGCCAAGGCGGGCGTGGCGATGACCATGACTGCGGGGTCGGCGGCGGTGTCCCGTGACAGCCCGCCGGTGTTCAACAATATCTTGGCCTATCGCGACGAAGTGGTGCCCTGGGTGCAACGCCTGACCGACGGCGTGCATGAACATGGCTGCGCGGTGATGATCCAGTTGACCCACCTGGGGCGGCGCACCGGATGGAACAAGGGAAACTGGCTGCCCTCCGTGTCCTCGTCGAAGCACCGCGAGCCGGCGCACCGGGCCTTTCCGAAGCTGATCGAAGATTGGGATATCGAGCGGATCATCGGTGATTTTGCCGATGCCGCGGAACGTATGCAGGCCGGTGGCATGGACGGGATCGAGCTGCAGGTCTATGGCCACCTGCTGGATCAGTTCTGGTCGCCGCTGACCAATGACCTTGTCGGGCCCTACGGGGCGGATACGCTGGAAAACCGACTGCGCTTTCCGATGGATGTTTTGGATGCCATTCGCAAACGCGTCGGGTCCGAGTTCATCGTCGGGCTGCGTTATACGGCCGACGAGGCGCAGAAGGGTGGGATCACGGCCGAGGAAGGCATCGAGATCTCGAAACGGCTGGCCGCCATCGGGCAGGTCGATTTCCTGAACGTGATCAAGGGGCGCATTCACACCGACCCGGCGATGACCGACGTGATCCCGGTTCAGGGCATGGCCAACGCGCCGCATCTGGATTTCGCGGGTGCGGTGAAGAAGGCCACCGGCATGCCGACCTTTCACGCCGCCAAGATCCCCGACGTAGCCACCGCCCGCCATGCGGTGGCCGAGGGGCTGCTGGATATGGTCGGCATGACCCGTGCGCACATGGCCGACCCGCATATCGTGCGCAAGATCGAGGAAGGGCGCGAAGAGGACATCCGCCCCTGCGTCGGTGCCACCTATTGCCTGGATCGGATCTATCAGGCGGGCGATGCGCTGTGCATGCACAACGCGGCAACGGGGCGCGAGCTGACCATGCCCCATGACATCCCGCCGGCGGATGAGAAGAGGAAGGTGGTGGTGATCGGTGCAGGCCCTGGCGGTCTGGAAGCCGCCCGTGTTGCCGCTGAGCGGGGGCATGAAGTGGTGGTTTTCGAGGCCCAGCCCGATCCCGGTGGCCAGGTCCGGCTGACCGCACAATCGCCCCGCCGCCGCGAGATGATCTCGATCATCGACTGGCGCATGTCACAATGCGCCGCGCGCGATGTGGAGTTTCGTTTCAACACCTGGGCGGAGGCCGATGACGTGACCGCGCTTAACCCGGACGTGGTGATCGTCGCCACCGGCGGCTTGCCCAATACCGAACTGTTCGAGAATGGCGAGGCACAGCATGTGATAACCTCCTGGGATATCATCTCGGGCGACGTGAAACCGGCTGAACATGTGCTGATCTATGACGAAAGCGGCGATCACCCAGGGCTTCAGGCCGCTGAGATCGCAGCGGGAGCAGGGTCCAAGGTCGAGGTCATGACCCCTGACCGCGTCTTTGCCCCGGACATCATGGCGATGAATCTGGTGCCCTACATGCGGGCGCTGCAGGACAAGGATGTGACCTTCACCGTCACGCGCCGTCTGCTGGACGTGGCGCGCGAGGGCAACAAACTCGTCGCCACCATCGGCACGGACTATTCCGACCATACCCATACGCAAGTGTATGACCAGGTCGTGGTGAACTATGGCACCCTGCCGCTGGATGACCTCTATTTCGAGCTTCGTGAAGGGGCGTCCAACCAAGGCGCCGTCGACCATGACGCGCTGATTGAAGGACGGCCACAGACCGTGGTGCGCAATCCGGAGGGCAGCTATCAGCTCTTCCGCATTGGCGACGCCGTATCCGCCCGCAACACCCATGCGGCGATCTATGATGCGCTGCGGCTTGTAAAGGATATCTGACATGCGTATCGGCGTGATCGGCACCGGCACCATTGCCACGGCGGTGGTGCGCGGCATTGCGGGGGACGGGCATCAGATCACCGTCTCCGCCCGTTCGGCGGCAAATTCCCGGGCGCTGGCGGCGGAGTTCGAAAATGTCTGTGTCGCGGAAAACCAAGCGGTTCTGGATACCTGCGACGTGGTGCTGATCGGCACCACCGGGGCTCAGGCAGACGCGGCGCTTGAGCCGCTTTCCTTCCGGCCCGATCACATCGTGGTTTCGTTGATGGGCGACCTGCCGCTTGACCATGTGGCCCGACTTGTGGCCCCGGCCGAAAATCCGGTGATGCTGATCCCCTTTCCGGTCATCGCGACCGGCGGTTCACCGGTGTTTTCCTGCCCGCCGTCCCCCACGGTTCAGGCGCTGGTCGGCGCACGCAACCTGGTCATTGCCTTCGATGATCCCGCCCAGATGGTCCCCTTCATGGCTGCCCAGGCCACGCTGTCCCCCGCGTTGAAGCTGGTGGCCACGGCAGGGGAATGGCTTGCTGAGCGCACCGGGGACGCTACCCGGGCCGAAGCCTTCCTGACCACGCTGATCGCCAATTCGATGAAGGCGGGTTCGCTCGCCGACAGCCTTGCCGCGCTCGACACGCCGGGTGGCTACAACCAGCGCCTGCGCGACCACATGGAACCGGGATACCATCTGCTGCGCGACGGGCTGGACAAGCTCCAAGGCTGACCCTATGCCCCCGTAGGGTCAGGTGAGCTCATGCAGCCGCACCTTGGCACAGGCCGCCTGCGCCAGATCGCGCATGTGGGCGTGGTGGGTCAGATAGATCACCTGCCCCAGCCCGCTCATCGCGGCGAGCAAGCCGAAGGTCGCCTTTGCGCGCTCATCGTCGAAACTTTCCATGATGTCATCGGCAATGAAGGGCACCGGTCCGTTCTGTCGCACGAATTCATGATAGCCCGCGATGCGCAAGGCGAGGTAAAGCTGCGCCCGAGTACCCTCTGACAGTTGGCCGGCCTGGCGCGATCCACCCTCGGCAGGAAGGGCTACCAGAGTTTCGCGCTGGCCGTCGGCCTGAGTGGTCAGGCCGGAATAGCGCCCGCCGGTAATGGTGCTGAACGCCTGCGAGGCGCGGGTCATCATGCCGCTGCGATGCGTGTCGCGGTAGCGTCTCAGGGCGTCTTCAACCGCCACCAGCCCCAACCGTGCCCGCAGATGCGCCCGCGCGCCCTCCTCGATCTCGATCAGGCAGGTCTGTCGGGTCTCTTCCAGCCGGGCCACCTCACCATCGCCGCCCACGGCCGCAAGCGCGGCTGCGGCCTCGCGGAAGGTCGCGTGGCTCTCGTCCTGTGCGCTGCGCAGCGTCGCCAGCTCAGTGTTCAGGTGGTCGATCTCGGCAGAGATGCTGTCTGCGTCCACCCCCTCCAGCGAGGCCAGGGCCTCTTCCTCGGTCTGCGTGCCGAGGATTTCGCACAATTCGTCGGCCCGTTCGGCCTGTGCCCGCTTTAGCTGCGCGCGTTGCTCGGCCTGCGCCAATGCAGCCCGCGCCGCAGTCCAGTCCGCAACGCTGAAGAAAGCCGCGATCTGGTCGATCCGCGCGCGGTGACTGGCGCTTTCCCTGTCCAGTTCGGACAGGTCCCTGCGGGCGCGGTCCAGTTGCGATTGCAGATCGCCGCGCCGGGTGTCTGCTGCCCGGGCCTGAAGCGCGCGATCGCGCAGCACTCGCCAGGCGTCGCTATACGTAAGGGTATGGTCGAGTCTGGCGTCGCGCGCCAAATCTCTGACGGCCAGTGCAAACCGGTCGCGGTTTTCGGTCATGGCAGCGATGCGATGGTCCAGCTCGCGCAGTTTCTCTTGCAGGGAGCGCAGCGTGCCAAGCTCTTCCAGAATGGCGCGCATTTCGGCCGCTTCGGGCAGGGGATCGGCCCAGGCGGTGCCCTGCAGAGCAAGGCTCCAACCTTCCTGCCATTCGGCCAGTGCGGCGGCAGCTTCCGTTTCCATATGTTGCCGTTCGCTCAGATCGTCACCGGCCTGCCGGGCCGCGTCGGACAGGGTATCCAAACGGGCGGCGGCATCCAGAAGGGCCTGTGCGGTTTCCAGTGCCGGGGTAAGTCCCGCGTCCTTCGGCAAGGAGCGGCCGGCCCGGTCCAAAGCGGCCAGAAGCTCGTTTCGGGCCCGTTCCGCCTGACCCACTGCGCGGGACAGCGCGCGGTTGGCATCGTCGCGTATGACCAGGGCGTCGAGGGCCACCGCCACGCGGTCAAGCCAGTCGGTCAAATGAGAAGCCTCCATGTCGTCGGGCAGGGAGGGGGAGATGGCGAGGCGCAACCCATCCAGTTCTTCGCGCAATGCCTCATGGGCGCGGCGGGTATCTTCGAGGGTGCCACGCGCCTGACTGGCTTGATGCTCGGCCTGGGCCAGTGCCTGTGCCGCCTCGCGGGCGCGATCGGCTTTGGCGGTGCGATCGGCCAATGTGGCGCTGATCCGGTCATCCAGGCGCATGGCCTGTTCAAACCGATCAGCGCTGGCCGGATCCAGGCTGGCCCGGTGCGCGGCCCAGGTCGCCTCGCGGTGGGCGCGGGCCCTGGCGGCTTCCTGGGCGTTCGTACCGTCAGGCGGGGTCTGTTTCTGCAACGTGGCCCGGCGGGTGGCGAGGTCCTGCTCTTGCCGGGTCAGCTCCGCCTCGGCGGCCCGCGCGTGTTGCGCAGCGGCGTCCAGCCGCTCGCCCAACCGGGTCAACGTGTTTCTGTCCGGTAGGCGCAGGCTGGCCAACTCCGCCGCTTGTCCCTGCCAGGGCGCCAGTGCCGCAAGGGCCTTGGCCAGGGCGGTTTCCGCCTGATCCCGCTGCGTCAGGGCGCGGTCGGCCGCACCGCGCAGGTCTTCGCTGCGCAGCATGGCCACCAGCCCGCGCACCTCTCCGGGGTCGGTCGTGCCGCCGCCGGCGTCGGTCAGGCGTTGCGTGGCCTGATCCGCCCGCGTGCGGGCGCGGAGGAGCTCGCTCCTGGCAGTCTGATGTGCGGCGTGAAGCGAGGCGTGTGTTTCGACCAGCCCGCGCAACTGGCCCATGGTGGCAGCGTCAGGCAGCAGAACCGCGGGGTCTTGGCCGGGGCGCCCCAATCGGAAGAGGCAGTCCGCCAGACGCGCCGCGTCGCCTTCACGTTCGCGTTCGCGTTTCGGCAGATCGGTCTGCGCGGTGTCGTGGGCGGACTTAAGCGCTTCGGCCTCGGCGATCCGGTCCGCCAGAGCGCGGAACTCGGGGTCGTCGGGCACCCGGGACAGGTCGCGGCTCAGGGCCTCGACCCTGTCGGCGGCGGCTTTGTGCCGCGCGCGCAGATCGGAGTGCGCCCGGTCCAGAGCGCCCGCCTCGCGAAGCCAGTCCGCAGGGGGATCGGGCAGGTTCCCGAACCCGGTGATCCCTGCTTCGAGCCGGCGAAAGTGGTTGCCGGGCCCCAGCGCGTTGCGCAGGCGTTCCAATTCGATGCTGCGCCGGCTGGCGATGTCCAGCCGGTTCCTGGAGCTGCGCCAGGTGGTTTCGGCCTGATCGCGTGCCGCGACCAGGCGGGCAAACGCGGTGGCCTGGGTGTCCAGTTCCTTGATCCGCCGGGTCAGCTCCATCAGGTCCTTGCCCAGCTCCCGCAGCTGTCCCTTGCGCCCGGTACGGTTCAGGAACTCCTGGGTTTTTGCATCATGCCCGGCCAGCTGTGCGGACAGGTCGCTCAAGCCGGCGCTGGCCTGAAACAGCAGTTCGCCCAGATCGCCTTGCGAGGCCAGGATGCTCTCTCCCCCTTCCTCCAGCGTCTGCCGGTTGAGCGAAAACATGGCAGTGTAGCTGCCCCGGCTCATGCCGTGCAGGGCACCGGACAGAAAGGCTTCGCCCACCGGACTTCCCGTTGCATCCAGAAGTGACCCTTCGCGTTTCTTAAGCCGCGTCACATGATGCGCCCTGCCACCGATGTCCAGCGCCGCGCGGATTTGCATGGATTTGTAATCATGCCGGAAATTCATGGTGCTGCGGTCCGGCACGCCAAAAAGCAGGTCCAGCCAGGCGGACAGAAGCGTGGATTTTCCCGCTTCGTTCGGCCCGTGGATCACATGCAGATCGGGCGCTTTCGCCAGGCCGAAATCCACCATCTGGTCGGTGAATTTGCCATAGCGCGTAAGTTCGAGCCGGTCCAGACGCATTGCTCAGCCCTCCCCGTCCAGACGGGACAGAAGGTCGCGCGCGCCCTTGGCGAGGTCCTCGGTCAGGGTTGCGGCCGTGTCCGCCTCATCCGCGCCGAAAATGTCGCGCAGCTCCGTGGGCAGTTGTTTGCGCAGGAGCTCGTATTCCGCCTGTACGCGCGGGTCCTTGGGTGACAAGGGGGTCTGCGCAATCATCTCCATCAACTCGCCCACCGGACCGGCGGGGGCGGCGTTACCTTCGGCTTGAAGCGCCAGGGTCAGCTTGTCGATCCACAGCCCATCGGTTCCCTCCGCCTCGCTGCGCGCCTCTTCCAGCAGCAGTTCCGCATCGCGCCCGGCCCGCCAGGCCAGAGGCGTGACACCGCTGAGCACGGGGCGAATGATGCGCTGTGTGTCCCCCGGATCCACCACGCGCAGTGCCGCCTTCAGCGCACGCACAAGGTCGGTCCAATCCGCCAGACCGTTACAATCCACGTCCAGCCGGTCGAACCGCGCCACGGCGAGCGGCCGCGCCTCGGTCGTGACGCTGCCTTGGTCCACCCGGACCAATGTGACCGATTTCTCGCCAGCCTCGCCAATGTCCCGGCCCTGGGGAACGCCGGGCATGACCACCGTTGTCGGGCCTGAGTGTTGCGCCCGCTTGTGGATATGTCCCAGCGCCCAGTAGTCGAAGCCGGTTGCCTGCAGCTCGGCCAGCGTGCAGGGCGCATAGGGGTCGTGGCCGGGCGATCCGCCCAGGCTGGTGTGCAGCATGCCGATGTTGAAAGCGCCCGGGCGGGGTGTTCCGAACTTCTCCAGCAGGCTGTCCGGTGCGTGGGGCTTGGCAAAGGAGATGCCATGCAGCGCCACTGGCTGGCCGTTCCAGTCGCGTTCCTCGACACCTGCGCGACCGCCAAAGACATGTACACTGTCGGGCAGAACCAGCTCGCGTGTAATGCGTGAGGCGGCGTCGTGATTGCCGCGAATGATGAAGGTTTCAATCCCCGCCGCGTCCAACCGCTCCAGTTGCCGGGCCAGGAAGCCTGCCGTCTTCATCGAGGTTTGCGCCCCATCATACAGGTCGCCCGCGATCAGCAGCGCCTGCACCTGTTCGGCAAGGCAGAGGTCGATGATGCGGGCAAAGGTCGTGCGCGAGGCATTGGCAACCATTTCGGCCAGTTCCGCATCGCGCAGCGCCAGGGATTTCAACGGGCTATCGAGGTGAATATCCGCCGTGTGCACGAAACTGAACGCCACCTGTATCCCTCACCCGTCAGCACCTGGGCGCAGTTTGCGTCGGGCAGGCGGGGAGGGCAACGAAAAACCTCGCTGCGTGGCGGTGCGGCGGAGCAAGGAAGGGTCGCGGGGGGCGGGGTGCCCGGCCAGACAGTCAACGTCGGGCGTAAAACACCATCTCGAACCCATCCTCGCCAGAGAGGATCAGAACCTCGCCCGCGACTTCGGCCAGGGTGACGCGGGCAAGCGCCTCGAAAAAGGCCGCTTCCTCCGCAAGCTCGGGACAGGCGCGTCTGGTTGCGGCGATGGGCCCGGCTTCGAACCAGGGATAGGGCGCGGATTGCGTGGCGCTGTAGCCGTTGCAGGGAGCGTCGCCGATGATCCGGCCTTCCTCGGGAAAGCTGATCGTCGCCCGGGCCGGGTAAGCGGTGCCGCCCAGCGCCTCCAGACTCCAGGTCACGCCCGACGGGGCATACCCGGAAATCGTCTCGTCCCTGCCGGATACCTGCAGAAGGACGAACACCGCGACAGCGACGACCAGCAGGGCAAGAAGCTTTTTCATGCGGACGCCTACCACCCACCGGTTTTCATCACCACATCATGGCCGGTGTTCTGCGGTGCCCCGCCTGCGAAGGCCTTCACCTGGCCGGCAAAAGTCCGGAAATATTCCTGGGATTGCACGTGGGCCAGGGTTTCGGGCGCGTCCCAGCGGCCCCAGTGGAACCGGGTTACTCCGTCGTCGGCCACGGCCACCTGGTAGGTGAACTTGCCCGCCGCCTGCGGGTCATTGTCAACGGCGCTGATGAAGTTGTGGATCGCCTGTGTCCAGGTGTCCTCGTCACCGGAATAGGCGTAGGTAATTGTGATCGCACGCATGGGGCTCTCCTATTTAACGCATTTGTTAAATGTGGGGCGGCCCGAGGCCCGCGTCAAGCGTCCCGCAACGCCAGCAAAGCAGCCAGCAGGGTAGACATGGCGCCGGAATTGTCGGCCCCGTCGGCTGAGGACAGCTCTGCCAGCCCCATATGTGCGCCCTGCACGATGCGGGCAAACTCGGGATTGGTTAGATCCAGCTCATCCAATGTGACCGACAGCATGGTGCGGCGATGGCCGTCAACACGGGCGACGGTTTCGGCCACCGCTGGATTGTCCTGACCCCAGGCGCGAATGGCCTGTTCGGCGGGATCGTCGCTGTTGAGCGAGCCCAGCCGGTCCAACCGTTTCACCGCATCCGCTTCCTCCTGCCCGGTTGCCGCCAGCGCCAGCAGCGTACGTTCCTCCCACTTTGCCAGCAGGCGCGCGTGGAAGTCGGGCAGGTCGCGGAAATGCCAGTAGAACGATCCCTTGGTGGCGCCGATGCGTCGCGCCAGCGGTTCGGCCTTCAGCCCCTGGGGGCCCTGTTCGACAAGGGCATCGAAGCCGGTTTGCAGCCAATCATCGGCGTTCAGGCGGGTCTTATTCTTGAGCATGGCGGCCTCCTCGGGCAGCGGCGAAGGATAGCACCGGCGATTGCAGGTGCAGAAAGATTATGCTGCACCTGCAAAATAAAACAAGCCCCCCGGGGGTCCGGAGGGCGTGTCGGTATGAAACTGTGGCCGGATCACCCCAGCAGGCGTCGGGCAATCACCTGCGCCTGGATTTCGGCGGCACCTTCGAAGATGTTGAGAATCCGTGCGTCGCAAAGAATGCGGCTGATCTGATATTCCAACGCAAAGCCGTTTCCGCCATGGATCTGCAGCGCATTGTCGGCGCAGGCCCAGGCGACGCGGGCGCCCAGCAACTTGGCCATGCCGGCCTCCAGATCGCAGCGCTGGTCGTGATCCTTTTCCCAGGCCGAGAAATAGGTCAGCTGGCGGGCGACCATGATCTCGACTGCCATCATCGCCAGCTTGCCCGAGACGCGCGGGAAGTTGATCAGCGACTTGCCGAACTGCTTGCGGTCCTCGGCATATTGCATGCCGACCTCCAGCGCGTTCTGCGCCACGCCGATGGCGCGGGCGGCGGTCTGGATGCGGGCCGCTTCGAAGGTCTTCATCAGCTGTTTGAAACCCTGGCCTTCGACCCCGCCCAAGAGGTTCTCGCCCTTGACCTTGAACCCGTCGAAACCCAGCTCGTATTCCTTCATGCCGCGGTAGCCCAGCACCTCGATCTCGCCGCCGGTCATGCCTTCGGTGGGGAAGGGGTTGGCATCGTCGCCCGGGGTTTTTTCGGCCAGGAACATGGACAGGCCGCGGTGGTCGGTGCTGTCGGGATCGGTGCGCGCCAGCAGGGTCATGACATGGGTGCGCGCGGCGTGGGTGATCCAGGTCTTGTTGCCGGTGATCTCGTAATCGCCGTCCTGCGTCTTGACCGCGCGTGTGCGCAGCGAGCCGAGGTCGGACCCGGTGTTCGGTTCGGTAAAGACGGCGGTCGGCAGGATCTCGGCCGAGGCCAGTTTCGGCAGCCAGTTTTCCTTCTGCTCATCACTGCCACCGGCCAGAATCAGCTCGGCGGCGATTTCCGACCGGGTGCCCAGCGAGCCGACGCCGATATAACCGCGCGACAGCTCCTCGGAGACCACCACCATCGAGGCTTTCGACAGGCCCATGCCGCCGTATTCTTCGGGAATGGTCAGGCCGAACACGCCCATCTCCGCCAGTTCCTCGAGGATTTCCATCGGGATGAATTCGTCCTTCAGGTGCCATTCGTGGGCATTCGGCACCACCCGGTCGTCGGCATAGCGGCGGAAGGTCTCGCGGATCATTTCCAGCTCTTCGTCCAGACCGGTGGCGCCGAAAGTGGCGTGACCGGCATTGCCCTGCATCAACTCGACCAGACGGGCACGGGCGGCGGGCGTGTTGCCACCAGCGATCAGAGCGTCGATCTCGGCAGTGGCCAGCGGGGCCGCGTCGACATTCATGTCCGACAGGCGGGCCATCTCGTTCTGGCTCATCATCATGCCGCCCTTGATCTGGGCCAGGTATTCACCGAAGGCGATCTGCAGGATCAGGCTTTCCATCTCGCCCATCTGCCCGGCCTCGGTCAGGCGGGTGGCCCAGGCCTGCATCTGGCGCAGGCTTTCCACGTAGGTGGCCAGCCACGAGAGGGCGTGGGCGGCGCTCTGGTTGGCTTCCAGCAGGCTGCCCGAGACACGATCGCCATCCGTCACCATGTCGCGGACCGAAGCTTTCGCGGCCTCCAGCACGGTTTCGCAAGGCGCCACGGCGGCGCCGGTCAGGGTCATCAGGTTGTCCATCAGGGCGGTGGTCATGGTCATCTCCTGTCCATCATGCGGCATGGATTCGGCTCCGTAACAAAGGTCCGGGAAGAGATAGCCATTTCGCAGGTGCAGCGCAATAAAAATACGTCACGAATGTCGAACGCGAACGAAAATGACGCAACGATGTTTTGCCGTGCGGGGCGGTGCGGAATCCGGTAGGCTGCGGGCAAAGGTGTGAAAAAGGGCGTGAAATGAGTGGGATAGTTGCCGAAATCCCGGTTTGGATTCTCCTGGCGGCGGGCGGATTTACCCTGCTGGCGGGCTTCGTAAAGGGCGCGGTGGGCTTTGGCATGCCGATGCTGATGATCTCGGGTCTGGCGACGGTTTTGCCCGGCGAGGTTGCACTTGCGGCATTGATCCTGCCCACGGTGGTTTCGAACCTGTACCAGAGCCTGCGGCAGGGCTGGCGCGTGGCCTTGTCGGCAATCCTTCGGTTCCGGGTGTACCTGCTGGTCATGCTCGGGGTTCTGAGTGCCAGCGCGCAACTGGTGACGGTGCTTTCTCCGCGCGCGCTTTTCATTGCCATCGGCTTGCCGGTGGTTCTGTTCAGCGTGATGCAGTTGGTCGGCTGGCGACCCAATCTGCGGCCCGAGAACCGGATGCGTGACGAGGCGGCGATTGCCGGGTTCGCAGGGTTCTTCGGTGGCATGTCCGGGGTCTGGGGGCCACCCACGGTGGCCTATCTGACCGCGATCGACACGCCCAAGGCGGAACAGATGCGGGTGCAGGGGGTGATCTATGGTCTGGGCGCGGTGGTGCTGGTGGCGGCGCATCTGCGCTCCGGCGTATTCAGTGCCCATACCGCGCCCCTGTCGGTGCTGATGCTGGCCCCTGCGCTCATCGGCATGGCCGTGGGCACCTGGGCGCATGACCGGATGGACCAGGCCCTGTTCAAGCGGCTGACCCTGGTGGTGCTGGTGCTGGCGGGTCTGAACCTTTTGCGCAAGGGTCTGATGGGCTGACCGGATCGTGACTGCGCGAAACGGCAACATTGCCTTAGGCTCGCCCCATGCGTTGGCTTGTTTTCCTCCTGATCTCGACCCCGGCCTTGGCTGACCCGTTGCTCGGGCGGTGGGGCACCCCGGCGCAATGTGCGGGGCGTCCGGTCCTCGAAGGCGGCACGCGTCTGGCCGCTCCGTTCGAAATCGGCCCCGAGTGGCTCAGGCAGGGTGAGGTCTGGTGCAGGCTCACGTGGTTTGACGCTCAGCCGCAGAGCGGCGGGCTGTTCCGTGCGGCAAGGGCGCTGTGTGGAGAAGATTCCGTGCGGGGTTACAATTTGGGATTCGTGCTGGAAGGCGAAGCGCTGACGATCCTGTGGGACGAGCGTCTGGTCAACGGGCCGCTCAGGCGGTGTGACTGACGTTTTCTAGGACAACAGGTCCGGCCCGTCGCAGATGTCGATGTCCTGCGGGAAAAGGGCGGGGGGAACAACCGTGAACTCGGCGCGGTGCAACTCGGTTGCGCCGTCATAGAGCGTGATCGACCAGTCACCTGGCAGCATTTCATAGCTGTATTCGAACTCCCAACCCACGCCGACCAGCCCGTCCGGGGTCTGGTTGGTGAAGAAGCTCTGCTGCGTCACGCCGTCGGGGCCCATCGGCGGATGGGCTGTGACCGCACGGATGGGCGAGGTGAAAGAGGGGTCGCGCTGCAGCACGACGCCGATATGGATGCCCTTGGCCGCCGGGGCGACGCGGGTCGGGATGACGCGGAGCAAGTGAACATCCATCAGGTCGGTGCGCCCTTCAAGGGTGTCCTCTGCCAGCGCGCTGCCGCTGCCGATCACGCCACACAGAAAACCCGACTGGACCGACAGGACCTGCGGGTTGGCGCCGGCCGCCGCGGGCACCAGCGAAACGAGAAATAGCAGGAGGCGCAACATGGGTTTCTTTCCATGGATCATCTGGCGAAAGCGTAACGCGGGATGGTGCAGCGGGGAAGGGCGCGCGCGGCAGATGCCCCATGCAAGCAGATCCCGTGCCTCGAATGCAAAACGCCCCGGCGCGTGGCCGGGGCGTTCCAGAAGTCCGATCGTGACGCGATCAGCCGATTGCGATCGCGCGCACGTCGTCGTCGATATAGGCGTCGTACTGGGCGAAGTTCTTCGAGAACATATCGACCAGCTTGGCGGCCTGGGTGTCATAGGCCGCCTGGTCGTCCCAGGTGCGGCGCGGGTCCAGAAGCAGGTCGGCGACCCCTTCGACCTTGATCGGCACGTCGAAACCGAAGTTCTTGTCCTTGCGGAAATCGGCCTCGGCCAGCGACCCGTCCAGCGCGGCCTTCAGCAGGGCGCGGGTGGCGCGGATCGGCATGCGCGAGCCGGTGCCGTAGGCGCCACCGGTCCAGCCGGTGTGGACCAGACAGCAGGTCGCGCCATGCGACGCCATCTTGTCGCGCAGCAGGTTGCCGTAGGCTTCCGGGCGACGCGGCATGAAGGGCGCCCCGAAACAGGTCGAGAAGGTGGGCTCGGGCTCGGTCACACCTTTTTCGGTGCCAGCCACCTTCGAGGTAAAGCCGGACAGGAAGTGATACATTGCCTGCGCCGGGGTCAGACGCGCGATCGGGGGCAGAACGCCGAAGGCATCACAGGTCAGCATGATGATGTTCTTCGGATGGCCACCCAGGGCGGTCGGGGAGGCGTTGGAGATGTATTCCAGCGGATAGGCGCAGCGCATGTTCGCGGTCAGGCTATCGTTGTGGAAGTCCAGTTCCTTGGTCTCTTCGTCCCAGACCATGTTTTCGATCACGGTGCCGAATTTTGACGTTGTGGCGTAGATTTCGGGTTCGGCCTTGGCCGACAGATCGATGGTCTTGGCATAGCAGCCGCCTTCGAAGTTGAAGGTGCCGCGTTCGGACCAGCCGTGCTCGTCGTCGCCGATCAGGACGCGCGAGGGGTCCGCCGACAGGGTGGTCTTGCCGGTGCCCGAGAGGCCGAAGAAGATCGCGGTGTCGACCGGGTTGTTCGGCGCGTGGTTGGCCGAGCAGTGCATCGGCATGATGCCCTTGCCGGGCAGAATGTAGTTCAGAACCGAGAAAACCGACTTCTTGTTTTCGCCAGCGTATTCGGTGCCGCCGATCAGGATCAGCTTCTGTTCGAAGTTCAGTGCGATGACGGTCCCGGACCGGCAGCCGTGCCTGGCCGGGTCGGCCTGGAAGCTGGGGCAGTTGATCACGGTGAACTCGGGCGCGAACTCGTCCAGCTCGTCGCGGTCGGGGCGGCGCAGCAGGTGACGGATGAACAGGTTGTGCCAGGCCAGTTCGGTAATCATCCGCACGTCCAGGCGGTGGGCCGGGTCGGCGCCGCCATAAAGGTCCTGAACGAAATAATCCCTGCCCTTCATGTGCTCCAGCATATCCGCATGCAGCACGTCGAATTTCGCAGGATCCATCGGCGGGTTGTTTTCCCACCAGATCGTGTCCTCGACGCTGGGGGTCTTGACCACGAACTTGTCCTTGGGCGAACGACCGGTGTGCTTGCCGGTCTCGACCAGGAAAGCGCCTCCGTTGCCCAGATGCCCTTCGCCGCGCTTCAGAGCCTCTTCGACAAGCGCCGGCTCCATGTAGTTGTAATAGACATTGCCGAGCCCCGTGATGCCTTGATCTTCCAGGCGACAAGCCGGGTTCACGCGTCCATTGGTCATCTGATTTAACTCCTGTCGCCGGCTCTGGTCCTGTCTGCCGGCGTATGGTTTCCACATGAGAGCACGGAGGGCCATATCCGCGCGCCGGACCTCATGTGAACGAGGACCGGTGGCGTGGCTATAGCACGACGCTTTGATCAGGGAACAGGTCGCAAACGCAAAGTTAGCGATACCAAACCCCTGTTTGCGCAACCAATCGGAACGGAAAGTGAGGCATATTAGTCATTATTTTCCGATTTCGGGTGCTCAATAGCCGCAGTCGGGGCTTGATTCGCACTATTTTGTTGATTCCCAAGGCCGAAACCGGAAAAGTGGGGAAAAACATGAAAACGAGCAGTACAAGGAACCCTCACATGTCGAGGATCGCATTGGTCGACGACGACAGGAACATCCTGACGTCGGTCTCCATGACTCTCGAAGCGGAAGGCTTCGAAGTTGAAACCTACAATGACGGGCAAAGCGCGCTGGACGCGTTCAATCACCGCCTGCCGGACATGGCTGTCCTGGACATCAAGATGCCGCGCATGGACGGGATGGACCTGTTGCAGCGTCTGCGGCAAAAGACGTCGACCCTGCCGGTGATCTTTCTCACTTCCAAGGATGACGAGATCGACGAGGTGCTGGGCCTGCGCATGGGCGCGGATGATTACGTCAAGAAGCCGTTTTCGCAGCGCCTTCTGGTTGAACGCATCCGCTCGCTTCTGCGCCGCCAGGAAGTGATCGCCAATGACGAAATCGGCCAGGTCGAGGAAAGCAAGACCATGGTGCGCGGCGATCTGGCGATGGACCCGCTGCGTCACGCCGTGACCTGGAAGGGGCAGGACGTGTCCCTGACAGTGACCGAATTCCTGCTGTTGCAGGCGCTGGCGACACGTCCCGGGTTCGTCAAGAGCCGCGATCAGCTGATGGATGTGGCCTATGACGACGACATCTATGTCGACGACCGCACCATCGACAGCCACATCAAGCGGCTTCGCAAGAAGATGCGTGGCGCGGATTCCGAGTTCTCGGCAATTGAGACGCTCTACGGGATCGGCTACAGATACAACGAGGAATAACCCGTAACGAACGGGGGAAAATCTGGAAAGCAAAGTGCGAGATACGGTGCGAGATACAAAGTCCTCCGGCTCGGGCGTGGTATTGGGCGAGGACTGGGTCGCGCCCCAGAGCGCGGTGGACAGCGCGCTGCGTGCACGGCGCGAGCGGCGCGGGGTGATTTCGATCAACCGCTCGCCCCTGGCGCGCAAGATCATCACGTTCAACCTTCTTGGCATGATCGTCATGGTGGCCGGGGTTCTGTATCTGAACCCGTTCCGTGACAGTCTGGTCTTTCAGCGTGAAACGGCCCTTGTGGCCGAGGCTCAGCTAGTCGCCGACATGTTCGAAGCCACGCGTGCCCTGGGGCAGCTTGCCGGCACCGGCGCGGTGTCCGGGGGGGAGCTTGCTCGGGCCGAAACGGGGAATGTGGACCCGGCGGCACTTCTGGCCAACCTCGATCTGTCGCCCGGGGTCGAGGCGTTCGTCTTCGATCGTTCCGAGGCGCTGATTGGCACCACGATGGGTCAGGAACGCGCCGCGCCGGCCCCGGTCGAGGGGCTGGAACGCGATGGGCGTTCCACCATCATCACCGACCTGCTGAACCGGGTGTGGGAGGGGATATCGTCGCTTGTCGACTCGGGTGAACCGGTGCCCTCCGGGGTGGATGCGGAAGGTCAGGCACGCTCTCTTGTCCGTGCCGCACTCTCTGGCACGACCCAGGTATCGACCGGCGTGGACGGGACCGGCAGCACGGTCTTCTCGGTGGCGACGCCGATCCTCGTTGAGGGCCGCGCGGTGGGCGCCGTCGCGCTGACCAGCGCCTCGGGCGAGCTGGACGCCCTGGTGCGCAGCGAACGTGAGCAGGTGTTGCAGATGTTCGTCATTGCGATCCTGGTGTCGATCGGTTTGAGCCTGGTTCTGGCATCGACCATTGCCAACCCGCTGTCGGATCTGGCCGCCGCCGCCGAGCTGGGGCGCGACAAGAACACCAAAAGGGTCAATCCGGGCCGGGTCCGCATCCCGGACCTGGCGGGCCGCCCGGACGAGATCGGGCGGCTTTCGACCGCCCTGCGCGGCATGGTCGCGGCGCTCTACGACAGGATCGACGCGAACGAACAATTCGCCGCCGACGTGGCGCATGAGATCAAGAACCCGCTGGCCAGCCTGCGCTCGGCCATCGGCACGCTGCGTTTTGCCAAGCGCGATGACCAGCGCGAGAAGCTGTTGGACGTGATCGACCACGATGTGCGCCGCCTTGACCGTCTGGTCAGCGACATCTCCAACGCCTCGCGGCTGGACAGCGAGCTGGTGAAGGAGGATGAAGAGGCCTTCGACCTTCTCAAGATGCTGCGCAATCTGACCGAATACCTGGGCAACGAAGCGTCGGAGAAGGGCGTGGACTTCATCACCGACCTGCCGCCCGATCCGGTCGTCATCCAGGGGCTCGAAGCGCGGCTGGCGCAGGTTTTCGTCAACCTGATCACCAATGCGCTGAGCTTTTGCGACGACGGCGACGCGATCCGTGTCTGGGCCCGTCACCGCGAGAACCGCGTGCTGATCGTGGTGGAGGACACCGGCCCCGGCATTCCCGACGAGGCGCTGGCGAAGATCTTCAACCGTTTCTATTCGGAACGGCCCGAGGGGCAGTTCGGCAACAACTCCGGGCTCGGGCTGGCGATCTCGAAACAGATCGTCGAGGCCCATGGCGGTGTGATCTGGGCCGAGAATATCCGCCCGACAGACACCGATGTCACCTCGGAACCGCTGGGTGCCCGCTTCGTGGTGGGCCTGCCGCTGTGACCGCCCCGCAGGGCGAGGTCTTTCATGCGACCACCGTTGCGATAAACGGCAAGGGGGTGCTCATCCTGGGGCCCTCCGGCAGCGGCAAGAGCGGCCTTGCTCTGCAGTTGCTGGCGCTGGGCGCGGTGCTGGTGGCCGATGACCGCAGCCGGGTGATCTGTACGGATGGCAGGTTGATAGCCCATGCGCCGCCCCGCATGGCCGGGGTGATCGAAGCCCGCAATGTCGGGCTGATACGGGTGCCGCATGTCAAAACCGCGCCCCTGCACCTGGCCGTGGACATGACCCGGGAGGAGCCCGACCGCCTGCCGCACCCCAAAAGCCTCACGATATCGGGAATGGCGCTGGACTTGCTCTGGCGGGTTGACGCCCCACATTTTCCAAGTGCCATATGGCAATTGGTAAATGGAGAAGCTGTTCGGTGACGGACAAGAACAACAGGAACAAGGAGGCTAAGGCACAGCGTATCGTGCTTGTGACCGGGGCCTCCGGGGCCGGGCGATCAACGGCAATTCGCGCTTTGGAAGACGTGGGCTACGAGGCGATCGACAACCTGCCGATGTCTCTCATCGAACGGCTTCTGGATGGCGCGCCTCTTGATCATCCGCTGGTCCTGGGCATTGACGTGCGCAACCGTGATTTTTCGGTCGAACGGCTGTTGGAGCTGCTCGACTGGCTGAGGCGCGAAAGCGGCTGGGAGGCAGAGCTTCTGTACCTCGATTGCTCGCGTGACGTTCTGATCCGGCGCTTTTCCGAAACCCGCCGCCGCCACCCGCTGGCACCTGAAGAGGCGCCGGGGGACGGCATTCTGCGCGAGGTGGAGCTTCTGGCCCCGGTTCGCGCGCGCGCATCGGTGCTGATCGACACCTCGGAGCTGTCGGTCCACGACCTCAAGGAGGAGGTGCTGCGCTGGCTCGGCAATGGCGGGGCCGAGATGCTGGCTGTCTCGGTGCAGAGTTTCAGCTACAAACGCGGCATGGCGCGCGGGCTGGATCTGATGTTCGACGCGCGCTTCCTGCGCAACCCGCATTGGGACCCCACCCTGCGCGCGCTGGATGGCCGCAGCCCCGAGGTCGCGGCCTACGTGGCCGAAGACGCACGCTTCGACGAATTCTTCGATCGGGTGCTCGGCATGGTCGAATTCCTGTTGCCCGCCTATGGCGAGGAAGGCAAGAGCCACCTGTCGATCGGCTTTGGCTGCACCGGCGGAAAACATCGTTCCGTCGCACTGGCCGAAAAGCTGGCAAATGCGCTTGCACAGGCTGGCTGGCAGGTGTCAATTAGGCATCGGGAACTGGAACTCCGGGCCGAAGGCCTGCCCGGAACAGCGCAGCAAGCGGGGTAGTGGACGCGTGATCGGGATCGTCATTGTCGCACATGGTGGCTTGGCCGGGGAATACCTGGCCGCGGTCGAGCATGTGGTGGGCAGACAGGACGGCATGCGGGCCATTTCCACGGATGCGGAATGCGACCGGACCGACAAGCGTACGGAAATCCAGGCCGCGGCCGATGCGGTGGACACGGGTGACGGCGTGGTCGTGGTGGTGGACATGTTCGGCGGCAGCCCGTCGAACCTCTCTCTGCCCGCCTGTTGCAAGAGCGACCGAAAGATTCTCTATGGCGCGAACCTTCCCATGCTTCTGAAGCTGGCGAAGTCCCGCCACCTGTCCGTGCCCCGCGCCACCGAGGCTGCGTTGAAAGCGGGACGCAAATATATTGACTGTATCGATGGCCCTCAGGAGTAAGTGACCGATGTCAGACCAGATGATGCGTAAGCTTGAGATCGTGAACGAGAAAGGCCTCCACGCCCGTGCGTCGGCCAAATTCGTTGACGTGGTCGAGAAGCATGACGCCTCGGCACGGGTGGAAAAGGACGGGCTGGACGCCGAGGGGGACAGCATCATGGGCCTTTTGATGTTGGCAGCGTCCAAGGGAACGACTATTGACGTGCAGACGTCCGGGCCTCAGGCCGCCCAACTGATGGAGGCTCTGGACGCCCTGGTGGCCGACAAGTTCGGCGAAGGCATGTGAAAGACACTCGAGAAGGCGCAGAATTGGTCGAAAGCACGCAGACATCTGGCACGGGTGACGATGAGCAGGACCGTCAGGCGCAACACTATGACCGCCGCTCTCTGACCTATGCCGACAGTTTCGAAAACCCGCTCCAGGCCACCCTTGTGCGGGCGATCGAATGGCTGACCGGCAAGCTGACCATCATCCGCATGGTCCGCAAGCTGGAGCGTCGTGGGGCGCCGGTGGGTCAGGCCTTCTGGCGCGCCTGTCTGGACGTTATGGGCATCCCGCTTCTGACCCCGCAAGAGCAGCTTGCGAACATCCCCGCCGAAGGGCCGGTGGTGGTCGTGGCCAACCACCCGCATGGCATGGTCGATGGCATGATCCTGGCTGACCTGATCGGGCGGCGGCGGGACGACTATCGCATCCTGACCCGCGCGGTGCTGGACGGGATTGACGAGGTCGCGTCGAGCTACATGATCCCGGTGCCTTTCCCGGATGACAAGGACGCGCAGAAGAAGATGGTCGAGATGCGCGCCCAGGCCATGGCCCACCTGAGGGCGGGCGGGCTCGTGACCCTGTTCCCCTCGGGGGTGGTGGCCAGCTCCGACACGTTCTTCGGTCCGGCAATCGAACAGGAATGGAACGTCTTTACCGCCCAGTTGATCCGCCGGTCCGGTGCGCGGGTCGTGCCGATCTTCTTCCCGGGTTCGAACAGCCGCTGGTACCAGATCGCCAACCGCCTGTCGGCTACCCTGCGCCAGGCGCTGCTGCTGCACGAGATCGTGCATGCCTGCAACAAGCCCCAAGCCCCCGTCGTCGGCCCGGAGCTGACCGCCGCGCAGATGGAGCTTCTGCAGAGCGATCCACGCGGGTTCATGGCCTGGTTGCGCGATCATACCCTACGTCTGGGACGTTCCTGATCACGCGGGTTTCTGCTGTGCCGCGCAGATGTCAGCGTGTCGGCACCGGCGTGTCGCCACGATAGTCATAGAAACCGCGTCCGGTCTTGCGGCCCAGCCAGCCGGCTTCGACATATTTGGTCAGAAGCGGGCAGGGCCGGTACTTGGTATCGGCCAACCCGTCATGCAATACGTTCATGATTGCAAGACAGGTGTCGAGCCCGATGAAATCCGCCAGCTCCAGCGGCCCCATCGGGTGGTTCGCGCCCAGTTTCATCGACTGGTCGATCGAGTTCACGTTGCCCACACCTTCGTAGAGCGTATAGACCGCTTCGTTGATCATCGGCATCAGGATGCGGTTCACGATGAAGGCGGGGAAATCTTCCGCAGAGGCTGCGGTCTTGTTCAGGCTCTCCACCACGGCCAGGCAGGCCTTGTAGGTCGGCTCGTCGGTGGCAATGCCGCGAATCAGCTCAACCAGCTGCATCACCGGCACCGGGTTCATGAAGTGGAAGCCCATGAATTTTTCCGGCCGGTCGGTGCGCGAGGCCAGCCGTGTGATCGAGATCGACGAGGTGTTCGAGGTCAGGATCGTGTCGGGTTTCAGATGCGGGATCAGGTCCTCGAAAATGGCCTGTTTCACCGTCTCGCGTTCGGTCGCGGCTTCGATCACCAGGTCGGTCGGCCCCAGGTCGGTCAGGGTCAGCGTGGTGCGGATGCGCCCCAGTGCCGCGTCGCGGTCCGCCGCGCTGATCGCGTCGCGCGTCACCTGGCGGTCCAGGTTCTTGGCAATGCGCGCTATGGCCGCGTCCAGGCTGTCCTGGCTGATGTCGTTCAAAAGAACCTCATACCCCGCAACAGCCAGAACATGGGCAATGCCGTTGCCCATCTGGCCTGCTCCGACAACACCAACCGTTTCGATCGCCATGGATTTCCCTTTCGTAAGTTGCTCACACCCTATGCGGCAGTGCGGCATGGGTGCAAGGGTTAAGCGGGGGTTTGGAAAGCAGAACGAATTGTAAGTTTAGCTCTTCCTCAAGCTTTCGCTGCGAATCTCGGATTCGGGTGAATTAGAAGGAGTGGGTGGAATGGTCTATCAGAACCTGGGCAGGGGAGCCCTTGACTATTATCCGTGCCGGTATGGAAAATCCAAACTGCTGCTGCGTGGGCCGAAGCGCAAGCTCGACGGGCCATACGTGGCGGTTCTGGGGGGCACCGAGACCTATGGAAAATTCGTCACACGCCCCTTTCCGCAACAAATTGAAGAGATGCTGGACCACAGGGTCGTGAACTTCGGATGCGTCAATGCCGGCATCGACGTTTACGTCAATGACCGGACAATCCTGGAGGCTGCCAGCAAGGCCGCCGTGACCGTGGTGCAGTTGACCGGGGCGCAGAACCTGTCGAACCGGTTCTATGCGGTGCACCCGCGGCGCAACGACCGGTTCTTGCGCGCCTCGAATCTGTTGAAGACGATCTACCGCGATGTCGATTTCACCGAATTCAGTTTCACGCGCCACCTGCTGACCAGCCTGCACAGGGTGAGCCCCGACAGGTTTGCCATGGTTGAACAGGAATTGAAGGAAGCCTGGGTTGCGCGGATGAAGACACTGATTTCGAAGATCGACGGCAAGATCGTGCTTCTGTGGATGGCCGATCACGCGCCCGCAGGCAGCGAAAGCAGTTCCATCCAGGGTTCGGATCCGCTGTTCGTGGGGGGCGAAATGATCAATGAGTTGCGCCCCTTTGTCACCGACGTGGTCGAGGTCCGGGTGACTCAGGCGGAAATCGAAGCCGGGCACGAAGGCATGGTCTACTCCGAACTGGAAGAGCCCGCCGCGCGGGCCATGTTGGGCACCGTGGCCCATGCGCGGGCGGCGGACAGTTTGGAAGCGGCGCTGCGCCCGCATCTGTAGCTGGCGGAGGCGAGACACAGGACCGGTGCCGGCAGGGCCAATCTAGTGTAAAGAGTAGGGGGCCGGTTGCCCCGCCGCAAAAGGAAAGGCCCGCCGATTGGCGGGCCTTTCGCATTCTGTCTGACCGTGCTTACAGCTGGTCGGTCATGGCCGGAACGGCGTCGAACAGGTCGGCGACCAGGCCGAAGTCGGCAACCTGGAAGATCGGCGCTTCTTCGTCCTTGTTGATTGCGACGATGACCTTCGAGTCCTTCATGCCCGCGAGGTGCTGGATCGCGCCCGAGATGCCCACGGCGATGTAAAGCTCGGGGGCGACGACCTTGCCGGTCTGACCCACCTGCCAGTCGTTCGGGGCGTAGCCCGAGTCGACAGCGGCGCGCGAGGCACCGACGGCGGCGCCCAGCTTGTCGGCCAGTTTCTCGATCAGGGCGAAGTCCTCTTCCGAACCCACGCCGCGACCACCGGACACGACCACGCCGGCCGAGGTCAGTTCGGGGCGGTCCGATGCGGCGACCTTGTCTTCGACCCATTCGGACAGGCCGGGGTTGTCGGCAGCCGAGATGGTTTCAACCGCGGCCGAGCCACCCTCGCCAGCCGCGTCGAAGGTCGAGGTGCGGAAGGTCACGACCTTCTTGGCATCCGACGACTTGACGGTCTGGATCGCGTTGCCGGCGTAGATCGGGCGCTCGAACGTGTCGGCGTCAACCACGCCGGACGCGTCCGAGATCACCATCACGTCCAGCAGGGCAGCGACGCGCGGCATGACGTTTTTCGCATCGGTCGTGGCCGGGGCCACGATGTGCGAATAGTCACCGGCCAGCGACACGATCAGCGCAGCGGTGGGTTCCGCCAGGCGGTGGCCCAATGATGCGTCCTCGGCGACCAGCACCTTGGCGACACCGTCGATCTTGGCGGCGGCTTCACCGGCAGCAGCGGCAGAGGCGCCGGCGGCCAGAACGGTCACGTCACCCAGGGCTTTCGCGGCGGTGACGGCCTTGGCGGTGGCGTCCAGCGCCAGTTCACCATTGTTGACTTCGGCGAGAAGAAGAACAGCCATTACACAGCCCCCGCTTCTTTGAGTTTCCCAACCAGCTCATCAACCGAGCCGACGATGATGCCGGCGGCACGCGCTTCCGGCTCGGTGGTCGAAACGATTTCGAGGCGCGGCGTGACGTCGACGCCGTAATCGGCAGCGGTCTTCTCGTCCAGCGGTTTCTTCTTGGCCTTCATGATGTTCGGCAGCGAAGCGTAACGCGGTTCGTTCAGGCGCAGGTCGACGGTGATGATGGCAGGCATGTTCACCTTGATGGTCTGCAGACCGCCGTCCACTTCGCGGGTCACAATGGCCTTGTCGCCGTCGATGTCCAGCTCGGAGGCGAAGGTGCCCTGGGACCAGCCCAGCAGCGCCGACAGCATCTGGCCGGTGGCGTTCATGTCGTTGTCGATCGCCTGCTTGCCGGCCAGAACGATGCCCGGCTGCTCTTCTTCGACAACTTTCGCCAGGATCTTGGCTACGGCCAGCGGCTCGATGTCGGTGTGGACGTCATCGGCGGCATTGACCAGGATGGCGCGGTCGGCGCCCATGGCCAGCGCGGTGCGCAGGGTTTCCTGGCTCTGCTTCACACCGATCGAGACGACGACGATCTCGTCGGCCTTGCCGGCTTCCTTCAGGCGGATGGCCTCTTCGACGGCGATCTCGTCAAAGGGGTTCATCGACATTTTCACATTGGCAAGATCGACACCGCTTCCGTCCGCTTTGACGCGAACCTTCACGTTATAGTCGATCACGCGTTTGACAGGCACAAGCACCTTCATTGGCGGATCTCTCCCAGTTTTGCCCCGAAGGGCGGACATGCTCTCGCACATCGTTTAGCGTTTCATCCCATCGGAAAACAGGGCAAAATCGACAGGAAATTGCGCCGCGACGTCGCGTTTCGTGACTTCGGCGGAAATTGGTAGCGCGAACAAGGAGGAAGTGCATGCAAAAGGTGCAGGGATTCGGCGGGTTTTTCTTCCGCGCGGCAAACCCCGGGCTGTTGGCGGCCTGGTATGAGAAACACCTGGGCATCAATCCGGTGCCGACTTCGGTCGAGGAACAGCCCTGGCAGACCGGTGGCGGGGCCACGGTGTTTGCACCCTTTCCGGAGGACACGGATTACTTCGGCGATCCGGACAAGCAGTTCATGCTGAACTTCCGCGTGGCGGATCTGGCGGGGATGGTGGCGCAGCTGCGCGATCAGGGCGTGCTGGTCGAAGATGAGGTCGAGATGGAAGGCATCGGTGCCTTTGCCCGCATTCACGATCCGGAGGGAAACCCGATCGAGCTGTGGCAACCGGAGGAGGGTGGGTGATGGTCTCCCTGCCCATGCCCGAGTTCGTCGATGCCCCGGCGCGCTGTTTCGTCGGTCTGTCGGACCGGTTCACCCCTGAGACGCGCGATCGCATCCCGGCGCTTTACCAGCGGTTCTTCCAGGCGCAGCTCTGCCCGGAGCACGGGCTGTGCGGGGCGCTTTTCGGACTGTCCTACAATTCCGCGCCGGAGGGGTTCGACTATGCGGTGGCGGTCGAGGTTTCGGGCAATGGCGCGGTTCCGGACGGGGCCTGCCGCGTCGGCACACCGGCCGGGCGCTACGCGGTGTTCCGTGCACGGGGCCCGGTAATGGAAATCCCGCAGATGTTCGATGCGGTCTTGCAGGACTGGCTGCCCGGGGCAGGGGTGGAGCTGGCCGAGGGGCCGGTGTTCGAATGCTATCCGGACGACCCGGACTGCGAGGCCTCCGAGGAAAACGGCATGGTCATGCGCTACGAGATCTGGGTGCCGGTAAAAGACTAACCGCGCACCAAACGCGGCACTGAAACCGGCCCGCCCTGCTTGACGCGTGGCGGGCCCTGGACATTCACCGGTTCGCGCCCGCCCCAAGGGGCCGGGGCTCCGCCCTTCCGGTCGCCGATCTGTCCGCAGGACAGACCGCCGCTTTCAGCGGTTCGCGCCCGGAACCCACAGCACGTCATGTTCGCCGTTGCCATTGGCAATGCGCGAGGCGACGAAGGCCCAGTCGGACAGGCGGTTGAGGTATTTCACCGCTTCGGGGTTCACGTCACCCGGCTCGGCCTCGGCCAGGCGGGTCGCCATGCGTTCGGCGCGGCGCGAAACGGTGCGCACCAGATGCAGATGCGCGGCCAGCGGGGTGCCGCCGGGCAGGGTGAAGCTTTTCAGCGGCGAGAGCTTCTCGTTCATCTCGTCGATTTCGGCCTCGAGGCGTTCGACCTGCGAGGCGAAGGTGCGCAGCGGGGTGAATTTTGCCTCATCGTCCTTGTCGATATTTGGCCGCGCCAGGTCCGCGCCCACGTCGAACAGGTCATTCTGGATGCGACCCAGGGCTTCGTCCATCTCGGGGCGACCCTCGGCAGCGCAATGCAGGCGCGCCAGGCCAATGGTCGCGTTGGTCTCATCGACATTGCCATAGGCGTCGACGCGCAGCGAGTGCTTGGCCACCCGCGAGCCATCAGAGAGCGAGGTTTCGCCCTTGTCCCCCTTGCGGGTGTAGATCCGGTTCAGAACGACCATGTTCAGTTGCCTCCACGCATGTAGATGAACAGGAGGATGACGGCGACGGCGATGGCCTGGGCGATCACGCGATACCTCATCATCCGGTTGGAATGTTTGCGCGCCAGTTCGCCGCCTGCGCCGAAAGTGCCGATCCCCAGCATGAGGATCACCAGCACCGCCAGCACGGCTATGACAACAAGGATGAAGAGGGGGTCCTGGAACATGTCCGGTCCTTTCGCGCGCGTTTCGTGAGGGGTGTGATAGCGCGGGCAAAGCCGTTTGGCGAGGCTTATCGCGCCCCGCCTTGAACGGCATCGCCAATACCCTGCCACGCCTGCGGCGTTCTCGGGACATTGGCGTCGAAGCGCTTGCCGGGAAAGACGGGGCGCGTCAGCTGCGGTCGATCAGCGCATCCATCGCCCAGGTCGGCAGAAACCGCTTGCCAATGGCGGCGATCCAGGTGGCCTTGGTGACGAAGTACTTTGGCCTCGGGCGGGTGCTTTCCAGCGCGTGGATCAGCTTTTCGGTCACGGCGGAGGGGGGCAGCTCGAACGGGTCGGGGCCGAGTTTTTCGTTGTAAAGCCGCTTTAGCAACGTGTCCTCGTACTGGGTGCGCCGCGCCGAGTTCTCCCAGTCGATCCAGCGTTCGAAATGCGGGCGCGAGTTCTCGCGGATCCGGGTCGGGATCGGCCCGGGCTGAATCAGGATCACCTTGATCGGCGTGTCGCGCATCTCGATGCGCAGCGTGTCGGTCAGCCCTTCCAGCGCGTATTTGGTTGCCACGTAGGCCGATCGCCACTTGTAGGTGGTAAAGCCCAAGACGGACGAGTTCTGCACGATCCGCCCGTGACCCTGCCTGCGCATCACGGGAATCACCCGCCGGGTCAGTTCGTGCACGCCGAAGACATTGGTTTCGAAGATCGACCGCAGCCCCTCCGTGGGCAGATCCTCGGCAGCACCCGGAAGGCCGAAAGCACCGTTGTTGAACAGGGCGTCCAGCGTGCCGCCGGTGCGGGCCAGCACCTCGTCCAGAGCGGCGGTCATGCTGTCATGATCGGTATAATCCAGCCGCAGCGCCTCCAGCCCCTCGGCGGCCAGCCGGTCCACATCGGCCTGTTTGCGCGCGGTCGCAAAGACGCGCCAGCCGCGCTTGGCCATGCCATGGGCGGCGTCATATCCGATGCCCGACGAGCACCCGGTGATCAGAAGGCTACGCTGTGTCATGCCCCTGACCTAGGGCAGCGCGGGCCTGTCGGCAAGCGCAGGGGAGGTTCGTTCCCCGGAGGAAGGGCGCTTAGCCCCTCAGGCAAGGGCAGAATGGCGGGGAAAAGCGGTCAAGTTTTTCCGCATCGCCTTGTTCGGCCCCGCGCGGGCCGGTAAAACGCATGCATGAGTGAGAGCAGCGATAACAACGAACACATCCGCGAAACCGCCGAGCCCCTGCGCCGCGCGATTGGCGAGAGATACCTGACCTACGCCCTGTCGACGATCATGCACCGGGCGCTGCCCGATGCACGCGACGGGCTGAAACCGGTGCATCGGCGTATCCTCTACGCGATGAACCGGCTGAAACTGGTCTCGAATGGCAAGTTCCTGAAATCGGCGAAGATTTCCGGCGACACCATGGGCGATTTCCACCCGCATGGCGACGCGGCGATCTACGACGCCATGGCCCGTCTGGCGCAGGATTTCGCGGTGCGCTACCCGCTGGTCGATGGGCAGGGCAACTTCGGCAATATCGACGGCGACAACCCGGCTGCTTCGCGTTACACCGAGGCACGGATGACCTTCATCGCCGAGGCGATGTTGCAGGGGTTGGACGAAAACGCGGTCGATTTCCGTGACAATTACGACGGCCGCCTGACCGAGCCGGTCGTGCTGCCAACCGAGTTCCCGACCCTTCTCGCCAATGGCGCGGCGGGCATCGCCGTGGGCATGGCGACGAACATTCCGCCGCATAACATTGTCGAGCTGATCGACGCCTGCCTGCATCTGATCAAGACCCCGGACGCGCGCGATGACACGTTGCTGAACTACGTGCCCGGCCCTGATTTCCCGACCGGCGGCGTCATCGTCGAGCCCAGGGAAAACATCGCCAAGGCCTATGCCACCGGGCGCGGCAGCTTCCGCCTGCGGGCCAAATGGGAGGTCGAGGACCTGGGGCGCGGCCAATGGCAGATCGTGGTCACGGAAATCCCCTATCAGGTGCAGAAATCCAAGCTGATCGAAAAGATCGCCGAGGTGATCCAGCTCAAGAAAATTCCGATCCTGGGCGATGTGCGCGACGAATCGGCGGATGACATCCGTCTGATTCTGGAACCCAAGTCCAAGAACGTCGATCCCGACCTGCTGATGAACATGATGTTCCGCAACTCTGACCTCGAGACGCGGTTTTCCCTCAACATGAACGTGCTGATCGACGGGGTGACGCCCAAGGTCTGTTCGATGAAGGAAGTGCTGCGCGCGTTTCTCGACTTCCGCCGCGACGTGCTGGGGCGCCGCTCGCGCCACCGTCTGGGCAGGATCGACAAGCGTCTGGAAGTTCTGGAAGGCTTCATCATCGCCTTCCTGAACCTGGACCGCGTGATCGACATCATTCGCTATGACGACGACCCCAAGGCCGCCTTGATGCGCGAGGACTGGGGCATCTCCCATGTCCGAGCCACCTCCGAGGCGGATTACCGCAGCCCGGCGCCAGGCGAGGGCGAGCTGTCCGAGGTCCAGGCCGAGGCCATCCTCAACATGCGCCTGCGCAGCTTGCGGCGACTCGAAGAGATGGAACTCAAGCGCGAGCAGGAAGAGTTGATGCGCGAACGGGCCGAGATCGAGGATCTTCTGGCCAGCGAGGACCTGCAATGGACCCGCATCTCCGATCAGTTGAAAGAGGCGAAAAAGAAATTCGGCAAGGATTGGGCAGGCGGCGCGCGCCGCACCCGGTTTGCCGAGGCCGCCGAGGTTGAAGAGGTGCCGCTGGAGGCGATGATCGAACGTGAACCGATCACCGTGGTCTGTTCGCAGATGGGCTGGATCCGCGCCATGTCGGGCCATATCGACCTCAATCGCGAGCTGAAATTCAAGGATGGTGACGGTCCGCGCTTCATCTTCCACGCCGAAACCACAGACAAACTGCTGGTCTTCGCCTCGACCGGGCGGTTCTACACCCTGTCGGCGGCGAACCTGCCCGGCGGGCGCGGCATGGGGGAACCCCTGCGCCTGATGGTGGACCTGCCCAACGAGGCCGAGATCATCGACCTGTTCATCCACAGCGCCGGTGCGAGGCGCCTGGTGGCCTCCAACGCGGGCAACGGTTTCGTGGTATCGGAAAGTGATCTGCTGGCCCAGACCCGCACCGGAAAACAGGTTCTGAACGTCGGCGAGGACGTGGCAAAGCTCTGTGTGCCGATCACCGGAGACCATGTCGCGATCATGTCGGAGAACCGAAAGATGCTGGTGTTCCCGGTGTCCGAACTGCCCGAAATGGGCCGGGGCAAGGGGGTCAGGCTGCAGAAATACAACTCGGCCCGCGGCAAGCAGGGGGTGTTGGAACTGGATGGGGGCCTGTCCGACGCCAGGACCTTCAACCTCGCAGAGGGGCTGAGCTGGCCCGCCGCCGGCGACCGCACCCGAACCGAGGTGGACATGTCCCCCTGGATCGGCAAACGCGCGGGCGTGGGCAAGGCGCCACCCTACGGTTTTCCGCGCAACAACAGGTTCGAGTAAGAAATGACACCCCTTGCAACGGAATATGTTGGTGAAAGGGGGGTGCTGTTCCGGCTGGCCCTGAAGGCGAGCGTGCTGACCGTTCTCACGCTTGGCATCTACCGTTTCTGGATGAAAACCCGGCTCAGGCGCTATTACTGGAGCGCGATTCGCCCTGGTGGTGCGCCGCTGGAATATACCGGCCAGCCGCTGGAAAAACTGCTGGGCTTCCTCGTCGCCGTGGTGGTCATGGCCTTCTACATCGGGGTCGTGAACCTGATCCTGATGTTTTTCAGCTTTGCCCTGTTCCAAGGCAATGTCACCGCCTATGCGCTGAGCTTTATCGGCGTGCTGCCGATCATCTTTTTCGCCCAGTACCGCGCGCGGCGCTATATCCTGGCGCGCACCCGCTGGCGCGGCATTCGTTTCGGGCTGGAGCCCGGCGCCTGGGGCTATGCCTGGCGTGCCATGTTCTACTGGGCGCTGGCAATCGCGACGCTCGGGCTGCTCTATCCGCTCAAGGCGTTCCGGTTGGAGAAATACCTGATCGACCGCACCCATTTCGGCTCGATGACATTTCAACAGGGCGGGCGCTGGACCATGCTATATGGGCCGTTGAAACACGCGTTTTACGCAATCGCAGTTCTGGCCGTGTCGATCGGCGCGGCAGTTTTGAGCGACAATGAAACCTGGCTCGCGCTGGCGGTGCTGGCCGCACCCTGGGCCGGGTTCGCAGGGGCCTATTGGCGTGCGCACAGCTGGCGCCTGCTGACCGATCACAAGGAGCTGGGCGAGGTGCGCTTTCGCTCCACTCCGCGCGCGGGGCGGGTGCTGGGCATATGGCTGCTGGGCGGCTTTCTGATCTATCTCAGCGTGCTGGCCATCATATTTGCGTTGCTGATCGGCGTGGTGGCCCTGCTGGCCGCCAGCGCCTCGGTCGAAATGATCGAGTTCCTGAACAACCTCGAAGAAAACTTCGACACCATCCCCGCCTGGATCTTCACCCTTGCGGGCATTGGCATCTATTTCAGCTTCTTTCTGCTCGGCAGCGCGCTCAGCCATACGTTCATCACCCTGCCGATGGCGGCGCATTTCGCCAGCCAGACGCAGATCCTGAACCCCGAGGCGCTGGCGGGCATCGACCAGAGGGCGCGGGACGAGTTTGCCGAGGCCGAAGGCTTTGCCGACGCTCTGGATGTGGGGGCCGCGTTATGAGCGAGATCATCCTGCCGGAACCGCCGCCGCCGCCCCCGGACCCGCCCGGGCCGCCGGGTCCGCCCGACTCCGACCGATTGTTCGCCTGGTTCGTGGATGGCATAGATGCGCGCTGGCAGCGGGTCGAGGTCGAGCTGTCCGCGCCGACGGGCGGGGGGCGTCCGGATCGGCTGCGCCTGACCCTGCCCGATGGCAGCCGGCTGGACTGGCCGCTGTCGGACCTGCGCGCCTTGCGGGATCAGGCCGGGGCAAAACAGTCCATCGTCTTGCGGCAGGACGGGCGCGACCCCGCCCGCCTGATGCTGTGCGGAGCAGAGATCGTGGCGCATGTCCGCAGCGTCGCGCCCGCGCTTGATCGCCGTCCGCCGGTCGAGAACCTGGGGCGGCTTCTGAAATGGTCCGTGGCCGCCGTGGCCTCGGTCGCGCTGATCATTTTCGGCCTGGTCCCGGTCCTGGCGGCGCAACTGGCGATGCTGCTTCCGCCGGAGGGGGAAAAGGCGCTGGGCGACGCCACGCTAAGGCAGATCCGGGTCGCGCTGAACGAAGCGGGGGCGACGCCGCTGCCTGCCTGTTCCAGCCGCGAAGGCGATGCGGCGCTTCTGGCGATGCGCGGGCGGCTGAACGCCGAGGGAGAGCTGCCCTATCCGCTGCAGCTCCACGTGCTGGATCACGAGATGATCAACGCCTTTGCCCTGCCGGGCGGCCATGTGGTCCTGTTCCGCGGGTTGATCGACGCGGCGCAAAGCCCGGACGAGGTCGCCGCCGTGCTCGCGCACGAGATCGGCCACGTGGCTCATCGTGATCCCACCCGCGGCGCGCTGCGCACCGCTGGGTCCATCGGGGTGCTGGGGCTGCTGCTGGGCGATTTCGCGGGCGGCACCGTGGTTTTGATGATGGCGCAAAGCCTGATCAACGCGAGCTATTCCCAGGCCGCCGAGGTCAAGGCGGATGATTTCGCCTACGGGGTGCTGACCCGGGCCGAGGTCAACCCGGCCGCTCTGGGCCACTTTTTCGAACGGCTGCGCGAGGAATACGGGGATGCCGAAGGGATCGTCGCCCACTTTGCTTCGCACCCGACGCATGAGGAACGTATCCGGGCCGCGCTGGAGGCCGAGGCCGCCGCCGGGATCAGCGCCACACCGGTGATCCCGGACAGCGACTGGCTGGCCTTGCGCCGCATCTGTGGCGGCACGCGCAGCGGCGTGCTGGAAGATGTCGGGCGCGAGGTTGGCGAAACTCCGGGTGGGACCGCCGAGGCGCCCAGGAAAGGCGGCAAGGGGCGGGCAGGGGAGGCCCCGGCTGACACCGGCGTTGCCCCCACCGGCAATCTCGACCAAAGCGGGTCGAAAAAGGACTAGGCGCGGCTGACCCTCAGCCAGACGCCCCCCACCGGGCGCAGGCTCAACACCATTTCGGGGCGCGGGTCGCGGTCGGGGATGGCCTCGAACCGATACCGCGCGAGCAGGGTCGAGAGGATGATCACCGCTTCCTGCATCGCGAAACTCATGCCGATGCAAACGCGCGGGCCGGTGCCGAAGGGCAGGTATTGAAATGGCGGGATCGCGCGCGGGTCTTCGAAACGATCCGGGTTGAAACTGTCCGGGTTGTCCCACAGCTCGCGGTTTCTGTGCAGCGCGTAGATCGGCAGCATCACCGTGTCGCCGGTGCGGATTTCTCGATCACGCAACTGATCCGGCGCCAGCGCCGTTCGGGTCAGCAGCGCGGCGGGCGGGTAGAGCCGCATCGCCTCGTCGATGATCTGGCGAAAGAAGGGCAGGGCAGGCACGTCTTCCACCGTCGCCGCCCGGCTCCCCAACACCTGCCGCGCCTGATCCCGGGCGCGGGTCTGCACCGCAGGGTCGAAGGCAAGCAGGTAAAGCGACCAGGACAGTGCCAGCGCGGTGGTTTCATGCCCCGCCACAAGGAAGGTCAGCACATTGTCGCGCAGTTCCTCCGTGGTCATGCGACGGCCCGTGTCCGGGTCTTCGCTGGCCATCAGCATGTCGAGCAGGTCCGGGCTGTCCACTTCCATGGTGCGCCGCGCCTCGATCGCGGTGACGGCGGCGGATTTCAGACGCTTGAGATCGCCGCCCACCATCAGTCGGGCCGGGCGGGGCACCCATTCCGGCAGGCCAAGGAAATCGAACAGCGAGACCCGTCCGGCGCCCGCCAGATAGCGTTCGATGGCGCGCCGCGCGAGGTCATGGGGAATGCCGTCATTGTGGCTGAAGCAGACCTGCCCGATCACGTCGAAAGCGGTCAGCAGCATCTGGTCGGCCATGTCGATCTCGGCCGTCGCGGTGCCGTCCAGCGCAGCATCGAGCCGCCCCGATACGGCCCGGGCCGCGCGGGTCATCACCGGGCCGAGCGTTTCGACATTGCGACGGGAGAACACAGGCGCGGCGGCGCGGCGCTGCCAGCGCCAGTGATCGCCGTCCGAGGTAAACAGCCCGCGGCCGATGGCCGGGCGCAGGATCGCGCCCACCTCGGGGGATTTCGGGTATTGATCGACCCGGTCCCGCAGGATCACGCGCAGGCTTTCCGGATCCTGTACCATGTGGAACCGCCTGACCACCTTGCCCGACACGATCGGCTGTTTCAGGCACAGCGCCGGGATGATTGCCAGCGCATTGCGCCGGGCCTCGGCCAGTACGCGCAGAAAGCCGCGCTCGCGGGTCGACAGGGCGACGGAGACGGGCAGGCTGGCGTGCATCGGGGCTCCTCCTGAGGGCAGTCTATGCCCGGAGCGGCGCGCTGCGCAAATCGCGCATTTGCGCTTGGTGCGCCTACACGGTATTCCTGCTGGGACCGACCCAAGGGGAGCTATCCATGTACCGTATTCTGACCGCGCTGACGCTGGCTCTCGGCCTGAGCGCCTGTGGAGAATTCAAGGACCTGCAGGAGCCGCCCGAACCGATGGGCGATTTCCTGCTGGGCCACAATATCGTCGTGGCGCCGGACCCGGTGCCCGGGCCGCTCACCCGCCCGGCCACCGAGGAGGAATGGCAGGAAAGCATTACCGCCGCGATCGACGAGCGCTTCGGGCGCTACGACGGAGACCGCTATTTCCACATCGCGGTCAAGGTCGAGGGATACGTGCTGGCCCTGCCTGGTATCCCCTTGGTGGCAAACCCGAAATCCGTTCTGATTGCCGGCGTGACGATCTGGGAAGACGAGACCCAGAGCAAGCTCAACGAGGAGCCCAAACGCTTTACCGTGTTCGAGCGGGCCTCGCCCGAGACCTTCCTGTCCTCGGGTCTGACCCAGAACCGCCATGCCCAGCGGCGCAACCTGGCGCGTAACCTGGCGAAGAAGATTCACGACTGGATGCTGAAAAATCCCGAATGGTTCGGCGGTGAGCCGCTGGAAGGCGTAGAGGAAACGGAAGAGCCCGAGATCGACCTCAGCACCGTGAACGTGCCGATCGACCCGGAAACCGGCGAACCGATCCCTGTTCCGGGCGAAGCAGCCCCCGAACCTCCCGCTGAGGGTGGTTAGGGGCGGGCTGACGACAAGTCCCGCTTGATTTTCTCCGCGCAAAGAAGTAACGAGCGCGCGATGATGAACTGGGTTCGTTCGAGCCCCCCAACAGACAAGGCTTACAAGGCGTATGGCTAAGGAAAAGTTTGAACGCGGCAAACCGCACTGCAACATCGGCACCATTGGTCACGTCGACCACGGCAAGACCACTCTGACGGCTGCGATCACCAAGTATTTCGGTGATTTCAAGGCCTATGACCAGATTGATGGC
>NZ_JASBTN010000045.1 GCF_030148435.1 Aliiroseovarius sp.
ATTATGATGCAACCCGGTTAAAATGGCGGCTCTGTCGGCGGTGATGTCGAGCGTAAAAAGCCGCAGAAGGTCGCGGAATTTCCTCTCCGAAATTCTCCCCCGAAACAGATACCGGTTTTTCTGAGCCATATGAGCACCTTAGCATAGGTTCTCCGATGCTCAGCTGTGGTAGACCCTTTTGGCAAGATAAAGAACAGGGGCCGGTTCGAGCCAGCGACGGTCGGGGTCCGGTTCTCGTCGAAACGGCAGGCCGGATGTGCGGGCCGGATATGCGGGCGCCGCACCGAACCCTGCGTGTCGTGTTGCGGGGTGGAGGCCGGATCGCGCGCGCCCCTTTCCACGCCCGGCCCCACGGGCTACAAGCGGCCCATGACCGATACCATCCTTGCCACGCTTTCCGCCGCACCCACCCGCCGCTGGGTGTCGACCGGGCTCATCTTTGCCCTTGCCGTCGTCTTCCTGACCCTGGCCGCCACGTCACAGGTGGCCGGGCCGGTGCAGCGGGTTCTGTTGGCGGTGCTGGGGCTTGCCAGCCTCTGGGTGGCCACCCTGTCCCTGCGCGGCCAGGGGCGCAGCCTGGTGCTGACCGAGACCGTGCTGATGGACAGCGACGGCGCGATCCTGGCCCATGTGGACGAGTTGAAATCCGTGGATCGCAGCGCCTTCGCCTTCAAGCCCTCGAACGGGTTCATGCTGCGGCTGACACATTCGCAGCCGCGCGCCTGGGTGCCGGGGCTCTACTGGCGTATCGGTGATCGGCTGGCGATCGGCGGGGCCACCAACCCGGCCGAGACGCGCAACATGGCCGACCAGATCGGGGTGCTGCTGGCGCAGCGCGAAAGAACCTGACCAGCCGCCCCTGCGCCTGCCCAGGCGCGTGAATACGCTAGCTGTTGGCGCAGCTGCCCAAACCTTCCCAGCACAGTTGCGGCGCAAAACGCGGTCGGGTCATGACGATGTCGAACAGGTCGCGCTCTTCGATCCCGGTCAGGTAAACCGAAAACGGCGGCTGGTAGCCCGCCATGGTTTCGACCATGATCACCCGCTCGCCTTCCGCGATCATCGGGACGACATCGTTATAGGTCTCTTGCACATCGCCGTCGGAATGGGTTGCCAGCCCATCGGTCGCCCTGGACCAGTCCTTGACCAGCGTGCGGTTGGCCTGGCTGTCGCATTGTTCGGTGCAGCGCACCACCGTCACGCGCACCCAGGCCGGGTCGCCCCCCTGGGTGAGGTAGGTATAGACGTCCTCGATCCCCAGAAGGTAGTTCATGTCGATCGGCATGACTTCGCGGCTCAGAAGGTCCGAGATCGCGTAATTCGCTTTCAGCGCCAGGGTTCTCGCGCGGTAGACGTCAAAAAAGGTAAAGGTCGCCAGGAAGGCCCAGAGCAGGAGCGGCAGGATCAAGACCGCCTCGACGGACAGGCTGCCCTCCTCGCCACGCCAGAAGGAACCTGCGGTTTTACGCATGGGGGTCAGTACCGTGGTCAGCATCATTCCCTCCTATGGCTCGTTCACGAAAGTCGAGGCCGCCGCGATCACCACGCCGCCACTGGCGTCCTGAGGTAGCTTCATGACCAGCTTGGAGGCGCCGAAGAACGGGTCCAGCACCGCGCAGGCCCGGACCAGCATGATCTCGTTTTCGGCACCCAGGTTGAATTCGATCACCGGCTCGATCTCCTCGGTCCGGTCGACGCAGGTGGCGGCCCCGCTGGGCAGCGACCAGTTGTTGCGCGAAATAGGTGTCAGCTCGATGATCACCGCATTGGGGCAATCGTTCAGGATCAGCGTATCCTCGCAGACCCGGCGTTTCAGCTCGTCATGCGTGGCCGGCTCCAGCGTGCCCAGTCGCAGGGCGCGCACGTTCAGATCCAGCGCCCGCTCCAGCATGACCGTGCGGGTCATTTGGACGCCGACCTCGACCGCCGTGAAGAACAGCCACATGATGGCCGGGAACAACAGCACGAATTCGATCGTCGCGGTGCCGCTTTCCTCGCGCAGGAAGCGGCGGGCGTGGCGTTTTATGCGGTGCGGTATACCCATCTCAGTTCACCAGGCGCAGTTTCGAGATTTCACGGGCAATGGCTGCGAAGGCGTCGGTCAGATCGGTCCCGGCCACGTCGAAATGGTGGGCCGGCGAACTGGCGCAGCTGGACATCACCCCGTTCGACCGGTCGGAGGTCTCGAACCCGACGGTAAAGATGGTAATGCCCGCGTCCTTGGCCGCCGTGCAGATGTCGTTCAGCCTCTCGTCCTTAGTCGAGGTGCCGTAGTTGCTGCCCGCATCCAGCCAGCTGAACTCGTCATAGCGGTCCCAGGTCCAGTGTTCCTGCCACAGTTCCTGGAAGCTCAGCGGCACGGCATCGCCCGGATCGGCACCGGCGTTAACCACGACGGTTTCGTACCAGCAGCGCCGCCACCAGCGACGACCGGTACACCGGCGCACGGTCTCTGTCGTCGTGCCGCCTTCATTCAACCCGTAGGCATTGTCCAGCCACTCGCCGGTATCGGTGCGGTAATAGTTGTCGGTCGAGGCCCGGTAGACCGAATAGACGTCTTCCTGTTCGTTGTACCAAACCTCACTGTCGCCTTCGCGTTTGTCCGGGTGCAGGTAGTGCTGTCGCGTGTTCTCACCGTCCGTCATCAGCACGACGACTTTCGATATGCCCCTCTCGTCATACCTGAAGGGGCGGTCGGCAAAGACGTTGCTCACCTCGCCGTCGGCGATCAGCCCGGTCAGGGTGCTGCGCAGCGAGGGGTCAAGCAGAAGCGTGCCCCATTTCATGCCGATGTCGATCGAGGTGTTGCCCGAGGCACCCAGTTGGTCGATCCGGTCGCGCAGATCCGCATGCGCGGCGACGAAGGGCATGATCTCGCGCCAGGAATTGGTCTTGCAGGTCCAGCTGCCTGGCGTGGAATTGGCATTGCGCCAGGGATCGAAATGCCCGGTCCGCTGTAGAATCAGGTTGGGGTCGGTCAGGTCAAGGCCGGTATCCCCGAAGTCAGCCTCTTGCCAGTTGATACAGCTGGAAGAAGTGTGTTCGGCCGTCACCTCCACATTGTCCGGCATCCGGGCCAGCAGGGCCTCGCCCGCCAGGACCTGCTCCGAATAGGGGATGAGGCTTATCGACACCTTGCCGAATTCGACCGTGCACCCGGTGGTCGCGGTCCCGTCGGAGGGATCGCATTGCAGGATGTTGACGAATTGCTTGGCCGCGCGGCGCAGCTCGTAGATCTTCGAATTGCCCGAGGCCGAGCTCCAGCCCATCGAGCCCGACACGTCCAGCACCAGGCTGATTTCGGTCTGCGAGGCGCTTTCCTCGGCCGCACCGTAACCCGGCGCGGTCAGTTCTTCGATGCCCAGGAAGTTCAGGAAGGTGCTGCTGACGACCATATCCACATCGGCCGTGACCCGCCGGTAGGTTGTGTGGTCCTCGACGGTGATGTCGCCTTCGGTGATCAGCCCGCCCAGGCCGGCCTTTTCGAAATAGTCGATCACGACCTGTTTCGGCGGCAAGGGCTGCGACATCGAGGCGGCGGCCAGCACGGCACGATCAAGCGTCGCCTGCAGGCGCGCACGATGGGTCTCGTAGCGCATCAGGTCCACGGCCAGCCCGCCGATCATCAGCATCAGGACGAAGATGAACAGACCAAAGATGATGAACGAGCCATCTTCCTCACGGCAGAACCGCGCCGCCAGGCCATTGCGCCCAGCGCCGGAATCGCTGCCCTGCCCCCCGGCACCGCAGCCGGTAAAATTCCTCAAGCGGTATCGTGTCATCTCTGACCTTTCCCTGCGCTTGGGCACAGTTCAAAAAACGCAGCCACCCACACCCACAACGCTGTAAAAAATGCCCGAACAAAATGGCAGAAATAGGGCGGCCGGCGGTGGGAACCGGGCGATTGCATGGTGTTTGCGCGGCAATTCGGCCCTCACGATCGCATTGTCCACAATCGCGTGACAACCGTCCGGACTTCGCCTCACCATCGATGTTGAAAAATATGTCCGGACCGGAACTTTCTGGGTGTTCTGTTAACCAAACCCACCTAGGCTCAAGACAGGATGTCGCAGCTGCGACTCACTTTCGGGTTCAATCAGGAGGGGACCATGGCCGTTGTTCGGGAACCCAGTTTTCGCCAATCCGTGGATCTGATGTTCAATCGCGCCGTGGGGCTGATGGACCTGCCGCCGGGGCTGGAGGAAAAGATCCGGGTCTGCAATGCGACCTATACGGTCCGCTTCGGGGTGCGCCTGCGCGGCGAGATCCAGACCTTTACCGGCTATCGCTCGGTGCATTCGGAACACATGGAACCGGTCAAGGGCGGGATCCGCTACGCGATCAGCGTGAACCAGGACGAGGTCGAGGCGCTGGCGGCGCTGATGACCTACAAATGCGCCCTGGTGGAAACCCCCTTCGGCGGCTCCAAGGGGGGCCTGTGCATCGACCCGCGCGAATATGAGGAACATGAGCTTGAACTGATCACCCGCCGCTTCGCCTATGAGCTGGCCAAGCGCGACCTGATCAACCCGTCCCAGAACGTGCCCGCGCCCGACATGGGCCCGGGGGAACGCGAAATGGCTTGGATCGCCGACCAGTTCGCCCGCATGAATACCACAGATATCAACGCCAAGGCCTGCGTGACCGGCAAGCCGCTGAACGCGGGGGGCATCTCGGGCCGGGTCGAGGCAACCGGGCGCGGCGTCCAATATGCCCTGCGCGAATTCTTCCGCAACCCGGAGGACGTGAAGGCGGCGCGCATGGAGGGCACGCTCGACGGCAAGCGCATCGTCGTGCAGGGCCTGGGCAACGTGGGCTTTCACGCGGCCAAGTTCCTGGCCGCCGAGGATGGCGCCCGGATCGTCGGGATCATCGAACGCGACGGCGCGCTGGTGGACGACCGCGGCCTGGACGTCGAGGCAGTGCACCGCTGGATCGTCAACCACGGCGGCGTGGCCGGCTATGCCGATGCCACCTATGTCGAGGACGGCGCCACGGTGCTGGAGCTTGACTGCGACGTGCTGATCCCCGCCGCGCTGGAGGGCGTGATCAACCTGACCAATGCCGAACGCATCAAGGCGCCGCTGATCATCGAGGCGGCGAACGGCCCGGTCACTGCCGGCGCGGACGAGATCCTGCGCGAAAAGGGCACGGTGATCATTCCCGACATGTATGCCAACGCTGGCGGTGTGACGGTGTCCTATTTCGAATGGGTCAAGAACCTCAGCCATATCCGCTTTGGCCGCATGCAGCGCCGCCAGGAAGAGGCCCGCCACCAACTCGTGGTGGACGAACTGGAGCGCCTGTCCGAAGACATGGGCAAGATCTGGTCGCTGTCTCCGAATTTCAAGGACAGGTACCTGCGCGGCGCAGGGGAGCTGGAGCTGGTGCGGTCGGGACTCGATGACACGATGCGCATTGCCTACCAGTCGATGCGCGAGGTCTGGCACGGGCGCGACGATGTCACCGACCTGCGCGTGGCGGCCTATATCGTGGCGATCGACCGGGTGGCGAAGAGCTACCGTGCCAAGGGGCTTTGACCCCTCGTTCCGCGCAAGATATCTGAACGGTTTCCGGTGGCGCGGCGGCACCGACCCGGCCCGTGCCGGTGGATGCAAAATGAGCCGCCAGGTTTCCCCGGCGGCCCGGCAAGCCCGGTCGCAGCGCCCACTTACCGCGCTGCGGCGGGAAGGTCGGGACCGGAAGGTCGTTCCGACCGCCCGAAGGCGACCTGCACGAATACCGGCGTCACTCCTCCGGTCTTCCGGTTCGGCCCGATAAAATATATTTCCATTTATATATTCAGCTATATATACATAATTGCCTTGCCCCCCGCCCCTGTCAACGCGCGTCTTGTCGCGGGGAGCGGTGGGGCTGGACCTGGGCGGACAGGTCTGCTCAAGTCCGGTCAGCAGACCCGCCACAGGACCGACCATGCCCGACCCCCGCCCGTCCAACCTCCCCGACACCATGTTTGCCATCGTGACCACCGGCAATGGCGGCTATGACCGGCTGGAACCGCGGCGGGTGCCTCTGCCCCGGCCCGGCCCCGGCGAAGTGCTCTTGCGTGTGCTCGCCGCCGGGGTGAACAACACCGAGATCAACACCCGCCTCGGCTGGTATTCGGCCAGCGTGACCGACAGCACGGACGCCACCCAGGACGCCCAAACAAAAGCGGGCGAGCAGAAATCCGACGGCGGCTGGGCGGGGGCCACACCCTTCCCGCTGATCCAGGGCACGGATTGCTGCGGCCTGATTGTTGCCGTGGGCGAGGGGGTGAAAACGGACCGCATCGGAGAACGGGTCATTGTCCGTGCCTGCATGCGGGTAAACGGCTTCGACAACCTGGACTGTCTCTGGATGGCCTCGGATTTCGACGGCGCCTTCGCCCAATATGTCAAGGTTCCGGCCGGTGAGGTTTTTCCGGTCGATACCCCGTGGACCGACGCCGAACTCGCCACCATCCCCTGCGCCTATGGCACCGCCGAGACCATGCTGACCCGCGCCCGCGTCGGCCCGGGCGACCGGGTGCTTGTCACCGGCGCCTCGGGCGGGGTGGGATCGGCCACGGTGCAGCTGGCGAAATGTCGCGGCGCCGAGGTGGTGGCGGTGGCCGGGGCGTCGAAGCTCGACGCGCTGCGCGATCTGGGCGCGGACCGGCTGGTGTCGCGCGACGCGGACCTGCTGGCGGAGCTGGGGGATAACGCGGTGGACGTGGTGGTGGACAATGTCGCCGGACCGGGGTTTCCGGTGCTGTTGAAGCTGATGAAACGCGGTGGGCGCTATGCCAGTTCCGGGGCCATTGCCGGGCCGATCGTGGCGCTGGACATGCGCGACATGTATCTCAAGGACATTACCCTTTACGGCTCCACCGCCTGGGACGAGCCGGTTTTTCCCCGGCTGGTATCCCTGATCGAGGCCGGGAAACTCACCCCGCTGGTCGCCGCGACCTACCCTCTGGAGCGGATCGCCGCGGCACAGGAAGCCTTTCTGAAAAAGCGCCACGTGGGCAATTTCGTGCTGATTCCGCCCGAGGAATGATCAATGAATTCAACATAATTTCAAATACCTGCAAAGCAAAGCTCATCCATCACATGAGCGCCATCAACCGTGCCTTTTCACCCATATCCTCCGGTCGTGAGATCGCCTCGGCCAGAGCGGTCAGAGAGGCGATGTTATGCCCGGCGCGAAAACTGTCCACATGGGGCAGCATGGCGCGGATCCCCGCGGCCCTGGGCGCGAACCCGTCCCAGCGCAACAGCGGGTTCAGCCAGATCAGGCGCCGGGCGGACAGGTGCAGCCGCTCCATCTCGCGCCCCAGCTGATCGGCGTCGTCGCGATCCAACCCGTCGGTGATGATCAGCACCACCGCCCCCTGCCCCAGCACCCGGCGCGACCAGTCGCGATTGAAGTCGTGCAGGCAGGCACCGATCCGCGTGCCGCCCTCCCAATCCTGCGCCTCGGCCCCGGCGGCGGCCAATGCCGCATCCACGTCGCGGGTGGCGAGGTGGCGGGTGATGTTCGTCAGCCGTGTGCCGAAGGTGAACCCGTGCACCCGGGCCCAGCCCTGCCCCTGCCGGTTCGCCACCGCGTGCAGGAAATGCAGCACCGCCCGGCTGTAGGCGGACATGGAGCCCGAAATATCGCAAATCACCACCAGGTTGGGCCAGCGAATGCGGTTCTTGCGTGTCGCGATCCCGGCCAGATCGCCACCGGTCCGCAACGAGGCCCGCAACGTGCGCCGCCAATCCGGTTTTGCCCCACGCGGATGGGCCATGGTACGCCGAGACATCAGCGGTTTCACCGGCAGGCGCAGCCGGGCGAGCAGCCGCTTTGCCTCGGCCATTTCCTCGGCCGACATCTGTTCGAAATCCAGCTTGCGCAGCCGTTCCTCGCGCGACATGGTCAGGGTGGCGTCGACCTCGATCTCGGTCCCCTCGCCCTCGGGCAGGTCTGGCGCATCGCGGTCGAGCCCGTCCAGCAGCGCCTCTGCCGCGCGTTTCTCGCCGGGCTTGGGCGTTCGATCCTCCTGCACGCCCCTGACTGCGGGCAGCATCATCGCCATCATGTGTTCGACATAGCGCGGATCGCGCCAGAACAGGCGGAACACCTGGGCAAAGACGCGCCGCTGTTCCGGCCGGGTCACGAAAACCGCGTGCAGCGCCCAGTAGAAATCGCGCTTGTCGGTAAAGCCCACGGCAGCCACGGCCCGCACCGCCTTGATCACCTTGCCCGGCCCGACCGGCAGGCCGGCGGCACGCAGGGCGCGGGCAAAATGGGTGATATTCGCCGCCAACCGGGGATCGTCCGGCAGGTCCAGGGGCGGCAGCTCAGCCATGAGAACCTGCCCGGAATTTTCGAAAATTCCGGCCCGTTTTCTTCGAAGAAAACGGAGACCGCCTCACGCCCCCACCTCCGCGCGCACCTCGTCCAGCAGCCGCTTGGCCTCCGAGCCTTGAAGGCGCTGAATATCATCCTGATACTTCAGGATCGCGCCCAGCGTATCGGCAATCACTTCGGGGGAAAGCTCGATCACATCCAGTGCCAACAGGCATTTCGCCCAGTCGATCGTCTCGGCCACGCCCGGGCGTTTGAACAGATCCTCGGTGCGTAATTTCTGAACGAAGGCAATGACTTCGCGCGAGAGCTTCTCGTTGGCTTCCGGCGCACGGGCAGCCAGGATCTCCATCTCGCGGGCGAAATCCGGGTAATCGACCCAGTGATAGAGGCAGCGCCGTTTCAGCGCGTCATGCACCTCGCGGGTGCGGTTCGACGTGAGGATGACAATCGGCGGCTCCGGCGCACGGATCGTGCCCAGTTCCGGGATCGTGACCTGGAAATCCGACAGCGCCTCCAGCAGGAAGGCTTCGAAGGGTTCATCGGTGCGGTCCAGCTCGTCGATCAGCAGCACCGGCGCGCCGCCGGGCTGAGGGCTCATCGCCTCAAGCAGCGGGCGCCGGATCAGGTAACGGTCGGAAAACAGATCCTCGACCAGACCCTCGCGATCCGCACCCTCGGCGGCGCGAATGGCCACCATTTGGGCGGCAAAGTTCCATTCATGCACGGCGCTGGCCGCATCAAGCCCTTCGTAACATTGCAGCCGGATCAGCCGCCGCCCCAACCCCGCCGCCAGCGCCTTGGCAATCTCGGTCTTTCCGACACCGGCCTCGCCCTCCAGGAACAGGGGCCGCCCCAGCGTGAGCGCCAGGAACACCACCGTGCCCAGCGCCCGCCCGCAGACGTAATCCTGTTCGGCCAGCAGCTTCTGCACACCGTCGATCGTGTCGGGGATCCCCGTCATCCGTTCCTCCGCAAGTTGAGGTCAGTGGGGCACGGGCGGGCCCGCCGGTCAAGCCCCTTGCCCCTCCCCTTGCCATTCGGGGTTTCGGAGGTCATGTTAGCGGTATGCAACCGTACACCAAAGCGCGCGCGATTACCTTCGCCGCCGCCTGCCTGGGCACCGGGGTCTTCCTGCTTCTGAACCTGCCCCTGCCCTTTCTGATGGGCCCGCTGGCCGCCTGTCTCATCTTTGCGGTGGCCGGCGCGCCGCTGGAGGGCATGGGGGTGGTCGGCATCGCCATGCGCACCATCCTGGGCATAGCCATCGGCGCCTCGATCACGCCCGCGACGCTTTCCGCCCTGCCCGGGTTCGCCCCCACCCTGGTGCTGGTGCCGCTTTTCGTGGGCGCAATCGGGCTGGTCGGGTTTCCCTTCTTTCACAAGCTTTTGGGTTTTGACCGGGCGACCTCGTTTTACGCCGCCATGCCGGGCGGGTTGCAGGACATGCTGGTCTTTGGCGAGGAAGCGGGCGGCGACGTGCGCGCGATGAGCCTGATCCACGCCACCCGCGTCCTGGCCATCGTCGCCACCGCGCCCTTCGTCATCGCCTGGATCTGGGAGGTGGACCTGACCGCCGCGCCGGGCCAGCCGGCCAGCGCCGTGGGCTGGGGGCAGATCGTGATCATGGCGGCCAGCGGGCTTGCAGGCTGGAAGATCGCCGAGCGCGTCGGCCTGTTCGGCGCGTCGATCCTCGGCCCGATGATCCTGACCGCCGTGCTGTCCCTTTCCGGCGTGATCCACAGCCGCCCCCCGGCCGAGATGATCTGGGCCGCGCAATTCTTCATCGGGCTGGCGGTTGGGTCGAAGTACACTGGCATCGCCCCGCGCGAAATCCGTGTGGATATCGGGGCCGGGCTGGGCTACGCCGTGCTGTTGACCGTGATTTCCCTGGGCTTTCTATGGGTTGCCGCGCAGCTCAGCGATGCCGACACGCTGGACATGGCCCTGTCCTTCCTGCCCGGCGGCCAGGGCGAGATGGTCGTGGTTGCGATCATTGCCGGTGCCGACCTGAGCTTCGTCGTTACCCACCACCTGATGCGCCTGTTTTCGGTGATCCTTTTGGCACCCATAATCGGTGCACGGCTGACCAGGGATTGACTTGCCCTCCCGTTTGGCGCTGAGTGTCACGCCGAAAGGAACACACCATGCCGCTCGACCTCTGGCTTGCCTTCGTGGCCGCCTGCATCGCCATCCTGATCCTCCCGGGGCCGACCATCCTGCTGGTCCTGTCCTATGCGCTGACCCAGGGCAAACGGGTGGCCGTGGGCATGGCTCTGGGCGTGGCCCTGGGCGACCTTGTCGCGATGAGCGCATCCCTGCTGGGGCTTGGCGCGCTGGTCCTGGCCTCCGCCACGCTGTTTACCGTGTTGAAATGGGTGGGCGCGGTGTATCTGGTCTATCTCGGAGCAAAACTCCTGCGGTCGCCGCCCGTGTCGATGGACATGGCCGCGCCGAAGGAAAAACCGGTGGGAGAGATCTTTACCCATGCCGCCGCCGTGACCGCGCTGAACCCGAAAAGCATTGCCTTCTTCATCGCCTTCGTCCCGCAGTTCATCCGGCCCGAGGCGGCGCTTGCCCCGCAGTTCGTGGTGCTGATCGCGACCTTCGTGACCCTGGCCGCGCTGAATGCGCTGGCCTATGCGCTGCTGGCCGACCGTCTGCGCGCCCGCATCCGCCGCCCGGGCGTGTTGAAATGGATGACCCGCGCGGGTGGCGGGGCGCTGATTTCCATGGGTGCCCTGACCGCCACCATGGCGCGCAGCTGACCCCGGCCCGGTCGAGTCCCTCCGGCAACACCATATCCTTCGGAAGTCAGTGAAAGTTGACGTGATTCCCGCCGTGTGAGACACGTATTGGAAACAAAGCAGCAGTAGTCTCGGAACAAACCGGACAGAGGCGGGATATGACGAGTTCAACGAATTTGACGGGCGTCGCCCGGGGCATGCCGTGACCATGCGCATCACGGCCGTTACCTGCGTCAAGAACGAAGGCCCATTTCTGATCGAATGGATCGCCTTCAACCGCATTCTTGGCGTCACGGATTTTCTTTTCTATTCAAACGACTGCACCGACGCGACCGACCGGATGCTGGACGCGCTGGCGGCGCGCGGGATCGTGCGGCACCTGCCCAACCCCGCCCGGGGCCGCAACTACCAGATGGAGGCGTTGAAACACGCCAGGACACAGGACGTCGTGCTGAATTCCGACTGGGTCTGGATCGCCGATGTGGACGAGTTCCTGAACATCCATGTGGGTGAGGGCACAATTCCGGAACTCATTGATGCCTGCGGCGATCCGCATGCGATTTCGGTCACGTTCCAGTTCTTCGCCAATGCCGATGTGGACAGCTACGAAGACCGTCCGGTGATCGAGCAATTCACCCGCTCGCACGATCCGGACATCTGGTGCAACGAGACCGCGCAAGAGGTCAAGACTCTGTTCCGGCACGATTTTCCGGTAAAATACTACGGCGCGCACCGGCCTTTCATGAAGAAAGACCTGCCCAAGGACCGCCGCCCGGTCTGGAAGGATGGCGCCGGGCGCGACGTGCCGTGGAAATTCCGCGTGGCCGCCAACAAGCGCCGCATCCGCAAGTTTCCCGCCAAGGGCGCGCGCGAACTGGCGACACTGAACCACTACGCCCTGCGCTCGTTGGACAGCTACCTGGTCAAGAACGACCGCGGCGATGTGAACCGCGAGAACCGGGATTTCGATGACAGCTATTGGCGCGAGCGCAATGACGACGCCTACGAGGATACATCGATCCTGCGATACCTGCCGCGCCTGAAGGCCGAAATGGCGCGCCTCATGAAGGATCCCGAGATCGCCGCCCTGCACGAAGAAGCCGTCGCCGCCCACCGCGCCGCGCTCACCCGGCTGATGGCGGACCCCGATTATGTCGCCCTGCGCCAGCGGCTGAAATCCGCGCCGAAAATCAGCCCCGCCGAGATTGCCCTGCTGGAGCTGATCGGCGAGGAGGTGCCAGCGTGAGCCGCCCGCGTGTCATCAACCTGGGTTTCCCGAAATCGGGCACCACGACCCTGGCCCGCGCCCTGCGCGAAGCGGGGCTCTCCGTAGCCGATTTCCGCCTGCGACAGGGCGCGAGACGCGGCTTTGTCGGCGGGCTGATGTATCGCGGCTATTTCGATCACGGCGACCCCCTGATGCATTTCGAAGGCGTGGATGCGCTGACCGAAATCAGCGTGGTGCGCAACAAGCGCAATTTCTGGCCGCAATGCGATTTCGGGTTGCTCCAGGCCATTCGCAAGAAACACCCGGAAGCGCGGTTCCTGCTCTCCATGCGCGACCCCGCGGCGCAGGCGGACAGCATGATGCGCTGGTCCGACATGGGCACGCGGCGCCTGCGCGTGGCGGCCATTCCCGGCCTGCCGAAGGAATTCGGCAGCTCCGAGGCGCAGTTGGTCCGCTGGATCGAGGGGCATTTCGCCTTCTGTCACAAGATATTCGACGGTTCCGACCGCTTTCTCGCCTATCGGATCGAGGACAGGACGGCGCCTGAACAGATCAGCGAATTCCTGGGGCTGGAGCTGCCCTGGTGGGGGGTGGCAAATGCCAACCCACCCAAACCAGGGGCCAGGGATGACGTGTTGAAGAAAGGGGCCGCCTGATGCGGATCGACCTGCATATCGGTGTGGAACACTGCGGCACGGAACGTCTGCAGGAGGTGCTGGACGACAAGCGCGGTCAGCTGATCGAAAAGGGTGTGCTGTTCGCCCGCAGTCCCGGGCGCAAAAACCACACGCGGCTCTACATGGCGGTGAGCGACCCGGACCGCGTCGACCTGCTGCGCGCCAATCGCGGCTTTGCCGACCCGGTGAAACAGGAGAAACTGCGCCACAACGTGGCCCGCGACCTGGCCGAGGAGGTCGCGAAACACAGGCCCGAGGTGCTGATCCTGTCCGCCGGCCAGCTCTGCACGCTCAGCCAACCTTCGGAACTGGCGCGGCTGCGTGCCCTGCTGCTGCCGCTGTCCGAAGACATCCGCGTGATCGCCCACCTGGACGAACAGGCCCGCGTGCTCACGCGCCACTATGCCAACGCGGTCCTGTCCGGGCGTACAGCCTCGCTGGCGCAGGAACTGGCGCTGGTGAAGGCCGCCAGCTGGCGCGAGGCGGCGCTGGAAGGCTGGGACAAGGACGATCCCGCCCGCCTGGCCCATCCCGATATCCAGGCCGCCCCGTTCTGGCTCGACTATCTGGCCCTGCAGGAGGAATGGGAGGCCGTGTTCGGCGAAGGCGCCGTCAGCTTCCGCGCCTATGACCCTGAGCTTTTTGCCTCCACCGATCTGACCCGGGAAATCCGCGCCTGTTTCGGCATCGACCCCAATATCGGCCGCGCATCCGGGGCGGCCCCGCCTGCCCAGCCTTCGGCGGCCTGGATCACGCGCGGGCGGCAGATGAACGCGGTTCTCGTCAAGCTGCTGGGCACCGGCCGGGTGATCCCGCGCCAGCTCTGGCGACGGTTCATGGGCGAGATCGCCGTGGGGGGGGACACCATCGCCCCGGGGCACCTGTCGGACCTGTCCGGGGCGTTCCAAAGGGACAACGCGACACTGGTCGAAACTCATGATCTGCCGGGCAAAAGTCTGAAACCGGATCGCGCCCTGCCCGCCTGGAAAGAGGCCGATCCGACCCGGGGCTACCGTGCCACGCAATATGTCGCCGCCTTCCTGCCGCGCATCGACATTGTCACCCGCCAGACCCGCCGCGCCCAGCACGACGCGGAACAGGCACGTCCGACACCGACTGCAAAACACGACGAGACCACCGCGCGCAGCGCGTTGACGCCCTCGGCCGAAAAACTCATGACCCCGCGCGCCAGGGAAAATTTCTTCGAACTCAAGGACGGGCGTTTTGCCCCGCACAATCGCATCGGCCGGGTCAACGAAGAGGAAATCGCCGCTGCCTTCCCGGAAATCCCCATGCGCAGCCTGCCCGGGGGCAATTCCGGCAACGTGATCGTCGGCTGCATGAAGAACGAGGCGCCCTATATCCTGGAATGGGTGGCCTATCACCGCGCCATGGGCGTGGACAACTTCCTGATCTACACCAACGACTGTTCCGACGGGACCAGCGAAATCCTGGACCGTTTGCAGGATCTGGGTGTGCTCCAGCACCGAAACAACGACAAATGGAAGGGCAACTCGCCCCAGCAATACGCGCTGAACCAGTCGCTGAAGGAAGACGTGATCCGAAATGCCGAATGGGTGATCCATATCGACGTGGACGAGTTCATCAACGTGCGCTGCGGTCATGGTACGCTTGAGGATTTCTTCGAACGCGTGCCGGATGCCACCAACGTGGCGATGACCTGGCGCCTGTTCGGCCACAATGGCGTAACCGCGTTTCGCGACGAACTGGTGATCGACCAGTTCGACCAGGCGGCACCGAAATACTGCCCCAAGCCCCACACGGTCTGGGGGTTCAAGACGATGATGAAGAACATCGGCGCATATGAGAAGATCTCGTGCCACCGTCCCAACAAGCTCAGGGACGATCACCGCGCCGGGGTGAAATGGGTCAATGGCTCGGGCCAACCGATGACCGAGAACTACAAGGACAAGGGCTGGCGCAGCGACATGCGGACGATCGGCTATGACCTCCTGCAACTCAATCACTATGCCCTGCGCTCCGCCGAAAGTTTCCTGATCAAGCGCCAGCGCGGCCGCGCCCTGCACGTGGATCGCTCGATCGGCATCAACTACTGGGTGCGCATGGATTGGGGCGGCAACCGGGATGTTACCATCAAACGCAATATCCCGCGCACCCGGGCGGAGCTCGACCGGCTCATGGCCGACGACACCCTGCGCGCGCTGCACGAGGCCGGCGTCGCCTGGCACAGGGCCAAGGCCGCCGAACTGCACGGCATGGCGGAGTTCCGGGAGCTCTATGCCCAGGCGCTCGACACGAAACTGACCGAGATGGAGCGCGTGGCCTACGCGCTCGCGCTCGACATGGAGAGTTGATCCCCGGGGCAGGACGCGGGCCGCCAGAGCCACAAACAAGCGCCGCCCTACAGATGAGGAAGTGCAGATGAAAGACCTTCACAGCGAAGGCACGTTCCGGATCGTGCCCCCCGACAACGGCCCGCCCTTCATCAAGTCGCGCGGCATCCGCTTTCCCAATGACCGCCGGGTCATCCCGCCGCGACGCCGCAAGGCGCTGCGTCTGGGCCTGTACGAGGAACGCGAGACCCGGGCGGTCATCGCCACGGTCAAGCCCGACGACGTGGTGGTCGAGCTGGGCGCGGGCATGGGCTACATGTCCACGCTGATGGCCAAGAACCTCAATGTCGCCCAGGTCCATGCCTATGAGGCCAACCCGGACATGGTGCCCTATATCCGGGCGGTCCATGACGAGAACGGCGTCGGCAACGCCCAGGTGCACAACGCGATCCTGGGCCCCACGGTGGGCGAGGTCGATTTCTACGTGCGCGGCAATTTCCTTGCTTCCTCGATGGAGGCGAAGCCACGCGGGCTCAAGGACCAGCCGACCCGCGTCGAAAAGGTCGAAATGCGCGACATCAACGCCGAGTTCGCGCGCCTCACCCCCAGCGTTCTGGTCTGCGACATCGAAGGGGCGGAAGCCGAAGTGCTGCCCGCTGCCGACCTCTCCTGCCTGCGCGCGGCGATCATCGAGCTGCACCCGCAGTGGATCGGTCAATCGGGCGTGCAGGCGGTGTTCGACGCGATGCACAAGGCGGGGCTGACCTATTTTCCCAAACGGTCCGACGCCAAGGTCGTGACCTTCCTGAAAGGCTGGTGATCATGCGTGCCCTCGCGGTTCTCTGTGTCCGCAACGAGGGCGCCTTCCTGCTCGAATGGCTGGCCCATCACAAAGGCGTGGGCTTTACCGAATTCCTGGTCTTTTCGAACGATTGCGACGATGGCACGGACGCGATGCTCGACCGATTGGAAGCGATGGGCGAGCTTGTGCACATCCGCAATGACGGGCCGCACGAGGGCGGCGTGCAATGGGCGGCGATGAAACGGGCCGACAGGCACCCGCTGGTCAGGAACGCCGACTGGCTGATGACCCTGGACATCGACGAGTTCGTCAACATCCACGTGGGCGACCACACGCTTGCGGCATTGATTGCCGCCCTGCCCGAGGCCGAGGCCATCACCCTCACGTGGCGGCTTTTCGGCAATGGCGGCGTCGAACGATTCGTGGATGCCCCTGTCGCCGAACAGTTCACCCGTGCCGCCCCCGAGGTCATGTACTGGCCCTGGCGCGCCTTCATGTTCAAGACGCTCTATCGCCAGACCGGCGCCTATCGCAAACTGGGCGTGCACCGGCCCCGCAGCCCGGTCGATGGCAAGGCGGACAGGGCGCGCTGGTTCGATGGCCACGGTCGCGAACTGGAGCCACGCTTTCGCCGGCAACAGATATTCTCCCCCTTCGGGCGGCCGCATTACGGACTGGCCCAGCTCAACCATTACGCATTGGGGGCAATGGAAAGCTACATCCTGAAGCGAGACCGCGGCCGGGCCGTGCATGGCGCGGACAGCCTTGGGCTGGACTATTGGGCCGAGCGCAACTGGTGTCAGGTCGAGGACAGCTCGATCCGTGCCGCACACCCGCTGACCCACCCGCATCTGCAGCGCCTGCGCGCGGATGACACCCTGTCCCGGCTCCATGCCGGGGCCGTCGCCTGGCGCAGGATTCGTTTTGAGGCCCTGATGCGGCAGGAACCCTTCCGCGCGCTCTACGGCCGATTGCTGATGACCCCGCCCGCGCGGCCCGTGCCGCTGGATCGGGCCAGGGAACTGTTCCGTCTTGCGAACCAGAATCGCGCCAAACCGGCGGATTGATGCCTCATGGGAAACCTGTTCGGATTTCACTAACCATAGATCATGGTTTCGCCCCATTGTGCCCGCAGTACAGCCCCCTTTAAACTGGCATTACACCCTTGGGGACCAGCGAGGGTCAGCTAAGTATGGAGCAATCAGATGCAGGACGATGTGCTGGACGCCACAGCCAACGAAACCGCACCGGTAAAAACCACCCTCGACATGGCCGATCTGAGCCTGGACGGCTGGTTGAAACGGATCGAGGATCTGGGCGAGGATCGCGGCTACTTCGAACCACTGGGCAGCCGGCATTCCGCCATTCTGACCGATGAGGGCGCCACCCTGATCGTGACTTTCGAAACGGCCCGGACCATTCGCGAAGGCTCCGACAGCCAGGAACCGATGGGTTGGGAACTGGTCGAGGACAATGGCTGGTCCAACCTCTGCCTGATCGCCCATGAGGACAGCTGGTTCCGCGACCCCGCCGTCTATGGTTATTTCGACCGTCTGGTAGATGACGGGTTTTTCGAAGATTTCGACCACGTGGTCTTTTACGGCGCCGACATGTGCGCCTATGCGGCCGCGGCCTTTTCGGTCGTCGCACCGGGGGCCACGGTCATTGCGGTGCAGCCGCAGGCCACCCTTGACCCCACCGTGGCCGGTTGGGACCGCCGTTTTCCCACCATGCGCCGGGTCAGTTTTACCGACCGCTACGGCTATGCGCCCGACATGCTGGAGGGGGCCGGGCAGGTCTTCGTGATCCACGATCCCGAAGAAACGCTGGACGCGATGCATGCCTCGCTCTTTACCCGCGCCAACGTGACCCATCTGACCTGCCCGCGTCTGGGAGAAGACCTGGAAGCCAAGCTCTGGCGCATGGAGGTGTTGCCGGATCTGCTGGACGCCGCCGGGCGCGATGTGCTGACCGCCATCGACTTCCACCGCGCCTATCGCCAGGGGCGGCGTGGCAACATGCCCTATCTGCGCACCCTGCTGGACCGATTGCAGAAACAGGGGCGCCACCGGATGGTACAGATGCTGTGCAACTCCGTGTTGCGCCGCATGAACGCTCCGCGTTTCCGCCGCGCCCGCGACAGCGCCACCGAGGCGCTGAAAAAGTCCCGCGAGATCGAGCCCCTGACGCTCTGACAGGCGTCGCCCGGTGGATTAACCGCCGTTTAACCCCCCTGCCCCTAGTCTCGTGGTGGACGCCGTCGCGATGACACCACAGCAAACCCAGGGGGGCACATGCGCAATATTCACCCGGCCGAAGAACTGGCCCAGATCCGTGCCGAAATCCGGCAGTTGCAGGCGCGCGAAGCCGAGCTGCGCGCGGGGTTTCTTTCCGGCGACAGCCCCTGCGATGGGCCGACGCACCGCGTCTGCGTCGAGCAGCAGCGCGCCCGCGTCTTCGACAAGACCCGCCTGCCCGAGGCGATCTTGCAAAACCCGCGTTTCTACCGCGACCAGGTCTCGGCGCAGGTGGTGCTGGAACTGGCGACCGACGAACCCGCCCTGCCCGGCTTCGCCCCTGCCTGGGAAGACGCCGGGGACCTTGTGGACCTCTGTCACTGACGGAAACGGGACTTCTCGGAAAGGTTGGGGCAAAGGTCTGCAGAAAACTTTTGCGCGCTCCTTGCGCGGTTCCCTCTGGCTCTGGCGGCCCGGCTGCGCTATCCCTCAGCCGCCATGACACAGACCCTGACGATCCGCCGCCCCGACGACTGGCACCTGCACCTGCGCGATGGCGCCGTGCTGGAAGCCGTCCTGCCCGAAACCGCGCGCCATTTCGCCCGCGCAATCATCATGCCGAACCTGGTGCCCCCGGTGGTCACGGGCGCCCAGGCCGCCGCCTATCGCGACCGCATTCTGGCCGCCCTGCCCGAAGGCATGGCGTTCGAGCCCTTGATGACGCTCTACCTGACCGAGGACACCGACCCGGCCGACGTGGCCGCCGCCCATGCCTCGGGCCTTGTGAAGGCGCTGAAACTCTACCCGGCGGGGGCCACGACCAACTCCGCCTCCGGCGTGACCGATTTCGACAAGGTCCGCCCGGTGCTGGAAAAGATGGCCGAGATCGGCCTGCCGCTCTGCGTGCATGGCGAGGTCACGGACCACGATATCGACATCTTCGACCGCGAGGCCGTGTTCATCGACCGCGTGCTCGACCCGATCCGCCGCGCAACCCCGGGCCTGCGCGTGGTGATGGAGCACATCACCACCTCCGACGGCGTCGACTACGTGAAATCCAATAATGCGGACCTTGGCGCGACCATCACAACGCATCACCTGATCATCAACCGCAACCATATCCTGGTCGGCGGGATCAAACCGCATTACTACTGCCTGCCGGTCGCCAAGCGCGAAAGCCACCGTCTGGCCCTGCGCGCGGCCGCCACCTCGGGCGACGCCCGTTTCTTCCTGGGCACGGACAGCGCGCCCCACACCGATCCGAACAAGGAAAGCGCCTGTGGCTGCGCAGGCTGCTTTACCGCGACCAACACCATGTCCTGCCTGGCCGAGGTGTTCGAGGAAGAAGGCGCACTGGACAGGCTCGAAGGCTTTGCCGCGCTGAACGGACCGGCTTTCTACCGCCTGCCCGCGAATGAGGCGACGATCACGCTGACCAGGGGTGATGCCGTGACCTACCCGGACAAGATCGAAACCGGCGACGGCCCCGTGACCGTCTTCGACCCCGGCTTCCCGCTGCATTGGAGTGTTTCCGCATGATCCCCACCAGTTTCCCCCCGAAGGACGAAATCGCCCGCCTGACCGCCCGCATGCTGCTGGAAATCGAGGCGGTGAACTTCAACACGGACGCGCCCTTCACCCTAGCGTCCGGCCTGCCCAGCCCCTCCTATATCGACTGCCGCAAGCTGATCAGCTTCCCGCGCATCCGCTCGACGCTGATGGATTTCTTGGCGGTCACGATCATGCGCGAAGCCGGTTTCGAGGCTTTCGACAATATCGCCGGGGGTGAAACCGCGGGCATTCCCTTCGCCGCGCTGGTGGCCGAACGCCTGGCCCTGCCGATGACCTATGTCAGGAAGAAGCCCAAGGGCTACGGCAAGAACGCCCGGATCGAAGGCGCGATGGATGACAGCCAGCGCGTGCTGCTGGTCGAGGATCTGACCACCGATGGCGGCTCGAAACTGTCTTTCGTCGATGCGATTCGCGACACCGGCGCCTCCTGCGGCGCCACCGCGGTGATCTTCTATTACGACATTTTCCCCGAGACCGAGAAAACCCTTGGCGATCATGGGGTTCAGCTGATCCACCTGTGCACCTGGTGGGACGTGCTTGCCGAGGCCAAGGCGCAGGGCGCTTTCCCGGACCGGACCCTGGCCGAGGTCGAACGCTTCCTGAAAGCGCCGCGAGCGTGGCAGGAAGAGCGCATGAAGGGCTGACCTATCTGCCTTTGAACCACATCATCTGGGGTATCCTTTGCGGGATGCCCCGTGATGTGGTATGTCCATGTTATCCACAGGGCATCCACAAAAACATACAGATTGCCCCGCGCGCAGGCCTTGGTCTAAACCTCTGGCCTCAAGGGGACAGAGGCAGAGATGAACGAGATCAGCGCGATTCCGCAGGGCAGCACCACGCCGGAAAACGAAGAGGGCACCCTGCCCCACCACACCGAAGCCGAACAGCAGCTCCTGGGCGCGATCCTGACCAACAATGACGTCTACGATCGCGTCGCGCAGATCATCAAGCCTGAGCATTTCTACGAGCCCGTACACGCCCGCATCTTCGAAATTGCCGCCCAGCGCATCTCGAAGAATGCGCTGGCCAGCCCGGTGACGCTGAAGGCCTTCATGGAGGATGACGAGGGGCTCAGGGAACTGGGCGGCCCGGCCTACCTGGCCCGTCTGGCCGGGGCTGCGATCAGCTCTTTCGCCGCGCGCGACTATGCGCAGATGATCTATGAGATGGCGGTGCGTCGCGAGCTGATCCAGCTGGGCGGCGACATCCAGGCCCGCGCCGCCAAGATGGAGGCCAATTCCGAGCCCACCGAACAGATCGTCGCCGCCGAACAGGCGCTCTACAAGCTGGCCGAACAGGGCCAGGCGACCAGCGGGTTCACCTCGTTCCTGTCGGCCGTGACCGAGGCCGTGCAATCGGCCAACGCGGCCTACATGCGCGACGGCGGGCTTGCCGGGGTCTCCACCGGCCTCATCGACCTCGACAAGAAGCTCGGGGGGCTGCACAAGTCCGACCTCATCATCCTCGCCGGGCGTCCGTCGATGGGGAAGACCTCGCTTGCCACCAACATCGCGTTCAACATCGCCAAGGCCTACAAGAAGGGCGCCCTGCCCGACGGGTCCGAAGGCTCGGTCGAAGGCGGGGTGGTCGGCTTCTACTCGCTTGAAATGTCGGCCGAACAGCTGGCCGCGCGGATCCTGTCCGAGGCCTCCGAAGTGCCATCGGAACAGATCCGTCGCGGCGACATGACCGAGGTCGAATTCCGCCGCTTCGTCGATGCCGCCAAGTCGCTGGAAAGCTGCCCTCTGTACATCGACGACACTGCCGCCATTCCGATTGCGCAGCTGGCCGCCCGCGCCCGGCGCCTGAAGCGCGAAAAGGGGCTGGATGTGCTGATGGTCGACTATCTGCAACTGGTGCGCGGCACGGCGGAAAACCGGGTGCAGGAGATTGGCGAGATCTCGATGGGGCTGAAAGCCATCGCCAAGGAGCTGAACATCCCGGTCATCGCGCTGTCGCAGCTGTCGCGTACCGTCGAAAGCCGCGACGACAAACGCCCGCAGCTTTCGGACCTGCGCGAATCCGGCTCGATCGAACAGGACGCCGACGTGGTCATGTTCGTCTACCGCGAGGAATACTACGCCGAGCGGGAAAAACCCTCCGAGGACAACCTCGAAGCCATGGCGGCCTGGCAGGAACGCATGGACCGTCTGCATGGCAAGGCGGAAGTCGTGATTGGCAAACAGCGCCACGGCCCGATCGGCAATGTGGAATTGTCCTTCGAGGGCCGCTTCACCCGTTTCGGCAACCTGGTGCAAGCCTGGCAACAGGGCGGCGGCGACGGGTTCTGATCCCCCGCACCGCAACGGGCGCGGGCCTCGGTCCGGTTCAGCTATCGACCAGCTCGTAATGGCTGATCCGCCGGCTTTCGACCAGTTCGGCCTCCGCCGGGTCGATATGCGGGCTGTCGTAATCCTCGCCGACGAAGGCTTTCAGCGCGTCCAGATCCTCCCAGACCATGACAAAGCTGAATTCGCGCGGGCTTTCGGCCCGGGGGGCTCCCGGCAACACCGTGACGATCCCCTTCGTGCCCTTCATCAAGGGAATGGCGGTCTGGTGAAAGAATTCGGCAAAGGCGGCCTCTTTTCCCTCCCGGGTTGTCACCTGGAAAATGCGCATGATCATGGGCTCCCCTCCCGTTCTGAACCTGACCGACTGGGGCGCCGCCAACCGGGGACGCCGCCCGCCGATCCCTGCCCGATCCCTGCCCGATCCCTGCCCGATCCTACCACGAGGGGTTATCGCCGCCCAAACACCGGCCGCCAGTCACGCCTACTCCAACCGCCCGTCCGTCACATTGCCGAAATCATCGAAGAAGCGCAGCACATCGCCCTCGCGCGCCATGTCGTAGCAGTCCCACCGGTCCGAAGGCGGCCACTGGCTGCA
>NZ_JASBTN010000071.1 GCF_030148435.1 Aliiroseovarius sp.
GATCAGCTGGTTGGGGGAAAAGGCGATATTGGCTTTCTGTGCTTTCAGGGCCAGCAGCGAATAAAGCGGGATGCCCTTCGCGTTCATGTGCTGGTGCATTTCCTTGCGAAGCTGTTCGAGCACCTGTTCGCGGCCCGCGCCCTTTTCCAGCATGTCGAGCCGGCGGTTCACACGGTTGTTCAGGCTGATCGATTTGCCGAACACCATCAGGTAGACAGCGTTCACCAGCACCAGAACGGCCACGAAGATCAGGCCGTAGATAAGCGGTTCTGCGGAAATGACCATGGTATCTACTCCGCTGCGACCGGTTCGAAGATCGAGTGGGGCAGGTCATAGCCCCACTGACGGAACCGGTCCGAGAAATGCGACCGCACGCCGGTCGCGGTAAAGCGGCCGATGATCTTGCCATCGGGTTGCAGGCCCAGGCGTTCGTAGCGGAACACCTCCTGCATCGAAATGACTTCGCCTTCCATGCCGGTGATCTCGGTGATCGAGGTCATGCGGCGCGAGCCGTCCTGAAGGCGCGAGGCCTGCACGAAGAGGTTCACGGCCGAGGCGATCTGGTTGCGCACCGCCTTCAGCGGCATCTCGATCCCGGCCATGGCAACCATATTCTCCAGACGGGATACGGCGTCACGGGCGGAGTTCGCGTGGATCGTGGTCATCGAGCCGTCGTGGCCGGTGTTCATGGCCTGGAGCATGTCGATGACCTCTTCACCGCGGGTTTCGCCGACGATGATGCGGTCGGGGCGCATGCGCAGCGCGTTTTTCAGACAGTCGCGCTGGCTGACCGCGCCCTTGCCTTCGACGTTGGCCGGGCGGCTTTCCATCCGGCCCACGTGGGTCTGTTGCAGCTGAAGTTCCGCCGTGTCCTCGATCGTCAGGATGCGCTCGCTGTCGTCGATGAAGCTGGACAGGGCGTTCAGCGTGGTGGTCTTGCCGGACCCGGTTCCCCCGGAAACGATCACGTTCAGGCGGGTGGCGACGGCGGCTTGCAGATAGGCGGCCATTTCTTCGGTGAAGGCACCGAAACTCACCAGCTCGTCGATGCCCAGCTTGTCCTTCTTGAATTTGCGAATGGAGACCAGCGAACCGTCTACCGCGATCGGCGGAACCATGGCGTTGAAACGCGAACCATCGGCCAGGCGGGCGTCCACATGAGGGTTCGATTCATCGACGCGGCGTCCCACCGCCGACACGATCTTGTCGATGATACGCAAGAGGTGGCGTTCGTCCTTGAAGGTGGTGTCGGTCAGTTGCAACTTGCCCGCCCGTTCGACGAAGACCTGCTGCGGTCCGTTCACCAGGATATCGTTGACCGTGTCGTCCTTTAGCAGCGGTTCCAGCGGGCCAAGGCCGGTGACTTCGTCATACAGCTCCTGGTTCAGGGTCTGGCGCTCGTCCCGGTTCAGAACCACGGACATGCCTTCCAGCGCCTCGTTCGAGATCGCGGTGATCTCGGCGCGCAGGTCCTTTTCGCTGGCGGTCTCAAGCGCGGCCAGGTTCAGGTTGTCCAGCAATTCCTTGTGCAGCTCGACCTTGATCTCGCTCAGACGTTCCTTGCGTTTGCGTTCCTTGTCCTGGGGCGCGGCGCGGGCGGCGGTCGGGTCGGGCGCGGACTTGCGCGCGGCCTTCGGTGCCGGCTGCGGCTTGGGCGCGGCAGCGGGTTTTCCACCTTCGACCGCCTGCAGGTTCGGTGCGCCGGTCTTGTCGGATTTCTGGGGTCCGGTCTTTTTGTAACGCGAGAACAAGGGCTTGCCTCCGGTTAAGTGGCCGTGTCAGCGGCGGGTCATTGCGCCGCGATGGCGGCGGATTTGTTCAATTCATGCACCGAAGCGGCGAGTTTCTGGATTTCCTTGCGCAACGGGTTCTTGGCGGCGGTTTCCGCCAGCGGGACCCCGTGGTCGCCGGCCTGCACGATCGGCTTGCCGCCATCGGGCAGTTGCAGTTCGATCGTGATGTCCAGGCTTTCGGCAAGGCGCTTGGACCGGGCCTTGCCGGTCAGGTCGGTGAATTTGGGCGCGCGGTTGAGCACGTAGCGCAGTTTCGAGAACGGCAGTTCCTCGCTTTTCAGCGCGCGGATCATGCGCAGGGTGTTCTGGGCGGAGCGCATGTCCAGCTCCATCGTCGCGAAATAGACATGGGCGTGTTGCAGCACCGTTTCCGTCCATTGCACCACGGTCGAGGGCATGTCGATCACGACATAGTCGAAATTGGTGCGCGCGAAGGTGATCACCCGGTCGATATCCTCGGCGCCGACCAGGTCCAGCGGCAGCATGTCGGCCGGTGCCGTCAGGACCTGCAAACGGTCGTTGAAGGTCAGCAGGGCCTGCATGAAGCTTTCGTGGTCCAGCAACTCGGTGTCGGACAGCATTTCATAGACGGCTTCACGACGGGGCAGATCGAGGAAGGTCGAAACAGATCCGAACTGCAGGTCCAGGTCCAGAAGGCAGACCCGCGGCGGGTTTTCCTTTTCGATCGTGGCCAGTTCCCAGGCCAGGTTCACCGCCAGCGTGGTCGCGCCGGTGCCGCCGGCCATGCCATGCACGGGCAGCACGACCGCCTCGCGGTCGCCGGTGGGCTTCAGCGTCGTTTCCATGCCCTCGGGCACCATGGGCTCAACCGGTTCCGGCGCCGATGTGCGCAGCCGTTCGATGGCGTCATGCAGGGCGCCTTCGGGCAGGGGGTAGGGCACGAATTCCTCGGCCCCCATCTTCAGGAGCTGATGCAGCGCAATCGGGCTGACCTCTTCGGCGATGACAACGACCTTGATGCCCTTGTCCACCGCCTGTTTGATGATGTCGGCGACCTGGGCCAGGTTCCCCTCGTCCTCGTCATCCATCGCGATGGCCACGAACTCCAGGGCGTCGGCGTCGGGCTGACCGAAGAACGTAACCGCATCCTCGAGCGACAGATCGCCCCAGGTCTCGCCAAGTTCGGCTTCCATGTCCTCAATCAGAAGATCGAAATTCTGCACGTCCCGAGAGATCGTGCAGGCCACGATCGGTGCGGGTTCCGGTTGCAGTGCCACACTGCCACTCATTGCCTCGTTCCTTCTCAAATCGACCCGAACGATGTGCCGTATTGATCTTGCCGGTCACTGTGCGGATCCCACGCGATTCCAAAATACGCGGACTGCTGCCATTACCTGGAAAAATTGGCAGTCAATGTTGGCAAGATTGGGGCTAAAAAAACGTTATTATGCGGTCTTTTGAGACGGTCCGGGCCGGGTGGGAAGGCTGTTTCCGAAGAGAAAACGTCTACAATTGCGCAAAAAAGGGGCCGGAGCAGCGCTCCGACCCCCCGAAACAGGCAGGATTCGACCTGAGTTTACCAGGTTTCCGTCGAATTGATGATCTCAGGACCACGCACCGAAGGCAGCGTCGCTTCGGTGGCGCTTTCCACATATTCGCGATAGACGGCCTGGGCGTATTTGCCGTTCAGAACCATGCCGTCATTGGCATTCAGGCCGAAGACTTCGGTCACGGTGCGGCGGTTGCGGCGCTCGCGGTTCTCGGTCGCGATCAGCGGCTGGGTCTCGCCCTCGCTGACCACGGCTTCGAGCCGTCGGCGATCAACCCCGTGTGACACCAGGTAGTTCACCACGGCGCGTGCCCGGCGCATGCCAAGGCTCCGATTGTAGGATTTCGTACCGACAAGGTCGGTGTGACCGTAGACGCGGAAGCGCACTTCGGGGAACTGGTTGATCCAGCGGGCCTGCCGGCGCAGGATTTCCTGGGATTCGCCGTCCAGAACGGCGCTGTCGAACGCAAAGTTCACAGTGTCGTTGGTTTCGCGGGCAAACCGTTCCCCCATCGCGACGAGGAAGCTGCGGTCGCCTGATTGCAGGGCAGTGTTATTCAGCGTGGCATCGCCAAATCGGCCCTCGTCGAGGAACGCACCCGCTTCCTGGGTCCAGGAGTTCAGGACCGTGGCGTCGCCACAGGCCGAAAGAAGGGCAAGGACGGAGGTGGCGGCCGCAAGGGTCTTGATTGGTGTGTGTGCCATATCTCAGTCCTCCATCACGTAGCCGTAGGAACCGCCGAAGTCCTGCTGGGCAACTTCGCCAGCAGCGCCCGAGGTCGGGCGGTTCGGAGCCGCGGTCTTGCCGAACAGGAACAGCTGGCTTTCGGTCGGCGGGCGGACCCGGTCGGTCGGCAGGGCCAGGGCCTCGCCGCGGGTCGGGGTAACAAGATGCGGGGTGATGATGATCACCAGTTCGCTCTGTTCACGGCTATATTCGGCGCTGCGGAACAGGGCGCCGAGCACCGGGATATCGCCCAGCCACGGCACCTGACCGTTCAGGTCCTGGAAATCGTCCTGCAGCAGCCCGGCGATGGCGAAGCTCTCACCGTCGCGCATCTCGACCGTCGTGGAGGCCTGTCGGGTGCGGAAGGAGGCAACATTGATCCCGTTGTTGCTGAAGGAGTTCGTCGCATCAATGCCCGAGACCGAAGCGTCCATTCTCAGGTTGATCACGTCGCCGTCAACAACACGCGGGGTAAAGCTGAGCTCGATGCCGAATGGCTTGTAGTCGATGGTCACGTCACCTTCGTTCCCGACCACCGGAACCGGGTATTCGCCGCCGGCCAGGAAGGACGCTTCCTGCCCCGACAGGGCGGTCAGGTTCGGCTCGGCCAGCGTGCGTACGACGCCTTTGCTTTCAAGGGCTTCCAGAAGGACAGCGACTTCGAAGGCTCCGGCGTTGAAACCGACCGCCAAGCCGCCTTCCATGCCCGACGTGACCGAAATCGGGTCGCCGATGGCATTGGCACCGTCCAGCCAGGTGCCGGATTCGCCGATGACGCCGACGCTGTTGCCGCCCTGGACCGCCAGGCTGCCGCTTAGCGCCTTGCGCACCGAGCGGCTCATCTCGGCGAAGCGCACTTTCAGCATGACCTGCTGGGTGCCGCCCACGCTCATCAGGTTGGACACGCGTTCAGGCGCATAGCGTTCCGCCAGGTCCAGCGCGCGGTCGAGCTTGGCGATCGAGCTGACGACGCCCGACAACACGATGCCGTCATTGGCGGTGCGCACCTCGATCTGTTCGCCGGGAAGGATCTGGCGTAGCCGTTCCTTGAATTCGGCAATGTCGGGGGCAACCTGCACCTCGACGTTGGTTATCAGCCGCCCATCGGCGCCCAGAAGGGTCAGGGTGGTGCGCCCCGGCGTTTTGCCCAGCACATAAATGGTGCGGTCCGACAGGGTCGAGATATCCGCGATGCCGGGGTTTGCAATGGATAGCTCCGCGAAAGGCGTATCGCTTTCCACCACCACCGCCCGGTTCATCGGAACCTGCAGGGCGGTAGATGCCGCGCCGCGCATTACGCGAAGGGTCTCGGCTTGCACGCCCATCGGGGCACTCGCGATACCAAGAGTTAAGCCCAATAGGGCTGCCTTCAGAAACTTATCTATTTTCATGTGATCCTGCCTCTCCGATCACGCCTCAATTTTGGGTCTTGTCGCCCATATTTCCCGTAAGCCTGCGTCAGATTTCGTTTATTTGCAAGAATCAATGCCTTGCGCCGAGTATTTCATGTGGGCATGCTGCAACACTGCTATATCTGGGCATGGAAAGGGCCACCCGCTCTAGCACGAGTGGCCTCTTGTTCACTGTCCCTGATCTCAGTTCGTGCAGGGGATCGATGTTTTGATGCGTTCCGTGCC
>NZ_JASBTN010000072.1 GCF_030148435.1 Aliiroseovarius sp.
TTATGATCGCGACAAGCCAATCTTCAGTGAAAACGGTGTTCACATCAACGGTATCGAGAGCTTCTGGAGCTATGCAAAACGGCGGCACCAGAAGTTCAACGGGCTTCGGAGAGCCTCGTTTCCGGTGTTTCTGAAAGAAACCGAATTCCGTTTCAACACGCGTGACAGGGACCTCTACAAGATCCTTCTAAAGTCATGTAAAATGAAACCACTCAGGCGCTGAGCTGTGGTAGACCCTGCCAACAATATCCCGGGGGGAGCGCGGTACGCGCGGGGGGCAGCGCCCCCTGCCGCGTACAGCGCGGCCCCCGGCATCAAGATCATTCAATAATCTAAAAATTCCGGGCGGGGATCCCGTCAGTCCAGATAGTCGTCCGCCCGCTGGCCTGCGCGTTCCAGATGCACCGGCAGAACCCGGCCATAGAGCTGGCGCGTTCGCTCGGGGCTGCCGACCATGCCCGGCATTTCCACATAAGAGAAGATCGCCACATGGCGCGCCCGTTTGCCCTTGAGCGGCGCGACCCGGTGCAGCGAATAACGGCCGCGGAAAAGCTGCAGGTCGCCCGGCTCCAGCACCAGGCTGCGCACATTGTCGCGATTGCCGTCCAGCACCGCTTCGACCGCTTCGACCTCCTCGCTGCCGCCCAGGGTGGAGCGCAGGTTGGGCACATATTCGAACTCGCCCCCGGCCTCGGCGTTTTGCAGCGCAAGCGTCACGGTGAAATTGTTGGTGTCGAAATGCCAGGGAAAGCCGTTTCCGGCCCCGGCGGTGTTCACGATCACATCGGCCAGCGGGTCGTCATAGCGAAAGAAACGGTCCTCCGGCTCGCCCAGGGCGCGGCGGATGAAGGTATCGAACCCCGGGAAGTCATGCACCTGCCTCAGCGGCCCGTCCGTGGCAAAATTGTCCGCCGGGATGAACCCGTTCGAACGGTCGAAGAACCGGTTCACCGGGTGGTGTGCGGACAGGCCATCATCCGGTTGGCTGAAATAGACATTCGTGCGCGACCCCGAGGCATGGGCCCGGTCCGCCACGCCCTCGGCCTCGGCCACGCAGGCCCTCACCCCCTCGGGGGTCAGGAACCCCTTCAGCACGGCACAGCCATCATGAGCCAGATCCCCCTGCACATCCGACAGCATATGCGCGAAAGCGGGACTGTCGGGCAGGTCGAGCGGATATTTTGCGAGGTCGATCAGTTGCATGGCTTACCCCCTGATAGGCCTCCTGTTAGGCCCCTGTTCGGAATCACTTCATGACCGGCCTCCTCGGGCTCGTCGTCCAGCATCTCGGGCGGGAAACCGGGGGCGGTAATGTCGAGTCCCGTGGCCTCTTCGAGCCTCTTGATGATGTTGGGGGAAAGCTCGCGTTCTCCGTAGCGCGCGATACCGTCGTCGAAAATCTCGATCATCTTCGGGTTCAGCTCGATCGGCACCTTTGCCCGGTCCGCCACCGCCTGGAACAGGCCGATGTCCTTCTTCACCAGGTCCATGGTGAAGGAAATGTCGCGCGAGCCGTTCAGGATCACCTGGCTTTCGGTCTCGTGGGAAAAGGAGTTGCCGGAGCTGATGCGGATCGCCTCGAAGGCGACATTCAGGTCCATGCCGGCGGCCTTGGCCACCACCAGCGCCTCTGCATTGGCTATCAGATGTGCGGTGGCGAGGTAATTCGTGACCACCTTGAGGATCGAGGCCGAGCCCAGCTCGCCCGTGTGCAGGATGCGCCGCCCCATGGTGGTCAGGATTGGCAGGATGCGCTCGAAGGTCGCCCGGTCACAGCCCGCGAAGATCGAGATATTGCCGGTCGCCGCCCGGTGGCAGCCGCCCGAGACCGGGCAATCCACCGCCGCGCCCCCTCGGGCAATCACCTCGGCGCCCAGACGGCGCACCTCGGCCTCGTCGGTGGTGGACATCTCCATCCAGATCTTGCCTGATGTCACCTCCGGCAGCATCTCGGCCATCACCGCATCCGAGGCGGCGGGCGAGGGCAGGCAGGTGATCACCGCGTCACAGTCATGCATCAGCCGGGCGGGGCCCTCGGTGGCGGTTGCCCCCTTGTCGACGAAACTCTGCACCAGGCCCGCGTCGAGGTCATGCACCACCAGGTCGATGCCGTTGCGCAGGAGGCTGCCCGACAGTTTGCCACCGACATTCCCAAGCCCGATGAAACCGATTTTCATATGAGTTCTCTCCCTGTGTTGTCCTTTCGATGCTGGCGCGCCATTTGCGACAGGTCGCCCGTGTTTGCGACAATTTTGATGTGCATTTCTGCGGAGCGGTTGCGCGGGCGCTCGAGTTGTGCGCGCACCCGCGCGGGCTTACCTTGGTCTGTGAAAGGAGATCGCCATGTCCATCCGTCCCGTTCTGTCCGAAAGCCTGGCCAAACCCACCCTGGAGGGCGCCGGTGTGCACCTGCACCGTGCCTTCGGATTTCACGAGCCCGAGGCCTATGACCCGTTCCTGCTGTTCGATGACTTCCGCAATGACGACCCCGAGAAAAGCCGGGCGGGGTTCCCCTGGCATCCGCACCGCGGGATCGAGACGATCACCTATGTGCTGGCGGGCGAGGTTGAACACCAGGACAGCCTGGGCAACACCGGCCGCCTGGGGGCGGGCGATATCCAGTGGATGACCGCGGGCTCGGGCATCATGCACCAGGAAATGCCGCTGGCGAACGCGCGCGGCCAGATGCACGGGTTCCAGCTCTGGGCCAACCTGCCGCGTGACTTGAAGATGACCGCGCCGAACTACCAGGACGTGCCTTCGGTCGAGATCCCGGAAATCCACGAGGATGACGGCACGGTGGTGCGCGTCGTGGTCGGCAGCTTCTGGGGCCGGCGCGGCCCGGTGGATGGGATTGCCGCGGATCCGCTCTACCTGGACATTTCGGTGTCCGCCGGGGTGAAGAAACGATTTCCCATCGACACGCGGCACCAGGCCTTTGCCTATGTGTTCGAAGGGGCGGGCGCCTTTGCCGATGCCGCCGCGCCGACCGGTGTCCTGCTGGAGAAAGACGTGGCCGGACAGGAGGTCCAGATCCGCGACATGTCCGGCAACCGGACCGTGGTGCGTTTCGGCGCGGGCGACGAGGTGGTGGTGCAGGCGGGCGCGGACGGGCTGCGCTTTCTGCTGGTGGCCGGGGCGCCGATCCGCGAACCGGTGGCCTGGCACGGTCCGATCGTGATGAACACCAGGGACGAGCTGCGCGAAGCAATGCGCGACCTGAGCGAGGGCACGTTCATTCGCGGCTGATCCCGGCGCGTTTGCCCCGCGCCAGAAAACACCGCGCGCGCCTCCAGTCTTTCATCTTTCCTCAAATATCCCGGGGGGAGCGCGGGACGCGCGCGGGGGGCAGAGCCCCCTTGCCGCGCGCAGCGCGGCCACCAGCATAAGAAGTCTTCGAAGACTTCCCCCGGCCGTCCTCAGCGATGGGCCGAAAACAACGCGGCACAGGCGTCATAACAGCGCCCGCGCAGCTCGGGCCCTTCCATCAGCACCTCGTGTTCTGCACCCTTGATCTCTTCGAGTATGCCATTCGACCAGCCCGCCATGCGCCGGCGAATGGCGCTATGGGTGACGATCTTCTCTTCGCTGCCCAGGAAGGTGACGGCTGGCTGTGCGGGGGCGGGCAGGCGGGACAGCGCCGCCATCTCGCGCAGCGCGGCATGGAGCCAGGTCAGCGAGGGGCCGCCCAGGCAAAGCTCGGGATGGGCGCGCGCCTGGCGTTGCATGAATTCATACATGGCGCGGTCTGTGGTAAGGTTGTTGCCCTCGAACGGGTTGGCCAGAACATAGGTTTGCTGCTGGCTATGCGGGGCATAGAATCGGCCCGCGCGGGTCTTGTGGGTCATCCAGGACAGCACCCAGGCGATCGGTCTCTCGTGCGGGGGGAGCTGGATGCCCCACATCGGGGCGGAAAACCCGGCGGCCTTGACCGGAACGCCATTGTAAAGCGCGCGCAGCCCGATGCATCCGCCCATCGAATGGCCCAGCATGTAATAGGGTTCGGGCAGGCTCAGCGCGCCTGCTGCGGCCACCATGGCCTGGATATCCAGCTGGTACTCGTCGAAATGGTCCACGTGACCAAGGTTGTGATCGCGATCAGCCCGGTCCGCCAGCCCCTGACCGCGAACGTCGATCACCAGGGTGGCAAATCCGCGCCGGGCAAGATCACCCGCAGCAGGTCCGTATTTCTCGATATACTCGGTGCGGCCGGGGATCAGCAGGACCGTGCCCTTGGCGCCCTCCGGGCAGGCGTCACCGACAGGGCCGGGCCAGAGCCCGACCCGCAGGCGCACCCCGTCCGAGGCGGTCAGCCAGAAGGCCTCGCCTCCGGCGGGGCCCTCGGCGACATCCTCAAACAGTGGCGCGCGCTCTATCGGGTTGCTCGGCAGGGGATCAGCTCAGCAGGCTGCCCAGTTGCATGGCCTGGCCCATGTCGCCATCGACCGAAAGCTTGCCGGTCATGAAGGCGGTGGTCGGGTTCAGCTCGCCTGCCAGCATCTCCTGGAACGCATCGGCAGCCGCGGTCAGCGTGACCGACGCCTCCTCATCCGAGGCCCGCACGCCATCTGCGTCCACGACGATCGCCCCTTCGCCCTCGATCACGAATTTCGCGGATCCGTCGAAGCCACCGGCCAGTTTTTCGGTCAGAGCGGCCACTGCCGCGTTGATCACGTCGCTCACGTGCATTCCTCCGTTAGGGGGCCGGGAAGTCGGCCTTGATGGGGCGAGTCTAGCGCAGCGTTGTCACGGCGGAAAGAGGATCGCCCGGGGGATGACGTATGGGAATTGGCCGGGTGACGCAACGGCGTTTACGCGAAGGTAAAGCGCGGAGATGAATTTTGGCATGACGCCGCCGCACGCCGTGTCGCGCCTGCGCTATCACCTGCGCGCAATGGGCTGGCCGGGATGCGGCAGAGAGGATAGGCTGGGACCATGATCCGTGCGGCCCTTATATCCCTGGCCCTGCTCCTGCCGCTGCCCGTGTCGGCGCAGCAGGCGACAGACCGGCTGGATGAGCTGTTTGCCCAGCTCGCCCAGGCGGAAGAGGACAGCTGGGAGGTGATCGAGGCGGAACTTGACCGGCTGCTGGCCGCTTCGGGATCGCCAAGCATGGATCTTTTGCTGGAGCGCGGCCGGCTGGCGATGCAGGACGAGCGCCCCGATGATGCGGTCGAGCATCTGACCGCGTTGACGGACCATGCACCGGAGTTTGCCGAGGGCTGGTATGCCCGGGCCACCGCGCTCTACCTGACCGGACGGGTCGGACCCGCGCTGGCCGATCTGCAACGCACCCTGGTGCTTGAGCCGCGCCATTACCGGGCCATCACCGGGCTTGCGGTGATCCTCGAAGAAACCGGAAAGCCCCGTCGCGCCCTCGAGGTGTACCGGCGCGCCCTTGCTATACATCCCCAGGCCCCCGACATAAAAGAGGCCGTGGAGCGGCTCGAAGCGGCGCTTCTGAAGGAAATCTGACCAGCCGAAAAGGGCAGCATGATGGGCGGTTCCCCCTCCAGAATCACTGCGGTTCTGGGACCGACGAACACCGGCAAGACGCATTACGCGATCGAACGCATGCTGGGGTATCGCACCGGCGTGATCGGGCTGCCTTTGCGCCTGCTCGCGCGCGAGGTCTATGACAAGATCGTCGCCAAGCGGGGCCCGAATGTGGTCGCGCTGGTAACAGGCGAGGAACGGATCGTGCCGGAGCGCGCCCGGTACTGGGTCTGCACGGTCGAGGCGATGCCCGAGGGCATGGGTACGGATTTCCTGGGCGTCGATGAAATCCAGCTCTGTGCCGATCCCGAACGCGGCCATGTCTTTACCGATCGGCTGCTGCGCGCGCGTGGCACCCACGAGACCCTGTTCATGGGCGCCGATACGATGCGGGGCGCAATTGCCGCCCTGGTGCCTGACGCGCAATTCGTGCACCGCGAGCGGTTCTCGGAACTGGTTTATGGCGGCGCGAAGAAGATCAGCCGGATGCCGTCGCGCTCGGCCATTGTCGGCTTTTCTGTCGAGAACCTCTATGCCATCGCGGAACTCATGCGCCGCCAGAAGGGTGGGGTGGCGGTGGTCATGGGCGCGCTCAGCCCGCGTACGCGCAACGCGCAGGTGGTGATGTATCAGAACGGGGACGTCGATTACCTGGTTGCCACCGATGCGATCGGCATGGGGCTGAACCTGGACATCAACCACGTGGCCTTTTCCGCCACCACCAAGTTCGATGGCCGCCGGATGCGCCCGCTGGCCGCAAATGAGCTGGCCCAGATTGCGGGCCGGGCCGGGCGGCACATGAACCACGGCTCCTTCGGTGTGACCGGCGAGGCCCCGCCGCTGGAGCCCGAGGTGGTCGAGGCGATTTCCGAGCACCGATTCACCCCGCTGAAAAAGCTCAACTGGCGCAATCACCGGCTGGAATTCGGCTCGATCGAACGTCTGATCCAGTCGCTGGAAGGGTCCACCGACCATGAACGGCTGATGCGCGCACGTGACGCAGATGATCTTCTGGCGCTGAAGGCCCTGTCGCAGGAGACCGAGGTGATGGCCCGCGCCAGCGATGGCGCATCGGTGCGCCTTTTGTGGGATGTCTGCAGGGTGCCGGACTTCCGGGGCATCTCACATGCCGAACATGCCTCTCTTTTGTCGAATATTTTCAATGACCTGCACCAGCATGGAGCGGTGCGGGAGGATTGGTTCGCCCGCCGGGTCAAGCGCATCGACCGCACGGATGGCGACATCGACACATTGTCGAAACGATTGGCATATATCCGCACATGGACCTATGTCGCGCAGCGTCGTGACTGGTTGGACGATGTAACCCATTGGCGGGGCGAGACTCGTGCTGTAGAAGATCGCCTGTCAGACGCGCTGCATACGGCGCTGACCAAACGATTTGTTGACCGGCGCACATCAGTGCTTTTGCGCCGGTTGAAGCAGAAGGAGGGCCTTGTGGCCGACGTGAACGACAAGGGTGAAGTGACGGTGGAAGGCGAATTCGTCGGCCGTCTGGAAGGGTTCCGGTTCAGCCAGGACAAGGCTGCGACCCCGGAAGAGGCAAAGACCCTGCGGGCAGCGTCGCTCCAGGCATTGGCGCCGGAGTTCCATCTGCGCGCGGACCGTTTCTATAACGCGCCCGATACCGAGCTGGACTTTACCGAACAGGGTGGCCTCATGTGGGGCGAACATGCGGTCGGCAAGCTGGTCAAGGGCGACGACGTGCTGCGCCCGCGCGTGCAGGCCTTTGTCGATGACGAGGCCGGCGCGGATGTGGCCGAGAAGGTTACGCGCCGCCTGCAGCATTTCATCGACCGCAAGATCACCGCCCTGTTCGAGCCGCTTGAGGCCCTGCAGAAGGACGAGGCCCTGGTAGGGCTGGCCCGTGGCTTTGCCTTCCAGATGGTCGAGGCGCTGGGCGTCATCCCGCGTGACCAGGTGGCCCAGGACGTCAAGGCATTGGATCAGGACGCCCGTGGTTCGCTGCGCAAGCACGGCATCCGCTTTGGCCAGTTCACCGTGTTCATGCCGCTTCTTCTGAAACCCGCACCGACGCGCCTGCGCCTGGTGCTGACCTCGCTGTTCGAAGGGCTGGACGAGTTCCCCGAAGCGCCGCCAGCCGGTCTGGTCACAATTCCGGTGTTGCCCGCGATCGACGTGGCGACCTATAGCCGTGGCGGCTACCGCGTGGCCGGTGAACGCGCGATCCGCATCGACATGCTGGAGCGCCTGGCCGATCAGCTGCGCGCCGAGGACAGCCGCGGGGGCTTCGAGGCCAAACCCGACATGCTGTCGATCACCGGCATGACGCTGGAACAGTTCGCCGACCTGATGCAGGGGCTGGGCTATAAGGCCGAAAAGGGCGAGCGCGAAAAGGTCAAGGGCCCGTCCGAGACGCCCGCGAAGGATGCAGCGACCGAAGAGGTCAAACCGGCCGAACCCGCTGCCGAACCCGCTGCCGAGGCAACGATCGAGGCGACGGTCGAGGACGCTCCCGATGCCGCCGAAGCGCCGCAAGCCGTTGAAACAGAAGCGAAACCCGCCGAGGACGATCCCGAAGCCAAGTCGTCCGATCAACCGGACGCGCCGGTCTTGGAGGTCTTCTATACCTTTACCTGGGGCGGCTTTGGCCGTCGCCAGGGCGGCCAGGGGCGCCGGGGTCAGCAGGGGCAGGGCGCCCGTGGTGGCGACCGCAAGCCCGGCGACAAGCCGCGCGGCAAGGGGGGACCGAAGGGCGGCAAGCCGAAAGGACGCCGCGATGATCGCGGCGGCGGCAACAAGCCCAAGACCTTCCAGTCGCGCCCGCCGAAGAAGGAAAAGGCCATCGATCCCGACAACCCCTTTGCCGCTGCGCTGATGGGGTTGAAGGACAAGTCCTGAGTGGCCCCCGACCCCAAGATGCGGTCGAAAATGAGAGCGGACAAGTGGCTCTGGCACGCGCGTTTCTTCAAGACGCGCGGCCTGGCCACGAAACTGATCTCTGCCGGTCATCTCAGGGTCAATTCCGACAAGGTCGCCAAGCCTGCCCACGGGGTCGGGCCTGGCGACGTGCTGACCTTTCCACAGGGACGCCGGATTCGCGTGGTACGCATCACCGCCCTGTCGGACCGCCGCGGCCCCGCGCCGGAAGCGCAGACATTGTACGAGGATCTGACTCCCGAAGAGGAAAAACGTCCCCCCGCACCGCGTTTCGAGGGAAAGGGGCGCCCGAGTGGGAAAGATCGCCGCAACGCACGTCTTTACGACCCGACCCGGCTTGATTGATCGCGCGCTCTGGCATAAGCCCGTGCGCAACGAAGCTCTGAAAAGGTGCCTTTATGACCTACGTCGTCCTGGATAACTGCATCGCCTGCAAATACACCGACTGTGTCGAAGTTTGCCCCGTGGACTGTTTCTACGAGGGGGAAAACATGCTGGTGATCCACCCCGACGAATGTATCGACTGCGGTGTCTGCGAACCCGAATGCCCCGCCGATGCGATCCGCCCGGACACCGAGGCCGGGATGGAGCCATGGGTCGAGTTCAACCGAAAATACTCCGAGCTCTGGCCGGTCATCGTCGAACGCAAGGACCCGCTTCCCGGGGCCGAGGAGCACGACGGCGAAGAGGGCAAGCGCGAGAAATACTTCTCGGAAGCGCCCGGCGGCTGACCGGGCGACGGTGCGGCGACCCCGCGCAAATGATTCGCCGGACAGGTGAATTCCGGTGATGAGGGCATGACAAAATCCGGGGAGTAGCCCGGAAAAGCAGCGAAATCCCCCCTTTCTGCATTGCGGCGATTTGAAAGGGGCCGGATTTTGTGTTATGTTGTTCAGTGAAATGAAACCGATGGCTTGAGGTGGGGCGCCGTGTCTGGCGCCCGATCAATTTCGGAAAACCGATAGGGACACCAGGGGATACATCCGTATGCCCGGGGTGTTTTTGTCGCTTTGGATGAACAGGCCGCAAGAGAAAGACCATCCATGAGCAAAGCCAAGAAGCTTGATTTCCGTCCCAACGAGTTCGTCGTCTATCCGGCCCATGGCGTCGGCAAGATCATCTCGATCGAGGAACAGGACATCGCCGGCCTGCAGCTGGAGCTGTTCGTGATTTCCTTTGAAAAGGACAAGATGACCCTGCGGGTGCCGACCAACAAGGCGACCGAGGTGGGCATGCGGTCCCTGTCCAGCCCGGACGTGGTGTCCAAGGCGATGGACACGCTGAAGGGCAAGGCCCGGGTAAAACGCGCCATGTGGTCGCGCCGGGCCCAGGAATATGAACAGAAGATCAACTCGGGCGACCTGATCGCGATTGCCGAGGTGGTGCGCGACCTGCACCGCAACGACGACCAGCGCGAGCAGAGCTATTCCGAGCGTCAGCTTTACGAAGCCGCGCTGGAGCGCCTGACCCGTGAAGTCGCCGCCGTGGGCGGCGGGGACGAACTGGCCGCGCAGAAGAAGGTGGGCGACGTCCTGACCTCGCGCGCTGCCTGATCTGTTCGCGAAACTCCTGAAAACCGCCGTGCCCTGCCGGGTGCGGCGGTTTTTCCTTGGGCGATCCGGCTCGGGCCTGTCAGGGACCGGCCGGAGCAGCTACGGCGGCAATGGCGGCCAGCGCCATGATCTCTGTCACCTGTTGCGTCGCGCCCAGAATGTCGCCGGTCTGTCCCCCGATCTTGGCACGGGCAAGAATGGCCAGGGCGAGGGCGGCGAGGCTTGCGGTCACGGCCGAGGCGAGCCAGGCGGCGGGTCCGGTCAGAAACAGGCTCAGGGTCAGGGCAACGCCGATCCCCAGCGCAGCGGTGGCCCGGGACGGACGACCCACGCTGTCGGACAGCCCTTCGCCACGCGCATTGCGCAGCGCGGCCATGACAGTGCCCATGGCGGCGCGGCTCAGGGCTCCGCTGGCCACCAGCGCAAGCAGGGCCTGGCCGGTGGCAAAGAGGGTGGAAAGAGCGGCAAAGCGCAGGAGCAGCGCAAGCACCAGGGCAATCGTGCCATAGGCACCGATCGCGCTGTCCTTCATGATCTCGAGCCGCCGCTCGCGGGTGTAGCCACCCCAGAGCCCGTCCGCCGTGTCTGCCAGGCCGTCCTCATGCATCGCCCCGGTCAGCATGACCTGGGTCACAAGGGTGAGCCCGGCGGCAAAGCCCGGCGGGGTGCCGAGAGACCAGGCGATGAGCCCCGCCAGTCCCGCCAGAAACCCAACCAGGGCGCCCGCCAGGGGCCAGGCCCAGGCGGCCCGCGCACCCCGTGCCCGGTCGCGGGCGAAATCGACCTTGATCGGCAGTCGGGTCAAAAGTCCCAAGGCGGCGGGGATATCCTCTGGCGCGGCCAGGTGCATGTCGCGTTTTGTCATGGATATGTCCCCCGGGGCTGGTCGGTCTGTCATGGCATCGGTAAACACTGCGGGGAACGGAATCAATCGGGGAGGCGGGCATGGCACCGTTTGCGACTTTGGCGGGATTTCAGGCGCAGCTTCAGGGCGCGCCCGGGCCGGATACGGCGGCGCGTGCCGCGGCCGAGGAGCGCAACGGACAGCTGACCAAGCCTCCGGGCGCGTTGGGCCGACTGGAAGAGCTGGCGATCTGGTACGCCGGCTGGGCTGGCACCGCCCGCCCGTCGATGGACCGCCCGCAGGTCATCGTCTTTGCCGGCAATCACGGGGTTACGGCGCGTGGCGTCTCGGCCTTTCCGGCAGAGGTGACGGAGCAGATGGTGCTGAACTTTCAGCACGGCGGTGCGGCGATCAACCAGCTGTCCAAGGCCTTTGGTGCCTCGATGGACGTGCACCCCCTGACACTGGAAACCCCCACTGCGGATTTCACCGAAGGTGCCGCGATGAGCGAAGACGAGGTCGTCGCGGCGCTGGCCACCGGCTGGGACGCGGTGGATGCCGAGGCCGACCTGGTGGTCGTGGGCGAAATGGGCATCGGCAACACCACTTCGGCCGCCGCCATTGCCCATGCGCTGTTCGGTGGGGCCGCCACAGACTGGACCGGGCGCGGCACCGGTGTGAATGACGACGGGCTGACCCTGAAGACCCAGGTGGTGGCCGAAGGGCTCGCGGCCAACCCGCAGGCGGTGGACAACGGGCTGGAGGCGCTGCGCTGCCTTGGCGGGCGCGAGCTTGCCGGCATGGCCGGGGCCATCGCCCGTGCGCGGGTCGAAGGCATTCCGGTGATCCTGGACGGGTTCATCTGCACCGCCTCGGCCGCCTGCCTGGAACAAGCGGTTCCCGGCGCACTCGATCACGCGGTGGCGGGGCATGTCTCGGCGGAAGCGGCCCATGGCAAGGTGCTCCATGCCCTGGGCAAGGATCCGATCCTGGGGCTGGGCATGCGTCTGGGCGAGGGGTCGGGCGGGGCGCTGGCGATCGGTATCCTCAAGGGTGCGCTGGCCTGTCATTCCGGCATGGCCACCTTTGCCGAGGCGGGCGTCAGCGACGGCTGAGCCCGTGCACCGCCCGTGACGCGCGCCCCCGTGGGGCCGCGATCACCCGCCCGTCTTGTCGCCCCTGTCGGGATCTTCGGAGAAGAGCTGGGTCAGAAGCGCGGTTTCCAGATCCTTCTCCAGCTCCATCGCGCGCTGCACGTAGCCCTCGTTTTGCGCCATCGGCGTATCCGGATCCCAGAGGTGGGCCAGTTCGCGGATCGTGTAGCGGTCGTGTTTGAAGAACATGCGTTCGACCTCGCTGGCCTCGAAATCGGAAAGACCGATGTTTTCCAGCACATAGCGCCCGGCCCGCAGCGAACTGTCGAACAGCTCGCGCACGATGTCATTGGCCCCGGCCTTGTAGAGCTCATAGACATGGGTGCGCCCGGCGGCGCGCACGACGATATGCAGGTCGGGGCGCTGCTGGCGGGCGTGGCGCACGATGCGGGTGGCGGCGTCGGGATTGTTCACCGTGACGACCAGAACCTCGGCCGTCGCCAGCCCCGCGGCGTTCAGCAGTTCCGGCCGGGTCGGATCACCGTAGAAGCTCTTGACCCCAAGGCGGCGCAACTGCTTGATCCGGCTTAGGTTGTTGTCCAGAACGGTCGTGTCGAAACCGGCCGAGCGCACCAGCCGGTTGACGACCTGTCCAAAGCGCCCGGCGCCGACAATGATGATGCTGTGGGTCTCGTCGATCTCATCCTGTGTTTCCTGTACGCCGTGTTCGGCCAGGGATTTCGACAGGATGTCGTGCAGGATGAAAAACAGCGGGGTCAGCAACATCGACAGGGTGATGACCGTGAGCAGCCCGTTTGCCGTGCCCGCCTCGACCGCCCCCTGCTGCAAGCCGAAACTGGTCAGAACGAAGCCGAACTCGCCAGCCTGCGCCAGCCCCAGGGTGAACAGCCAGATGTCACGCCCCCTGAGGCCGAAAAGCCTGCCCAGGGCAAACAGCACAACACCCTTCAGCGCCATCAGCGTGAGGGCGAGGGACAGAAGTTGGCCCGGGGCTGCCAGAAAGGCGGTGACATTGATGCCCGCGCCCACGGTGATGAAGAACAGGCCGAGCAGAAGCCCCTTGAAGGGCTGGATATCGCTTTCCAGCTCGTGACGGAATTCCGAGTTGGCCAGCACCACGCCGGCCAGGAAGGTGCCGAGCGCGGGGGAGAGGCCGACCGCGTTCATCATCACCGCGATCGACACGACGATCAACAGGGCGAAGGCCGTGTGCATCTCGCGCAACCGCGCAGTGTCGATGAAATGGAACAGGGGCCGCACCAGGTACACTCCGCCCAATATGATGGCCCCGACCGCGCCCAGGGTGACAAGGGTCACGCCCCAGCCGGGCAGCCCGTCGACCAGCGACAGGGTGGCGTGTTCGTCCCCGGCATACAGGCCCGGGTAGAGGGCCAGCAGCGGCAGCACGGCCAGCATCGGAATCACCGCAATGTCCTGGGTCAGCAGGACAGAGAAACTGGCCCGCCCGCCGCCGGTCGGCATCAGTTCCTTTTCGGTCAGGGTCTGCAGCACGATGGCGGTCGAGCTGAGGGAAAAGATCATGCCGATCGCCAGGGCCTCGGGCAGGGCCCACCCCACCGCCCAGAGCGCGCCGGTGATCAGCCCCATGGTCACGGTGATCTGCAACCCGCCCAGGCCCAGCAGGCGGTGGCGCATATCCCAGAGCGCGCGGGGCTCCAGCTCGAGCCCGATCAGAAACAGCATCATCACCACGCCAAACTCGGCGAAATGCTGCAAGTCCTGCGTTTCGGTTCCGACCAGGCCCAGCACCGGGCCGATCGCGATCCCGGCCAGCAGGTATCCCAGCACCGATCCCAACCCCAGGCGCGACGCCAGGGGCACTGCAATCACCGCGGCGCCGAGATAAATGGTGGCCTGAAACAGAAAACTTTCCATGTAGCGGGTATTGCAAGGGTTCCCGGGCTTGGCAATGGCGGATTGTCGCAGGCCGCCCGGAGGAGCACCGTCCCACCGGGGGCAGAGCCGGACGGGGGCATGATCCCCGTTCGGCCTCCGAAAACCCGCAGGGCCTGCTAGAAGGCATCCCCCTCCAACCCGCGAATGGCGTTGGACAGGCCGGCGATCCGGTCAAGCTGCGCGCTGATCCTCTCCTGAAACAGGCCAAGCTGTGCGATGATGTCCGTCAACGCATCGCCCGATTCCGGCAGGCGTGCGCTTTCGATCTTGCACATGACCCGGGTGGAGCTGAGCCCGAGCACGTGGCGATGCATGACGTTACAGGCCTTGAGAATGCGGTCCGCCTCGTCACGCACATCGCGCAGGCCCCGGCGCGACTTTTCTGCATAGTCGCGGACCATTGCCGCCAGGATCTTTCGTTCCGCATCAATATCCACGCTGCCCAGCTCCCTGCGTTCGCGGTTCAGCTGCCCGTCGCATTCCTGCAGCACCCGGGCCATGCATTCGAGGAAAAGCGAATGGTTCACACTGCCGCGGATCGTCGCGAAATTGCTGTCCTTGCCCAGCACGTGGTGGGAAAACCAGTCCGACATCTCGCGCGACATGGCGCCATAGTTCTGCGACAGGGTGGTGACTGGTCCGCCGGTTGGCTCCAGCCGCGAGGCAATGACACGCAGATTGTGCGGTATGGTGCGCATTGCTTCGAATTCGCGGATCAGATCGTCGGTCTGGATGGCCAGGTCATCGGCGTTTTGCAGCATTTGCTGCAATTCACGCACACGCGGATCCGGTGCGTTTCCCAGCCCGGCGTGGCGCGCGGTCAGCTCGGTGCTGAGCGCGTGAGCCGCGAACAGGTGGTATTTCTCGTACCCCAGTTCCTGCAGCCGTGCGCAAAGGATCATCGCGCTCTGTTCCGGGCTGAGGTCTTCCTCCCGTTCCGCCTTCAGCAGCGCGGCATATTCCGCCTTCACCGTTTCGAGGATCGGGCTGGTGGGTTTGATCCGCGCCGAAAGATAGCCGCCCTCGCAGGGCACCACCACCGCATAGACCCAATAGTACAGCCCGTCCTTGGCCCGGTTCTTGACATAGGCGCCCATCGAACGCCCCTTTTTCAGCGTGTCCCAGAGCAGCCAGAAGACCCCGCGAGGCATGTCCGGGTGGCGGATGATCCTGTGCGGGGCGTTCAGCATCTCTTCCCATTCGAAACCGGCAACCCGGTGGAAGATATAGTTGCCCGCCGTGATCACGCCGCGGTCGTCGGTGCGCGAAAAGAAGGTTTCATCCAGCGCGTAGGGGGCTTCGCCGGAGGTCGGTCGTTTCGGGAGGCGGCGGTCGACATAGGACACGGGGCGGATCCAATCACTGCGGGGGCTGTTGCCTCGAATCTCTACCGCAGAAGGCTTTTCGTAAGGTTAATTTCCCCCGGGTTCCCCCTTGCCAATCCCGGTCATGTTGGCAGCGGAGCATCCGGTTTCAGCTGGTCCATGACGATCTGGCTTTGCACCCGGGCCACCGCCGGATGGGGCAACAAAACCTGGTGGATCAGCCGGTTCAGGGCCGGCAGATCCTCGCAATAGACGCGCAGCAGATAGTCGGCCTCGCCGGTCAGGGTCCAGGCCGAGATCACCTCGCGCCGCGCCGCGATCAGCTGGGCGAAGGCGCGGGCGGCCTCGGGGGCGTGGCTGGCCATCTGCACCTGCACGAAACTCTGCACATGCAGCCCCACACGGGTGGGATCAAGCCGCGCGGCGTAGCCCAGGATATAGCCCTGTTCCTCGAGCCGCTGACGCCTCCGACCGGCCTGGGACGCTGACAGGTTCAGCCGCTCTCCCAGCTCCTGGGCGGTCAGGTGGGCATCCTTCTGCAACGCGTCCAGAAGCCGTGAGTCTGTATCATCGAGCATGCGTGTCTCCCGCGTGTTTTAGCCATACTATGCGGAATTGCCGCAAAACTCACGGGGTTTTGACGGGTAAACGCGCGGAATTTCCGCGTGGCCTGCGTCAAAATGACTTCAGAAACACTTAACATGTTATAGGAGACACCATGGGCCCCTTCCCGCATGATGCCCCGCGCGCCACGATTTCCGCGGAAAACCCCGCCGGCACCGACGGGTTCGAATTCGTCGAATTTGCCCATCCCGAGCCGCAGGAGCTGCGCGATCTGTTCACCCGCATGGGGTTCGTGCATGCCGCCAATCACAAGACCCGCGCGATCGAGCTGTGGCAGCAGGGGGATGTCTCCTACCTGATCAACATGGAGCCGGGCAGCCATGCCGCGGCCTTCATCGAGGAGCACGGCCCCTGCGCCCCGTCGATGGGTTGGCGTGTGGTGGATGCCGGGCACGCCTTCGACCACGCGGTCAAGATGGGCGCCAAGCCCTATGAAGGGCCGGGCAAGGCGATGGATGTGCCGGCGATCTACGGGATTGGCGGATCGCTGATCTATTTCATCGACCAGTATTACGACACCTGCGCCTATAATGACGAGTTTGACTGGGTCGACAGCGCCCACCCGAAAGGTGTCGGCTTCTATTACCTCGATCATCTGACCCACAATGTGTTCAAGGGCAATATGGACACGTGGTTCAGGTTCTACGGCGACCTGTTCAACTTCCATGAAATCCGCTTCTTTGACATCCAGGGCAAATATACCGGGCTGCTGTCGCGCGCGTTGACCTCGCCCTGTGGCAAGATCCGCATCCCGATCAACGAGGATCGCGGCGAAGAGGGCCAGATCGTGGCCTACCTGAAGAAGTACAAGGGCGAGGGCATTCAGCATATCGCGGTGGGCACGGATGACATCTATGCGTCGGTGGACGCGATTGCCGATCGCGGGCTGAAATTCATGCCCGGCCCGAACGAAGCCTATTACGACATGTCCTATGACCGCGTGACGGGGCACGAGGAGCCGAAAGAGGCGATGATGAAACACGGCATCCTGATCGACGGCGAAGGGGTCGTCGGTGGGGGCGAGACGAAATGCCTGTTGCAGATCTTCTCGAAAACCGTGATTGGGCCGATCTTTTTCGAATTCATCCAGCGCAAGGGCGATGACGGGTTCGGCGAAGGCAATTTCAAGGCGTTGTTTGAATCGATCGAGCGCGAGCAGATCGAAAACGGGGAACTGTCGGCAGCCACGGACAGCGCTGCGTGACAGTCATGATCCGGCGGCCTGCGCGTCCGGTGCGGGCCTGACCACTCACGAAGAAGCCGGGCGCCTGCAGCATGCGGGCGCCCGTCGTCCATTGCGACCTGTCCGGCCAAATCCGGTTACTGGATCAGGATCGATCCACGCTGATAGGCGCCCCCATCCTCGCTGCCATCATCGTAGATGACCCGCACGGAGACGTCATTCACCGATCCCAGCGGAAAGCTGAGGAAGGGCAGGTAGCCATCGGCCTTCTGCGCGTTCGGCACCGCCTCGTCCCGATAACAGGGTTCGGCGTCCAGGGCGGTTTCAGCGCCGCCATTCACCGTGTAGAAGATCCGGTCCATGCCGCAGCGCCAGGCCAGCAGGTTGGTAAAATAGAGCAGGTCGCGCCCGTCATATTCACGCACGGCGACCCAGCGGTCCTTGGTGGCCGACAGCATCGGCTTCACCTCGGCCGCCGAGGTGAATTGCTGCGCCATGGCCGGCCCGGCCAGAAGCGCTGCCGCCAGGAAACCTGTCTTAAAGTTCATCCGCGTCCCTCCTTCGTGCTAATGGCATAAGAATCTGTCCCAAGCGACGTGTTCCACCATATAGTGACAGAACTATTTCGTGCAGG
>NZ_JASBTN010000016.1 GCF_030148435.1 Aliiroseovarius sp.
TCGATCGGCATTCGCAACGAAAACCTGGTGCGGGTGATCAAACATTTCGAGGCCAATATCGACCAGCCGCTGAACCTCGACGATGTGGCCAACGAGTTCGCCATCTCGCGTCGGCAGATCGAACGGCTCTTTACCAAGCACCTGGGAATCTCGCCGAAACGGTATTTTGCGCAGCTGCGCCTGGCGCGCGCCCGTGCGCTGCTGGCGGAAACCGACCTGCCGGTGGCCGAGATCGCAGCCGCCGTGGGATTTGAAAGTTCGACCTATTTCGCCCGGCGTTTTCGCGACATGTTCGGCGTCACACCGCACCGGTTTGCGGCCGGGCGCAGCGGCGCAGACTGACAACACAGGACATTTTCGACGCGCAATCGATCGCCAGCGTGTCGGTTTCTGCAACGGGATTTCGTGATTGGGCAGGTGGCCCCTCCTTCTTCCCGGGACAATCTCCGGACAGCAAGGAGGATGCCCATGGCCACAGCCACGCCCACCAAACCCGCCCCCCGCACCCGCTCCGGCGGCCGGTCCGCCCGCCGGGCCGCCCGCACCGCGCCCAAGGTCGACATGTTGCCGGGCCTGACCCGCAACATTCCCGAATGCGAGGTGATGGACGGCAGCCAGGTCGAACGCATCCACAACGCCTCGATGGATATCCTGGAAAACACCGGCGTGCAGTTCCGCGACCCGATCGCGCTGGAAGACTGGAAACGCGCAGGCGCCAGGGTGGTGGGCGAGCTGGTCTACCTCGATCGTGGTCTGGTCATGGAGCTGATCAAGACCATCCCGTCGGATTTCACCTATCACGCGCGCAACCCGGCCAACAACGTGCGCCTGGGCGGCAAGCATTCGGTCTTCGTGCCGATGACTGGTGCGCCCTTCCTGCGCGACCTGGATGACGTGCGCCGCAACCCGACGCTCGATGACCTGGCGATGTTCCACAAGCTCAGCCACATGTCGCCCGCACTGCACAGCTCGGCCCACCATATCGTCGAGCCCTACGACCACCCGATCTCCCAGCGCCACCTGCGCATCACCTATTCGTCGATGAAATATTCGGACAAGATGTTCATGGGCATGACCACCTCGCCCAAGAATGCCGAGGACGTGATGGACATGTGCGCGGTCCTGTTCGGCGAGGAATTCCTGATGGAAAACCCCGTCACCACCGGCAATTGCAACGGCAACTCGCCGCTGGTCTGGGACGAGACCATGCTCGGCGCCCTGCGCGCCTTCGGCGCGCGCCGCCAGCCGGTTCTGTGCTCGCCCTTCGTGCTGGGCGGCGCCAATACGCCCGCCTCGGTCGCCGCCTCGGTTGCGCAGCTCAATGCCGAGGCCCTGTCGGCGCTGGCCTATACCCAGCTGTGCAACAAGGGCACGCCCGCGATCTATGGGCACTACCTGTCGACCGTCAGCATGAAATCCGGCGCCCCGATGGCGGGCACGCCCGAGATCAGCCTGATGAACTTCATGATCGGCCAGATGGCGCGGTTCTACGGCGTGCCCTGGCGCACGTCGAACACGCTTGGCGGGGCCAAGACCTTCGACGCCCAGGCGGGCTATGAAAGCGCGACCACCCTGTCTGCCGTGATCCACGCCGGGGCCAATTACATCTGGCATTCGGCCGGCTGGAACGAGGCGGGCATGCACTGTTCGGTCGCCAAGTTCATCGTCGACGCCGAACAATGCGCGATGGCCTACCGCATGGCCGAAGGGCCGAAATGGGATGATTTCGACGCGGCCGTGGGCGCGGTGCCCGACGTCGGTCCCGGCGGCCACTACCTGGGCCACCCGCACACGCAGGAGAATTTCCAGACCGCCTTCTTCATGCCGGAGCTGTTCGACAACAACTCGATCGAGCAATGGGTGGCGGAAGGATCGGTCGAGATCACGGAACGCGCGCTGAACCACGCCAGGAAGCTGCTGTCCGAATATCAGGAGCCGAAGCTGGACGAGGCGAAGGACGAGGAGCTGCTGGAGTATATCGCGCGCCGCGAGCGGGAGATCCCGGCGGCCGACGAGCTGAACCAGGACTACTGACACGGGACACTCCCCCGACTGGCCCGTCCCCTGACCACGGGGGGCGGGCTTTTTCGCGGCCAGATACTCAACGGGGCAAACGGACATCCCCGCTGGCGTTCGACCGGTATGGATTGGCCAGGCCGTCCTTTCCCCCATGTCGCCAAACCCGGCCTCCCGTGTCGGTTTTCGTCAAGTGAGGGGTAGAATGATCGCTCTACCCTACCCTCATGATCGAGATGAAAGACCAGATTGCCGCGCGCCTGCACGGCCAGTTCGACGAGATGGGCTTTGCCGCCCCCGGGGTCGAGGCCCTGCGCGAGGGGGCCGACGTGTCCCTGCGAACGCTCTACAAGTATTTTCCCAGCCGCGAGGCCATGGTGGTCGGCGCGCTGGAGCACCGCGACCGCGCCTATGACGACTGGATCGGCACCGGCCCCGCGGAAGGGGCAGACCATGTGCTGCATATCCTGGTGCGCCTGGCCGACTGGCTGTCGGGCATTTCCAACGCGGGCTGCCTGTTTCGCAACGCGCTCTCCGCATATCCCGACAGCGCAGCAATCCGCGCGGCGGTAAAGGCGCACAAGGCCGGCCTGCGCGCCAAGTTCCAAGGGCGCCTCGCCCATGTCGCCCCCCGGTGCGACGCGGATCGCCTCGCCGACCAGCTTTTCATCCTGCACGAGGGGATGACCGAAGCCGCCCGCCTGATCGGTCCTGCAGCGGCCCGCCGCCAAACCCTGCGCACCGCGCGCCTGATCCTGACTGCGGCCGACATAGCCTGACACACCAACGGAAAGACCCGTCATGAATATCACCGAGCTTCACATCTACGCCCATGACCTGCCGGTCCGGAACGGGCCCTATACCATGGCCAATGCCGAGGTCTGGGCGCTGGACACGACGCTGGTGAAACTGGTGTCCGACAGTGGTCATGTCGGCTGGGGCGAGACCTGCCCGGTCGGTCCGACCTATGCCGAGGCCCATGCGGGCGGGGCGCGGGCCGCGTTGAAACTGATGGCCGAAGGGCTGATCGGCGCCGAGGCAACCCCCGGCACCCTGCGCCGCCTTATGGACAGCCTGCTGAACGGTCACAACTACGCCAAGGCGGCGCTGGACATTGCCGCCCATGACCTCATGGGCAAGGCTCTGGGGGTCAATGTGGCTGACCTTCTGGGCGGGGCGGTGACAGACCGCGTGCCCTCCTATTACGCCACCGGCGTGGGCGCGCCGGACGACATCGCGCGGCTGGCCAGGGAAAAGCTGGACGAGGGCTATCCCCGCCTGCAGGTCAAGGTCGGGGGCCGCCCGGTCGAGCTGGACATCGAGACGATCACCAAGGTCTGGGAGCAGATCAAGGGCTCCGGCATGCGCCTGGCGGTGGACGGCAACCGCGGCTGGACCACCCGCGACGCCCTGCGTGTAAGCCGCGAGCTGCCGCATGTGCCCTTCATCATGGAACAGCCCTGCAACACCGTGCAGGATCTGGAAAAGATCCGTCCGCAAGTGGGTCACGGCATCTACATGGATGAAAACAGCGTCGATCTGAACACGGTGATCTCGGCGGCCGGCACCGGGTTGGTGGATGGGTTCGGCATGAAGATCACGCGGATCGGCGGCCTGTCCCCGATGCGCGCCTTCCGCGACATCTGCGAGGCGCGCAACCTGCCGCACACCTGCGACGACAGCTGGGGCGGCGACATTATTGCGGCGGCCTGCACCCAGATCGGGGCCACCGTGCGCCCCGACCTTCTGGAAGGCGTCTGGCTGGCCGCGCCCTATATCGAGGGCAACTATGACCCGGAAAACGGCATCCGGATCGAGGGTGGCCATATCGCGCGCCCCACCGGCCCCGGTCTGGGCGTGACGCCGGACGAAACACATTTCGGCGCCCCTGTTGCGTCCTTTGGAGGATAAGCCATGATCCCCGACACCATGACGGCCGTGCTGCTGACCGGCCACGGTGGCATCGACAAGCTGGACTACCGCACGGACGTGCCCACACCCCGACCGGGGCCGGGCGAAGTGCTGATCCGCGTCGCCGCCGCCGGTGTGAACAACACCGACATCAACACCCGCATCGGCTGGTATTCGAAGGCCGTTACCGAGGACACCGGAACCGGAGGGGCCGAGGGCTTTGACACTGTGGATGACGCCGACGCAAGCTGGTCCGGAGTGCCGCTGACCTTCCCACGCATTCAGGGCGCCGATGTCTGCGGCCAGGTGGTGGCGGTGGGTGAAGGGGTGCACCCCTCGCGAATTGGCGAGCGGGTGATCGTGCGCAACATGCTCAGGACCTATGTCGACTACCGCCCCTATGAATGCTGGACCATCGGCAGCGAATGCGACGGCGGCTTCGCCCAGTTCTGCGTCGCCCCGGCGCGCGAGACCCATGCGGTCGACTGTGACTGGACGGATGCCGAGCTCGCCGCCATCCCCTGCGCCTATTCCACCGCCGAAAACATGCTGCATCGCGCCGGTTTGGGCGCCGAGAAAGTGCTGATCACCGGGGCTTCCGGCGGGGTCGGATCCGCCGCCGTGCAACTGGCCAAACGGCGCGGCGCGCATGTGATTGCGCTGTGTTCTCCGGCCAAGGTCGATGCCGTGCGGGCCTTGGGCGCTGACCAGGTGCTGGACCGGGGTGCCGATATCGTTGCCGAACTGGGCGAAGTTTCGGTCGACGTGGTGGTCGACCTGGTGGCCGGGGACGGCTGGCCTGCCCTTCTGGACGTGCTGCGCCGGGGCGGGCGCTATGCCACCGCAGGCGCAATCGCCGGGCCGATTTGCCAGATCGACATTCGCACGCTCTACCTGAAGGATCTCACGCTCTATGGCTGCACCTTCCAGGAGGATGTCGTGTTCGAGAACCTGGTGCGTTACATCGAAGCCGGTGAAATCCGCCCGGTGGTCGCGGCCACCTACCCGCTTTGCGAGATCGCAAAGGCGCAGGAGGATTTCCTGGCCAAGACTCACACCGGACAGCTGGTCCTCATTCCCCCTGAGGTGGCCCGATGAAAATCGACAAGATCGAGCTTTTCGAACTGCACCTGCCCTTTGCGGGCGGATCCTACGAACTCTCCGGCGGGCGCACCTACACCGGTTTCGACAGCGTCATGGTGCGCCTCAGCGCCGATGACGGGACCGAGGGCTGGGGTGAAAGCACCCCCTTCGGGCCGAATTACATCGCCGCCCACGCGCGCGGCGTGCGCGCCGGGATCGAGGAAATCGCCCCCTACCTTATCGGCCGCGACCCGCGTGACGTGGACCGGATCAACGACGCGATGGACGAAGCCCTGCTGGGCCACAACCACGCCAAATCCGCCATCGACCTGGCCTGTTGGGATCTGTTCGGCAAATCCGTGGACCTACCGGTCTACAAACTGCTGGGCGGCGGCACCGGCAAGCGCCTGCCCGCAATCAGCTCGATCTATGCGGGGCCCCCCGAGGACATGCGCGCCCGCGTCGCCGAGCATCGCAAGCTGGGTTACATGGGACATTCGATCAAGGTCGGCGCGCTGGACAGCGAGGGGGGACCGCAACTGGATGCCGAGCGCATCGCGGCTTCGCTGGCAGACCGGCAGCCTGGGGAGTATTTCCTCGTCGACGCCAATGGCGGGCTGATCCCTGAAACCGCCCTGCGCATGTTGCGCGCCCTGCCCGAGGGGTTGGATTTCGTGCTGGAGGCGCCCTGCGCGACCTGGCGCGAGACGATGTCCCTGCGGAGCCGCTGCAATGTGCCGATCATCCTGGACGAACTGGCGCAGGAAGATGGCGACATCGCCAAGCTGGTGGCGCTGGATGTGGCGGACGGGATCGGGTTGAAAATCTCCAAGGCCGGGGGCCTGACCCATGCGCGGCGCCACCGCGACATCTGCCGGGCGGCGGGGCTGACGATCAGCGTACAGGACACGGTGGGCTCCACCCTGTCCGCCGCGTCGATCTTCCACATGGGCGCTACCGTGCCCGAACGCCTGCTGCGTTGTGTGCTGGACCCGCGCGACATGGTGACAGTGCAGACCGGCGCGTTCGACGCGCCGATCCGGGACGGCGGGGTCCTGCCGCCCGAGGCGCCCGGGCTGGGCGTGACCATCAACCGAGAACTGCTGGGCGACCCCGTCGCCAGTTGGGAGGCATAGCACATGTTCGAAGGAAAACGCGCGCTGGTGACTGGCGCGGCCGGAGGCATCGGCGCCTCCATCGTCGAAAAGCTGCGTGCGCAAGGCGCCCGCGTGGCGGTGGCCGACCGCGTGACGGACGGGATCGCCGCCGAGGCGCATCTGTCCGGCGACCTGCTGGACGGTGCCTATTGTGACGGGCTGGCGGCGGCGGCCATCGACGCGCTTGGCGGGCTCGATATCGTCGTCAACAACGCAGGTGTCATCACCCGCGGCCCAGTGACCGAAACCACCGATGCCGACTGGGCGCTGTCGATGGGCGTCAATGTCGAGGCTCCGTTCCGCATCTGCCGCGCGGCGATCCCGTTGATGGCACGGACGGGGGGCGGGGCCATCGTCAACACCGCGTCCTGCTGGGGCGGCAAGGCACCGGGTCCGAACCACGCGCTTTACTGCATGACCAAGGCGGCAATTGCCCAGCTGACCGAATGCATGGGGCTCGACCACGCCCACCAGGGCATTCGCGTCAATGCGGTCTGCCCGAACGAGGTCAACACGCCCATGCTGCGCTCTGGCTTCGCCAAACGCGGCTATGACCCGGACAAGGCGGTCGAGGAACTGGGCAGGACCGTGCCGCTGGGCCGCATTGCCGAACCCGAGGACATTGCCGATGTGGTGCTGTTCCTGGCCTCGGACGCGGCGCGGTACATGTGCGGCGCGCTCCTCGCGGTGAACGGCGGGAAACCGGTCGCATGAACCGGTTTCAGGAAAAGGTGGCGCTGGTAACAGGCGGGCGGTCGGGCATCGGTCAGGCGATCGCAACGCGGCTTGAGGCCGAAGGCGCGCGGGTCTTTACCGCACAACGCGGTGAAGAGACCCGGTTTGAAGGCATCGCGGCGGATTTCACCGATCCCGCCAGCCCTGCCACGGTGGTGGGCGAGGTCATTTCCCGCGCCGGACGGCTGGACGTGCTGGTCAACAACGCGGGCATGATGCAGGAGGCGCGGGTCGAGGAGATGTCGCTGGACGACTGGCAGCGCACCCTGACGGTCAACCTCACCGCGCCCTTCCTGTTGATCCGGGCGGCCCTGCCCCATCTGCGTGCCACGCGGGGCTGCATCGTCAATGTGGGTTCGATCGAGGGGCTCGGGTCGAACCCCGTCCACGCCGCCTATTGCGCCTCCAAGGCCGGGCTGCACGGGCTGACCCGCGCGGTCGCGGTGGATCATGGGGCCGAAGGCATCCGCGTGAATGCCGTGGCGCCGGGCTGGATTGACACGGAGCTGAACGAGGCCCTTATCGAAGCTTCCGCCGATCCTGCCGCTTTCCGCCGCGATATCGGAGGTATCCACCCGCTGGCCCGCACCGGCAGGCCCGAGGAAGTGGCCGCTCTCGTGGCCTTCCTCGCCTCCGAAGAGGCCGGGTTCATCACCGGTCAGGTCTACAGGGTGGATGGCGGGCGCATGGCGCAATTGAGCCTTCCGTGAAAGACAACACCCGGGCGTCGCGGCCCGGGTGTCTCTGGTCTCTTGCGCATTCAATCGTCCCGCGCGCGCCATTCCTTGTAGCGCAGAACCGCATTGGCCCCGATCTCGGCAATGGGCGGCGGCGGCAGGCGTTTGGGCCGTGCTTCACCCCCGAAATGCGCGGTGATGTCCGAGCTGACCCCCAGCGCCTTCTCCGCAGCGCAGATGCCGGTGAGCGTGCCGCGTGCCGTTCCCAACCCGTTCTGTACGCAGGCCGCATAGACGCCCCGGTCAATCTCGCCGGTGACGGCCACACTGTTCAGCGACAGGCAGAGGTGGCCGGCCCAGGAGTACTCCATCCTGAGCCCGGCAAGTTGCGGGAAGCGCTGGTCGAACTTGCGCTGCATGACGCGCGCCGCGCGCTCCAGCTGTCCCGCGCGCGGCTGCATGTCCTGTTTCAAAACCGCACAGGTACGGGTGACGATGCGATTGCCGCCCTGCCCCGCATCAATACGCCGCATGGTCGTGCCCATCGGGTCGGAGGGCGTTATGCCCCAACGTGACGCACCGCCGAGCCTGGCCAGCGCATCCGCCCCCAGTTCCGGTGTCATGGTGGCAAAAAGGAACAGCTGCATCAGCCGCCCGCGCGCCACACCGAAGCTCTCCAGATGACCGTTGTTGGCCAGGATCACTTTGGGTGTGGACACCGTGCCACCCTGTGTCTGCACGTTCCAGTCGGCACCAGCGCGGGTGAACCCGGTCACGGAGCTGTTTTCGCAGACCCGCACCCCGTCACGGGCCAGCCCTTCGCCGAGCCCGCGAATATAGCCCGCCGGCTGCAACATCACCGTGCCCGGCGTGTAAAGCCCGGAGACATAGTGTTTCGACCCGGTCAGCGCCTCCATCGCCGGACCGTCCAGCATTTCCGAGCCTTCACCGAGGCTTACCAGATGCCTGGCATAGCTCAGATTGTGGGCGTGGGCCGTGGCGCTGGCCGCGCCGTTCACCTTGCCCGCCCGATCGAAGAAATCCGGGGAAATTCCATATTCCTCAACCGCTTGCCCGGCGAAGTTGATAGCTTGGCGGTTGAGCGCGATCAGCGCGCGGTCATCCCCGGCCCCGGCGTAGTCATCCGAGGCCAGCTCATGCGGCAGGTCGATCATGAAACCGGAGTTGCGCCCGGCCGCCCCTTCGGCAAGACGCCCGGCTTCCAGCACCATGACCCGCAGGGAGCCATCCAGTTGGTGCAGGCGCCGGGCCGCCGAAAGCCCCGCAAAACCGCCGCCGATCACCACCACGTCGGCGACGTTGTCGCCCTCCAGCGGCCGGGGCGCGGGCCCCTCTCCCAAGATTTCGGACCAAGCCGCCGGGCCGAGGTGGGTGGGCAGTCGTCTTGCCCGGTATTTGGCCTTGTATGCGCTCACGCGACGGCCTCGTCTTCGTCATCGGCCAGGTCGATCCACAGCGTTTTCAGCTGGGTGTACTGGTCATGAGCATGCACGGAGTTGTCACGCCCGCCGAAGCCGGACTGTTTGTAGCCTCCGAAGGGGGTGGAGATGTCGCCCTCGCCAAAGCTGTTCACCGTCACTGTCCCCGCGCGAATGGCGCGTGCGCCGCGAATGGCGCGTTTGACGTTGGCGGTGAAGAGCGACGCGGCCAGGCCGTAATCGGTGTCATTGGCCACGGCGATGGCCTCGTCGAAGCTGGATACGGTGACGACCGACAGGACCGGGCCGAAGATCTCTTCGCGGGCCAGGGTGTGGTCATTGCCGTCCACCTCGACCACCGTGGCTTCGACATGGGTGCCGTCATGGGTCTTGCCGCCCAGCACCACGGTTTCAGCCTTGTCGAGGTAGGAGCAGACTTTCTCGAAATGCGCCTTGGACACCAGCGCACCCATGCGGACCTCCGGGTCCAGCGGCGCGCCGACGTTCCATTCACGGGCGTGGTGGGCGATGCGGTCGAGCAGTTCTGCTTTCACGCCCTTGTGCACGATCAGGCGCGACGATGCCGAGCAGTTCTCGCCCATGTTCCAGAAGGCGCCATTGACCACGTGTTGCGCCACCCGGTCCAGGTTCTCGGCGTCGTCCAGAACCACGCAGGGGTTCTTGCCCCCCATCTCCAGCACGACCTCTTTCGCATTGCTTTCAGCAGCATAGCCAAGGAAACGCTTGCCGGTCACGGTCGAGCCGGTGAAGGACACCATGTCGATGTCCATGTGGCGACCGATCGGTTCGCCCACTTCCGCACCCCCACCGGGCAGCACGTTGAAGACGCCGCGCGGCAGGCCCGCTTCAATCGCCAGTTCGGCAATGCGCAGGGCGGTCAGCGTGGTCTCGGCGGCCGGTTTCACCACCAGCGAACAGCCCGCCGCCAGCGCCGGGCCGATCTTCCATGCCAGCATCAGGAGCGGGAAATTCCAGGGCAGCACCAGCCCGACCACACCGATGGGCTCACGCAGCACCATGGCGATATGATCGTCCGATGCCGGGGCCACCTGGTCGTAGATCTTGTCGATCGCTTCCGCATGCCAGGTCAGGCAGTGGATGGTTTCGGGCACATCGACGGTTTCGCAATCCAGAATGGTCTTGCCCGAGTCGATGCTCTCCATCACCGCCAGTTCACGCGCATTGCGCTTGATCAGCTTGGCCAGGCGGATCAGCACCTCCTTGCGTTCAGACGGATGCAGGCGCGACCAGCGACCGTCCTCGAAGGCCTCGCGCGCCTTTTCGACGGCGAAATCGACGTCCTCGGCACCGCAGGCGGCGATGTCGGCCAGCTTTTCACCGGTGGCGGGGTTCACGCTTTCGAACGTATTGCCCGATGCGGCCGGACGGAAGGTGCCGTCGATGAAGGCATTGGCGGGCAGGTTCAGACCCTTGGCGATGGCTTCGTATTCTTCCCGTGTCAGCAGGTCCATGTCCCTTATCCCTCTGCCTGAATGTCTGCGATGGTGCGTTTGAGCACGCGGATGACCTGCTCCAGCGCCCGTTTGTCGTCCT
>NZ_JASBTN010000042.1 GCF_030148435.1 Aliiroseovarius sp.
GTGCACATCACCGACCCGGCGCTTGACGCGCGCGCCCTGAACGTGGCGCTGATCACCCGCGGTGGCGGCCCGGCCAGCGGTGAAGCTACCCGCGCGATCGAGGACGCGATCCTGACCCGCGCGCGCCAGATGCGCATCGCCGACGGGAACCTCTAGACCCCGCCAACGCATGACAGTACACCAGCGCCGGGCCCCAAGAAATTGGCTGTGCCCGGCGTTTTCATATCCGAAGGACCGCAGACACATGTCCCGCTACGACGCAGCCAGCATCGAACCGAAATGGCAGGAAGCCTGGGAAAAGGCCGATGTCTTTACCGCCAGGCGTGAAGGCGACAAGCCCAAGTACTATGTGCTCGAGATGTTCCCCTATCCCTCGGGCAAGCTGCACATGGGCCATGTGCGCAACTACACGATGGGCGACGTGATCGCGCGCTACAAGATGTCGACCGGTCACAACGTGCTGCACCCGATGGGGTTCGACGCCTTCGGCATGCCGGCGGAAAACGCGGCAATGGCCTCGGGCGGGCACCCCAAGGACTGGACTTACGGTAATATCGACACGATGGTCGACCAGATGAAACCGCTGGGCCTGTCGCTGGACTGGTCGCGCATGTTCGCCACCTGCGACACCGAATATTACGGCCAGCAGCAGCGCCTGTTCCTGGACATGTGGAAAGCCGGGCTGATCTATCGCAAGAACGCCGTGGTCAACTGGGATCCGGTCGACATGACCGTGCTGGCCAACGAACAGGTGATCGACGGCAAGGGCTGGCGGTCCGGCGCCGAGGTCGAGCGCCGCGAGCTGACGCAATGGTTCTTTAAAATCAGTGACATGTCCGGCGAACTGCTGGATGCTCTGGACGGGCTGGACAACTGGCCCGCCAAGGTCAAGCTGATGCAGGCCAACTGGATCGGCAAATCGCGCGGTCTGGAATTTGCCTTCGACCGCGTCGATGGCGGCGCGCCGATCACCGTCTATACCACCCGCCCCGACACGCTGATGGGCGCGAGCTTCGTTGGCATTTCCCCCGATCACCCGCTGACCAGGGAGCTGGAAGCGGGCAACCCCGCGCTGGCCAAGGCCGTCTCCGAGATGCGCAAGGGTGGCACAACCGAAGAGGCCATCGAGACCGCGCCGAAGCTGGGCCATGACACCGGTATCCGCGTGAAACACCCGCTGACCGGGGACGAGCTGCCGGTCTGGGTCGCGAACTTCATCCTGATGGGCTACGGCACCGGCGCGATCTTTGCCTGCCCGGCGCATGACCAGCGCGACCTGGATTTCTGCCGCAAATACGACCTGCCGGTGATCGACACGTTCTTCGACCTGGACGATCCCAAACCCGTGGAAAACGAAGCCTTCGTGCCGCCGAAGGAGCAGAAGGTGAAATGGGTGAACCATTTCGCCGGGCTGGACGAGGCCACCGGCCAGGAAGCGATCGACGCCACCATAACCTTTGCCGAGGAAAACGGCTGGGGCAAGGGTGTGGAAAAATTCCGTCTGCGCGACTGGGGTCTCAGCCGCCAGCGCTACTGGGGCTGCCCGATTCCCGTGGTGCATTGCGACACATGCGGCGTGGTCGGTGAAAAGCCCGGGAACCTGCCGGTCGAGCTGCCCTATGACGAGGATGGCAAGGCGATTGACTTCTCCATCCCCGGCAACCCGCTGGACCGTCACCCCTCATGGCGCAAGGCCACTTGCCCGAACTGCGGCGGGACAGCCACGCGTGAGACCGACACGATGGACACGTTCGTCGATTCGTCCTGGTACTTCGCCCGTTTCACCGCGCCGCGGGCGACCACGCCGACCGATCTGGACGAAGCCGGGTACTGGATGAATGTCGACCAGTATATCGGCGGTATCGAACACGCGATCCTGCACCTGCTCTATTCACGCTTCTTCGCCCGCGCGATGAACATCACCGGCCACCTGCCCGACACGGCCCGCGAGCCGTTCAATGCGCTGTTCACGCAAGGCATGGTGACTCACGCGATCTATGAAAACGCCGAGCGCAAGGACGAGAACGGGCGCGCCATCTATCACTACCCGGCCGAGGTCGAGGAGCGCGGCGGCCAGACGGTCGTGGCCGCGACCGGCGAGAAGGTGAACGTGATTCCCTCCGCCAAGATGTCGAAATCCAAGAACAACGTGGTGGACCCGGTTGACATTATCACCAGCTTCGGCGCGGACACCGCACGCTGGTTCGTCCTGTCCGACAGCCCGCCCGAGCGCGACGTGGAATGGACTGCCTCGGGCGCGGAAGCCGCCGCCAAGCACCTGTCGCGTGTGCACCGCGTGGTGTCCGAGATCGCGTCCAATGACGGCGATGGTCAGGGCGACGAAGACCTGCTGCGCGAAATGCACAAGGCCATTCACGAGGTGACTGGCGGCGTGGAAAGCTTCGGCTTCAACGCGGCGATCGCCAAGCTCTACGCCTTTACCAACACGCTGCAGAAGTCCAAGGCCGGCAATGCCGCCAAACGCGAGGCCGCCAAGGTTCTGGCACAGCTGATGTCGCCGATGACCCCGCACCTGTCCGAGGAACTGTGGCAACTTCTGGACGGCGAGGGCCTGGTGGTAAACGCCCCCTGGCCTGTCGCCGACGAGGCCATGCTGGTCGAGGCAACGGTCACTTTGCCGATCCAGATCAACGGCAAACGCCGGGCTGAAATCAGCGTGCCCAAGGACATGGCCAAGGATGAGGTTGAAAAGCGCGCCCTAGCGACCGATGCTGTGCAGAAGGCGCTTGGAGGCAATGCGCCGAAGAAAGTCATCGTGGTCCCGGGTCGCATTATCAATGTCGTGGTCTAAACGCTCGTTCATCCTGTCTGCCCTGAGCGGCTCTCTTTTGCTGGCGGCCTGCGGATTCACACCCGTGTACGGACCGGGCGGTTCGGCCGAAGGGCTGCGCGGCGCGATCGAGGTGGCCGCACCCGAAAATCGCGACGCCTTTGAGCTGGTGAAACGACTGGACGAGCGCCTCGCCACGCAACCCGGCGCGCGCTATGCGCTTGGCTACAAGATCACGGTGCGCGAAGAGGCGTTGGGCGTGACCCCCGACCAGGTGATCCGCCGGGTCCAACTGCGCGGGGCGGTCGCCTATACCGTGACTGACACGACGACTGGACAGGTCGTGGATACCGGTTCGGTATCGACGTTCACCTCCTACTCGACCGAGGGCTCGACCGTATCGACTTCCGCGGTCGAGGATGACGCGCGCCGCCGCCTCATGGCAGGGCTGGCCGACCAGATCGCCACCCGTCTCGTGGCCAGTGCCGCGGACTGGCTGGCATGAAGCTCAGCCCGCGCGATGCCTCCCGCTATTTCTCCAAACCCGAGGCGCATCGCACGGGTGCCCTGATCTTCGGCGCCGATGCCATGCGCGTGGCGCTGAAGCGCCAGGAACTGATCGAGAACCTGATCGGCCCCCAGGGCGAAGAGGAAATGCGCCTCACGCGGATCCCGGCCAGTGAGTTGCGCAAGGATCCCGCGATGCTGTCCGACGCGATCAAGGCGCAGGGCTTCTTTCCCGGCCCGCGCGTCGCTTTCGTCGAAGAGGCGACCGAGGCGGTAGCGAAACAGATCCTGCCCGCGCTGGAGGACTGGCAGGAGGGCGACGCCCAGGTGGTCATTACCGCAGGCAACCTCAAACCGACCTCATCGCTGCGCAAGTTCTTCGAAAGGCACCCCAATGCCTATGCGGCGGGCATTTATGATGATCCACCCTCGCGCGATGAAATTCAGGCCGAACTGGCCCGCGCGGGGCTGACCCGGATCGACCCGGAAGCGATGAACGACCTCACCGGCCTGTCGCGCACGCTGGACCCGGGGGATTTCCGGCAAACCCTTGAAAAAATTGCACTCTACAAGCTCTCCGACCCTTCGCCGCTGACCCCGGCGGATGTGGAGGCGATGGCGCCTGCCTCAACCGAGGCCGAGCTGGACGACCTCATCCACGTTGTGGCCGAGGGCCGCGCGGGCGAGATCGGGCCACTTCTGGCCAGGCTCGCCGCCCAGGGCACGCAACCGGTCGGCCTCTGCATCGGCACCACGCGACATTTTCGCAACCTCTTTGCTGCCTGCACCGACCCTTCCGGCCCCGCCCAGGGCATCCAACGCCTTCGCCCGCCGGTGCATTTCAAATCCCGCGATCGCATGGTGCGGCAGGCCCAGGCCTGGGGCCCCCCGAAGCTGGAAAAAGCGTTGGAGCTGCTGATCGAAACCGACCTGGCCTTGCGCAGTTCCGGGAAGGCCCCTCAAATGGCCTTGATGGAACGGGCGCTCATTCGCCTGGCCATGATGGGAGGGAAACGATGAACTATACCCTGATCGGCACCAAGACCACGCGCAGCTTCCGTGTTCTCTGGGCATTGGAAGAGCTGGGGCTGACGTATACCCACCTGCCCGAACGCCCCCACAGCGACACGGTGCGCGGCCACAACCTGCCGGGCAAGGTTCCGGTCTTTCTGGTTGATGATGTGGCCCTGACCGATTCGACCGCGATCCTGCACTACCTGGCCGACAAGCACGGTGGCATCACCTACCCGGCCGGCACGCTGGATCGCGCGCGTCAGGATGGCATGACCCATTTCGTTCTGGACGAGCTCGACGCCGTGCTCTGGACCGCCGCGCGGCACAGCTTCATCCTGCCCGAGGACAAGCGCGTACCTGCGGTGAAAGACAGTTTGAGATGGGAATTCAGCCGCTCGGTCGATGAGCTCATGCGCCGAAAGGGCGATGCGCCATTCGTGGCGGGCGACAGGTTCACCGTGGCCGACATCATCGCCACCCACTGCGCCAACTGGGCGCTGTCGGCAAGGTTCCCGTCGGACAACCCGGCGTTCGCCGCCTATTGCAAACAGATGCGCAGCCGCGACGCCTTCGGACGCGCCAAGGCCGCCTGAGCTTTGATCTTTCCTCGAATATCCCGGGGGGGATCGTCATTGGCGCGCCATTGGTCCGAGCGACAACGGCGACGGGGCTGGCCCCCCGGCTTCCGCAGCGAAGCACGCCGCCGCGCGCCCGGCATGTCGCCCGGTCGCCAGGCAGGCGGTAAGCAGATAGCCCCCGGTCGGCGCCTCCCAGTCCAGCATCTCGCCGGCCACGAATACCCCGGGCAGGTCGCGCAGCATCAACCCATCGTCCAGAGCGTCAAACCGCACCCCGCCTGCGGTCGAAATTGCCTCGTCCATCGGACGCAGCCCCGCGTGGCGCACCGGAAGCGCCTTGATCAACCCGGCCAGATCCCCGGGAAACGGTCGCCCGAATTCATTCAGCAGCGCCAGCCGCGCCGGGTCCAGCCTCAACGCCTTGCGCAGGTGATTGGCAAGCGACGCCTTGCCGCGTTTCGCCAGACGCATGCGTATGTCATCGACGGTAAGGTCGGGGCAAAGATCCAGCGTCAGATCCGCCCCGTCGCGCACATCGGCACAGATCGCGTAGATCGCGGATCCTTCCAGCCCGCGCGCGGAAATGACGAACTCACCACGCACGATCCGCTCGCCCGCGCGCAGGGACACCGCTTTGACCGGCGCTCCGAAATGGCGGTCCATGTGATCGGACCAATCCACGACCAACCCGGCATTGGCCGGTTTGAACGGCGCAAGCGCCACGCCCCTGTCCGCCAGCCAAGTCGCCCAGGCCCCATCCGAACCCAGCCGCGCCCAGCTCGCCCCACCCAGGGCCAGGACCGTCACGTCAGGGCGCAACAATACGGCGCCGTCCGGCGTGTCGAACCGCAACGCATCGCGGTCCCAGCCAGTCCAGCGCCAGCGGGTTTTCAGCGCGACACCCAGCCGGTCCAGCCGACCGAGCCAGGCGCGCAGCAGCGGTGAGGCCTTCATCGCCTCGGGAAACACCCTCCCCGACGACCCGGTAAACACCGCCTGCCCCAGATCGCGCGCCCAATCCTGCACGGCTTGCGGGCAGAAACCCGCCACGATTTCGCGCAGCAGCGGGCGGGCGCCATAGTGGGTCAGGAAGGGCTCCAGCGGCTCGTCCTTGGTCAGGTTCAAGCCGCTCTTGCCCGCCATCAGGAACTTGCGCGCGGGGGAAGGCTTGGCCTCGGCCACGGTCACGGACAGGCCCGCCCGGGCCAGCTCTTCGGCCGCCGCCAGACCGGCCGGGCCTGCGCCGATGACCAGGGCCGTCTTCACCCTTCCTGAACGGGCTGTGCGCCCTTCCATTCGACCACGCGATGCGGGTAGGGGATTTCGATTTCGTTGGCCTTCAGCGCCTTCCAGACTTCCATCATGACCTTGGGCGTGAACTTGTTCTTGCCATCGTCAATCCCGTTCACCCAGAACTCCACCGCGAAATCGACGCCCGAGGAGCCGAAGGCACGCAGCTCGCAGTCCGGGGCCTTTTCGGCGGGTTCGGTCAGCACGAAATCAAGCTGCGCCACCGCCGCCTCGATGATCTTCGGCACCGCCTCGATATCGGTGTCATAGCTGACACTGAACGGCGCCTCGTACCGGTTGGCGCTGCCCGCGTCAGAATAGTTCACCACGCGGGTGGTGATGAAATGTTCGTTCGGCACGACGATCCAGCGCCCGTCGAAGGTTTCCAGGATCGCGGCTCGGGCGGTCATTTTGACGATCGTTCCGGCCTCCCCCCCGTCCAGTTCGACATAGTCGCCCACCGTGGCCTGCCCTTCGATCAGCAGGATCACGCCGGAGATGAAGTTCGCGGCGATCTGCTGCAATCCGAAGCCAAGCCCCACACCGATGGCCCCCCCCAGAACGGCGAGAGAGGTCAGGTTGACCCCCATGATGTTCATCAGGATCAGGAAGGCAGCGCCGAAGATGGCGATCTCGGCGGCCTTGGCGGCCAGTTCGCGCGTGGCAGGGCGCATGTCCTCCTGCTGTTTGATCGCGGCGGCGGTCTGGTCGTTGGACCAGCGCCCGAACCAGAAAATCACCCCGCCCAGCACCGCGAAACGCAGAGCGAAAAGCAGCGAGAAGCTCATGTTGCCCAGCGGCACGATGGTCTCGTCCAGTTGCCGAATCACCACGTCGAGGAAACCCAGCGCATAAAGCGCGGCCAGCGGCACCAGCACGTATTTTCCCAGAAGCTTCAGGAACGGTTCCGAGATGATCTCGCGCGCCAGGATGCGGGCGGCGAGGAACAGAAACACGCGTTTTCCGAAGGCAATGACCGCGCCGGAACCGAAGATCGAACGCGTGACCTGCTCACCCAACGCGGTAAAGCCATAGGCCAGGAGCGGCAGGGTCAGGGGCAGAAAGATCAGCACGAAAAGCCGCGCGCGCGACAGATATGTGCGCCTTTCCCCAGATGGGGTCAGCAGTCGGGTGATCAGCGGTGTCAGCTTGCGATGGGCATAGACCGCAGCCAGGTAGGCCACCAGCAGCAGCGCGAATTGCGACCATGCGGCGGGGGACAGAAGCCACTCCCTGGCGATCTCCCATCCCTGCTGGGCGTAACCCAGCGCTTGCGTAACGATTTCCGGTTGCCCGTCCATGGTTCACCCCTTGCACCAACTCACTGAACCTGACCACCCTGTGACATGGAACAGCATGGTGAAACAAGCCGGGGCATTCCCCGCTGCCCGCTCTGTGGCCGGGAAATCCCGCCCGATGTGCCGCAAAGCCGCCACCACCTCGTGCCCCGGCTGCGCGGCGGCAAGCGGGGCGAGACCGTCCTTTTGCACCAGATCTGCCACAATGAGATTCATGCAACCCTGAGCGAGACCGAACTGGCGCGCGACTTTTCCACCATCAGGATGCTTCAGGCGCATCCAAGGCTTGCTGCGTTCATCCGGTGGGTGGCGAAACGCCCCCCTTCCTTTCAGTCGCGCACCCCCGGGCCACGACGCAACAGAAGGTAACGTTGCGCACTGTCCTAGCCGCTCGGCACCAGCGCCTTGATCCCGGCCACATGGTCCGGCGTTGCAGACAGGGCATCGGCCGACAGGAGACGTGCGGTCTCCAGCAGCGCCTCGCTTTCAACCAACCGGTCCACCAGCCCCCAGGACAGGGCCTCGGGCGCTTCGATCTTCTGGCCCGCCATCAGGATCATCTTGGCCCGCGCGGGACCGACCACCGCTGCCAGGCGCGCGGGGTCCGAGGGTTGCGGCAGGAAACCCAGCTTCATCACCGGGTAGAAGAACCTGGCCCCGGAAACCGCGATCCGCAGGTCACAGGCCAGCGCCATGCCGAAAGCGCCCCCGGCCAGCGTACCATTGAGCGCGGCAATGGTCAGGCACGGCGCGGCAGCCAGGGCACCGGACAGGCGCTCCCACACCGGATCCGTGGCCAGACCCGCGCGGGCCTCGTCAAGGTCGGCGCCGGCAGAAAACACTTTCCCCGTACCGGTCAGCACCAGCACACGCGCTTCACCCGCCGCATCCCCGGCAATGTCCGCCAGTTCGGTCAGCATCGCGCGGGTCAGGGAATTGGCCTTGTCCGGACGGTTGATCGTCGCGATCCACAGGCCGTCCTCCTTGGTCAGCTCGATCATCCCCGCACCTGCGCGCGTGTGCGGATGACCTCATCGCGCAGCGAGATTTCCTCGCCCAGGAACTCGTCGGCGTCCGGGGTGCACATCCACAGAAGCGCCCGCGCGACCCATTCCGGCGGGATGTGTTCGGACCAGTCCAGCGCCGCCACCGGGTTCACGCCCGAGGCCTTGATCTCGCGCTGCATCTTGGTGGCCACGGTGCCGGGGCTCAGGCCCATGGCGCGAATACCCCGGCCCGCGGCTTCCTTGTGGGCACATTTGGTGAGCATGTGCACGGCCGCTTTCGAGGTGCAGTAGTGGCTCCAGCCTTCCAGCGCATTATGCGCCGCACCCGAGCTGATCGTCAGGATCGTGCCCCCCCTGCCTGCCATCAGCGGCATCACCGCGCGCAGGCCGTAATAGACACCCTTGGTATTGATATCGATCACCCGGCTCCACTCGGTCGGATCGCTCGTCATCAACGGGGCGATGGGTTCGATCACACCGGCGTTGTTGATCAACACGTCGACCCGCCCAAAACGTGCCACCGCCGCATCCACCGCCGCCTTGACGCTGTTCCAGTCGGCCACGTCACAAGGCACGGCCAGGGCTGTTTCACCGATCTCGGCGGCGATCGCCCCGATCTGCTGTGAGCCGCGCGCCAGCAGGACAACATTGGCCCCGGCCCCCGCGAAAATATGCGCCGCCGCCTCACCGATGCCCCGGCTGGCCCCGGTGATCAGAACCGTCTTGCCTGTCATGTCGATCATGTCGTGCTTCCTTCTCTTTCTTCAGACCTAACCCAGTGCCCAATTGGTTTCCACCCGATTTGGGGGTTGAACGGCACCGGCTTTGGCCCGACATTCAAAGAGAGTTTTTGCCAGAGGTGTTTTCATGAAACCCAAATACGCGTCCCTGTTCTCCTGTTCGGTCCTGGCCCTGGCCAGTGCCGGCTCCACTGCCTTCGCCGAGATCACCAGCCAGCAGGTCTGGGACAAGATGCGCGGCTACTACGCGGCACAGGGGCTCGACATCAGCGCGACCGAGACACAAACCGGAGACGGTCTGATCCTGTCGAACCTGATGATGGCCGTTCCCGGCGAAGCACCGGGCGATCCGAATGTTACCATTTCAATCACCGACTGGACCCTGACCGACCAGGGCGACGGCACCGTCGCGATGAGCTGGGCCGAGCCGATGCTCATGACCGTGGACGTATCCGAATCCGCGGGCAGCGCCATGCCGGACGACAAGGACGGCGGCGCGACGATGAACGACGGCAACTCGGGTGGCAAGAAAGGCACCGAGGGCGGCGATGACGCGATGACCTCGGAAGACAAGATGCCGATGGCAACGGAAGCCGGCGGGGAACAAGTCGTGGCGGTGGTCTCGCTCGCACATGACAGCCCTTCCATGGTGATCTCGGGCGCGCCCGAGGACATGACCACAACCTACGGCGCCACCCGGGCGACCCTTGCGCTGGACAGCCTGACGGTCAATGGCCAGCCGGTCGGCGTGGCGCAATTCAACCTCGACATCGCCGATCTGCAAAGCGTCTCGCGCCTGGCGCAGGGGGACACCTATGCGATCGAGCAGACCAGCAGCTCCGGCGCGATCTCCTACAAGCTGTCGGTCGTTGATCCCGAAGAAGGGGTGAACATCCGGATGGAAGGCCAGATGGCGAGCCTCGAAGCCGCAATGGACACCACCCTGCCGCTGGAGATGGACCCGGTGGACATGGCGGCCAACATGGCAAAAGGCTTTGCCTTTGGCGGATCGCTGAAAACAGGGTCCAGCTCAAGCACGTTCAATATCCAGGCGGAGGGTGAAATCGTCAATGGCACGACCACCTCCGGCGGCTCGGACTTCGCGATGGAGCTGGGCCGTGATGGCATGCGGATCGACGCATTGGCTACGGGTATCGCCTACAACATCCAGGGCAGCCAGATCCCCTTGCCGATCAGCATCAATGCGGCCGAGTTCGGCATGGGGTTCGACATGCCAGTCAGCGCCAGTGACACGCCAGAGGACTTCGGGCTGCGCCTGCGGCTTGGCGAACTCGCGGTGGACGACATGATCTGGATGATGATCGACCCGACCGGCGGGCTGCCCCATGATCCGGCAACCCTGATCGTCGATCTCGCCGGTCAGGCGAACTGGCTGGTGGATATCATGGACCCGGCCAATGCCGATCTGCTGGAAAATGCCGACGAACCGCCGGTCCAGTTGCACGCACTGAACCTGAAGGCGCTGCAGGTGAAACTGGCAGGGGCCGAGCTGACCGGCACCGGCGATTTCACCTTCGACAATTCGGACCTGGAGACCTTCGACGGCGTGCCTGCCCCGGACGGCGCAATCGAGCTTACGCTGACCGGCGGCAACACCTTGCTGGACAAGCTGATCGACATGGGTCTGGTGCCCGCCGACGAGGCCACCGGTATCCGCATGATGATGGCGGTCTTTGCGCAGCAGGCCGAGGGGGAGGACTCGATGACCTCGCGGGTCGAAGTCAGTCCGAATGGGCAGATCACCGCCAACGGGCAGCGCCTGCAATAACCATCGAAACAGGAAACGGGGCGGCGGGTCATCGGGCCCGCCGTCTTGCATGAGGGCCCCCGGAGGGGTACCCCGGGGGAACCACAGCCACACGGGATCACCATGACCGCCAACCTCACTGCCTTGACCGAACAGCTCCTGGATGCCGCCCGCAAGGCCGGCGCCGATCAGGCCGATGCGCTCGCCGTACGTGGCACATCGGTGTCGATCGACGTGCTCAAGGGCAAGCTGGAACATGCCGAACGCTCCGAAGCGGTGGATATCGGGCTTCGGGTCATGCTGGGCCAGCGCCAGGCCTGTGTGTCGGCCTCGGATGTGTCCGCCGCAACGATCGGGACCATGGCCGAACGCGCAGTTGCCATGGCCCGCGAAGCCCCCGAAGATCCCTATATCGGCCTCGCCACGGCGGATCAGCTGGCCAGCTCCTGGGACGTGGAGGCGCTGGAACTGGCCGACCCTGCCGCCGAACCAGACCCCGCCGAACTGGAAGACCACGCCCGCCGTGCCGAGGCCGCCGCGCTGGCCGTCGAAGGTGTGAGTCAGGTGCAAAGCACCTCGACCGGCTATGGCGAGAACGCCATTCACCTTGCCACCTCGAACGGGTTTTCGGGCGGCTACGCGCGCACCTCGCGGTCGCTCTCGCTGGCGGCGATCAGCGGCGAAGGTGCCTCCATGGAACGCGACTGGGCCGGCGAAGGGCGCACCTTTCAGGCCGACCTGCCCAGCCCCGAAGAGATCGGGCGCGAAGCCGGTGAACGCACCGCGGCGCGGATCGGCGCGAAACAACCGCCCACCGGCGCCTTTCCGGTGCTGTTCGACGAGCGCATCTCGGGCTCCCTGATCGGTCATCTTCTGGGCGCTGCCAACGGATCCAGCATTGTGCGCGGCGCCTCCTGGCTGCGCGAGAAACTGGGCGAGCAGGTCCTGCCCGGCCATCTGTCGATCATCGAGAACCCGCACCGCGCCCGGATCGGCGGTTCGCGCCCCTTCGACGGCGAAGGCCTGCCCACCGCACGTCGCGCCATCGTGGAAAACGGCGTGTTGACCGGCTGGACCCTGGATCTGGCCACCGCGCGGCAACTGGGGCTGCAAAGCACAGCCAACGCCGCGCGCGGCACCAGCGCGCCACCCTCTCCTGCCACGACGAACGTGACCCTGACCCCGGGCGACGCCACGCGCGAGGATCTGCTGGCACAGATGGGCACCGGACTGTTGGTCACTTCGATGATCGGCTCGACCATCAACCCGACGACCGGGGACTATTCCCGCGGCGCCTCGGGTTTCTGGGTCGAAAACGGGGAAACCACCTACCCCGTCAACGAATGCACTATCGCGGGCAATCTTCTGGACATGCTCATGCGGATCACCCCGGCAAATGACGCCAAGGCGCACCATTCGCGCCAGGTGCCGTCCCTGCTGGTCGAAGGGATGACTTTGGCCGGTGCATGACGACGACCTGACACTGCTGGCCGAAGCCGCCAAGGAAGCGGGCGCCCTGGCCCGCCACCACTTCGAACGCGACCCCGAGGTGTGGGAAAAGGACGATGGCCAGGGCCCGGTTACAGAGGCCGACATCGCCGTGGACACGATGCTGCGCCGCAACCTGACCGAGGCGCGGCCGGGCTACGGCTGGCTGTCCGAAGAAACGGAGGATGGTCCCGCCCGTCTTTCCATGGACCGCTGTTTCATCGTCGACCCGATCGACGGCACCCGCGCCTTTATCGACGGCGCGCCACATTGGGCCCTGAGTCTGGCCGTCGCAACCCACGGCCGGGTGACAGCCGCCGCGATCTATCTGCCGATGCGCGACAAGCTCTACTGCGCGGCCAGGGGCATGGGGGCCACTTTGAACGGGTGGCGCCTGACCGCCTCAACCCGAACCGAGCTGACCGGTGCACAGGTGCTGGCGGCCAAACCCGCGCTTGAACCCTGGCGCTGGAAGGATGCCCGGGTTCCGAAGATGAAACGCAACTTCCGCTCATCCCTGGCCTACCGCCTGGCGCTCATCGGCGAAGGCAGGTTCGACGCCATGCTGACGCTTCGCCAGACCTGGGAATGGGACGTGGCCGCCGGGGGCCTGATCGTCGAAGAGGCCGGAGGACGCGTCACCGACCAGACCGGTGCGCCCCTGGTGTTCAACCGCAAAGACCCGCGCCTGCGGGGCGTTGTCGCAGGTGGCACCGTGCAACCGGACATCGTGGCGCGGCTACAGCCAATTCCATAATAAAAGGGGGACGGCTTTGGCCCACCGATCCCCCTTTTGCCGAATCCTTGCGGATCGGTGTGATGTTAGCGCAAACATATTGCTTTCTTCACCCTTGGACAAGGGCCAATTTAACGCTAACAAGTAAGGAACAAGAAAAGGAAAGTGATGCGCGTGACCGACCAAGCCCCCTCGCCCCCCCGCCGTCCTCTGACCCTCCGCGATGTTTCCGAAGCCTCCGGCGTCAGCGAAATGACCGTCAGCCGCGTGCTGCGCAACAGGGGGGACGTATCGGAGGCCACCCGCGAAAAGGTGCTGCACGCCGCGAAATCACTGGGCTACGTGCCCAACAAGATCGCCGGAGCCCTCGCCAGCCAACGGGTGAACCTGGTCGCCGTGATCATCCCGTCGCTGTCCAACATGGTCTTTCCCGAAGTCATGACCGGCATCTCCGAAGTGCTGGACGAAACCCCGCTGCAGCCGGTCGTCGGCGTGACCAACTACAGGCCCGAGCGTGAAGAAAAGGTTCTTTACGAGATGCTGTCCTGGCGCCCCTCCGGCGTGATCATCGCAGGGCTGGAACATTCCGAAGCCTCGAAGGCGATGCTGAAGGCCGCCGGCATCCCGGTGGTCGAGATCATGGATACAGACGGACAGGCGATCGATGCCACCGTGGGCATTTCCCACCGCCGCGCGGGCCGCAAGATGGCCAAGGCGATCCTGAAGGCCGGCTACCGCAACATCGGCTTCCTGGGCACCAAGATGCCGCTGGACCACCGCGCACGCAAACGGTTCGAAGGCTTTACCGAGGTGCTGGCCAAGGAAGGCGTCGAAATCATGGACCAGGAGTTCTACGAGGGCGGCTCGGCCCTGGCCAAGGGCCGCGAGATGACCGCTGCCATGCTGACCCGCAATCCCGAACTCGATTTCCTGTATTATTCAAATGACATGATTGGCGCAGGCGGTTTGCTGTATTGTCTTGAAAAAGGCATCGACGTGCCCGGTCAGCTGGGGCTGGCCGGTTTCAACGGCGTCGAGCTCCTGGACGGTCTGCCGCGCAAGCTCGCGACAATGGACGCCTGCCGCTCCGAGATCGGCCGCGCGGCCGCCCGGATCATCGCCACCCGCGCCGAGACCGAAGAGAGCAGCGGCGGCGGCGAACGCATCGAGCTCAGCCCCAAGATCGAACCAGGCGACACCCTCAAGCGCAGGTAGACAACATCTGCCCGGCACACTATGTCGGGCAAGACGGCCCCGTGGCTCAACTGGATAGAGCAGCCCCCTCCTAAGGGGCAGGTTACAGGTTCGAATCCTGTCGGGGTCGCCAAAATCACCTGAAAAATATGGCTTATTTACAGGGCTTTGTGCAGAAGCGTGCAGAAAGCCCCGAGAGCTTTCGTGCCGAATTCTGCTGAAACGGCGGAAATCTCGTACAAATCCTGTACAAAATTCGCACGTTTGTGCGGCTTTTTGGGGCCTTCTCATGAGCTGGCGCGTGGCGAATACATGCGCGGAACGAAAGTTCGGTAGCGCAACGCGCAAGCAGATCATCATGTTTCTGGCCGATATGGCGAGCGACGATGACTCAGGCATCTGGTGTTCTACCCGCAGCTTTCTGCGACAGCACAAGAGCCGGCTGACGATCTCGCCCTGGCTGATCACGGGGACGTTCTTGGCGGGGATCGTCTCGATGATGGCCGCGAACTTGCTTTGGACGCTGATACTGACCAGCTCGGAATTGACGGACTTGGGCCTGACGCGGATCGACAGGGAGGACGGCACTTGGCTGGTGCTGGACCCGACCAAGACGCGGCTGAGGACCTGCACGCCTGGGAGACCGGATCGGAGGCAAGGGCCGGCGTCGGCAAGTGGATCGAGTTCTACAACCGCAAGCGTCCGCACACCGCCCTTGGCGGCAAACCCCCAGCCGTGGTCTATTGGCTGAGAAATGACAAAACCCAACCCCCTAACGGTGATGCAAGCATCACCTGTCGGGCAACGGATCAGCAGAAGCAACGAGTAGCTTAAATCACGCCGGAACCTGTCGAAACATCGGGGAGTAGCTCAGACAGAGGTCGAGACGTTGGAGTACCTGTCCAACAAGAAACGGGCCATCTGGTTCCGGCAAGCGCTGATGATCGGGTTTCTGATTTCCCGTCCGGTGAGACGGCGGGCAGTGCTGGCAATGGAGGCTGAGGGCTATCTGACGGACTTACCCGACGCCATAAGCGTCACCTTTGAGAGCAAGGACATGAAGGACGGCAAGGATCGGTCGTTTCCTTTGCCGAAAGCCCTTGTCGAACCGATGAGGAACTATCTCGGTGTCCATCGCCCTCTTTTGCTGGCAGGTGGAACCAGCGTAGACCTGTGGATCAACCAGTATGGAGACCCGATAACGCCTGACGGGTTCAGCCGCGAACTGCCCAAGATTATGGAGCGCCACCTCGGGATCGCTATGCGACCGCACGCGTTTCGGTCGGTGGCAGCCACCTCCATCGCGGAATTCGACCCGGTGCACGTGAACATCATCCGCGACGTCTTGGGGCACGCGACCCTCGACATGGCAGAAAAACACTACAATCGCGCGAGCAGTCTTTCGGCCTGCAATGATTTGCAATCTCTCGTACAAAACATCCGCAAGTCACGCCGAAAAAAGAGAAGACCTCCGATGCGTTCGGCGGGTCTTGTTGCTCGAAGCACTAGGTAGTGGACTCATAAGCTCTGGTCCACAGTCTTGCTGAAGCGAGGGCGATTGCG
>NZ_JASBTN010000048.1 GCF_030148435.1 Aliiroseovarius sp.
CAGCTTCGAGCGTCAGGGCATCGGCCAACCAAGCCTTGAGCCACTATCCCCATAGCACCAAAATCCTCCCGCGCTTTCCTCCTTGTTAGATTTGTCGCCGCTGCAGCTCACGCTGACAGCAGCCACAAACCTTGGACAAAGTTGCCTTTAGCTTCAGAAGTCCAGATGACCGCATTCGTCAACAGGTTCAAAATCCACGCATTGTATCAAGCCGATCCCTCATAAAGCTTTCAAGCGGCAGCTCTCAGCAACGCAGGTTTCACCGCGAGCGCCCGCAACCTGGCGGCATCGAACGACGTGCTGCTGATGAGCCAGTTCGACATCCCAAAGGCCGATGGTCTGTTTGGCCTAGAAACCGCTTGATACTTTGTCTTCGGGGGCTCACTGGCTAAGTGAAGCCACCGCAGGCCAAGGTCAGAACCGTCGGCGTGTTGAAACTTGTTTGCTGTTGGAAAGTAGCCGACTTCCGTACTGCCTGCAGGACTATGGATATCGGCGGAAAAGCCGCCGTTCGGCAGCTCACTTCAACTGGCTGTCCTTCGACCCCCGCCGGTTGAACCCCGGGCGTGACTTGAAACCAGCATCCCTTTCCCGCACGCAGTCGATGCAGAGCTTGACCCCCGGCAAGGCCTGGCGTCGCGCCTCGGGGATGGGTTCTTCGCATTCGGCGCAGTGGGTCAGGCTTTCACCCACGGGCCGGGCCCTGGCACGCATGCGCTCCAGTTCCTCGTTGATCGAGGCCTCAATCTGTTCGCCGACCGCGCCGTCGCGGCTCCATCCACCTGCCATGGGGTCCTCCGTGTGGGCCCTCAGCAAAGCCCGGGGACCACGGCGACGTCAAGCCTTGAGCCTTCCCCGGCAAGGAATCCGGTCGAGCATCACCAGTTCAGCCCCCAGTTCAGCCTCAACTTCAACCCCGGAGGCTGCATGGAAGGACCGCCACGCGCATGTGCCAACCGAAAGAGGTGCATCCGCCCTTTCCGAAAGACAGCAAACCCGCCCGAAATCCGGTTTCGGGCGGGTCCGGGATCCATCTGCGGTCCAACTGCGCGAGGGTCAGGCGTTTTCCAGAAGCCCCCGTTCGGCGGCCAGTTCCTGCATGCGTTTTTGCAGTTTCTCGAAGGCGCGCACCTCGATCTGGCGAATGCGTTCGCGGCTGACGCCATAGACCTCGGACAGGTCCTCCAACGTGACAGGTTTGTCCTCCAGACGGCGCCGGGTCAGGATGTCGGCCTCGCGTTCGTTCAGCACGTCCATCGACTGGGCTAGCATCTCGCGGCGCACATCCAGCTCGTTCTTTTCGGCATAATCCCCGGCCTGGTCGGCGTCTTCATCCTCCAGCCAGTCCTGCCACTGCATCGCGCCCTCGCCGTCTGCCGAGACGGTCGCATTCAACGACGCGTCCCCGCCCGACATGCGGCGGTTCATCGAGATCACCTCGTCCTCGGTCACGTTGAGATCGTTGGCAATGCGTTTGACGTTCTCGGGACGCAGGTCGCCATCCTCCAGCGCACCGATCCGCGCCTTGGCCTTGCGCAGGTTGAAAAACAGCTTCTTCTGGGCCGAGGTCGTGCCCAGTTTCACCAGCGACCACGACCGCAGGATATACTCCTGGATCGAGGCGCGGATCCACCACATGGCATAGGTCGCGAGCCGGAAACCCTTTTCGGGGTCAAACCGTTTCACCGCCTGCATCAGGCCCACGTTGGCCTCGGAAATCACCTCGGCCTGGGGCAGACCGTAGCCGCGATAGCCCATCGCGATCTTGGCCGCGAGGCGCAGGTGCGAGTTTACCATCTGGTGCGCCGCATCTCGGTCCTGATGGTCGACCCAGCGTTTGGCCAGCATGTATTCCTGTTCCGGCTCCAGCATCGGAAACTTCCGAATGTCCTGAAGATAGCGGTTCAGACCGCCTTCGGGTGTCGGGGCCGGCAAGTTCTTGTAATTGCCCATGAACTCTCCAAAGTCTCACTGTCATGCGCTCGAATGTTTCGAGGCTTAACATCCAGATATGACGCCACGCTCCCGTTTCAAGGGTGTTAGCGCCAAAAGTCTTTCATAATATGAACCTTTGTACGCCCTGCCGAAAGGGTGGAAAGCCTGACCTCACGCCGTTGTGCGCAAGGTTTCAACCAGCCCGGCCATATCCTCTGGCATAGGGGCGGCAAAGCGCAGGGCCTCGCCCGTGACCGGGTGGACGAACCCAAGGGTGGCGGCATGCAGCGCCTGACGCGGGAAGGCGCGCGCGGCCTCGACCGCCATTTCACCCACGGCCTTTGCATTCATCCTGCGCCGACCGCCATAGGTCTGATCGCCGATCAGCCCGTGCCCCGCATGGGCCATGTGCACGCGAATCTGGTGGGTGCGGCCGGTTTCCAGCCAGCATTCGACCAAGGTGGCCTGTGTGGGCTGGCCGAAGCGCTCTACCACCCGCGCGCGTGTCACCGCGTGGCGCCCGCCGGTGAACAGCACCGCCTGGCGCTGCCGGTCGGTCTTGTGACGTGCCAACTGGGTGGTGATCTTGAGGATATTGCCGGGCTCGAAACTCACACCCTTCACCCCTGCCAGGCGCGGATCGGCGTGGTCTGGTACCCCGTGCACCACCGCGTGGTAATGGCGTTCGACCGTGTGTTTCGCGAATTGCGCGGCCAGCCCCTGATGGGCCGCATCGGTCTTGGCCACCACAAGCAAGCCCGAGGTGTCCTTGTCGATGCGATGCACAATGCCGGGCCGCGCAACACCGCCGACGCCTGAGAGGTTGCCACCGAAATGGTGCAGGAGGGCATTGACCAGCGTACCCCCCGGCGAGCCGGGCGCGGGATGAACCACCATGCCCGCAGGCTTGTTCACCACGATCAGGTCGTCGTCCTCGAACAGGATCTCCAGCGGAATGTCCTCGGGCCCGATGTGGCTTTCTTCGGCGGCCGGGACCGCAACTTCCAGCACGTCGCCCTCGGCCACGCGGCCGCGCGGGTCATCCATCACTTCACCGCCCCGCGAGACTGCCCCCTCGGCAATCAGCTTGGCCAGGCGCGAGCGCGACAGGGCCGCTGCCTCTGGCACATTGCGCGCAATCGCCTTATCAAGACGCTTGGGCGGGTTTTCCCCGATCACGATCTGAACCACGGCAGAGGGCTCTACGGACATGGACAATACTCCGATTGAGGATCCCGGCACGCCGCCGCCCGGTCTGGATGGCACGGTTCGGTTCCTGAAGATCCTTGTCACCACGCTGACCGTGACGACCATTGTGGGTCTCATAGTGCTGATTTCGGTGATTGTCATGCGGGTTCAACAAAACCCGCCCCTCGCACTGCCCGCCCGGGTTGCCCTGCCCGAGGGCACCTCCCCCATCGCCATTACCCAAGGGCCGGGCTGGTATGCCATCGTCAGCGAGGACAGTCGCATTCTGGTCTTCGACACCGAAACCGGCGCGCTGATCCAGGAGGTGACGATCGCCCGTCCTTGATCCGACCGCCTGGGGTCGGGAACCGATACTGGCGCGCCGGGCATCGGGATACGATCAGAAGGCGCCATCTGACCTGTATTCCAGTAGCGGTATCGACCGTGCCTTCCCCCATTCCCTGCCTTGTCCCGATCCGGGCCAGCCGCTTGAGGCCCCGGGCCGGACACCCGTTGTCCATTAACCCTTTGTTAGGAAAAACCTCGAAAATCAAAGGGATTCCCTTCATAACTTGTTAGGGACGTCGGCGGCCAGAGGGTGGCAGGTTCACCGGCACCATCACAGCAATTTTCCGGTCTAGGAGGCCCGGCCCGCGGTACGTCCCGCGAACGGTACCGCTTTGCCTGTCGCAGACCCATTTCACAGGAGCGAGCCATGCGAGCAATAGCGCAAACCTGCATTCTGACCACGGCCCTGTCAGGGTGCTTCTACGGCAACTATGACTCGGAGCTTCACATGGCGGCCGGATCGCTGACCCAGCAATACGTGGCCCGGCAGACCGGCAGCCAACTGACCGGCTGCATTGCGGCCATCGGCGTGGGGGTCGCAAAGGAAGCGGTCGATGGGGTGGTAGACGGTTGGGTCAGCGACAGCCGCGACATCCTGGCGACGGCGTCAGGTTGCCAGTTCACCGTCAGCTGGTAGTCCCGCGGCGCGCTGGGTCGTCGAAACCCGGCGGCAATTCCCCCGTTCTGTGGGTCGCCAAACATGTTTTCAGGGAGATGGTACCGACACCCCGGCTCGAACGGGGGACCTCTTGATCCACAATCAAGCGCTCTAACCTACTGAGCTATGTCGGCACGCTCGGGGGATGTACCCGGCCCGCACGGGGTTTGCAAGGGGTGGGGTTGAAAAAACCTCACCCCGCGCGTAAGCCCTGCCCATACGCCAGAAGGAGGCCATCATGGGCATCAACTCGCAAAGCGAAATCGCCGCGGATCTGCAGATCGGACCGACCGACCAGGGCATGGTGCGCATCTATGTGGCCGGTAACGGGGTCGAGCTGCCAATGGATTTCGACCCGGAAGAGGCGATGGAAATCGCCGAGGAAATCCGCGCCGCCGCCCAGCAGGCCGAGGCGCTGATGGCCAAGGGCAGGAAGTAACTTACGCGTCACGCAAGGCAGAGGCCGCGCGCACGTCGTCTAGCCCATCGGCCCGCTCAGCGCCGCGACACCGGGATCGCGGTAGCCCTGCAGGCGCCGCGCCGCGTGCTGGGCGAATTTCTGGATCAGCACACGGCGCCGCGCCGGGGCAAGCTTGTCCTCCTGCCCCATGCGGATGATCTCGGCATCATATTGGTCGGCAATGATCAGACCGGTGCCATCCGGCAGCAGCTCGGTCGGGAATCCCGCATCCACCGCCCAGAAATAGCGGTCACACCAGTCCAGGTAGCCCTGCCACTTGGTATCCGACGCGAAATCCGCGCGCGAGGATTTGCATTCGATCACCCAGATCTCGCCCTTCGGCCCCAGCCCCATCACATCGACCCGCAATCCCCGCGTGGGCACGAATTCCTCGATCGAGACGAAGCCGTGCGCCGGCAGGTGCCGCGCAACGCCACGGGCCAGCAACTGGCCGGGTTGCAGATTGGGACCGGGTCTTGGGTCGGGCCGGGGATCGGGCCTGGGATCGGGTGTGAGATCGGACATGGCAAAACAAGAACAAGTCATGAACAAAAAGTCAAGCGCCCCTTGGGGAACCCCGAGAGGGATCCGGTGGACTGTCTGAAACGCCGGATGACTTTCGCGGTCGGAGCCTTCCCGGTCGACAGGGAGGCCTCGTCGAACCGTCCCCCTTGCGGCCACGCCCACAACCCCCTATTTACGGCTCTGGCGGTTCTGCCCTTCTCGTCACCATGAGGTAAAATTCCGGTGGCCTTAAGCAATTCCGAGGGAGCTGGCTCTGTCATGGCCGTGGCCACGTTACCCGGCGCCCACCTGTATTTACAGGTCCTCGGGAATTCAGACCTCGACGGCTGCGCGCGGTTCCGCCACTTTATCCTCTGCGGCAGGTATCTGCTGCGGAACGCGAAAACGCCCCACCGATCCGGCGGGGCGTTTTTCGTTGGGGCGGGGCGAAATCAACGGGGCGGGATCAGCGGCGGTGCATGTGGCCCCGGTTCACGTGACCCTGACGCGGGCGGCTGTTTGGCGTGACTTCGACCCGCACCGGAATGTCGGTCGCCACCGGCACACGTGTGCCGCCTGTCGTCGTATCGTCCTTTTCCTCCATCCGCATGATCGAGATCGCGAACTGAACGCCCGAGAAGATGATACCGTTGAACATGAACAGCATGACCCCCGCGACAATCCCCATGTCCGAGGTCGAAATCAGGTGCCACAGGTTGCCCACATTGGCCCAGAGCAGAAGCGCCACGAACACGCCTGACAGGACGAAACCGATCAGGACCTGACGGATATAAAGGCGCACGAGTTTGGGCACTTGCGAATTGGGCATGGATGGCTCCCTGGAATCACTCCATTCAGCCTAGCGCATAAACGAGGGAAGGAAAGGGGCGGCATGTCACAACCGTTCCGGCAGGCCGACTTGACCTATGTCGTGGAAGCGCGCGCCTGCCCCGCGCATGATGTGCGCGACTCACATGCCAAACGCCAGGAGCCCCACATGACCCTGCCCCAGCTCACCGCCCTGATTGCCCTCGTCGCCACCCCGGCGCTGGCCGAACCGGCGGTCATCACGGACGAGGATGCCTTCCGCGGCTTCGCCGTCGACCGCCCGATGGGCTTCGGCATCGGCGATCAGGTGATCCATGGAGACGGGTCCGTCACCGGCGAGGTCTACGGCCCCGGCAGGTTCACCGGCAGCTGGGAATGGCGCGACGGGTTCTATTGCCGCGTGCTGGACATGGGCGGCAACGAGATACCGGAGGATTGCATGGTGGTTCAGAAAGTCGATGACAAAACCATGCGCATGGTGCGCGAACGCGGTCAGGGTCGGGTCTACGAGTTCATTTTCAAGTAAAGCCCTGTTTTTAGGCAAGAAACGACGAAGGCCCGGCGATTGACCGGGCCTTTTCGATAAGCTGTCTGCCGGCTCAGAACGCCTCGGGCCTGACCTCGCGCGCCATGTGGTCCAGCACCGCATTGGCGAACTTGGCCTCGTCCCCTTCCGGGAAGAAAGCCTTGGCCACATCGACGAATTCGACGATCACCACCTTGGGTGGGGTCGCGGATTGCATCAGCTCGGCACCCGCCGCGCGGAACAGCGCGCGCAGGGTCGGGTCGATGCGGGCAATCGGCCATTTTGCCACCAGCGCCCGGTCGGTCGCCTGGTCGATGGCCGCCTGGTGATTCACCGCATCCTCGATCAGCTTGCGAAACAGCGGCGTGTCGCCTTCGGCCATGGTGTGGGTATCGAATTCCTCGCCAAAGCGGTGATCTTCGAACTCCACCCGAACCCGGTCCACGGTCTGGCCGGTCTGCTCCATCTGATAGAGCGCCTGCACGGCGAAAAGCCGCGCGGCCGATTTCATCTGACGTTTCTGGTTGCCGGACAGGGTCATGCGCTGGGGGTATCCTTCATTTCGCCCGCCAGCTTGATCTGATCGGAGATCGTCTTGAACCCGACCCCCTTGCTGGCGCCGGCCCATTTGCGCGAAAGCGCGACCAGATGCAAGGCCGCAGCGGCCGCGCCGCCGCCTTTGTTCTGATCGGCGGGATCTGCACGGACCTCGGCCTGGGGGCGGTTCTCGACGGTCAGGATGCCATTGCCGATGCAGAGCCCATTGAGCCCCATCAGCTGGATCGCGCGGGAGCTGTCGTTGCAGACCGTGTCGTAATGGGTGGTTTCACCCCGGATGACACAGCCCAGGGCGACATAACCGTCGAAATTCGACAGGCGGTCGGCCATGGCAATCGCGGTCGGCACCTCCAGCGCGCCGGGCACTTCGACGATGTCCCAGCTGCCGCCGACGGCTTCGATTTCCGCCTTTGCCCCGGCAACCATGTTGTCGGCAATGTCCTTGTAGTAGGGCGCGACGACGATCAGGATCCTGACCGGCTTGTCAAAGCGCGGACGGTCCAGGATGTAATGCTGTTCAGCGGTGGCCATGGATCATTCTCCGTAGATCGGGCGGGTGCCCGTGATGTTCAGCCCATAGGCGTCCAGGCCGACATATTGCGTGTCCGGGCTGTCGGTCAGCAGCACCATGTCATGCAGCCCCATTGAGGACAGGATCTGCGCGCCCAGACCGGTATGGCGGATGGTGCGGGGGCCTTCTTCCTCGTCATCATGAAGGGTCTTGCGCGGCTCGCGGAACAGGCAGACGACACCGCGGCCTTCCCTGGCGATCAATTCCATCGCGTGCGACAGTTCGCCCGCCGGTTTCGGGCCCAGGCCCAGCAGGTCCGAAGCGGCGGTCAGCGCATGGGTGCGCACCAGCACCGGCTCTGGCGTGGTGATGTCGCCCTTGATCATGACCACGTGCTCGATGCCGTGGATCTGGTCGGTGAACAGGCGCATCTCCCACTTGCCGCCGAACTCCGACGTCACCGTCTCGCGCGAGGTTTCGCGCACCAGGTTGTCGTGACGGCGGCGGTAGGCGATCAGGTCGGAAATGGTGCCGATCTTCATGTCATGTTGCCGGGCGAACGCCACCAGGTCGGGCAGTCGGGCCATGGTGCCGTCTTCCTTCATGATCTCGCAGATCACGCCGGAGGGATGACGGCCCGCCAGGCGCGAGATGTCGACGGCGGCCTCGGTATGACCGGCGCGCACCAGCACACCGCCGTTGCGCGCGCGCAGCGGGAAGACATGGCCGGGGGTGGCTATCTCGGCCGGGCCGGTGTTGTCGCCAATGGCGGTGGCCACGGTCAGGGCGCGGTCGGCGGCCGAGATGCCGGTCGACACGCCCTCGCGCGCCTCGATGGACACGGTAAAGGCGGTCTCGTGGCGCGAGGAGTTGTGCATTGCCATCATCGGCAGGCCCAGCTCGGCCACACGGTCGGCGGTCAGCGGCAGGCAGATCAACCCGCGCCCATGGGTGGCCAGGAAGTTGATCACCTCGGGCGTCGCGGCATCGGCGGGGATGACCAGGTCGCCCTCGTTCTCGCGATCCTCGTGATCGACCAGGATGTACATGCGGCCCTGACGGGCCTCCTCGATGATCTCCTCGGCCGAGGCGATGGCGTCGGAAAGGCCGGCCTCGACCGGACCCGGCGTTTCGTAAGTGGTGCTGTCAGCCATGATATGTCCCTTTTGGCCCCGTGGGTGGTGACGCGGTGGTGCAGACAGTCAGATACCGCAGGCGCGCCCGCGATACCAGTGCCCAAAACGACAGGCTGACGTGCAGAAACGCACGGTCAAAAGGGTGTAACGCGCCCGAGCGGGGGCCACCACGCCCCGCGTGAGATCAAGCGGGCGCGGAACGCGCCCTCCATCGGGAAACGCTCAGAACTGCCAGATCGCGGGAATGAACTCGAACACGTCTCCACGCGGTTTCACATGCCCCACCCCCGGGAACGGGAAGTGATAGCCCAGAACCGCGATCCGGTCCGCGGCGGCCATGTCCAAAAGCTTGCGCCGTGTCGCCGCCGTGCGTTCGCCGTCATGGTCAAAGCTGTTGAACCAGTCCGGCTTGGCGAAGTTCATCAGGGGGTTCGACATCGCGTCCCCCAGCGCCATCAACTGCTGCCCGCCGCTTTCCACCACCAGCGACATGTGCCCCGGCGTGTGGCCCGGCGTTGCGACCAGGCGTAGCCCCGGCGCGACCACGTGCCCATCCTGTGCCAGGGTCCATTCCAGCCCGTCGGTTTGCAGGGAATTCACCGCCCCCACCACGAATTGCTGTCTGGTCGGGTCCACACGATCGACCAGCCCGTCCTGCATCCACCAGTCATATTCATGCGTGCCGATGATATATTCGGCGTCCGGGAAGATCGGTTCATCGAAATCGTCGCGAATGCCCCAGATATGGTCCGGATGGGCGTGGGTGATGACGACATGGGTAATGCCCGCCGGGTCGATCCCGGCCGCCTCCAGGTTGCCCGTCAACTGCCCTGCGGTGTCGATCCAGCGACTGCCCGAGCCGACATCGACCAGCACCCTGGCCTCTCCCAGTTCAACATAGAGGTGATTGGTATGGCTATAGCCCGCTTCCGGGTCCAGATAATGCTCGGCCAGGAAGGAGAGCCGGTCCGCTTCGCTGGCATTGATCGCCTGCCCCGACATGGGAACAGAGAAATAGCCGTCAGATACGATCGTCACCTGCGCCTCGCCCAGGGTGAACCGGAACTGGCTGGCATTGCCGCCATCCGGAGGCGTCAGGATCGCGGCGCGGGCGGCGGCGGGCATGGCAAAGGCAGGGGCGGCCGCCGCCAGGCGCAAGAGGTCGCGGCGGGTGGGTTTCAGCAGGCTCATCGGGGTCTCCTCATCCGGTTGCCCCGATCATATGCAATTTCAGGAATGTGACAAGAGCGTGCTGCCGGATCCGCGGAGATTATACGGTCCCAAGTCCGATCACATCCCGCCGCCGGCGTTCACCGGGCGGGAAGCCCCTCCGGCGACAACATCAACTTCAGACGACAAGCCGTTAAAATAAAGAAGAATACTCCGCTTGAACCTCAGGAGTACTCCGCCAGCCGCGCAACGTAGCGGGCCAGCGTATCGATTTCCAGATTGATACGGTCGCCGACCTTGGCCGCGCCCCAGTTGGTCACGTCCTTTGTGTGCGAAATCAGGTTCACGCCGAATGTATCACCCTCGACCTCATTCACCGTCAGCGACGTGCCATTCAACGCAACCGAACCCTTCGGAGCGATGAACTTCGCCAGCTCCGCAGGCACCTTGAAAGTCACGCGGGTCGAGTCGCCTTCCACATGCATCTCGACAATCTCGGCCACGCCGTCCACATGGCCCGACACGATATGCCCGCCCAGTTCGTCGCCCACTTTCAGCGCCCGCTCCAGGTTCACGGCGTGGCCGACCTCCCAGTCGCCCAGGTTGGTCTTTGATACGGTTTCTGCCGAGATATCAACCTCGTACCAGCCGTCACCCAGGGTCACGACGGTCAGGCACACCCCGTCCGAAGCGATCGATGCCCCCAGGTCGATCCCCGCCACGTCATAGGCGGTTTCAATACGCGCGCGCAGGTCGCCCGCCTTTTCCAGCGCCGCAATGCGGCCCACGTCGGTAATGATCCCGGTGAACATGGTCTCTCCTTCACAGGTCGGGCAGATTTCTGGCCGAAAATGCCCCTGCCCGGCGCCACACGCAACCCTTCCTTAACCACTTCCGCGCCAGACTTGCCTCCGGACAGGACTCAAACCGGCAACGGATGGCTGCAAAATGGCCATCTGCGCCTGTATTCCCCACGTTTGGCGTGACAAACGGCAGATTTATGCGCAAAACGAGGGCGCGCCAACGGAAAGAATTCGGCGGAGTTTGAGACAATCGGAATGCAGCAGATTTCTGGCCAGAACCGAAGGTTCCTGTTTCTGCAGGGGCCGCATGGGCCGTTCTTCTGGCGGCTTGCCAAGATGCTGCGCGCGGCCGACGCAGAAGTCTGGCGCGTCGGTTTCAACCGCGGGGACGAGGCCTTCTGGTTCGACGATGCCAGCTACATCCCCTTCACCGACCCGCAGGAGGCCTGGCCGGACCGTTTCCACACCCTTCTGGACGACCACGGAATCACCGATATCGCGCTGTATGGCGACGTGCGTAACATCCACGCACAGGCAATTGAAATCGCACGAGAAAACGGCCTTCGAATCCATGTGTTCGAAGAGGGCTACCTGCGCCCCTACTGGGTGACATACGAGCGCGGCGGGTCGAACGGAAATTCGCGGCTGATGGAGTTTTCGGTCGACCATATGCAGCTTGTTCTGGC
>NZ_JASBTN010000055.1 GCF_030148435.1 Aliiroseovarius sp.
GGCAAGCCCGGTGCGCCCCGGAGACTACCTTGAATTCTTTGCGGAAATCGATCTGCTGGGGGGGCTGTCCGCCTGTCCGGGCGGGGATTGCGGGTCGGAACACAGCTCCGACACCGCGGCCTGTCATCCGCTGCTGGTCGAGGTATTCAAACCCGCCCGCGCGCCCGAAGGCTGGGCCCCGGCCGGGCGCAATCTTTATGATCGCAGCCACGGGCGGGGCTGAGGCGCACGATCAGCAGTAACGCTCGATCCCGACGATCTGCGCGTCCGAATAGCGGTCGCCATGGGCCCAGCCGGGCGGCATGATCCGGTCGATCTCGGCGCGGTCCTGATCGGTGAACTCGATCTCCGAGGCCCCGGCCCACTCACGCAGATGCGTGGCGGTGCGGGTGGCCGGGATCGGCACAAGGTGGTCGCCCTGGTCCAGCACCCAGGCCAGTGCGGCGGCGGGCACGGACCAGTTCTTCGCCCGGCAGAACTCGCGGAAGCGCTGGATCACCGCCTGATTGGCCGAGAGGTTCGGCTCCACAAAACGCGGGTTGGCGTGCAGGAAAGGCAGGGCCTCAGCGCGGCCGTTCGGCATGGGCGTGTCGGAAAAGATGCCCCGCCCCAGCGGTGAAAACGGCACGAATGTCGTGCCAAGTTCCTTGCAGGCACGGATCAGCCCCAGGTCGGGCTGGCGGGTCCAGAGTGAATACTCATTCTGCACTGCCATCACCGGGGCCACGCTTGCGGCGCGGCGCAGGCTGTTGGGTGCGATCTCGGAATAGCCGAAGCCGCCGATCAGCCCCTCCTGGCGAAAACCCTCCAGGGTCTCCGTCACCTCTTCGATCGGGATCGACCAGTCGCGGCGATGCACATAATAAAGCGCCACGCGGTCCACGCCCAGCCGGGTCAGCGAGCCTTCCAGGGCACGGCGCAGGTGCGGTTCGGAATTGTTGTTTTCCCCCCGCGCGCCGCCCAGGACGATGCCGCCCTTGGTGGCGATCTGAAACCGGTGGCCGCGATCGGCCATCCAGTCGCCGATGATCTGCTCGGACAGCCCCTTGCCGTATAGCTCGGCGGTGTCGAGGAAGGTAATCCCGGCCTCACGCGCTGCGTCCAGCGTGGCTAAGCTCTCTTCCCGCGTGGTCTTGCCGTAGAACCCCGCGAAGCTCATGCAGCCAAGCGCAATGGCAGAAACCTCGGGGCCGTTCCGCCCCAACCGCCGCATCATCATGCGAAGGCCGCTTCCAGGGCAATCTCGACCATGTCGCCAAAGCTCTTCTCGCGCTGGTCGGCAGGCAGCGCCTCGCCGGTCTGCAGGTGGTCCGACACGGTCATGACCCCCAGCGCACGAACGCCGTGGCGCGCGGCAAGTGTATAAAGCTCGGCCGCCTCCATCTCGACCCCCAGCACGCCGTGGCGGGTCATCTGGTCGGTCAGGTCGGATCGTTCGTCATAAAACGTGTCCGAGGAATAGATCCCGCCCACATGTACGCCACAGTCACGGCTGCGCGCGGCCGCGACGGCGGCCTCCAGCAAGCCATAATCGGCGCAGGGAGAAAAATTCAGCTCGCGAAAGAGGGTGGAAGACGGGGTGCCCACCGTGGTGCAGGTCATGGCGATGACCACGTCGCGCACCTTTACATGCGGTTGCATCCCCCCGCACGATCCAATGCGAATAAGCGTCTTGGCGCCGTATTCGCGGATCAATTCATTGGCATAGATCGACAGCGACGGCATGCCCATGCCCGAGCCCTGCACAGTGACCCGGTTGCCCTTCCACGCGCCGGTAAAGCCCAGCATGCCGCGCACCTCGTTGATGCATTCGGCGCCTTCCAGGAAATTCTCGGCCACCCATTTCGCGCGATAGGGGTCGCCGGGCATGAGGACGGTTTCGGCGATCTGGCCGGATTCGGCCCCGATATGAACGGTCATGAGATACTCCTGTGTTTGGGGTGACTATAGCGCTGAGGCTGGCAGGGGAAAGGGGGTCAGCCGCGCCCGATATAGGGCATTTTCGTCGCAATGACGGTCATGAACTGCACGTTGGCCTCGGCGGGCAGGCGGGCCATGTGCAGGACAGATCGCGCCACATCCTCGACCGCCATGGTGGGCGGTGGCGTCTCGCCGCGCGCGACAGCCTCGTGCACGATACCGCTGAGCAGATCCGTGCGCGCATTGCCGATGTCGATCTGCCCGCACGCGATGTCGAAGGGGCGCCCGTCCAGGCTCAGCTGGCGTGTGAGCCCGGTAATGCCGTGTTTTGTCACGGTGTAGGTCACGGCCCCCTCGCGGGGCACATGGGCGGAAATCGACCCGTTGTTGATGATCCGCCCACCTTGCGGGGATTGCTGGCGCATCCGGGCAAAGGCGGCGCGGGCACAGAGGAACATGCCGGTCAGGTTCACATCCACCGCGCGGCGCCAGTCGTCCAACGTGACCTCGTCGATGGTGCCGGCGGGGGTAAACAGCCCCGCGTTGTTGAACAGCACATCAAGCCGCCCGGTGGCGCCCCGGAACCGGTCAAATGCCGCGTCGACGGCGGCCGGGTCGGTCACATCCGCCTCCAGCACCACCGCATTGGCGCGACCCGCCGCCACTTCCTCAAGCTTGTCGCCCCGTCGTGCCAGCAGGCCGACCGTCCAACCTTCGGCCAGGAACAGTTCGGCGCAGGCGCGGCCAATGCCGCCAGAGGCGCCGGTGATCAGGATGCTGGCCGCCGCTTTATCCATCGTCCTGTGTCTCCAGCTGCAACGGCGCGGCCGGCGCCGACAGGTCCGAGGTGCCCAAAGCTTCGGTCGGGCGGGCCAGCGCATAGCGGGTACACCAATGCAGCCGTGTTTCGGCCCGGGTGATCGCCACATAGGTCAGGCGCTTCCACAGCGGCAGTCCCGCCTCCATCCGTCCGGCGCGGGAGGCGGCGTAGATATCGGGCGCAAAGAGCTGCACCTCCGGCCATTGGCTGCCCTGCGCCTTGTGGATCGTCACCGCCGCCCCGTGCAGAAAGGCCGCGCCCATGCGGGCAGCGAAGGGAATGAAGGGTTCTTCCTCGTCCGGCAGTTCGATCTTGATGATCGAGGCGGCCGAGACCTGCGGGTCTTCCGCACCAAAGACATAAAGCCGCGAAAACCCCGGCTTGCGCCCCGGGCCAAGGTAGACACATTGCGCGCCCTTGATCAGCCCGCGGGCCTCCAGGTCGATCCGTTTCTTGCGGTGTTTCGCAGGCAGCTCGATCCCGTCGCAGATCAGCGGCTCACCGGGCAGAAGCGCGGTGTCGGGCGCATCGAAAGCACTGCGAAAAGCGCGGATCAGTCGCACCCGGGTCTTGTTGCGCCAGACCAGCACGGGGCTGCGCGCCATCAGGTCGGCGCTCACCCGTGGGGCGACGACCACGCGGTCATCGCGCCGGGCGGCATCAACGATCATCTGTTCGAAGTGCTCGAACCCCAGCTGCGGATCGGCCAGCGCATGGGCCAGATCCAGGATCGGGTTGTCATCCGCCTGGCGGTGAATGCGGCTGAGCTCGATCTTGCGTTTCTCGTCGAACTTGTCGAACACCATCTCGCCGGACTGCCCTACCGGGGCCAGCTGGGCCGGGTCGCCGAACAGGATCAGGGTCGGGAAGATTTCGCGCAGGTCGTCGAACTGCTTTTCGTCCAGCATCGAGCTTTCGTCGACAAAGCCGATGTCAAGGGGATCGTCGCGCCGTTTCCACCCGGTGATGAAATCCGAGCCCCGCAGACCGGCGGCGGCCAGCGCGCCGGGGATCGACTTGTTGGCCTGGTAAAAGGCCAGCGCCCGGTCCAGCGCCTCGTCGGTCAGCCCCTCGATCTCGGGCCGTTCGCCATTGCCGGCGAGCCATTCGGCGATTTTTTCATATTCCGGGTCATAGACGGGCGTGTAGAGGATGCGGTGGATCGTGGTGGCGGGCACGCCGCGGGAGCGCAGGACGGACGCGGCCTTGTTGGTAGGCGCCAGAATGGCCAGCGTGCGCCGATCACGCCTGCGCCTGCCCTCCCAATCGCCGGACACGACATCGACCCCGGAGTCTTCAAGGGCCTTGTAGAGTGCGGCCAGCAACATGGTCTTGCCGGACCCCGCCTTCCCGGTGACGGCAAAGACCTGGGATTTTCCGTCCGACATGGGAGTCAGCAGGCTGTCGTCCAGGTCGACACCGGCCGCGCGCAACAAATCCGCCACGCGGTCATGGGCTTCGGCCTGGTCGTCGGAGAAGGTCAATTCGGGCAGGGACATGGCGCGACCCTACCCCGGAGGGAAGCGAAGCGCCAGCGGTGAGACGGGGTCGTTTTCTTCGAAGGAACCGGACCGGAATTCTTGAAATTTTCCGCCCCCTGAGCCAGCCTCAGGCGCTTTCAGCCAGACCGCCATCCAGTGAGTTGGCGCGTCCGGACATGGAATAGCGCAGCCAGCCTCTGGACACGGCGCGGGTGATGCCGACGCGTGTCAGGGTCGGCGCGAAGGCCGCTTTGTTCATCGCCCAGAGGCCGACGCCGACGCGGTCCCTGCCTTCGCCATTGGTGCCGATCACCTCCGGTTCCAACCCCATCAGCCGATAGATACGCTCCATCCGCGGGTCGAAAACGCCGACGAAGTGCTCCAGATGATAGGCCTCCATCAATTCGCCCGCCCCCAGGGCCAGCGCGGCCGAGACACGACGATCGGCGCCCGGCGACAGGCAGAAACGGGTGCATTCCCAGATCAGCGGGCTTTCGATGCGCACCCCGCCCGTCAGATGTCCGAAATGGTCGTTCACCATCGTATCGCCCATCGTGGGCAGGAACCGCATCGAGCCGCCGTGGCCCCCACGCGCGTCCTCCCAGATCACATAGAGCGGGTTCAGACCGTCATACACATCGCGCTCTTCCCCGGCTGCGTTGACCTGCACCGCCCAGCCCAGCCGTTTCTTGAACTGTTCGGCCCGGTCGCGAAACATCGTGTCACGCAGGCGGGGGAAACGGTGCAGATCGTCAGCGTAGATATAGCGCAGCATGGGGGTGCTCCTTCGTCCGGTGTGCTGCGAACAAAGGTGAACAAGAATGGTTAACAGCCTGCGAAGCCGGCGTTCGTGATTTGGCGGACCCCCTCGGGCGTCAGACGATAATGACGCCCGAGGATAGCGCGCGGGCCACCGCGTGGGTGGTGTTGAGCGCGCCGAGCTTGTGCCGCGCGGCCTCGATATAGACCCGGAGCGTGTGCTCGCTGATACCCAGTTCCACGGCCGCCTGTGCCCGGTTCATACCCTTGGCCAGGCACGACATCGCGGCCAGCTCCCTGGGGGACAGGGTAGGGGCGGCCAACCCTTCGCCCCCCTGCTCGAATTCAAGGGCTTTCTTGTTGAATTCATGGGCGAAAACCATCAAATCCCGCCCGCTTCCCCCGATGAAGGTTTCCCATTGCGCATCGTCGCACTCGGTGTTGGTGGTAAACACCGCGAACTGGCCCTGCGGTCCCCGGATCGGGATCGAATAGCCCTGGTTGCCCAAGCCGAAATCCAGGGCGTCCCGCAACATTGCCTTGGCCGCTTTCGAGGACCAGTCCAGCTCCTTCCAGTTCACCGGGGTGAAGCGTTGGAAACAGCCCAGCAGCACGGGATCCATGCTGAGGTAATTTTTCTCCAGGTAGTTGTCGACCCACTCCGGAGCGTAGGTTCCCGCGCCGAATCGCTCCCCTACGGAGTTTACCCAGTGGTAAACAATGTGACGGACGCCGAAGTGATCGCGCAGGGCTTCGGTGGACGCCTGAAGCCCTTCAAGCGTGGTTGCGTCCTGCAAGGACGACAGGAGGGTTTCCAATCTGGCCTTCATGCCCGAGCGTGTTCTCCGCCTTTCCGCCCGCTTGGCTCGCCAGCTCGGCCAGAATCACCAGACGTGCGTCGTCCAGCACGTCCGCAGACGCCTCCAGTCCGTTTCTTTCGGCAAATGCCCTCAGGTCGGTAAGAACATCAATGATCCAATCGTTCGACATGTAAAGCCTCGCCGTGGTTGTTTCGGGTATTCAACCATGACATGCGTTGCTTTTTGGTGAAATTCGCGAGTTGTGCCCCCCCATTTATGGGGAGGATGCGATTTTTAACCTTACGAAATCATTCAATTCCACGGATATGACTTGCGAAATAGCCGGGGCAGGAAAGTGATTCGCAAAATCGAATCAAGACGGCGTATCTACCACAGGTAGAGTTGACTGACTCGACAAAGAAAAACCCCCGGGTCTCCCCGGGGGTTCGATCCATTGGCTCTGGCCGGGTTCAGCGCGCGTCCAGCGCGTCCTCCAGCGTGCGCAGGCCAGTCTTCGGCGCCTGCACCAGCACCGCCATGTTGCCCGGCTTGTGCTCGTTGTTCATCATCTTCATATGCGCGTCGGGGATCTCGTTCCAGGGGAAGACCTCCGACATGCAGGGGTCCAGGCGACGCTCGACCATCAGCTGGTTGGCGGCGGCGGCCTGTTTCAGGTGGGCAAAGTGCGAGCCCTGCAGGCGCTTCTGGTGCATCCACATGTAGCGCACGTCGAAGGTGCAGTTGAAGCCCGAGGTGCCGGCGCAGATCACCACCATGCCGCCCTTTTTCACCACCAGCGAGCTGACCGGGAAGGTCGCTTCGCCCGGGTGTTCGAACACCATGTCGACATTCACGCCCTTGCCGGTGATGTCCCAGATCGCCTTGCCGAACTTGCGGGCTTCCTTCAGCCAGGTGTTGTATTCCGGGCTGTTGACCGTGGGCAGTTGGCCCCAGCAGTTGAAGTCCTTGCGGTTGATCACGCCCTTGGCGCCCTGCGCCATGACGAAGTCACGCTTGCTTTCGTCCGAAATCACGCCGATCGCATTCGCGCCCACCGTGTTGGCCAGTTGGATCGCATAGGAGCCCAGACCGCCCGAGGCGCCCCAGACCAGGACGTTCTGACCCGGCTTCAGCTCGTGCGGGTGGTGGCCGAACAGCATGCGGTAGGCGGTGGCCAGCGTCAGGGTGTAACATGCGCTTTCTTCCCAGGTCAGGTGCTTGGGGCGGCGCATCAGTTGCTGCGCCTGGGCGCGGGCGAATTGCGCGAAGGAGCCGTCGCCGGTCTCGTAGCCCCAGATGCGCTGGGTCGGGGACAGCATCGGGTCGCCGCCGTTGCATTCCTCGTCGTCGCCGTCGTCCTGGTTGCAGTGGATCACGACCTCGTCGCCCACTTTCCAGGTCTTGACCTTGTCACCGACGGCCCAGACGATGCCCGAGGCATCCGAACCGGCGATATGATAGTCCTGACCGTGCACGTCGAACGGGCTGATCGGGATGCCGCGACCGGCCCAGACGCCGTTGTAGTTGACACCGGCGGCCATCACCAGCACCAGCACTTCGTGGCTGTCGATTTCCCAGGTGTCCACGACTTCCTGCTGGAACGACTGGATCGGGTCGCCATGGCGTTCGCGACGGATTGCCCACGAATACATTTTCTTGGGCACATAACCCATCGGGGGCATTTCGCCGATTTCGTAGAGGTCTTTTTCGGGGGCGTCGTATTGAGCGATGCCGCTTTCGGTATCCAGAGCCATGCGGGCCTCCTGTTTCTGATTCCATTTGCCGCAATGCAGAATTGCGGCTGCTAGTGCAGCATTACGGATGGCTCCGCAAGAATGCAACACCAATTGAGACTTTTTTGTAATTTTATGTCGTGCCGAAACGTGACGTCAACTTCGGCGGGCATGGAGCGACTGCAGCATGCGGCCATCTGAGGCGTCAGCCGTCTTCCTCCAGCGCCGCGATCTCCCGCATCTCGATCTTGCCGGTAAGATGGGCAATCGAATTGGCGTAGAAGCCCAGCACAGGCCGGTCTTGCGGGTTCACGGTGAACCGGTCGCCCTCTTCGACGATCAGCTTGCGCAGGAGCAGCAGGCGCAACCCGACCTCGACCGCATAGTCAAGGTCGTCGCGCGGCATGTGGATATGCACGTCGCGGGTTTCCATGTCGCGGGTCAGCGCCTTGAAACGGGTGGTAATCTCGGCCCGGCTCAAACTGTCCTTCTCCAGCAGGATCGCGGCGACCAGCGGCACCGGCAGCACCGGCACCACCTTGCGGATCCGTCGCATGACCTCCTGCGCCAGCGGTTTGGTCAGCGCTTCGCCCCTTGCGGGGTGTTGTTGGGCAAATTCGGTCAGCGACAGCGGCGTGCCGAAACTGACCGAGGCATAGCCGAAGCGGTGGAACCGTCCCGTCATCCGTTGCCACAGATGCATCGAGACATGGCGAATCACGTATTTCCAGCGCAGCTTGAACTTGCGATGCCCGCCAATGTCCGCGGCCACCAGCACCCGGTCTTCAAGCACCCTGTCATAGTTCATGGCCACCGGGATAAAGACCACGTCGCGGCTTTCCCCGGGCACGAACCCCTCGGTGATATAGGAGAGCAGCCCAAGCTTCGGTGTCCCGACCTCGCCATTCAGGCTCAGCCCGCCTTCGGGAAATATCGCCTGGGTCACGCCACCGTCCGTCGCCATCTGTACATAGCGTGCCAGAACCTTGCGATAGAGCGCGTTGCGCGAGCGGCGGCGGATGAAATAGGCGCCCATCGAACGGATCAGCGCGCGCAAGGGCCAGACCCGGGCCCATTCCCCGACCGCATAGGACAGGTGGCTGCGTTCGGCGGCCAGCCAGGTCACAAGCACGTAATCCATGTTCGATCGGTGGTTCATTACAAAAACCACAGTGGCCTTCTGGTCCACCGCTTCCAGGTGGGCCTCGTCGAAGGCGCCCAGACGCACACGGTAGAAACCGCGGCTGATCCATTTCGCAAGCCGGATGGCGAAGGCAAAATAGGCAAAGGCGGAAAAGCGCGGCACGATCTCGCGCGCATAGCGCTGCACCCGTTCGAAGGCGACCTGCTCGGGCTCGCCTGTGTCTGCGCAATGCTCGGCGATGGCCTTGGCGACCTCCGGGTCATAGCTCAACCGCTGCACCGTATCAAAGCGCCGCACCAGTTTGAACGGCTCGATCGGGCGCGTCAGCCGATCATTCAGCTGCGCCACCGCGCGTTCCAGCCGCCGGCGGAAGAACCAGCGCACCGAGGGGAACAGGAAATGCGAGGCGAAAGTCACCGTGGCGAAAGCCAGGATCAGCACCAGGAGCCAAAGGGGCAGTTCCACCGAACGAGTCATTGCGTCAGCGTCTCAGGATCGGCGGGGAAGGTAAAGCGCTCGAAACCTCGGGTGACGTTTTCCGGCAGCTGCTGCGGCAGTTTGGCCAGAGCATGCCCCTGGCCCTTGCCTCCCGCGCGAAACCCGCCGTTACGTAGCGCAATTTTCTGACGCGTAATTTCCGGCTTGCGTAATAATCTTGCGTCTGCATAAATGCTGCAGCGCAACATGAACCGTGAGTCGAGACCATGACAAGCCCCCAGACCCCTTCGGCAAAATCCCGCCCCTGGCTTTTCCGCACCTACGCCGGCCATTCGACCGCCAAGGCCTCGAATGCGCTCTACCGCACCAACCTGGCCAAGGGCCAGACCGGCCTGTCCGTCGCTTTCGACCTGCCGACCCAGACCGGCTATGACAGCGACCACAAGCTGTCGCGCGGCGAAGTGGGCAAGGTCGGCGTGCCGCTGGCCCATCTGGGCGACATGCGCGCCCTGTTCGCGGATATCCCGCTGGAGCAGATGAATACCTCGATGACGATCAATGCGACCGCACCATGGCTGCTGGCGCTTTACATTGCAGCGGCCGAGGAGCAGGGCGCGGATGTGTCCAAGCTGCAGGGCACGGTGCAGAACGACATCATCAAGGAATACCTGTCGCGCGGGACCTACGTGTGCCCGCCGAAGCCCAGCCTGCGCATGATCACGGATGTCGCCGCCTATACGCGTGAACACCTGCCGAAATGGAACCCGATGAACGTCTGTTCCTACCACCTGCAGGAGGCGGGCGCGACGCCGGAAGAAGAGCTGGCCTTCGCGCTGGCCACGGCCATTGCCGTGCTGGACGACCTGAAAACCAAAGTGCCCGCCGAGGCCTTCCCGGCCATGGTCGGGCGTATCTCGTTCTTTGTGAACGCGGGCATCCGTTTCGTCACCGAGATGTGCAAGATGCGCGCCTTTGTCGAGCTGTGGGACGAGATCACCCGCGAACGCTATGGTGTCGAGGATCCCAAGTTCCGCCGCTTCCGCTACGGTGTGCAGGTGAACTCGCTGGGTCTGACCGAGCAGCAGCCGGAGAACAACGTTTACCGTATCCTGATCGAAATGCTGGCCGTCACCCTGTCCAAGAACGCCCGCGCCCGCGCGGTGCAACTGCCGGCATGGAACGAGGCGCTGGGCCTGCCGCGTCCCTGGGACCAGCAGTGGTCGCTGCGCATGCAACAGATCATGGCTTACGAGACCGACCTGCTGGAATATGACGATCTGTTCGACAACAACCCCGCCGTTGAACGCAAGGTGGGCGAACTGAAGGACGGCGCCCGCGCGGAACTGGCCCAGATCGACGCCATGGGCGGCGCGATTTCGGCCATCGAATACATGAAATCGCGGCTGGTGGATTCGAATGCCGAACGCATCGGCAAGATCGAGGGTGGCGAGACCACAGTCGTCGGCGTCAACAAGTGGACCGAGGCCGCCGAAAGCCCGCTGACCGCCGGGGACGGCGCCATCATGGTGGCGGATGCCGAGGCCGAGGCGGATCAGATCGCCCGTCTGGAGGCCTGGCGTGCCGAGCGCGATCAGGCGGCCGTGGACGCCGCCCTGACCGACCTGCGCGCGGCTGCCAAGGACGGCACCAACATCATGCCCGCCTCGATCGCCGCCGCGAAGGCCGGCGTCACCACCGGCGAATGGGGCGAGGTCATGCGCCAGACTTTCGGCCAGTATCGCGCGCCGACCGGCGTGTCCAAGAACCCCTCGAACCGCACCGAAGGGCTGGACGAGATCCGCGCCCGTGTCGATGCCGTGTCCGACGCGCTGGGCCGTCGTTTGAAATTCGTGGTCGGCAAGCCCGGGCTCGACGGCCATTCCAACGGTGCCGAACAGATCGCCGCGCGGGCGCGTGACTGCGGCATGGACATCACCTACGAGGGAATTCGCCTGACGCCTGAGGAGCTGGTTGCCTCCGCGATCGAGACCGAGGCGCATGTGGTCGGCCTGTCGATCCTGTCGGGCTCGCATATCCCGCTTCTGGAAGAGCTCATGGAGCGCATGCGCACCGCCGGTCTGGGCCATGTGCCGGTCATCGCCGGGGGCATCATCCCCGACGAGGACGCCGAGCGCCTGCGCGCCATGGGGGTCGCCAAGGTCTATACGCCGAAGGATTTCGAGCTGAACGTGATCATGGAGGACATCGTGACGCTGGTGGACCCCAAGGCGGTCGCCGCGGAATAAGGTTTCTCCGGGAACAGCGCGGGGCGCGTGCCGGAAGGTGCGTGCCCCTTGTCGTTTGTTCATGTCGAGGGGAACGAAAGATGGGGCGGTAGCCCCGCCTCAGCTTCTCAGTAGCATCCGGAACGCCGTCGAAGCGCCCCAGCCTGCGGCAATGGCGATGAACAGCGACAACAGGCCATAGACCAACGGTTGCTCGTGGGCGAGGTTGAACACCCAGCGCTCCAACCCGACCTTCTGCACGTTGATGACGGTTTCATATTGCGAGGCGACATACCCGCCGCGCGTCAGGTAGATGCGGGTGCGATATTCGCCTTCGGTCAGGTTTGCAGGCAGCGCGATGCGCGTGTTGAACAGGGTATCCTCGACCAGCTCCACCGCGCCTTCCTGCAGATTGTACAGCCCCGCCTCGGTCCGGATCCGCACCACCGCATCGGCAAAGTCGCGCGGGTTCACGGTTTCCGTGGCCTCGCCGACCAGCCGGATCGCCTGCGGGATCGTTATGTCGTGGCGCAGGTCGTCGATCTGCGAAATCGACTCGCGCAACGAGGCGGAGGTGGCCACCGCATAGAAGCTCGGCGCCTGGTCCACCACCACCGCGTCGGTGTTGACCCAGATGCCGTAGCGTTTGGCCTTGCGGCGCACTGTGATCGGCCCGGACGGGCCCTCGACCACCACCACCACGCGCAACGGATCGCCTTCGGGCGGCGGGGCGTCGCGTTTCACCGCGCCGAAGATCAGGATTTCCGATCCCACGAAGGTCGCCGTGATCGACACCCGGTTCTGGCTCAGCCCCGCAACCACCACTTCTGCCTTTGCAGGCAGCGCAATCAGCGTCAGGAGGGCAAGACAGACGCGCAGCATCAGTGCTCCCCTCCCGGGCCCAACTCATAGAGTTCCGAAGGCATGATCAGCAGGTCCAGCGCCAGCTTGCCGCAGACCGCCAGAACCATCACCGCCAGCAGGATGCGCAGCTGTTCAGCCTTCAGTTTGACGCCGATCCGCGCGCCGATCTGCGCGCCGATGACACCGCCGATCAGCAAGAGCACCGCCAGCCCCATGTCCACGGTGAAGTTGGTCGTGGCATGCAGGAGCGTGGTAAAGGCGGTGACGAAGATGATCTGAAACAGCGAGGTTCCCACCACCACCTTGGTCGGCATGCCCAGCAGATAGATCATGGCAGGCACCATGATGAAGCCGCCACCGACACCCATGATCGCAGCCAGGATGCCCACCAGCACCCCCACCAGCACCGGTGGAATGACCGAGATGTACAATCCGCTGGTGCGGAACTTCATCTTGAACGGCAGGTTGTGCACCCAGAAATGCTTGCGCCGCGTCGACGTCACGGCACCGCCGCGCGTTTTCATGATCGCGCGCAGGCTTTCAAAGAACATCAGCCCGCCGATGATGCCCAGGAAGACGACATAGGAGAGTTTTACCAGCAGATCGACCTGCCCCATGGCCTTGAGCGTGTTGAACAGCTGCACACCCAGGGCCGCGCCGATGAGGCCACCCACCAGCAGCACCGTGCCCATTCTCAGGTCCACGGTCTTTCGCTTGAGATGCGCCAGGACGCCGGAAAAGGACGAGGCGACGATCTGGTTCGCCTCGGTCGCCACGGCCACCGCGGGCGGGATGCCGATGAAGAACAGAAGCGGCGTCATCAGGAACCCGCCACCCACGCCGAACATGCCCGACAAGATGCCCACAATCCCGCCCAGACCGAGTAGAAGAAAGGCGTTTACCGAAACTTCGGCAATGGGCAGATAAATTTGCATGGGACGCGGGTGTTCAGCTGTCGGTATTTGTTGGTCGGGGCGTAGATCGCCCCGTTCCCGGAACCTTGCGACAGATTGCCCGCCTAGTCACGCGTTAAGTAGCGCCGGACCAGTTTTTCCAGCTTTTTGGCTCCAACTGGCGCCATCGCCTTGGTGTGCTCGTGGCTGATGCGCTCGTCCGACATGCCCGCGGCCATGTTGGTAATGGTCGAAATGGCCGCGACCCGCAGATCCAGGAAGCGAGCCAGGATGACTTCGGGCACGGTGGACATGCCGACCGCATCCGCGCCCAGGGTGCGGATCGCGCGGATCTCGGCCGGGGTCTCGAACGACGGGCCGGAATACCAGGCATAGATGCCTTCGGGCAGTGCGATGCCCTCCTCGTCGGCGATCCCGGACAGGGCCGCACGCATGGAGCTGTCATAGGCATGGGTCATGGGCACGAACCGCGCATCCGTCGGCTCGCCAATCAGCGGGTTCAGCCCCGAGAAGTTGATATGGTCCGACAGCAGCATCAGATCGCCAGGGCCAATGTCCGACCGCATGGAGCCCGCCGCGTTTGTCAGGATCAGGCGGGTCCCGCCAAGCGCTTTCAGCACCTCAAGCGGCAGGCGCATCGCATCCGCCTGGCCCTGTTCGTAATAATGCGCCCGCCCGCCAAAGACGGCGACGCGGGTGCCTTCCAGCTGGCCGATCACCAGCTTCGGGTTGTGGCCGGACACCGCTGACCCCGGAAACCCGGGCAGATCGCCATAGGGGATCGCCACGCCCTCCACGGCGTCCGCCAGATGGCCGAGACCTGAGCCCAGCACCAGACCGACCCTGACCGGATCCCCCCCCGCACGGGCGCGGATGAGGGTGGCCAGATCCTCAGCGTTCCTTGACATAGGGCTGGCCTCCGGCCTTGGGCGGGGTCGGCTTGCCGATGAAACCCGCCAGGATTACCACGGTCAGGATGTAGGGCAGGGCCTCCATCAGTTGCACGGGAATGGTCACGCCACCCAGATCCAGGCTCTGGTAGCGGTTGGCGATGGCCTGCAACAGACCGAACAGGAAGGTCGCCCCCAGCGCGTGCCAGGGCCGCCAGTTGGCAAAGATCAGCGCGGCCAGTGCGATATAGCCGCGCCCGCCTGACATCTCCTTGACGAACCCGGCGCCCAGACCGGTGGCCATATAGGCCCCCGCCATGCCGCACAGCAGCCCGGCAATCACCATCGCCGCATAGCGCAGCTTGATGACCGAGACGCCGGACGTGTCAACCGCGCCGGGGTTTTCCCCCACGGCACGCAGGCGCAAGCCGAAGCGGGTGCGGTTGAGCACCCACCAGGCGGTCGGCACCATGGCAATCGCCACATAGACCAGGATCGTGTGACCGGACAGAAGCTCGCTATAGAACTGCTGCACCGGGCCGGCCTGGGCAATCGCCTCGTTCAACTTCATTCCGGCCGCTTCCGCGCTTTCCTTGGTCCAGGAGAAGGGCAGTTCGACCGCGCCAAACCGCGCCTCGTCCTGCAGCGACGGGGTGCGCCCGCCCAGCGCAAACCAGGCCGAGCCGATCAGGATCGTGATGCCCGACGCAAAGTAGTTCAGCGCCACGCCCGAGATCAGCTGGTTGCCCCGGAATGTGATCGAGGCCACCCCATGCATGAGCGAGAAGCTCAGCGAGCTTGCCAGACCGGCCAGGAGCCCCAGCCAGACCGAGCCGAAGGCCGCGGCAACCCCGGCAGAGAAGAAGGCCGAGACCAGGATCTTGCCCTCAAGCCCGATGTCGAAAATGCCCGCGCGTTCGGAAAACAGCCCGGCCAGACAGGCGAACAGCAAGGGCGTCGCCAGGCGCATGCCGCTGTCGGTGATTTGCAGAATGGTCAGGAAGTCCATCAGCGCTCTCCCCGTTTCGCGGCCCGGATAAAGGCGCGTTCCACCGGCCAGCGCACCATGTTGTCCATCGCGCCGGTCAGCATGATGACGAAGGCCTGGATCACCGTGACCAGTTCGCGCGGGATGTTCATCCACAAGGCCAGTTCCCCGCCGCCCTGGGCCAGAAAGCCGAACAGGAAGGCCGCCAGCAACACGCCGAACGGGTGGTTGCGCCCCATCAGCGCCACCGCGATGCCGACGAACCCGGCACCCTCGGCCGAGTTCAGAATCAGCTGTTCGGCCTGTCCCATGGTGTTGTTGATCGACATCATGCCGCTGATCGCGCCCGAAATCAGCATCGCGATCATGGTGATCTTGACCGGCGAAATCCCGGCATAGACGGACGCCTGCGGGCTCTTGCCGAAGGCGCGGATCTCGAACCCCAGGCGCGAGCGCCACATCAGGAAATAGACCGCCACACAGGCGATGAGCGCGATGAAGAAGCTCACATTCACCGGCGCGCCGCGAAAGACCACGTTGTCGGCGGTCGAGAACATGTCCTGGAAGGTCGGCAAGTGGGTGGTTTCAGGGAAGGATGCCGTGGCCGGGTTCATTTCACCGGGCGGGCGCAGCACGTTTACCAGAAGGTAATTGAGCAATGAGAAGGCGATGAAGTTGAACATGATCGTGGTGATCACGATGTGGCTGCCCCGCTTGGCCTGCAGCCATGCGGGGATCGCCGCCCAGGCCGCACCGAAGATCGCGCCGCCCGCCATCGCGACGATCAGCGCCAAAGTCCAGTGCGGGAAAGGAATGTAGAGACTGACCAGCGCCACCCCCAAACCGCCCAGAACGACCTGCCCCTCGCCGCCGATGTTGAACATCGCGGCCTGAAAGGCGATCGACACGGCCAGCCCGGTGAAGATGAAGTTGGTGGTGTAATAAAGCGTGTAGCCCCAGCCATAGGTCGAGCCCAGGGCGCCCTTGACCATCAGACTCACCGCCTCCACCGGGTCCTCGCCAATGGCCAGGATCACCAGGGCAGAGAGCGCGAAGGCAATCACCAGGTTCAGGATCGGAATAAGGGCAACATCCGCCCAACGTGGCATCTTGTCCATCAGGCGGCCCCCTTTTCGCCGCTGACCCCGGCCATCAGCAGGCCAAGCTCGGTTTCGTCCGTTGCCGACGGCATGCGTTCGCCCATGATCTGCCCGTCGAACATGACCGCGATGCGGTCGGACAGAGCCAGGATCTCTTCCAGTTCCACCGACACCAGCAGGATCGCCTTGCCACGATCACGCAGGTCGATGATGCGCTGGTGCAAAAACTCGATCGCGCCGATGTCCACGCCCCGGGTGGGTTGCCCGACCAGCAGGATGTCCGGGTCGCGCTCGATCTCGCGCGCCATGACGAGTTTCTGCTGGTTGCCGCCGGAAAAGCTCTTGGCCTGCAACATCGGATCCGGCGGGCGCACGTCGAATTCGTCCATTTCCTGCTGCGCCTTGGCCAACATGCTCGCATTGTCCATCAGGAGAGTGTTCTTCTGATATTCCGGCGCATGGTGATAACCGAAGGCGAGGTTTTCCCAAGCGTGGAAATCCATGATCAGCCCCTCGTGCTGCCGGTCCTCGGGCACATGGGAAATCCCGCGTTCCCGGCGGCTCCGCCCGTCCGAATGCTTGCCGGTCAGGTCGATGCCTTCGCCCTTCACCGTCACCTCGCCGGTTGCCGTGGCGATGCCGCCCAGCACTTTCAGAAGCTCCGACTGCCCATTGCCGGACACGCCGGCAATACCCAGGATCTCGCCTGCGCGCACATTCAGGCTGATGCCCTTCAGACGCTCGACCCCGTGGCCATCGATCATGCGCAGGTTCTTCACGTCCAGCACGACCTCACCCGGCTTGGCGGGGGCCTTGTCGACGCGCAACAGAACCTTGCGTCCGACCATCAGCTCGGCCAGCGATTCAGGGTTGGTTTCGGCGGTCTTGACCGTGGCGGTCATCTGACCGCGCCGCATCACCGACACGGTGTCGGTAATCTCCATGATCTCGCGCAGCTTGTGGGTGATCAGGATGATCGTCTTGCCCTGCGCGCGCAGCCCTTCGAGGATGCGGAACAGGTGGTCGGCCTCGGCCGGGGTCAGCACGCCGGTGGGTTCGTCCAGGATCAGGATATCGGCCTGGCGATACAGCGCCTTCAGAATCTCGACACGTTGTTGCAGCCCGACGCCCAGGTCTTCAATCTTGGCATCCGGGTCGACGTGGAGTTCATATTCTTCGGCCAGCGCCTTGAGGCTCTTGCGGGCCTTGGCCAGCGAGGGGCGCAGCATCGCACCTTCCTCGACCCCCAGGATCACGTTTTCCAGCACGCTGAAATTCTGAACCAGCTTGAAATGCTGGAACACCATCCCGATACCGGCGCGAATGGCGGCCTGGCTGTCGGGGATCTGGGTCTCTTGGCCATTGATGAAGATCTGCCCCTCATCCGCCTTGTAGAACCCGTAGAGAATGGACATCAGCGTCGATTTCCCGGCGCCGTTCTCGCCGATGATCCCGTGGATCGTGCCCGGCTGCACCGAAATCGAGATGTCCTTGTTCGCCTGCACTGGCCCGAAGGCCTTGGAAATGCCGCGAAGCTCGATGGCCGGAGGCACAGCGCCGCCGCCCCCCGGGCGCTCAGGGGCAACCGGATCCGGTTGCCCCTCTTTGTTTGCCGTGGTCATGGTCGGATCAGAAGTCCAAGACCGGGCAGCTGTCGTCAGACATGTAGTCATGCACGGCGATTTCGCCCGAGATGATCTTTGCGGCAGCCGCATCCACGGCGGCCTTCATCTCGGCCGAGACCAGCGCGGCATTGTTCTCGTCCAGCGCGACGCCAACACCCTCGTGGGCCAGGTCCATCACGCGCAGGCCCGGCTCCAGGGCTTCACCCGCCGACATGGCTTCGTAGACGGCCACGTCCACGCGTTTCAGCATCGAGGTCAGCACCTTGCCCGGGAACAGGTGGTTCTGGTTCGAATCCACGCCGATCGACAACACACCCTCATCGGCGGCGGTCTGCAGCACGCCCAGACCGGTGCCCCCGGCGGCGGCATAGATCACGTCCGCACCCTGGCTGATCTGCGCCTTGGTCAGTTCGCCACCCTTCACCGGGTCATTCCACGCGGCCGGGGTGGTGCCGGTCATGTTCGAGATCACGGTGGCATCGGCGTTCACCGCCAGCACGCCCTGGGCATAGCCGCAGGCAAACTTGCGGATCAGCGGGATGTCCATGCCGCCGATGAAGCCCACGGTGTTCGACTCAGAGGCCATCGCCGCCATCATGCCGGCCAGATACGACCCTTCATGTTCGGCAAAGATGAACTTCAGCACGTTTTCCGCGTCCGACCAGCCGTCGATGGTGACGAAGGTGGTCTCCGGGTAATCCGGTGCCACGTTCGAAATCGGGGTCGACATGGCGAAACCCATGGTGATCACCGGGTTGGCGCCCGCCTCGGCAAAGCGGCGCAGGGCCTGCTCGCGCTGGGCTTCGGACTGCAGTTCGATCTCCAGGTACTTGCCGCCGGTCTCGGTCGCCCATTTTTCGGCACCGTTGTAACCGGCTTCGTTGAACGACTTGTCGAATTTGCCGCCGAGGTCGAAAATGATTGCCGGTTCGGCCAGGGCGGCTCCTGCCGTCAGGGCCACGGTGGCAGCCGCGCCAAGGAATTTCTGCATCAGGGTCATGAACTTTCTCCCGGTTTGTTAACCTTCGGGTCGTCGGGCGTTTGCCGGCGATTCCCGTGACTGTGCGAGCAGATCGCTGCACAGGATCATCCGCAAATTAGGACGCAGGGCAAGGGCCGGGTCAAGTTAAGTTTTGACCGGGGGGTCAAAAAGAGGGCGATCCCGCCAGATAGCGCAACCACAACGGGAAGTTGCCGTCAGGTCAACGATTTCCGCATCAGCACGGCATCCATGGCCGGGCCGTCCGGACGTGCGTAATACCCGGTGCGTCGCCCGGTTTCTGCCCATCCTTGCCCTCGATAGAGCGCCAGGGCGGGCAGGTTGTCGGCCGCCACCTCCAGATGGGCCAGATCCGCGCCGCGTCGTTTTGCCTCGGCCTCGAAGGCGCCCATCAGGTCGCGACCGACCCCCCGCCTGCGTGCTTCGGGGGCGGTGGCGATGGTCAGCAGCTCCACCTCGTCGAGAATGACTCGCCCCAGGGCAAAGCCCTGCGGTTGGGACACAAGAAAGACATGGGGCGAGGTCAGCAGGGCCTCGAATTCCTCCGCCGACCAGGGGCGCTGATCGGTGAAGGCGGCAATGTGCAGGGCGGCGAGCGTGTCTGGCGTCACGGCAGGATCATGGCAGGATCGTGGGCGCAGGATCGCGCGGCGGGGCGGCATCGGCGGCGCGGATATACAGGGGGACAGGGCGGGGGATCTCCTCTCCATGCGCCAGCCGCCCGGCAGTGATGCGGGCAATCGCCGGGGCGGGTTCGAACCCGCTCAAAGGCCCGACCTGCGGGATCAGCTCTTCCGCCTCCTCCGCGTCGATCAAGGCAGGCGTCCCCCCCGGCAGTTCCTGCGCATAAAGCGCGCCGCGCCGTGCATCGACCAGCGACCAGACCGGCCGCTTATGTCCGTAGGCCTGCGCCTCCAGCGAGGACACGCCCACCGCCGGAATGCCCAGCGACAGCGCCAGCCCCCGCGCGGCAGAGACCGCGATGCGAATGCCGGTAAAGTTGCCCGGCCCGACGCCCACGCCAATCGCGTCCAAATCGCCCCAGGTCACGCCGCCCTCGGCAAGCACCCGTTCCAACAGGGGAAACAGGGCCTCCCCCTGACCGCGGGCCATCGGCGTGTGGTGATGCACCACAAGGGTATCTTCCGACAGCAAAGCGGCCGCGCAATGCGCGGCCGATGTGTCGAAAGCCAGGATCAGAGGGGCGTCAGACGGCAACCGGACGCACCTCGACCACTTCGGGGATGTAGTGTTTCAGCAGGTTCTCGATGCCCATCTTCAGGGTCAGGGTCGAGGACGGGCAGCCCGCGCAGGCACCCTGCATGTGCAGGTAGACCACGCCGCGGTCAAAGCCGTGGAACGTAATGTCGCCACCGTCCTGCGCCACGGCCGGACGCACGCGGGTGTCCAGCAGCTCCTTGATCTGTTCGACGATCTCGCCATCCTCGCCGGTGTGCTCGGCGTGGGCGGGCTTTGTCGCGCCGCCTTCCATCACCGCCGCACCGGACTGGTAATGTTCCATGATCGCGCCCAGGATCGCGGGCTTGATATGGTCCCATTCGGTCGCCTCGGCCTTGGTCACGGTCACGAAATCGGTACCGAAGAAGACGCCAGTCACACCCTCGATGGCAAAGACCCTCTGGGCCAGCGGGGATTTCCCGGCCGCATCGGCAGAGGGGAAGTCGGCAGTGCCGGCTTCCAGCACGGTCTGACCCGGCAGGAACTTCAGCGTGGCGGGGTTCGGAGTGGATTCGGTCTGGATGAACATGTGGCGCACCTTTTCTGTCGGGAATTCATATGCGCTTCCTCCCGGCCGCTGTCAAGATTGGAACCATTCTAAATCTTGCGAATGCGTCGCAGAGGCATTTGCCCGAAAACCCTCTATACAAGGGGTCTGAAACCCTGTAGGCCCGCCCGATTGCCCCATTTCCGGAAAGCCCGACCATGAAAACCGCCCTCTCCGCCGCGCTTGCGGCCCAAGGCTATGACACTTTGACACAGGTGCAGGAGGCAGTGACCGCGCCGGAACTGGCCGAGGCGGACCTGCTGGTTTCCGCTCAGACCGGATCGGGCAAGACCGTCGGTTTCGGCCTGGCCATCGCACCGACCCTGCTGGGAGACGACGAAGCCTTCGGCCGGTCAGGTGCGCCGCTGGGCCTTGTGATTGCCCCCACCCGCGAGCTTGCCATGCAGGTGCGCCGCGAGCTGACCTGGCTCTATCGCGAGGCCGGGGCCTATCTGGCCTCCTGCGTGGGCGGCATGGACCAGCGCGACGAACGCCGGGCGCTGGAGCGCGGCACCCATATCGTGGTTGCAACTCCGGGCCGGTTGCGTGACCACATCGAACGCGGCGCCATCGACCTGTCGGCGATCCGCGCCGTGGTGCTGGACGAGGCGGACGAAATGCTGGACATGGGCTTTCGTGAGGATCTTGAGTTCATCCTCTCTTCCGTGCCCGAGGATCGCCGCACGCTGCTGTTTTCCGCCACCGTGCCGCCGGCGATCGCCAAGATGGCGAAGAACTTCCAGCGCGACAGCGTGCGCATCAAAACCGTGGCCGAGGCAACCCAGCACGCCGATATCGACTACCATGCGCTGAGCGTCATGCCGCGCGACGCCGAGAAGGCGATCATCAACGTGCTGCGCTACCACGAGGCGCCCAACGCCATCGTCTTTGCCAACACCCGCGCCATGGTCGCCCGCCTGACCGCGCGCCTGTCGAACCGGGGGCTGAACGTGGTCTCCCTGTCCGGTGAACTGAGCCAAAGCGAACGCACCAACGCGCTGCAGGCTATGCGCGACGGGCGCGCGCAGATCTGTGTTGCCACCGACGTGGCCGCGCGCGGTATCGACCTGCCCAAGCTTGATCTGGTCGTGCATGCCGAACTGCCCTCGAACCACGAGACCCTGCTGCACCGCTCCGGCCGGACGGGCCGTGCCGGGCGCAAGGGCGTGAGCGCGCTGATCGTGCCGCCCTCGGCCTACAAGAAGGCACAACGCCTGCTGAGTTGGGCCAAGGTCCAGGCCGACTGGGGCCCGGCCCCCTCTGCCGAGGCCGTACTGGCGCGTGACAGCGAACGCATGATGGCCGATCCGGCCTGGTCCGAGCCGGTCAGCGAGGGCGAGGCCGGGCCGGTCGCCGAACTGGTGGACCGGTTTGGCGCCGAACAACTGGCGGCAGCCTATCTGCGCCTCTACCGGGGCCAGCATTCCGCGCCTGAGGAACTGGGCGAGGTCACGCAAAGCGGCCCGCGCCCGACCCGCGATTTCGGCCCCTCCGTCTGGTTCTCCATTTCTGGCGGGCGCGAGGCCGGGGCCGAGGTGCGCCGCATCATGCCGATGCTCTGCAAGGCGGGCAATATCACCAAGGACGAAATCGGCGCGATCCGCATTCAGGACACGGAAACCTTCGTCGAAATCGCCGAACGCGCCCTGGAGGGCTTCATCAAGGCGCTCGACGGGCGCATGGAAATCGAAACCGGATCCGAGCTGACCCGGCTCGACAAGCCACCGGTTCTGCAGGGCGGCAAACCCGGCTTCAAGGGCAAGCCCAGGCACGAAAAGAAACCCCATCGCGGGCAGGGCGGGCCGCGTGACGGCAAGCCGAAGTGGGACAAGCCGCGCGGCGACAAGCCCAAGTGGGGCGGCAAAGCGCGTGACGAAAAGTCCCGGTTCGAAAAGCCCTCCAAACCCAAGTCGTCTCCGACCAATTGGGATGACGAGGCCGCGCCGCGCAAGAAAAAGCCCAAGGGCCAGCCGAAAGGTGGTGCGCCCAAGCATCGCGGCCCGCGTGAGGACCGTCACGAGGGCGCGGTGAGCGAACGCAAGCCGCGTCACAAGCCGGAGGGTAAGCCGGGCCAGAAGGCAACGGAAAAGCCGAAAGGCCCGCCGCCGCCCAAGGGCAAGCCGAACTCGAAGAAGAACAAGGCCCGGGCGGCTGCCGCGAAAGCCGAGAAATCCGGCAAGGGCGGCAACGCCGTGCCCCGCCGCACCAAAGGGTAGGGGCTGAGCCCGCCCCGGCGCGGCACCCTGCGAGGCCCGCACGCGTTGGGGCAGGGCAGGCGCGATCAAAGCGTTTCGAGATTAATTTGGCGCAAGACGTGATCTCGAAACGCCCACAACAGCGAGAGGCTCCGAGCGTTCCGCCCCCCCTTGTTGCCTCTCAACGATTAGTCGAAACGCTTTAGGTAATCGCTTCCAGCCGTTCCTTGGACATGCCGCCGGGCACGATCGTCACCGGCATTGGCAGGTCGGCGCTGGCACGGGTCAGGTGCGTGACCAGCGGGCCGGGGCCTTTCTTGCCCTCGCCCGCGCCCAGCACCAACACACCGATTTCCGGGTCTTCACGCACATGGGCCAGGATCTCGGGCACCGGTTCGCCTTCGCGGATCACCAGCTCGGGTTCAATCCCCTGGCGGTCGCGCATCCATTTTGCGAAGACCTCGTAATGGGCGACGATCGCCTCGCGGGCCTCTTCGCGCATGATGTTGCCGACACCGATCCAGTGGTTGAACTCGTCCGGCGGGATGATCGACAGAACAGTGACCCCGCCGCCGGTTTTGGATGCGCGCATCGCGGCAAAGCGCATGGCGTTCAGACATTCGCGGCTGTCATCCAGCACCACGAGGAATTTGCGCATGGTCGGCCTCCCTTTTGCCAGTGGATGATGGACCAAAGGGACGCTGCGGCGCAATCGAAATCACGTCTGGTGATGGAGCGTCCGCGACCTTCTGACCGGGCTCAACGCCCCCCCAGAAGGGAGCGCAGGATGTCCTCGATGACCTCGCCCACGTCGTTTCCGCCACGCGGGCGTGTCCGGTCGCGGGTGCCGCCGCCCAGCCCGCCGGGATCGGCCACCGGGTCGGCCACGGCATCCGGGTCCGGGCGGATCATCGGCAGGGGACGTGCGGGCAGACCCTCGTGCACACGGGTCATGGTCTCGCGCCAGACCGCGGCGGGCAGGCCACCGCCGGTCACGCCGCTCAGCGGGGTATTGTCGTCATAGCCCATCCAGACCCCGGCCACGTAATCGGCGGTAAAGCCCAGGAACCAGGCGTCGCGCGCGGCCTGGGTGGTGCCGGTCTTGCCCGCCGCTTCGCGCCCCTCCAGCCGGGCGCGCCGACCGGTGCCTTCCTCGATCACGCGCGACATCATGTAGGTGAGCTGACGCGCCGAGTCGGGCAGGATCACCCGCTCGCCCATGCCGCCCGACTGGGTCATCAGCGGCGCCTCGTCGCCCATCAGCTTCAGCTCGACCAACCCGTAGGGTGTCACCGACGATCCGCCGTTCAGAATGCCCGCGTAGGCGCCGGTCATTTCCAGCAGGCTGCTTTCCGACGCGCCCAGCGCCAGGGCGGGCCCCGCGGCCAGATCGCTTTCGATCCCGAATTCCGACGCCACCCGGCGCACGATATCGCGCCCCACGGCTTCGGACAGGCGCACGGCGGGGATGTTCAGACTGTCGCGCAGGGCGCGGGCCAGAGTGACCATGCCGTAATATTCCTTGGTGTAGTTCCTCGGGCTCCAGGGGCCGGAGCCGGGAATTTCGATGGTCAGCGGGCTGTCCTCGACCAGGCTGTTCCAGCTGTAGCCCAGGTCCAGCGCGGCGGCATAGACGAAGGGCTTGAAGGCCGACCCGGTCTGCCGTTTCGCCTGGGTGGCGCGGTTGAACGCCCCCGACACCTGCGTCTTGCGCCCGCCGACCATGGCGCGCACCGCGCCATCGGCGGACATGACGACCACGGCGGCCTGCGCCGTAGATCCTTCGCGCACCCGATCCTCGAACACCCAGGCCAGCGCCTCTTCGGCGGCCTTCTGGATGTCCTGGTCCAGCGTGGTGCGAATGACCACGTCCTCGGTGGTGTCGCGGGTCAGGAAGTCGGGGCCGGTGGACATGACCCAATCGGCGAAATAGCCACCCGCCCGCGCCTGCGCCGCCTGTGACAGGGTGGCGGGGTTGGCCAGGGCGGCCTCGCGCTCGGCCATGGTGATATAGCCCTGCTCCTGCATCAGTTTCAGCACGGTCGCGGCGCGGTCCTGGCTGAGTTTCAGGTCATTGGTTGGGGCATAGCGCGTCGGCGCGGTGAGCATTCCGGCCATCATCGCGGCCTCGGGGACCGTGGCCTCGGCCGCCGACCGGCCGAAGTAGCGCTGGCTGGCGGCCTCGAAGCCGAAACTGCCCGAGCCCAGGAAGGCGCGGTTCAGGTAGATGGTCAGGATCTCATCCTTGGAATAGCGCGCCTCCAGCGCCATCGCATAGACCGCCTCCTTGATCTTGCGCCACAGCGAGCCCTGGCGGCAGTCCTGCTCATAGGCCGCTTCGCTTTCCCATCTGGTGGGATCGAAGGGCACCCCCAGGCACAGAAGTTTCGCGACCTGCTGCGTGAGCGTCGAGCCGCCATGGCCCGCCAGCGGCCCGCGCCCTTCGCTCAGGTTGATGCGGATGGCCGAGGCGATGCCACGCGGGGAAAGGCCGAAGTGGCGATAAAAGCGCTTGTCCTCGGTCGCTATCACAGCGTTCTTTACCGCCGGGGCCACCGTGTCCGTCGTGATGATCCCGCCATACTGATCGCCGCGCCAGGCAAAGACCTGGCCGTTCCGGTCGAGCATCGTCACCGATCCGCGCGCCCGCCCGTCCAGAAGGTCACTCACCGGGGGCAGGGTGGAATAGAAATAGAAAACGCCGACGGCGATCAGTAGCGCCACCACCATGCCGCCGCGCCAGAACAGTTTCCAGATCAGGCCCAGCAGCCAGCGGACAAGCGTCAGCGGCCAGGCCAGGAAAAACGGCAATTTGCGCGCGGATTTCCGCCGGGCGGGTTTGCGGGCCGTTTTGCGCGACGGTTTCGCGGGCCCTTTGGCGGGGGGCTTGCGCATGGGTTTCTTCGCCCCGGGCTTTCCCGCGCCATAGCGCTTGTCGGCCACAAGTGGCGGTCTTTTTCTGCCTGATCCGGCCATGTGAATCGCTTACCGAGCTGCTCTGTTTTCAGCGCAATCTAACGAGTCGCGGCAGGAAAGACGAGACCGGGAAACGTGAAGCCTGCCCATAAAACGAGCGCACAAAAATTGGGCGGCAGCCACCGGAAGTGCAAAAATTGTGCCATTTTGCCTGTTTTCCGGGCGCCCTGCCCCCCTGATTTGCTTGTTCTGCGCTGCGGCATCCGCACTGCTGTTCCCATCAAGACGCGGGCTCGCCCCGCCGGGAACCGAAAGGGGAAACACGTGAAACTGATCATTGCAGCGATCAAACCGTTCAAGCTCGAGGAGGTCCGCGAAGCCCTGACCTCCATCGGCGTGCGCGGCATGATGGTAACGGAAATCAAGGGGTTCGGCTCGCAGTCGGGCCATACCGAAATCTATCGCGGCGCCGAATATGCCGTGAACTTCGTGCCGAAGGTCAAGCTTGAGATCGTCGTGGCGGAAGCCATGGCCGACCAGGTGATCGAGACCATCCGCACCACGGCCGGCACCGGCAAGATCGGTGACGGCAAGATCTTCAAACTCGACGTCGAAGGCGCCCTTCGCGTGCGCACCGGCGAAACCGACGGCGACGCGCTCTGAGCGCGCCCGGACAGAGAGGATATGACATGCAACTGAAGAAACTTCTCCCCCTGGCCTCCGCCGCCACCGCCCTGCCGGTGCTGGCTTTCGCCCAGGACGCGGGCGGCGAAACCGCGCCGCACACGCAATTCATCCTGACCTCGGTCCTGTTCCTCCTGGGAGGGATCCTGGTGTTCTGGATGGCGGCCGGGTTCTCCATGCTCGAAGCGGGCCTGGTGCGGTCGAAGAACGTGACCATGCAGCTCACGAAGAACGTCGCGTTGTTTTCCATCGCCGCGATCATGTACTGGCTGGTTGGCTACGGCATCATGTATCCGGCCGACTGGCTGATCGAAGGCTGGCTGGGTCCGTTCTTTGCCGTGACCTCGCTTGACCCGGTGGGCGTCGGCGCGGATGCGGTTGACGTTGGCTATGCCTCGGGCGCGTCGGACTTCTTCTTCCAGCTGATGTTCTGCGCCACCACCGCTTCGATCGTGTCGGGCACCATGGCCGAGCGCGTCAAGCTGTGGCCCTTCCTGGCCTTTGTTGTCGTGCTGACCGGTTTCATCTACCCGATCGAAGCCTCCTGGCAGTGGGGCGGCGGCTGGCTGTCTGAAATCGGATTCTCCGACTTTGCGGGTTCGACCCTGGTGCATGCCACCGGTGGGTTTGCCGCCCTTGCCGGTGTGCTCATCCTTGGGCCGCGGATCGGCAAGTACAAGGACGGTCGCACCGTGCCGATGCCGGGCTCCAACCTGCCGCTGGCCACGCTGGGCACCTTCATCCTTTGGCTGGGCTGGTTCGGCTTCAATGGCGGCTCGCAGCTGGCCATGGGCACGATCTCGGATGTGTCGGACGTTGCACGGATCTTCTCGAACACCAACATGGCCGCGGCCTCGGGTGCCCTTGTTGCGATGATCCTGACCCAGCTTCTG
>NZ_JASBTN010000063.1 GCF_030148435.1 Aliiroseovarius sp.
TCTCATCAGCCGGATCGAAGGCGGCGCCCGCATCGGTAAACAGACCGGCGGTACCGACCGCGCGGGTCATGTCCAGCAACGGATCCTGGAACCGCTCGACCAGATCTCGGGCAAAGGCATCCAGGTCAGCCTGGGCCGCCACCCCGCGCACATCGCGAATCTCGAAGGCTGCCGCCAGGGTGCCGCCAGCGAAGGGGTTCCGCGCCCGGCCATCCGGCGAAGGCATGGCCATGCCATTCAGCGTCAGGCCGGACAGCGCCCCGGAGCTCTGTGTCATCTCGGGCACGATCAGATTGCTAGCGGGGTCAAAACCGATGGTCGCTGCCTTGCCATCCAAAAGGACCGCGCCACCATCTGTATAAAGCGCGACCATGCCGTTTTCCCGGGGCGTCTGGCGCAGCGGGACGATGGGCGACAGAAGGTCGATCTCCTGCTGTCGCAGATCCATCAGGGACGAGGGGTCCTGGCCCCGTGCAACGCTTTCCTGGATTTCGTAATTCAGCGTCTCGATTCGCTTCAATCCCTCATTGAGCGCAGTTACCTGGTTGCCAATGCTGGTGTCGGCCTGCTTGCGGGCGGTCTGGATGCCGGAACTGGCGCCGTTGATATGGCTGACCAGATCATGCGCTGCATCAAGACCCGCGTTCAGCCGCGCCTCGCTGTCGGGGCGCGAACTGGCCTCGATCAGGGAGGCCTCGAATTGGGCGAGGCGGCCGGAGAGCGAACCGGTATCCTCCGGCGGGCCAACGAGGCGTTCGAGATCGTTCAGGAACGTCGCAAGGGCGCTGTCATACCCCGTTCCGGCGTCGGACAGGACACGGTCATTGATCACACCCTGGTCCGCGTTGCGCACCACCGCCTTGACCGCCACACCGCCCGTAGTCCCGCCCAGGTGCTGCGAGGACAGCTCGAGTTGGCGGGTGGCGTAGCCGGGCGTATTGGCGTTGGCGACATTCGCCGAGACGACCTCGGTCGCACGCGCGGTGGCGGTCAGCCCGGACAGGGCATTGTTGAGTGATCCGGCAATTGTCATGCCTTAACCTCCGTTTCCCACCCCGGAGCGTTAACGTTTGATATTCGTGGTTTCCTGCAGCATCTCGTCCACGGTCTGGATGACCTTGGCATTGGAACTGTAGGCCCGCTGGGTCTGGATCAGATTGGTCAGCTCGCCGGCCACATCTGTGGTCGAACCCTCGCGGGCGAAACCGATCACCTCGCCGGTCGGACCGTCACCAGCATCCCAGAGGAAAAAGGAACCGGACTGCACCGAGACCTGATAGGACTGGTTCGACAACGAGATCAGCCCGTTCGGATTTGGCACATCGACCAGCGGCACCTGATAGATGGAACGCGTGAAGCCGGTGTCATAGGTGGCTGTCACCAGACCATCCTCGTCGATCTCGACCGCCGTCAGGTTGCCCACGGGCGAGCCGTCCTTGGTGATCTGGGTCGGCGCGAAACTGTCGGACAGCTGGGTCAAGCCATTGGTATCGCCGATCCGGCCGATGGTCATGGCGAGCGGTCCGCCGGCCACGGTCAGGGCGAGTTCACCCGTAGAGGGGTCATAGGCGCCGCCCGAGGTCACTGTCACCGAAGCCAGCGTGCCCCCATTGGCACGGGTGTCGTCGAAGGTCAGTACATATTCCCCGATCACCGCCCCACCCGAGGCACTGTCACTGATCACCATTGTCCATTCATTCGACGAACCGGTGGCCGGAACGGTCGGCGTGAAGGTGACATCAAGCGATTCGGAGGTTCCGAGGTTGCCGAAATACTCGACCGACAGCGGCAGCGCAGTGCCAGCCGATCCGGCCCCGGTATCAACGGCGGGCAGGTTCACCCCTAGGTTCATTTGCGTGGTCGGATCACCGGCGCTCTGGTTCGAGTTGATCACGATCGGTTCGAGCCCGTTCGCGGTGTCGCGCGGGAACGTGCCTACTGTGCCATCGGCATCCGCGGGCCAGCCCAGCAACACCAGGCCGGTTTCCGTCTTCAACACCCCTTCGGCATCGGTGCGGAACGACCCGGTCGTGGTCATCATCATCGGTCGTTCGCCCGAAGACGTATCCAGGTAAACCTCCTGCGTGACCGGCAGCATGCCATTGCCCGCAATCGCGATATCGAGCGGGTTCGAGGTCGAGATCAGCGGACCGTGTTCATCAATCAGGCGCGAGGTCGTGGTGCGCACGCCCCCGGCGGAATAGGTGCCCGCCCCGGCGATCCCGCCAATCACCATGCTTTCGAAATCCGCCGAGGCGGTCTTGTAGCCGAATGTCGAGGAATTCGCGATATTGTCTGAAATCGTCGCCAATTTGGTCGCATTGGCATTCAGGCCGGCAACGCCGGCACTCAGCGAGGAGGAAATCGTCATAAGGTGCGCCTTTCTGCTGCATCAACCCCTTGTCATTGCCCAGACATAGCAAGCCGCCCTTAACAGCCCCCTAACGGCTAAAATCCGACCTATCCCTATCTGGCCGCCCGGTCTGACCGGAGCAGGATCAGCTCGATCCGATTGTTGCGCACCGCCATCGGATTGCGCGCCACCGGATTGCGGTCGGCATGGCCGGTCACTCGCTGCACGCGATCAGGTGCAAACCCCTCGGTCTCGAGCAGTTTGCGCGTCATTGCCGCGCGGTCGGCGGATAGATCCCAGGACGGGTTGTCGGCCACGACGATCGGCTGCGCGCGCACATGGCCACCCAGCGCCAAATCGTTTTCCACGAGTGCAAAGACCCGGGACATCATGCCGGCAAGCTCGGCCATGACCGGCATAGGTACAGCGGTCCCGTCCTCGAACAAAGGTTCCCCGGCCAGGTCGAACAGCTCGATAACCAGGCCTTCATCTGTTACCTGTGTCACGATGTGGCGCATCGCCCTGTCGCCGATCATGCTTTCACCGGCCTGACCCGAGAGCATCTCTTCGATCTCTTCGAGCATCGCAGACTCGCCCGCGTCACCGGCGCGCGTGCCTTCGCCGCTTTCACCGGGGAAACGCGGCAGGCCGCCATAGCCGGTCTGGGCCAGGGTTTCCTCGGTAAAGACCGAATCGCCGCCAAAGGAGCCATCACCACCGCCGGACACCCGGTTCACCGGAATCGTCGGGCTGAAATAGTCCGCGATCCCCTTTCTTTGCTTTTCCGTCGTAGCATTCAGAAGCCACATCAACATGAAAAAGGCCATCATGGCGGTCACGAAATCGGCGTAAGCCACCTTCCAGGCACCACCGTGGTGCCCATCGCCACCAACTTTTTTGACCTTCTTGATGATGATCGGCGCATTTGATTGCGCGGCCATCCCACCACCTCATTTTTTCACCCGAGGATGACGCTAGCAGGGTGGCGTAAAGATCGACTTAACCTTTCAAATTGCGCCGATATTCTCTTACGGAAGTGTGTCGAGCCCGCGCACCGGGCCGATCATCCCCATGACCTTGCCCGCGGTCAGCAGCGTACCATCAGCAAGAAACGCGTCATCAGGACCGCGGTCAGCGTGAAACTGCCCGAAGCGACGGCACCCAACCCGGTCCGGCCTGCGGCCACGCATGCCTTGAACATGACACCCGCCGCTTTCTCTTGACTTCGTTGCATCTGAAACAATATCCTCCGAACCACGCAACAGGAAATGCATAACATGTGCAGCAATTCTGCCAGCAGCCCGTGTGCAGGCAGAGTCGGGGAGACGAGATGAACACGCAAGACGCCGCGCGCCGGATGATCACCGCAGCCACCACGGTTGGCACGACGGAAGGCTACATGCCCGGCTGGGCCAATGACTTCGAGACCGAGGCCCTGCCCGGTGCCCTGCCCCAGGGCATGAACAGCCCGCAGCGCTGCGACTATGGCCTCTACGGTGAACAGCTGTCCGGCACCGCCTTTACCGCCAACCCGCCCGAACGCACCTGGTGCTATCGTATCCGTCCGGCGGTGAAACACTCGGCCCGTTATACCAAGATCGACGTGCCCTACTGGAAAAGCGCGCCCTGCGTGGACCCGGAGGTCATCTCGCTGGGCCAGTACCGCTGGAACCCGGTCGAAGCCACGGAAGGCCTGAATTGGATCACCGGCATGCGCACCATGACCACGGCCGGGGATGTGAACACCCAGGTCGGCATGGCCTCGCATATCTACCTTGTGACCGAGAGCATGGTGGATGATTACTTCTTCTCGGCCGACAGCGAACTGCTGGTCGTGCCGCAGGAAGGCCGCCTGCGCTTCTACACCGAACTGGGCATCATCGACCTTGAGCCCAAGGAGATCGGCATCATCCCCCGTGGCCTGGTCTACCGTGTCGAGCTGGTGGACGGCCCCGCGCGCGGCTTCGTCTGCGAGAACTACGGCAAGAAATTCGAACTGCCGGGCCGCGGTCCGATCGGCGCCAACTGCATGGCCAATCCGCGTGATTTCAAGGCGCCAGTGGCGGCGTTTGAGGACCGCGAGGTGCCTTCGACCATCACCATCAAATGGTGCGGCCAGTTCCACAAGACCGAGATTGGCCAGTCGCCGCTGGACGTGGTGGCCTGGCACGGCAACTACGCGCCCTACAAATACGACCTGCGCACCTATTGCCCGGTCGGCGCGATCCTGTTTGACCACCCGGACCCGTCGATCTTTACCGTGCTGACCGCGCCCTCGGGTGATCCGGGCACGGCGAACATCGACTTCGTGCTGTTCCGCGAGCGCTGGATGGTGGCCGAGGACACCTTCCGCCCGCCCTGGTACCACAAGAACATCATGTCCGAGCTGATGGGCAATATTTACGGTGAATATGACGCCAAGCCGCAGGGCTTCGTGCCGGGTGGCGTGAGCCTGCACAACATGATGCTACCGCATGGGCCGGACCGCGAGGCGTTCGAGAAGGCCTCGAACGCAAACCTTGGCCCGGACAAGCTGGACAATACTATGTCCTTCATGTTCGAAACCCGCTTCCCGCAGCACCTGACCGCCTTCGCCGCCAACGAGGCACCGTTGCAGGATGACTACATCGACTGCTGGGCCGATATCGAAAAGAAGTTCGACGGCACTCCCGGCAAAAAGTAGGGTGCGGGAAAACCGTGAATTTTCTTGCCAAGATTCTGAAAAATCCTGGATCCGCTAAGAGGACAAGACACTAATGAGCCTTCTGAAATCCTGGGTCGACAGCGCCAATTCGGCAGCGACCCCCTTCCCGCTGAACAACCTGCCCTATGGCGTGTTCTCGACCGCCAAGGTTGATGGTCACTGCGGTGTGGCCATCGGCGACATGATCCTGGACGTGACCGCGCTGGAAGAGGCCGGCGTCATCTCGATCGACGAGATCCCGGTCTTCGATCTGCCGATGTGGAACGAGTTCATGGACCTGGGTGCCGAGGTCTGGGCCGAGTTTCGCACCTCGCTTCAGGAGCTGCTGGGCGAAGGCGCCCCCGAAGAGCTACGTAAGACGCTGAAGGCCTACCTGGTTGCCCAGGCCGACGCCACGATGCACCTGCCCTTCGCCGTGTCGGAATACACCGACTTCTATGCCGGCAAGAACCACGCCTTCAATGTGGGCACCATGTTCCGCGGGCCGGAAAACGCACTTCCCCCCAACTGGCTGCACATTCCGATCGGTTATAACGGCCGCGCCTCGTCGGTGGTCGTGTCGGGTACCGACGTGCGCCGCCCATGGGGTCAACTGAAAGCACCTGATGCCGAGATGCCCTCGTTTGCCCCCTGCAAACGCTTCGACCTGGAGCTTGAGATGGGCGCCATTGTCGGCCAGCCCAGCGAAGGTCCGATCACCGTGGGCGAGGCGGATCAGAACATCTTCGGCTACGTGCTGCTGAACGACTGGTCGGCGCGCGACATCCAGGCCTGGGAATACCAGCCGCTGGGCCCGTTCCAGGCCAAGGCGACCGCCACCACCATTTCCCCCTGGATCGTCACCGCCGCCGCGCTGGAGCCCTTCCGCACCTCGACCCCTGCGCGCGAGAAAGAGCTGCTGCCTTATTTGGCCGAGCCGAAACCTGGCCTTTACGATATCGAACTGGAAGTCACCCTGGCCCCGGAAGGCAAGGCGGAAACCACCATCACACGCACCAACTACAGCCAGATGTATTACTCTGCCGCGCAGCAACTGGCGCATCACACCACCTCGGGCTGCGCCATGACCGTGGGCGACCTTCTGGGCTCCGGCACCATCTCGGGCCCGACCAAACCGGAACGCGGCTCGCTCCTGGAACTCAGTTGGGGCGGCAAGGAGCCGCTAACGCTGGACACGGGCGACGAGCGCAGCTTCCTTGCCGATGGCGACACGCTGACCCTGAAGGGCGCGGCGAAGGGCGACGGGTACCAGATCGGCTTCGGCGACTGCGCCGGCACCGTGCTGCCCGCGCTGGACGACCCGTACAAGCGCTGATCATGGGGCGCTGGATGTCACACCATAGAACAGGAAGCCGTGGTTCAGGTGGCTGGGCGTGTACCAATCCATCAGATGCTGCGGGCCCTGCCCGCTGTCATCGCCGCTGTACCAGACGCGGATTTCGCGGCAGCGGCAGATCACATTGCGGCCCATCATCCACAGGATGACCGGGCTGCAGAGAAACTCGATGAACGTGGCCCAATAGGGCAGGAAACGACGATCAAACATGCGGGGATGGAATCATACCGTCCCATGCAAGTCTAGGAAGGGAACCAAGACCATGGCCAAGGCATTCGCGTCCCAGGGGGACATGACGGAAAAGAAGATCACATTCGACGAGATCGGCGCGGGGCTCTATGCCTTTACCGCCGAGGGCGACCCGAACTCGGGCGTGATCATCGGCGACGACAGCGTCATGATCGTCGAGGCACAAGCCACTCCGCGCCTGGCGAACAAGGTGATCGAATGCGTACGCTCCGTCACCGACAAGCCGATTTCCCACGTGGTTCTGACCCATTATCACGCTGTGCGCGTGCTGGGCGCCTCGGCCTTTGGGGCAAACCAGATCATCATGTCGGACGTGGCCCGGTCGATGGTTGTCGAGCGCGGGCAGGAAGACTGGGACAGCGAATTCCAGCGCTTCCCGCGCCTGTTCGAAGGGCATGAGAGCATTCCCGGCCTGACCTGGCCGACCACCACGTTTTCCGACAGCATGACGGTCTACCTTGGCAACCGCCGCGTGGACATCATGCAGGTGGGTCGCGCCCATACCGCCGGGGACGCCGTCATTCACGTGCCCGACCAGAACGTCATGTTCACCGGCGACATCGTCGAGGACCATTCGGCCTGCTATTGCGGCGATGGGCACTTCAATGACTGGGGCGACACGCTGGACAACATCAAATGGTTCGACGTGGACGCCATCGCCCCGGGTCGCGGCGGCGCCCTGATCGGCAAGGAGGCGGTGAACCGCGCCATCGAAAGCACCCGCGATTTCGTCGAAAGCACCTACAAGCCGGTCGCCAGGGTTGCCGCGCGTGGTGGTTCGCTGAAGGAAGCCTGGGACGCCGCCCGCGCCGAATGCGACCCGAAGTTTGCCGACTACGCAATCTACGAACACTGCCTGCCCTTCAACGTTGCCCGCGCCTATGACGAAGCGCGCGGCATCGACACCCCCCGCATCTGGACCGCCCAGCGCGACTTGGAGATGTGGGAGGCGCTGCAAAGCTGACCCAATACCGCTCGCTGCATGAAAGGAGACATGCGGCGAGCGGCCACACCTATCGTTGCAAACGCAATGTGAAAAACGGTTTAAGCTAAGGCAGAAACCCTGCCCGCCGCCGGAGGAGACCAAATGAACGCCGAGAACAAAATTTTCGAAGTGCCGCTCTATGCCTATGAGCGCAGCCCGGACCAGGACAACGAAGCTGCGGTCCGCCACCCCGTCGTGATCATCGGCGCAGGCCCCATTGGCTTGGGGCTGGCGATCGACCTGGCGCAGCAGGACGTGCCGGTGGTGATCCTGGACGACAATGACAAAGTGTCCTTCGGCTCGCGCGCGGTGTGTTATGCCAAGCGCCCGCTGGAAATCCTCGACCGGCTAGGCTGTGGCCAGCCGATGGTGGACAAGGGTGTCGAATGGAACGTCGGCAAAGTCTTTTTTGACGAACGCAAGATCTACGAATTCGACCTCCTGCCCGAAGACGGGCACGAGCGCCCCGCCTTCATCAACCTGCAGCAATACTATTTCGAGGAATACCTGGTGAACCGGGTCCGCGAGTTGCAGGCCGAGGGTAAGGCGATCGAGATCCGCGGCAACAACAAGGTCTCGGCGATCGGCAACCACGCCGACCATGCCACGCTGGAAGTGGATACGCCCGAGGGGCCCTACAACATCGAGGCCGACTGGCTGATCGCCTGTGACGGCGCCGGCTCGCCCACGCGCCAGATGCTTGGGCTCGATTTCGTCGGTCGCGTGTTCGAGGACAACTTCCTGATCGCCGACGTGATCATGGAAGCCGACTTCCCCACCGAGCGCTGGTTCTGGTTCGATCCGCCCTTCAACAAGGGCCAGTCGGCGCTCTTGCACAAACAGCCCGACAATGTCTGGCGCATCGACCTGCAGCTGGGTTGGGACATCGACAAGGAAGAAGAGAAAAAGCCCGAAAATGTCATCCCGCGCCTAAAGGCAATGCTGGGCGAGGACGTGCAGTTCGAACTGGAGTGGGTCTCCATCTACACGTTCCAGTGCCGCCGGATGGAGAAATTCCACCACGGCCGTGTGATCTTTGCCGGTGACGCCGCGCACCAGGTTTCGCCCTTCGGCGCCCGCGGCGCGAACTCCGGCCTGCAGGACACCGACAACCTGGCCTGGAAGCTGAAGCTGGTGATGGACGGAATGGCGCCCGAGTCGCTCCTGGACAGCTACGACATGGAGCGCATCCACGGCGCGGATGAGAACATCATGAACTCGTCCCGCTCGACCGACTTCATCACGCCGAAGTCAGAGATGTCGCGCATCCTGCGTGACGCCGTGCTGGACCTGGCGGAACAGCACGAATTCGCCCGCCCGCTGGTAAACGCCGGTCGCCTGTCGGTGCCCTGCACCTACGACGGCTCACCGCTGAACACCGCCGATGCGCTGGACGGGCCCGAGCGCACCCGCCCCGGCTCGCCCTGCCCGGACGTGAAACTGGGCGACGATTACCTGCTGCGGCAGCTGGGCGACAAGTTCACCCTGCTGACCATCGACGCCGATGCGCCCGAAAGCCTGGACGAGGACGGGATCGAAGTGACCCGCCTGGCTCTGTCGGCAAAGGCGGACACCACCGGTATGCTGAAGGCCCGCTACCTCGGCAACGAGGACAGCGCAGTTTACCTGATCCGTCCCGACCAGCATGTGGCGGCGCGCCGCCCGAGCTTCGACGAAAACCTGTTCCGCGCCGCCATCCGCCGCGCCACCGGCAAGGAGTAACAGCCATGTCCGATCTGAACCTGAAGCCGAACATCGCCGGTGCCGACGATTTTTATGCCGCCCTGCTGGGCGCCCACGAGGGCCTGTCGAAGGAAGACAGCGACGCCCTGAATGCGCGCCTCGTGTTGATCCTGGCCAACCATGTGGGCGACCGCGAGGTGCTGGACCAGGCGCTTGACGCAGCCAGGAACACGGGCTGACACCAACTGGTTCAAGGAAAGGCCCCGTCAACCGACGGGGCCTTTTTCGTGTCAGGGCAAGGAAATCTCGCGGATGTAGACCGGGATAGACACAATCGCAGTCAGCTCCTCGCTGCCGTCGAAAACGTCGGCCAGCTCAGCGATGTTCATTTGCCAGCTAACCTCGCCGTTCAGCTCCCGCCCCAGTTTCGCATTCATCACCAGTTCGGCCAGCTGGTCGTAGCGGTAGATGCGGAAGAAGTCGGGTGTAACCGAGGAATAGGGGCGGCTCTCACCCGCTTCGCTCCAGCCCAAGGCGCCCTGAACGTGGCGCAGTTCCAGATTAAAGCCTCCGCCACCATCCGGACGCACGGCCCAACGTTCCCGGCGCTGGCTTGCGTCACCTGCGGTCTCGGTGGCCACGGCATGATCCACCACCCCGGCGGCAGAGTTGCCGTAAGGATCCTGAATGGGGGCCGGTTCATATACCCGGGTCACGTAGCCGCGAACACCCGCCTCGCTCTTGCCATAGACCAGGAAGGCGGCAATCGCACCGGCTCGTGGCTCTGCGGGCGCACCCTCGGCATCCATGATCAGGTGCCGGTCGATCAACGCCAGAATCACGTTGCTGCCAGCCAGTCCCCCCTTGGGTAGCGTGATCGGCACAACGCCTTCCGGCAACCAATCCGCAATCGCGTCCGGATTGACCTGGAATCCCATCAGAACCCGGCTTTCAACAGTCGATCCGACGGGGGTTTCGGCGCTGGCAACGGTGGCAGAAACCGCGACACCAAGAGCCAGCACAACGCCGCCGATACGGCGGAAAAATGTTCCACTTTTCATATCTGTCCTCCCAATTTGCGGGGAAATTTTACCAGATTGCCGGCTGTGCTGCCCTGATTTGGATCAGAGCGGTGAAAACTGGTCTGGCGCATCGCAATTGGTCCGCTCGACAGGCGCGAAATTGGCCATTTCCACCAGCGCATTTTTTTGATCATATTACGCGAAACCTTGCTTGCACCCGCCGAATCCCGGTGACAGAGTGCCGCCAGATCCGAAACGGAGTGAGACATGATCGAGAAACGCGACTTCTACATCAACGGCCGGTGGGTTGCCCCCGCCGTGGCCAATGATTTCCCCGTAATCAACCCGTCGACCGAGGAAGCCTTCGCCACCATTTCCCTGGGCGGACAGGCCGATACCGACGCGGCGGTTGCGGCGGCCAAGGCGGCGTTCAGGACCTGGGGGGTCTCGTCCAAGGCCGACCGCCTAGAAGTCCTGCGCAACATCGCCGAAGTCTACGGAAAACGGGGCGAGGATCTGGCCCAGGCGATGAGCCAGGAAATGGGCGCCCCGATCAACCTTGCTCGCACGGGTCAGGTCGGCGCTGGCGCCTATCACATAAAGAACTTCATCGATGCCTTCGAGGGGTTCGAGTTCGATCGCGTGCTGGGCGCTCACGCCCCGAACGACCGCATCCTGTATGAGCCCATCGGCGTCTGCGCCCTGATCACACCCTGGAACTGGCCGATGAACCAGGTCTCGCTGAAGGTCGTGGCGGCGCTGGCGGCAGGGTCAACCATGGTACTGAAACCTTCGGAAATCGCGCCGCTTTCCTCCATTGTCTGGTCCGAAATCATGCATGACGCCGGTGTGCCCGCCGGAGTCTACAACATGATCAACGGCGACGGTGTCGGTGTCGGCACCCAACTGTCGACCCACCCGGACGTGGACATGGTCAGCTTTACCGGCTCGACCCGCGCGGGCATCGCAATCTCGAAAGCGGCCGCCGACACGTTGAAGCGCGTCTCGCTCGAACTCGGCGGCAAAGGGGCCAACATCCTGTTTGCCGACGCGGATGACAAGGCGGTGAAACGCGGCGTGTTGCACATGATGCAAAACACCGGGCAGAGCTGTAACGCGCCCTCGCGCATGCTGGTTCAACGCGAAATCTACGACCAGTCGGTCGAGACCGCCCGCGAGGTTGCCGAAGGCGTTTCGGTGGGTCCGGCCAGCGAGGAAGGCCGCCACATCGGGCCGGTCGTGTCCGAACTGCAATGGGGCAAGATCCAGGATCTCATCCAGGTTGGAATTGACGAAGGCGCCCGCCTGATCGCCGGGGGAACCGGTCGTCCCGAGGGGCTGAACAAGGGCTATTTCGTCAAGCCGACCGTCTTTGCCGACGTGAACAACCAGATGACCATTGCACGCGAGGAAATCTTCGGCCCGGTCCTGGCGATGATCCCATTCGACACCGAAGAAGAGGCGATCGAGATCGCCAATGACACGGTCTATGGCCTGACCAACTACGTGCAGACCCAGGACGGAGAACGCGCCAACCGGGTGTCGCGCGCGCTGCGCTCGGGCATGGTCGAGGTGAACGGCCAGGGCCGTGGTGCGGGGGCCCCGTTCGGCGGCTACAAGCAATCCGGCAACGGCCGCGAGGGCGGTGCCTTCGGGATCGAGGATTTCCTGGAGGTCAAAGCCGCCTCGGGTTGGTCGAACGTCTGATCCGCGCTGAACAACAGGACACGGCCAGCCACCCAGGCGGGCCGTTTTCTTTGAAAGATCTCGGTTACGCCCGCTTCACCAGCACCGAGCCGACCGAATAGCCCGCGCCAAACGAGCAGATCACGCCCATCTCCCCGGGTGCCAGATCGGCGGAAAACTTGTCGAAGGCGATGATCGACCCGGCCGAGGAGGTATTGGCGTAGTCCTGCAGGATATTGGGCTGCTCACCCTCTTCCGGCACCCGGCCAAGCACCTTCTTGCCGATGAAATCATTCATCGTCTTGTTGGCCTGATGCAGCCACAGGCGCTTGAGCTGATCGGGGCTCACACCCTCGTTCGCGATATGCCCAAGGATATGCTTGGACACGATCGGCAGCACCTCCTTGAACACCTTGCGGCCATTTTGCATGAACTGCATGTCGCGACGGTCCGGCAGGGCGCCCACCTCCTCACGGGTGCGCCGCAGGAAGCCGTTGTTGTTGCGGATATTGTTGGAAAACTGCGTCAGGCAGCGGGTCGACAGGATCTCGAAGTGATCCCCCGTGGCGTCTTCCTTGCGCTCGATCAGCGTCGCGGTAGCCACGTCGCCAAAGATGAAATGACAGTCCCGGTCGCGCCACTCCAGATGTGCCGAGCAGATCTCGGGGTTCACCACCAGGGCCTTCTTCACCGACCCGGAGCGCACCATGTCCGCCGCCGCCTGGATGCCGAATGTGGCCGAACTGCAGGCCACGTTCATGTCAAACCCGAACCCGCCGGCGCCCAGCGCCTGCTGAATCTCGACCGCGATGGCCGGATAGGCGCGTTCATGGTTCGAGGCGGCGCAGATCACCAGGTCGATCTCACCGGCCTCCACGCCCGCCTGCGCCAGCGCCTTGCGGCAGGCATCCACGCCCATTTCGGTCATGAGGCCCGGGTCTTCATCGGCGCGTTCAGCCAGGGACGGATACATGCGGTCCGGGTCCAGCACGCCGGACTTGTCCATCACGAAACGCTGATCAATGCCCGAAGCTGAGTGGATGAACTCCTCGCTCGAATGGCCGATCGGCTCCGTCTCGCCTGCCGCGATGGCATCCGCGTTCAGGGCGTTCTGCTTGTCGGCATAGGTGTTGAAGGCTTCGACCAGTTCGGCGTTGGTGATGACCTGTTCCGGGGTAAAAACCCCGGTGCCGGAGATGACGGGAGTGAACATGGCAAAGCCCTTTTTTGCAAGACGCTCGCAGTCAAACAAACCCGTGTGAGAAGGGCAAGGCTCCGGGAGGCGCTTGACGTTTGGGCAAGCCGTTCAAAACGGGCATTTCGCCTTGAAAGTCATCCCCCGGCCCCCGTCCGGGTGGCGCAGGCGCAGGCTTTCGGCATGCAACATCAACCGCGGGGCCTCCAGCGCGGGGCCGGTCGCGTAGAAAGGGTCGCCCAGGATCGGATGGCCGAGTTCCTTCATGTGGACGCGCAACTGGTGACTGCGGCCGGTTTGCGGAAACAGACGCATGCGGGTTTCGCCGACGCCACGTTTTGCAACTTTCCAGTCGGTCACAGCGGGTTTGCCGTTCTCATGGTCCACATGCTGGCGCGGGCGGTTGGGCCAGTCGACGATCAGCGGCAGATCCACCGTGCCTTCACCGGCTTCAACTTCGCCGTAAACCCGCGCGACATAGACCTTCTTCACCTGCCGTTTTTCAAATTGCAGCCCCAGATGACGCTGCGCATGTGGTGTCATGGCAAAGACCATCACGCCGGACGTGTCGCGATCCAGCCGGTGCACCAGCAGCGTCTCGGGAAAGACCGCCTGGATGCGGGCGATCAGGCAATCGGCCAGATGCGCGCCCCGTCCGGGCACAGAAAGCAGGCCCGAAGGTTTGTTCACGATCAGAAGCTCGTGATCCTGGTGCAGGATGTCGAGCGGTGTATCGGGGGGGCAATAGGCGTCCATGGGGCGCGGGATAGCGGGCCGGGACCGCCGGGGCAAGCCTCAGGCGGCGCGGCGCACCTGTTTGACCATCGACCAGCTGTAGATCACCAGCGCCGCCCAGATCATCGGAAAGGCGATCGCCTGCGCGCCTCCGAAGGGCTCGTCAAAGACAAAGACCGCGGTCAGGAAGATCATCGACGGCGCGATATATTGCAGGATGCCCACGGTCGACAGGCGCAAAAGCTTGGCGCCATTGGCATAGATGATCAGCGGCACGGCAGTGACCAGGCCACATCCTATCAGCAAGCCGGAGTCCAAGGCTGCTCCACCGAAATGACTTTGACCGCTGGCCATGAGCCACCCGAGGTAAGCCAGCGCGGGGCCGGTCAGGATCAGCACCTCAAGCATGAAGCCCTGGTTCGGTCCGATCGGCAGCTGTTTCTTGGCCAGCGCATAGAGGCCCCAGCTGAACATCAGCCCGATGGCGGGCCAAGGCAGAGATCCGGTCTCAACGGTCAGCACGACCACGGCAGACAAGGCCAGAGCGATGGCGGCCATCTGCGCCCGGGTCAGCCGTTCGCCCAGCAGGACAGCCCCCAGAAAGATCGAAAACAGCGGGTTGATGTAATAGCCCAGCGCCGCGTCCAGCGCCCGGTCGGCCGCAATGGACCAGACATAGATGCCCCAGTTGACCGAAATCAGAGCCGCCGTGACACAGCCCATCGCCAAGGTGCGCGGCGAACGCAGCGCTGTGGCCAGGTCGCGGGTACGGCCCAACACGATCAGCAGAACTCCGGCCACCGGCACAGACCACAGGATCCGATGCACCACCACCTCAGGCGCCGGGATATGGGCCAGTGCCTTCATGTAGAGCGGCAGGAAACCCCACAGCAGATAGGCGGTGATGGCAAAGGCCAGCCCCTGTGGTGTGTCCTGGTTTTGAATGGTCCGAGGTGCAGTCATGCCGCCTTTATGGCAACTTTTTTCCCGTGCAGAAGCCTCACCAGCGACAGGGTTGATGATTTTTTTTGATGTCCGGGATAACCGGACTCGCTGGATCAGCAGGCGCCCTCCCCGGTGGGGTCGGGGAAGGCGTCCGTTCACGCCTTGGCGCGTTCGCCTTTCGGGTCGTACATCGGCTTCAACGACGCCTCGGCTTTCACGCTGGTGCCAGCCACGTCAATCTCGTAGGTCGAGGCCAGGACGTCGGCGGGCTTTTCGCCCTTGCATGGCACATACCCCATGCCCATGGCAGCGCCGAGGTGGTGGCCATAGCTGCCCGAGGACAGGTAGCCGACGATCTCGCCATCGCGGATGATCGGCTCGTTGTGGTAGAGCAACGGCTCGGGGTCGGTCAGCTTGAACTGCACCATGCGGTTTTCCAGCCCCGTTTCCTTCTTGGCCAGCACCGCGTCGCGACCGATGAAGTCGGGTTTGTCGGTCTTTACCGCAAAGCCCAGACCGGCCTCCAGCACGTGATCTTCGGCGGTGATGTCATGGCCGAAGTGGCGAAAACCCTTCTCGATCCGGCAGCTGTCCATCATGTGCATGCCGCAGAGCTTCAGCCCCATGTCCTGCCCTGCTTCGAACAGGGTTTCGAACATGTGCCCGGCCATGTCGGCGGAGGCATAAAGCTCCCAGCCCAATTCGCCCACATAGGTCACGCGGTGGGCGCGGGCCAGGCCCATGCCGATCTCGATCTCCTGCGCGGTGCCGAACGGGTTGGTGGCATTGGTGAAGTCGTTAGGCGACACCGCTTCCAACAGCTTGCGCGCATTCGGCCCCATCACGGCCAACACGCCCTCGCCCGCGGTCACATCGGTGATCACCACGCGGAAATCGCCCCCCGGACCATACACGTGGCGCTGCATCCAGGTCTGGTCGGCCAGGCGTGTGGCAGCGGGGGTAACGACCAGATAGGCGGTCTCAGACAGGCGAGTGACGGTCACATCCGCCTCGATCCCCGCACGGGAGTTCAGGAACTGGGTATAGACGATCTTGCCATTCGGCACCGTATAGTCGCCGCCACCGATGTAGTTCATGAAGGCTTCGGCATCCGGTCCTTCGACGCGGATCTTGCCGAAGGAGGACATGTCATACATGCCGACGTTTTCGCGCACGGCGCGATGTTCGGCGGCGGCGTTCTCGAACCAGTTCGGACGGCCCCAGGTGTATTCGTATTCGGCTTTCTGCGCGTCATTGGCGAACCAGTTGGCGCGCTCCCACCCAGCGATTTCACCGAATACGCCGCCCTGTTCCTTCAGGTGGTGGTGGAACGGGGTACGACGCACACCCCGCGCCGTGGCCTTCTGGCGGAACGGGAAGTGGTCGGCATAGAGCAGGCCCAGCGTTTCCTTCGAGCGTTCGTACAGATAGGTCTTGTTGCCCTGAAAAGGCTGCATGCGCGAAATGTCCACGTCGCCCAGATCGAAGGGTTTCTCGCCATCTTCCATCCACTGTGCCAGCGCCTGACCGGCACCACCCGCGGACTGAATTCCGATCGAGTTGAACCCGGCGGCAACCCAGACATTGTCCATCTCGGGCGCGAGGCCCAGGTGGTAGGCGTCATCCGGCGTGAACGACTCCGGGCCGTTGAAGAAGGTATGAATGCCCGCTTCGGCCAGCATCGGCATGCGGTTGCAGGCCGCTTCGAGGATCGGTTCGAAATGGTCGAAATCCTCGGGCAGTTGGTCGAACTCGAACGTGTCGGGAATGCCGTTCATCGCCCAGGGCTTGGCATTGGGCTCAAACGCGCCCAGCAGGATTTTCCCGGCGTCTTCCTTGTAATAGGCGCATTCATCCGGCACGCGCAAAACCGGCATCTGGGTCAGGCCGGTGATGCTTTCGGTGACGATATAGAAATGCTCACAGGCGTGCAGCGGCACATTGGCGCCCATCATTCGGCCAACCTCGTGGCCCCACATGCCGGCACAGTTGACGATGTGATCGCAGGTGATGTGGCCCTGCTCAGACCCATCGTCCGATACCCAGTCCACACCGGTCACACGGCGGCCCGTCTTGGCCACGCCCGTGACCTTGATGCGTTCCTTGACAACGGCACCGTTCTGCCGCGCGCCCTTGGCCAGCGCCAGCGTGATATTGGCCGGATCCCCCTGCCCGTCCAGAGGCAAGTACACGCCGCCGGTCACGTCTTCTATGTTCAGATGCTCATACTTCGCCTTGACCTCTTCGGGCGAGATTTCCTCGACCTCGACACCGAAGGCCCGGGCCATGGCGGCCTGGCGGTGCAGCTCTTCGAGCCGCTCGCCGGTCAGGGCCGCGGTTATCGAGCCGCAGCGTTTGAACCCGGTGGCGACGCCGGTCTCGGCCTCCAGGTTGCCGTAAAGCTCCTGCGAGTACTTCGCGAGTTTGGTCATGTTCGCCGTGGCGCGCAGCTGGGCAATCAGCCCGGCGGCATGCCACGTGGTGCCTGAGGTGAGCTGCTTGCGCTCCAGGAGGACCACGTCGGTCCAGCCCTGCTTGGCCAGGTGATAGGCGACCGAACAGCCGATGACTCCGCCGCCGACAATGACGACGCGGGCGTGGGTGGGAAGATCAGCCATTGGGCGCTCCTGTGGATGGTCGTGAGTGTGATCGCGGTCCGGGGACCAAAGAACGGTGGCACGGTTCGGCGGGAATGATATCGCGAAAAGCGGCAGAAATCCCCCGATTCCGGGCAAAAGCGTCAGGTGTGGCGGGCCCTTTGCGCCCGCACCTGCTGCGGCGTGACGCCGAACATTGCCTTGAACGGGCCCGAGAACCCGCCCAGGAAACCGCAGGCAATGCCAATCTCCTGGATCGACATGGAGGTGTTCAGAAGCAGGTTGTTGGCCTTGTTCAGGCGCAGGGCGCGGTAGAACTGGTGCGGCGTGGTGCCCAGGCGCTGTTTGAACTTGCGCTCCAGCGAACGGTTCGACAGGCCCAGGATCGCGACCAGTTCGTGGATCGGGATCGGTTCTTCGGTATTGGCCTGCATCAGCTCGATCGCACCGTCCAGATCGCGGTCGCCGGTGGCATTCACGGTGGGGCCGCCGATCGGTTGCTGTGTGGCAAAATCGCGAATGCGGTCGTGCAGCAGGATGCCCGCCACCGCCATGACCTTGGCGGTCGGAACATGGCGCGTCAGCAGGGACAGGATCAGATCCACCGTCGCCCCCATGCCCGCGCAGGTCAGGATCGCGCCATCCTCGACCGCCAGGGCAAACTTCGGGTCGAAGCTGACCGGGCTCTCGCCCAGCACGGTGGAGTTCTCCCAGTGGGTCGTATGCGGGCTGTCAGGGGTGGTTTCGGCGATGTGGCGGCTGGCGGCCTCGGCCAGCAGCACCACCTTGGCCCCCCGGTGGGTATAGCGGCGGATGATGTCCTGCACCGACAGGCCCGGGGCAGCCGGGTCGGTATTGCCGATCACGACGAGGTAGTCGGCATCGGGCCTTTCGGGCACCGGGTTGGTGGCGACGTCCATCCCCGCCCGGCAGGCAATGCGCCCGCCATGTCGGCTGAGGTAACGAAAGGCAAAGCCGTTCCGCAAGGTAATCCGATTCATGATCCGGATCGGCTCGACCACACCGGCCAGCTCCGTCAGGACGAAACCGTCACTGACGAGGATGTCGAAGCGGATCGTGTCAGCCACCGTGGAGGCATGGCGCAGCGGTTGGTTCATGGTCTCACCCCAGATGGTTCCGAAACTCGGGCGACCTGGGGAACTTCTTGCCCTGCGCTCGCCCGGGGGTGGGAGCCGCCCCCGGTATAGGGGCGGCACCTCTGTTCATCAGGCCCGGATACGTGCGTTTTCCGGATCCCACAACGGCTGGTCCTCCTGCACCACCGCCTTGCATTTCTCGCCGTAGATCTCGACCTCCAGCTCGGTGCCCGGCTTGGCCAGATCGGTACGCACCATGCCCAAGGCGATGGACTTGTTCACACGATAGCCCCAGCCGCCCGAGGTGGTCTCGCCGACGATTGCGTCGCCGGACCAGACACAGGACATGTAGGGAGCGTCGGCGTCTCCGGCCTCGACCAGCAAGGTGACGAAGCTCTTGGCCGCGCCTTGCTGTTTCTCGGCCTGGATCGCCGCCTTGCCCGGGAAGTCCTGCGGCTTGTCGAGCTTGACGAAGCGTTCCAGCCCGCCTTCCAGCATCGAGTAGTCGGTGGACAGATCGCCCTTCCAGGCGCGATAGCCCTTTTCCAGCCGCAGCGAATTCAGCGCATACATGCCGAAGGGTTTGGCGCCCGCCGCGATCACCGCGTCGTAGATGGCTGGCATGCTTTCGTTCTCAGCGTGAATTTCCCAGCCGAGTTCGCCGGCAAAGGAGACCCTCAGAAGCGCGGCCCAGTGCCCGGCGGCTTCCGTTTCCTGAAAGCTCAGCCAGGGAAGGGAAAGATCGGCCTCCGTCAGGCTGGACAGGACTTCGCGCGATTTCGGCCCGGTGACAATCAGGGTCGACATGCGCGTCGTCCAGTCCTCAAGTGTCAGGCTGCCGTCTTCGGGCAGGTTCGCAAGCAGCAGATCACGATCATGCCACTGGGCGGAAGCCGCCGTCACCAGGACGAACATATCCTCGGCTTCGCGGGTCACGGACATTTCCGTCAGAATGCGACCCCGGGCGTCCGAGAAATAGACGAGGCCGACACGACCGACCTTTGGCAGCGCACCCGTCACCTGGCCACGCAGCCATTCGTCTGCCCCCTTGCCGGAGATCTTGAACCGCGAGAACCCGGGCAGGTCCAACACGCCGCAGTGGTCGCGCACCGCTTCGCACTCTTCCTTGATACGTTGCTCCCACGGACCGGACCGGCCCCAGGTGTGGGTGGCTTCCAGCGAGGTGTCGTCACCCGGTTGCGCGAACCAGTTGGCGCGCTCCCAACCGTTGTAGGCGCCCATGACGCCCCCGGCGGCGATGACCTTGTCATGCACCGGCGACAGTTTCTTGTCACGCGCGGCAGGCCATTCGTGATGCGGGAAGTGCATGGCATATTCGTTGCCGTAAGTCTCCATGCCCTTCTTGTTGCAGTAATCCTGGTCCGTGTAATCCGTGTAGCGGCGCGGATCGACCGCCCACATGTCCCACTCGGTCGCGCCATCGACGATCCATTCGGCCATGACCTTGCCGGCGCCGCCACCCTGCGCGATGCCGAATGTAAAGACGCAGGCCTCGAAGGCGTTTTTCACACCGGGCATCGGACCAATCAGCGGCAACCCGTCGGGGGCGTAAGGGATCGGACCGTTGATCACGCTGCTGACACCCGACGTTTCCATCAGCGGCACGCGGGCCATGGCGTCAACGACGATATCCTCGATCCGGTCGATGTCTTCCTGCCACAGCTGGAAGCTGAAGTCCTCGGGCATGGCGTCATCGGCATCGACCCAATGTGCCTTGCAGTTGGGCTCGTAGGGGCCCAGGTTATAGCCGTGCTTTTCCTGACGCAGGTAGTAGGACACGTCCACGTCTCGGATCAGGGGCAGCTTGCCGCCGTGCTCCTTCGACCAGGCTTCGATCTCGGGAATCTGTTCGGTCAGCAGGTACTGGTGCTCCATCACCATCATCGGCACGGTGCGCCCGCCATAGGGCTTGAACATCTCGCCGACCCGCTGGGCATAGTAGCCTGCCGCGTTGACCACGTAGTCACAGTTGATGTCACCCTTGTCGGTATGCACGGTCCAGCTGCCGTCGTCATGCTGGGTAACGCCGGTGGCCGGGCAGAAGCGGATGATTTTCTGCCCCATGTCGCGGGCGCCCTTGGCCAGCGCCTGTGTCACCTGAGCCGGGTCGATGTCCCCGTCGGACGGATCCCACAGCACGCCTTCCAGGTCGTGGGTTTCCAGGAACGGGTAATGTTCCTTGGCCTGTTCCGGGGTCCAGATTTCCATCTCGATGCCCTGGTAGCGGCCCATCGAACAGGCGCGCTCGAATTCCTGCATGCGCTCCTTGGTGTGGGCCAGGCGGATCGAACCGGTCTGGTGATAGTTCATCGGGTAGTCGACCTCTTCGCCCAGGCGGCTGTAGAGTTCGGTCGAGTACCGCTGCATGTTCATGATCGACCAGGAGGTCGAGAACGTGGGCACATTGCCCGCCGCGTGCCAGGTGGAACCCGCGGTCAGCTCGTTCTTTTCAAGCAGAACGCAGTCGGTCCATCCCTTCTTGGCCAGGTGATAGAGGGTCGAGGCGCCGATGACGCCGCCGCCGATGATGACCACGCGGGCCTGGGTGGGAAAGTCGGACATGGAGAGCTCCCTGTTGTTCGTTTGTTCGTGTTCAGTTGAGGGCAAGGCGCGCGGCTAGCGAGCCGAATATGACGGCCGCGATGCGATTCATCAGGCCGGAAGAGGTGCGGATACGGTCTGCCGCCAGGCCGGAAAAGATGCCGATCAGCGCGTCCGCGACAAAGCCGCCGATGGTCAGGATCCCGCCAAGAATGACGACCTGGTGCCATTCCGGTCCCACTTCGGGGCGAATGAACTGCGGCAGGAAGGCAAGGATGAAAAGGATCACCTTGGCATTGAGCAGGTTGGTCACGAAGCCCCGGCGGAACGCCCGCCACAAATCCGCACGCCCCTCGCGCATCGTGGCCGCCCCGGCCGTGCGCCAGCTGTGCCAGGCCAGCCAGGCCAGGTAGGCGGCACCCGCATACCGGATCAGGTCCAGCGCCAGCGGCGAGGTGGCGATCAGAACCGCAAGGCCCGCCGCTGCCAGGGTGACGTGGCACAAAAGCCCGAGGATGATCCCGCAGGTCGCCATGACTCCGGCGCGCGCACCACCTCTGAGGCTGGAGGCGATGATGAACATCATGTCCGGCCCCGGAGTCAGGTAGAGGATCACCGAAGCCCCGACAAAGCTGGCAATCACCAAGGGGTCCATGTTCAGAAGCGTTTCGATCATGGGTGCTGCTCCACCCTGTCGCAGATGTCGTAATAGTCGCCCTTGTCTGCGGTGAAGATGTGTTTTTCGAGCGTCACATCGGTCGGGTTGTCGACCGCGCCCAGCGCGAAGGAGATTGTGTCCTCGCCCGTGCCCTGCCAGAACAGGAACGAGCCGCAGCTTGGGCAGAAACCGCGCCGCGCCTTGTCTGAAGCCGCGAACCAGCGCACCTCTCCGGTTATGGTCAGCTCGGTTTCCTTGACAAAGGCCGAGGACCAGATGCCGCCGGACTGGCGCCGGCACTGGCCGCAGTGACACATGCTCACCCCTTGCGGAGTGGCGTCGGTTCCAAAGGCAATGGCGCCGCAGAGGCAGTGACCTTTCATGGCAGCCTCCTCAATAGATCGGCGGTGCGATCACCCAGATCGCGACGGCGGGTTCGTCATAGGGGTTGGACCACTGGTACGGCTGGTCCTTGATACGGAAACTGTCACCGGGGCCCACGGTGAACCGGCGGCCGCCAATTTCCAGATCCAGCTTGCCCGAGACAATGTAACCCACCTCCTGTGTCGGCCGGTGGGCCGGGGTCTGCATGGCTGTCCGGGGGGCGAAGGTGGAATGGACCATTTCGAAATCGTCCGTCAGATCGGGGGAGAGCAGTTCCTCGACCAGACCCTCGTCATCGCCCCCCATGGGGCGGCGTGTGCCTGCCCGCACCACGTAACCTTGTTCATCCGCCGGGACCGAGCTGTGCGCGAACAGGAAAGACATAGGAACCTCCAGCGCGGCACCAATCTCGCGCAGGTCGGAAATCGAGGGCTCCGACTTGTCGCGTTCAACCTGGCTGAGCCATCCGACCGAGCGGCCCAGAGTTTCTGCCAGGGCGGTCAAGGTCAGGCCGCGCGATTTGCGCAACGCCCGGATATCGGCGCCGAGTGTCTTGGTGCTGTTCGGATCGCTATGCAGCATGTGGCTCTCTGATGAAATTCGTCGTGAAATTTTCACGTGTTTTTTCATCATTGGCCGAAAAAGATGATTCGCGGCAAGAAAAAAACTTGCTGCAGGGCAGCATGACGGGGGGTCAGCGCGCGAAAGTCGCCGCAAGGATCATGGAAAGCTCCGAGGCGTCTTCCGGGCGGAAGGCATCCGGCTGGTCGCTGTCGATATCCAGGACTGCGATCAGATCACCAGCCTTGTTCCAGACCGGCAGCACGATCTCGGACCGGGTCGAGCTGGCGCAGGCGATGTGGCCCGGGAAGGCATCAACGTCGGCGACCAGCTGCACCTCGCCGGTGCGGGCTGCCGCCCCGCAGACCCCGCGCGAGAACGGGATGGCCAGGCAGCCGTGCCCACCCTGGTAGGGGCCGATTTTCAGGAGCTCCGGCGCAACCACGCGGTAAAAGCCGGTCCAGTCGAACCGGTCGTCGGCATGGTGAATTTCACAGGCCAGCGTCGCCATCAGGGCGACCTCGTCGCTCTCGCCTTCCGTGAGGGCGGCGATCTGTTTGGCCAGGTCGGAGTAGTTCACGCGCATGTTGCTGTCCTTGGCTCGGGCAGGACCGGGGGACCAGCCCCCCGGACCCCCCGGGATATTTGGGGAAAGCTGAAAGGGGTCAGACTCGCTCGATCGCGATGGCCGTGCCTTCCCCACCACCGATGCAGATCGCCGCGATCCCGCGTTTCAGCCCGCGTTTTTCCAGCGCGTTCAGCAGTGTAACCATGATCCGCGTGCCCGAGGCACCGATAGGGTGGCCCAACGCGCAGGCGCCGCCGTTCACATTCACCACGTCACGCGACAGGCCCATTTCATGCATGAAGGCCATGGGCACGACGGCAAAGGCCTCGTTCACCTCCCACAGGTCGACGTCGTCCTTGGTCCAGCCCAGTTTCGCCAGCAGCTTCTGGGCGGCGGGCACGGGGGCGGTGGTGAACAGGCCCGGCGCCTGGGCGTGGCTGGCGTGACCCAGGATGCGCGCACGCACGGTCAGACCTTTTTCCTGTGCGGCCTCTTCCGAGGCGATGACCAGCGCGGCAGCCCCGTCCGAGATCGACGAGCTGTTGGCGGGCGTCACCGTGCCATCCTTGCGAAAGGCGGGCTTCAGGGTCGGGATCTTCTCCGGGCGTGCGTTCCCCGGTTGTTCATCCTTGGCCACCACGGTCTCCCCCCGACGGGTCCTGACGGTGAAGGGCGCGATCTCGCCTTCGAAGGCACCGGATTTCTGCGCTTCGAGCGCATTGGACAGCGACTTCAGCGCGTATTCGTCCTGTGCCTCGCGGGTAAATTGGAAGCGCTCGGCACAATCCTCGGCGAAGGTGCCCATCAGGCGGCCCTTGTCATAGGCGTCTTCCAGCCCGTCCAGGAACATGTGGTCGACCACGGCACCATGACCGAGCCGGGCGCCCTCACGCATTTTCGGAAGGATATAGGGGGCTTCAGTCATGCTTTCCATGCCGCCGGCGACCATCACATCGGTATTGCCCAAAGCGACCTGGTCAAAGGCGATCATCGCGGTTTTCATGCCCGACCCGCACATCTTGTTCAGCGTTGTGGCCGGCACGTCTTCACCGAGACCTGCAGCGAACCCCGCCTGGCGCGCGGGGGCCTGGCCCTGGCCAGCAGGCAGAACACAGCCCATCAAAAGCTCCTCGATGTCGGAGGCTTGCGCACCGGCGTTCTCAAGCGCGGCCTTGATGGCCGTACCACCCAGATCCGAGGCCCTCACCCCGGAGAAGGCTCCTTGAAACCCGCCCATGGGCGTACGCGCGGCCCCTGCGATTACGACATTCTTCATTGTGTCCTCCTGAACTCCCGAATTTCGAACCCACGCTTACCGAATGGTAACGATCCGCGTCTAGCCTGATTTGCAAGGATGCCCTCGGTAAGGAGAATAACCGTGCAATTGGACTATAATGACATCCGTGATCTGCGGATTATCACCGTTGGTGAAAACCGGATCGACGCCGCCGTGGCAATCACATTCAAGGATCGCATGCGTGAACTGTGCGAGGACGGGCCTGACCGGGTCCTGCTGGACATGGCGCAGGTCGGGTTCATCGACAGTTCCGGGCTGGGCGCGGTGGTTGCCTCGATGAAGCAGCTCGGTAAGGACAAGGCACTGGAACTGGCTGGGTTGAGCCCCGCGGTCAGGAAAGTGTTCCAGCTGACGCGCATGGACACTGTCTTTATCATTCACCCAAGCGCGGCTGGCGCCCTGGGCAACGACGTGGCCGATGCGTCCTGAGAGGTTCCCATTCATGGGCCACGCACGTGACCTGCATCGGGAGGGAATGATGACACAGATGCAGCGGGTGCATCTGGTATTTCCCGGCACACAGCTTTCCGTGCGCAAGGCGTTGAAGAGCTGCATGCAAGGGTTGACCCATCTGGAGATGAGCCAGGATGACAAAAGCTCGGTGGAGCTGGTGCTGGCCGAAGTTCTGAACAATGTGGTCAAACATGCCTACCAGGAACACGATATCGGCGTGATCGAGCTGGACGTGACCCGTCAGGGGGACGCGCTGAAGGTGACGCTTCTGGACGACGGCATACCGATGCCGGGGGGCAAAATGCCCGACGGATTGCCCCACGATCTGAACGTGCTGGGCGAACAGGACTTGCCGGAGGGCGGATTCGGCTGGTTCCTGATCCGCGAGCTGACCCATGACTTGACCTATTGCCGTGATGGCAACCGCAACCAGCTGAGCTTCCGCATGGACCTGCGGGGCGCTCCTTTGCCCAATTGATCCAACGGGTGCAAGAGCCTGGCACGTCCTGCTTCGGGGCGTGCTCTCGCATTTTATAAATGCGCCCCTGCGTCGGGGCGAATTGCCGCGAAAAAGCCCTATTGAGTCCCAAGACCGGCCCGAAACGCGGGGCATAATAAAAGGGTAGCTGCATAGGCTTCCCTCGGTGCCGCGTTGAACAGCCCCCACCCAGTGCGCGGCACCGAGGTTTCCTCCCACATGGTTGCAGAAAACATTGAGGCGCCTAGTCTCGTGTCCGAACAGTGGCCCGCGACCAGGGAGGCTTCCATGCGCGATTTTCAACTTCCCGGCCGCTCGGTCGTGTTTGCCAGCCGCGGGCTCTGCGCCACGTCGCACCCGCTGGCCGCCCAAGCCGCTGTGCGCATCTTGCAGGATGGCGGCAATGCGGTCGATGCGGCGATTGCGGCGGCGGCGGTACTAGGCATCGCGGAACCGCAGATGACCGGGTTGGCCGGCGACTGCTTTGTGCTTCTGAAACCCGCCGGGCAAGACCGGGTCATCGGGCTGAACGGCTCGGGCCGCGCCCCGGCGGGGCTGGACCCGAACGCGCTGCGGGCCGAGGGGCTGGAAACCATGCCGATCCGCGATGTGCCGTCGATTACCCTGCCCGGCGCAGTGGACGCCTTCTGTCACCTGCACGAAGCCCACGGCCAATTGGACCTGGGGCAAATCCTGGCTCCGGCGATCCGCTACGGCGAGGAGGGCATCCCTGTCGCCCCGCGCGTGGCTTTCGACTGGGCAATCTCGGCGCGGGACGGGCATCTGCGCGGACGGGCCGCAGAGCTCTACCTGAAGAATGGCAAAACGGCCTTCGGTGCTGGCGATCTATACCGCGCCCCGGGTCAGGCCGAGGTGTTGCGCCGAATCGCCCGCGAGGGTCGCGCGGGTTTCTACGAGGGTGAGGTGGCAGAAGACCTGATCACCAGCCTTCGTGCGCTGGGCGGCTGCCACACGCAGGACGATCTGGCCTCCACGCGCTGCACGGACGCCGCACCGGTTTCCGGCACCTACAAGGGGGTCGACCTGATCGAACACCCACCAAACGGTCAAGGGGCGACAGCGATCCTGATGAACAACATCCTGCACCATTTCGACCCAGCGCCGCCCCTGTCCGCTGCCCATGTACATCTGGAGGCCGAGGCGGCGAAGCTCGCCCATGATGCACGCAATCGCTTCATCGCCGACCCGGACCACACCACCCGGCTGGCGCAGATGCTGGCCCCGGAAACCGCTGCCGGGCTGGCCCGGCTGATCGATCCGAACCGGGCGATGGCGGCCGCTGCGCCACTCACCGAATCGGTGCACAGGGACACGGTCTATCTGACCGTGGTGGACCGGGACCTGATGGCGGTCAGCCTGATCTATTCGATTTACCACAGCTTCGGATCGGGGCTGGCCTCGGACAGGTTCGGGCTGCTGTTCCAGAACCGCGGTGCCGGCTTCACCCTGACCCCTGGCCACCCGAACGAGGCCGGGGGCGGCAAGCGGCCGATGCATACGATCATTCCCGGCATGCTGGCCGAGGACGGCAGGATCACAACCAGTTTCGGGATCATGGGCGGCGCCTATCAACCCACGGGACATTCGCGGTTCACCACCAACCTGGTCGATCACCGCATGGGGTTGCAGGCAGCGCTGGACGCCCCGCGCAGCTTTGCCGACGGGGGTGCTCTGAAGATGGAACGCGGCTACTCCGACAAGGTGTGCGCCGAGCTGGCGGAGATGGGCCATCGGATCGAAATTCCCGAAGGCCCGCTGGGCGGAGGACAGGCAATCGGGATCGACTATGCGCACGGTGTGCTGGTGGGGGCCTCTGATCATCGCAAGGACGGTTGCGCGATCGGCTTCTGAACACGGGATAACCCGTATGGCCCAGGTCTGCGCGCCCGGGGGCTCAGTTCATCTGGAATTCCAGCGGGTAATGACCGTCTTCGAATTCACCAAACAAATCGGGCAGGTCCGGGTGACTGACCGGTTCACCGGAATAATCCGCGACCAAGTTCTGTTCGGACACATAGGCGACGTAATAGGACTGATCGTTTTCCGCGAGCAGGTGGTAGAAAGGCTGGTCCTTGTTCGGGCGCGCCTCTTCGGGAATGGCTTGATACCATTCCTCGGTATTCGAGAACATCGCGTCCACGTCGAACACAACACCCCGGAAGGGGTGCTTGCGGTGACGGACAACTTGTCCCAAAGCGTATTTTGCACGTGTTTTCAGCATAGTTTCGCAGCCCCTTAACATTTAATACTCCTTCCGGAGCAGGCTTGTCCATGTGGCCAGGCCAAGAAAATAGGAAACAGTCTGTGAACCTTGTCCTGACAGTATTGGAGATCACTGCCCCGGTTTTTCTGATGGCAGGCATTGGATTCGCCTGGGTCAGACTGGGGTTCGAGTACCGGATTCAGTTCATTACACGCCTGGCAATGACCCTGGCGGTGCCCGCACTGATTTTTACCGCGCTGATGAAGACCGAAGTCGACCCGGCCGCCCTGACCACCGTGTCGCTGGCGGCGCTGGCGGCCTATGTGCTGGTCACGGTGATCAGCTTCGTGGTGCTGAAACTGACCCGGCTGAACATGCGCACCTATCTGAATCCGATCATCTTCGGCAACACCGGCAACCTGGGGCTGCCACTGGCGCTGTTTGCCTTCGGGGACGAAGGGCTGGGCTTTGCGGTGGTGGTCTTTGCCGTGATGGCAATCGGCAGTTTCACCTTCGGGCTATGGCTGGTTTCGGGTGGCGGGTCTGTGCTGAAAGTGCTGAAAGAGCCCATCGTTGGCGCCACGGTCCTGGGCGCCATCTTCCTGTGGCAGGGCTGGCAGACCCCACGGTTCCTGACCAATACGCTGGAGCTGCTGGGGCAGCTGGCGATCCCGATGATGCTCCTGACACTGGGCGTGGCCATCGCCCGCCTGCACCCCGGCGCGGTGACGCGGGCGATCTGGCTGAGCGCGCTCAAGGTGATGATCTGTGTCGCAGCAGCCTGGAGCGTGGGCCTGTGGTTCGGCCTGTCGGGTGTGGCCTTCGGTGTGCTGGTGGTGCAGATCGCGACCCCTGTTGCGGTGACGTCCTACCTGCTGGCGGAAAAATACGGCGCCGACGCGGATGCGGTGGCGGGGCTGGTCGTCGTCTCGACCCTGATGTCCGTAGCCGCGCTTCCGCTCATCCTTGCTTTTGTGATCTGAACCGGGTTCCTTCGCCAAGCGTGCTGGGGTAGGATGGCGGCAAAACATAAGCGAGGGGCAGATGAGCAGACTTCTTCGCGCAGGTATCATAGTTCTATTCGTAGCGTCCTGTTCCGGTGGGGTCAGCAAGGCGCCGCGCAATCTGGACAATGCCTGCAGCATCGTGAAACAGCGGCCGGCCTACCTGAAGGCCATGAAACGTACCCAGCGCAAATGGGACGTGCCGGTACATGTGCAAATGGCGATCATTTACCAGGAATCGAAATTCATCGGCAACAATCGAACGCCGATGAAATACGTGCTGGGCGTGTTGCCGATGGGGCGTCAGAGCTCCGCCTACGGTTATGCCCAGGCCCTGGACGCCACCTGGAAGGAATACCAGCGCTCCGAAGGTGGTCGCGGGGCCAAGCGCGACAATATCCGCGATGCGACCGATTTCATTGGCTGGTACATGAGCCAGAGCTACGAAGACCTTGGCATTCCATTGTCAGACGCGCGCAACCAGTACCTGGCCTATCACGATGGCCGCGGCGGCTACGCGCGGGGTACCTATCGGTCGAAACCCTGGTTGCTCAAAGTCGCCAACCAGGTGGCTGAACGGTCGGAAACCTATCGTCGGCAACTGGAAGGCTGCTCGCGCCGTTGAAGCGCGGGTGTCAGTCTCCAAACCGTTTCTGGATTTCCCCCGGGATGCTGAACAGGGCACTGCCAAAAACGACATCCCGATCCAGATCACCCAAAACCACCTTAGTCTGATCCCCCGCCCCGTCGGTGATGATCCATTGACGCAGGGTTACGGGCTCAGGAGAGAAAAACAGCCGGATCGTACCGTATTCCGGGTTTTTCGGGTCCTGGGCGGTGATTGTGGTCATGCCCTCCTCTTCGCCGTGCCCGACGACCATGCGCTCCGTGCTCAGGTCGATCCGGCGCGCCAGGATCAGGTTCAACGGCGTGCGTTTCAACGGGTATTGCGTGGGACCGGAGTTCGACTTCGGATCGAAGATCGCAACCTGCTGTCCGCCAGCCATCACCAGCGCATCGACCGGCGGGTCATATTCGAACCGCGCCCGGCCGGGGCGTTTGATGTAGACGGTGCCGGTGGACTGTGAGCCATCCGCATTGATCTGTACGAACCCCGTCCGGGCCGACTTGAGCGCGTTCAGGTAGGCCGAGATGTCCGCCACCGAGAGCTTCTCGGCAGCGGCGGGAAGGGCAGAGGCCGCCAGAAGGGCGGCAGAAATGACTGCGGGCAGGGCTATGCGAAACGGTTTCATATCTTCCACATAGTCGCTGCCGCGCCCGATGGCACCCCCCCTGGGTCTCACATGGCAGAGACCCGCCAAAGAATGCCGGCTCTATTGCTGCTCCGGCACCAGGATCTCGCGCTTGCCGACATGGTTCGACGCCGAGACCAGCCCCTCGTCTTCCATCTGCTCAACCAGGCGCGCGGCCTTGTTGTAGCCGATAGCCAGCTTGCGCTGAATGTAGGACGTCGAACATTTGCGATCCTTGATCACGATAGCCACGGCCTGGTCATACAACGCATCTTCGCCATTGGTGTTGCCGCCAGTGGACAGGCCCAGCACCGCGTCAATGTCATCGGCCTTTTCATCTGCCGGCCCGTCAACCACGCCGCTCATGTATTCGGGCGGGCCGAAGCTCTTGAGGTAGCTGACGATCTCTTCGACCTCTTCATCCGACACGAACGGCCCGTGCACACGGGTAATGCGCGCCCCGCCGGCCATATAGAGCATGTCCCCCATGCCCAGGAGCTGCTCGGCGCCCTGTTCACCCAGAATGGTACGGCTGTCGATCTTCGAAGTGACCTGGAACGAGATTCGGGTCGGGAAATTCGCCTTGATCGTGCCGGTGATAACATCGACCGAGGGGCGCTGCGTGGCCATGATCAGGTGAATCCCCGAGGCGCGAGCCATCTGCGCCAGGCGCTGGATGCAGGCCTCGATCTCCTTGCCCGCGACCATCATCAGGTCGGCCATTTCATCCACGACAACGACGATATAGGGCAGTTTTTCGGGCTGAATCTCTTCGGTCTCGAAGATCGGCTCGCCGGTATCCTCGTCAAACCCGGTCTGCACGGTGCGTTCGAACATTTCACCCTTGCCCAGCGCATCCGCCACGCGGCCATTGAAGCCTTCGATGTTGCGCACGCCCATCTTGGACATCTTCCGGTAACGCTCCTCCATCTCGCCCACGACCCATTTCAGGGCCACGACCGCCTTCTTGGGGTCGGTCACGACGGGCGAAAGCAGATGCGGAATGCCGTCATAGACGGAAAGCTCCAGCATTTTGGGGTCGATCATGATCATGCGGCATTCATCGGGGGTCAGACGATAGAGCAGCGACAGGATCATCGTGTTGATTGCCACGGATTTGCCGGACCCGGTGGTACCCGCGATCAGCAGGTGGGGCATCTTGGCCAGGTTCGCGACGATCGCGTCGCCGCCGATATCCTTGCCCAACGCGAGTGGCAGCCGCATGTTCGCGTCACCGAAGTCGCGGGTCGACAGGATCTCGCGCAGGACGACCTTTTCCCGGTTCTCGTTGGGCAGTTCAATGCCGATCACCGAACGGCCCGGCACGGTGGACACACGGGCCGACAGGGCCGACATGGACCGGGCGATATCGTCGGCCAGCCCGATCACGCGGGAGGCCTTCAGCCCCGGGGCCGGTTCCAGCTCATACATCGTCACCACCGGACCGGGGCGCACGCTGACGATCTCGCCCTTCACGCCGTAATCATCCAGCACCGTTTCCAACATGCGCGCGTTTTCTTCCAGCGCCTCGTCGGACAGGTGATGACGTTCGATCGAGACCGGGTTTGTCAGAAGCGACAGGGGCGGCAGATCGTATTCGATCGCTTTGTCCTCGAATTGCAGGCTCGGCTGGGCCTCGGCCTTGGCGCGTGTCGACGGTGCGGCGGGTTTCTTGACCTGATGCTGCACGACACGCTTGGGTTCCGGCGCAGGGGCCGGTTTGGGCGCGGGCGTATAAACGCGCGGGGCCGGGACGGGATCGACCATCGGGACCCCGTCAAAGGCCGGGGCTTCGTCCACGCTGGGCGCATAGGCGTCCTGGGCGGGCATCTCGGTATACGGCTCCACCACGGGTTCGGCCATGGGATCGGTCATGGGATCGGCCATATCGGTGGCAAAGATATTGGGCTCCTCGACCGGCGGCTGTGCAGGGATCGACGTGTCCAGGATCATCGGGCGCGGACCACGCGGGATGCAACGGGTCACGGCGGGTTCCTGGCGCGCCGCGACAGTCGTGGCGGCGGCGGTCAGGGTCGGCACGGCGCGGGCCCGCTGTTTCAGCGCCCGGGCGACCTTGGCCTTGATGCGGTCCTCGTCGCCCAATCCCTCGGGCAGCTCTCCGGCAAAGGAGCTCTCGACCAGTTCAGGTTCGGGCATCCGCGGTTCCGGCTGGCGCTTGAGCAGGGAAATACGGCCCAAAAGACCGGTGCGCGGGCTTTCAACCTGCGGCGTCATCGCAGGGGCGGCCATGGGCTGCGGAGCATCGGGCACCGGCGCGACCATGGGCTGCGTTGCCTCCAGCGGCGGCTCTGCCCGCACCACGCGGCTGGCGCGCAACGGCGGAGGGGCCGAGAAGTCGGTCTCGTCCTCGAACAGGGTCTCGTCCTCTGCGACAAGGGCAGCATGCGCGGCGCGTTCCTCGGCCCGTATCGCGCGGCGCTCGCTCATGTGGGACCGCAGACCCTGGGCGCCCTTCGCAGCTCCGGCAACGCCCGCCGCAGCTCCCAGGGCTGCACCGCGCATCCCCTTGCCCATCAGCTTGAGCATCCCGTCGTAGATCAGCAGAATGCCGCCAAGCAGCATGCGGCCGAAACGTTTCAGTTCGGGCCGGGTAAAGCCCAGCGCATAGGTCATCAGCGCCAGCGCGGCCAGGCCCGAAACAACGGACATCGCCTTCACGCCAAGCTGGAAATTCACCGCCAGGAAATTCAGCACCATGCCCAGAATCGTGTCGCCAAGCGCGCCCCCAAGACCAAAGCTGATGTTCCATGCCGGACCCGGCACCAGAGTCGCGGCATAGACAGAGATCAGAAACACCGCCGGCACCAGGAAAAGCACACGCGGCAGGATGCGTTCCTCGCCCCAATGCATCATGAACCGAAGTCCCCAGGTCGCGATACCCAGCGCCAGCGCCCAGGCACCGTAGCCCAGGCCGATTTTCAGGATCGGAGCAAGCCAGGCCCCCGGCAAGCCGAGCCAGTTCTGTACCGGCCCGTTGGTGGCGGCGAACCAGCTGGGATCCTCGGGCGCGTAACTGCCGACGGTCAGCGCTATGGCGAGGCCAAGCAGTACAAGGCCGACACCCACCAGTTCCTTGCCCCGCCGTTCGATCACTGCCTGGGTTGCCGCATCGAAAATCGGGTCACGTTGCCGAGCCTGAAACGCCATAATTCACCTCATCCTCATGCATAGATGCAGTCACGCAGCCGGATCAGCCCGTCCCGCATTTCTTGTTTCGGGTCCACCATGGCGACCCTGATGTATGGTTTACCCGGGTTGCCCCGATCAGTATCGCGCGACAGGTAGGCGCCTGGCAGGACGCGCACCCCTGTCTTGGTCCAGAGCTTCAACGCGGCGGCTTCGCCATCCTCGACCGGCAGCCACAGGAAAAAGCCCGCCTCGGGGGGCATATAGCCGTCGATGCCCGCGAACACCTCGTCCGCCACATCGTATTTCTCGCGGTAAAGCGCGCGGTTTTCCTCGACATGGGCTTCATCTGCCCAGACCTTCTCGGCCACCCGTTGCAATGGCAGCGGCAACGGCGCTCCGGCATAGGCGCGCAATTGGCGAATGTGGCGGATCGTCTCCGGCCCACCGGCCACAAAACCCGAGCGCAACCCGGGCAGGTTCGAGCGTTTCGACAGCGAATTGAACAGGACCACACGTTCCGGGTCCGCACCCCCTTCTTGCGCCACTTCCAGAGCGCCGGGTGGTGGTGCGTCGCGGTAGATCTCGGAATAGCATTCGTCGGCGAAGATGCGGAAATCGTACTTTTCCGCCAGCGCGATCAATTTGGCCCAGTAATCACGATCCGCCACAGCGCCCTGCGGATTGGCGGGCGAACACATATAGCAGATTTCGGCCCGGTTCAGGATTTGCGGGGGAAGCGCGGCGAAATCCGGCAGATGGCCCGTTTCCACCGTGGTGGGGACGAAAACGGCCTCGGCACCCACGGTGGCGGTAGCCACGGCATAGACCTGGTAAAACGGGTTCGGGATCAGCACGACGGGGCGTTCGCCGCGCGCGGTTTCCTCGGGGCACAGGGCGATGGCGGCATTGAACAGCCCCTCGCGCGTGCCATTCAGCGCCATGATCTGGTTGAGGTCCAACCCCACGTCATAGCGCCGCCGCACCCAGTCGGAAATCGCGCCCAGCAGTTCGGGTGAGCCGTCGTTCGGCGGATAATTCGCGAACCCGGCGGTGTTGTCCGCCAGCACGTCACCAACCCAGGAGGGAAAGGCATGTTTCGGCTCACCAATGGTCATATGCACGACATCGCCGCCCGGATCGTGATGATCCAGAAGGCTCCGCAGACGCGGAAA
>NZ_JASBTN010000077.1 GCF_030148435.1 Aliiroseovarius sp.
TGGAAGAGAAGCTGCGCTTCGCCATCCGCGAAGGCGGCCGCACCGTCGGTTCGGGCGTCGTGTCGAAGATCATCGAGTAAGGACGGGGCTTGGGCGCAAGCCCAAACCCGGCCAGTGGTGACAGGGGCCTTTGCCTGCAAAGGCTCCCGGAAACCACCCCGGTGAAGATTACGAGAAAGGCCGCCTTCGGGCGGCCTTTTTTGTTCGACTTCGATGATCCCGAGACGCGCATCAAGCACGTGTCGAAGGTCATCGGGTAAGATCGAACTTTCGCAACGATAGTTCTGGCCAGGTGACAGACGAGGTTCAAAGGAACTCTGCTGTGAGCCAATCGGTTGAAAGAAAGGCCCCCCGCGCGGCGGCCCTTTGGCATTGCAGCCGGACATGGCAACAGCGTCCCCCGGAGCCGGAACGGAACCGCCCGACGGGAGGGATCTGACTATGGTGCGTTTGCCATCCGGTTTTGGTAAGGTCCAACCCGACACGCCACGTGCATGTGCTCTATTTGAGGCCGGTCGATGAAAGCTGTTATTCAAGAAAAATACGGAAGGGCCGAAGATCTTCGGCTGGCTGATGTCCCTCTCCCGGAGCCGGGGAGGAACCAGATCCGGGTGAAGGTTCTGGCCTGCGCGGTAAACCTGTCGGACTGGGAATACCTGATCGGCAAACCGTTCTATGCAAGAATGGTTGGCGGGCTGTTGCGGCCCAGGGTGCCCACTCTTGGATCAGACATTGTCGGATTGGTCGACAAGCTTGGCGCGGGGGTGACTGGTTTCAGGACCGGGCAGCGCGTGATGGGCGACTATGTCATGACCCGGGGCGGATTCGCCGAATATGCCTGTGTCCCGGCCGCCGAGACCGCGGTTGTTCCCGAAGAGTTGACGGATGAGGTCGCCGCCTGCTTGCCGCAGGCCGGGGGGATCGCGGTTGCCGGGACGTCGAACCTGGAGCCGGGAGAGCGGCTGCTGATAAATGGAGCCGGAGGGGGTTCGGGGACCATGGCCCTGCAACTGGCCAAGGCGGCCGACGCTCACGTGACGGCAGTCGACAATGAAGGAAAGCTGGCCTGGCTCAAATCCCTCGGCGCTGACGAGGTCCTGGACTACCGAAAGGATGATTTCGCTGAAATTGGCCGGAAATGGGATCGAATACTGGACATGGTGGCCACGCGGCGCCCCGGAAAGATCGCACGTGCCCTGACCCGAAATGGTGTCTATCAGGCGCTGGGAGGGCCGGTCCCTATCCTTCTTTCCCTGGCCCTTGGTGGCTGTTTGTGGCGCAAGTCGTGCAGAATCGGCATGTTGCTTGTCCCATCGGGCCGCGCTTTGACGGAACGTGTCGCGAAATTGGTGGCGGACGGAGATCTCGCGCCACATCTGGAGGCCGTGCTTCCCTTGTCGGCAGTCCCCGAAGCCCTGACGAGGACGGGGCAGGGAGACGTGTTGGGCAAGATTGTCATAAGGCCCTAATCGGCAAGCATGTTTGCTGTTTGCGGCGGAAATATTCCTTGCCACCCCCCCCAATCCCCTCTATTACGCGCGGGTTCGCTTCTGCGATAGAAGCCAAGGCGGGATTCGGTCCCGCTTTTTGGGTTCGACGAGGGCGGGTGGAATGAGCCACCCGTCGTCCTATCAACACCAAGCCTGAAAGGGCGAATGCTATGACCAGTCAAAACATTCGTATCCGTCTGAAGGCGTTTGACTATCGCGTGCTGGATGCTTCCACGCAAGAGATCGTCAACACCGCCAAACGCACGGGTGCCCAGGTTCGCGGACCGATTCCGCTGCCCAACAAGATCGAGAAGTTCACGGTTCTCCGTGGCCCTCACGTCGACAAGAAATCCCGCGATCAGTTCGAGATCCGCACGCACAAGCGTCTGCTCGACATCGTGGATCCGACCCCGCAGACCGTGGACGCGCTGATGAAGCTCGACCTGGCCGCCGGCGTCGACGTCCAGATTTCGGTGTAAGGAGGGTATCCAGATGCGCTCCGGTATCATCGCAAAGAAGGTGGGCATGACCCGCCTGTTCATGGAAGACGGCAAGCAGATTCCTGTCACCGTTCTTTCGCTCGAAGGTCTGCAGGTTGTCGACAACCGCACAGCCGAACGCGACGGGTACACCGCCGTTCAGCTGGGCGCCGGCACCGCCAAGGCCAAACGCACCTCGCAAGCCATGCGCGGCCACTTTGCCGCTGCCAAGGTCGAACCCAAGCGCAAGCTGGTCGAGTTCCGCGTTTCCGAAGACAACCTGGTCGAAGTCGGCGCCGAATTCTCGGCCGAGCACTTCGTTGACGGCCAGAAAGTCGACGTGACCGGCACCTCGATCGGTAAAGGTTTCGCCGGTGCCATGAAACGCCACAACTTCGGCGGCCTGCGCGCCACGCACGGTGTGTCGATCAGCCACCGTTCGCACGGTTCGACGGGTCAGTGTCAGGACCCTGGCAAGGTGTTCAAAGGCAAGAAGATGGCCGGTCACATGGGTGCTGCCCGTGTCACCACCCAGAACCTGGAAGTCGTGAAGACCGATGCCGACCGTGGCCTCGTCTTCATCAAGGGCGCTGTGCCCGGCTCCAAGGGTGGCTGGGTCACTGTGAAAGACGCCGTGAAGAAGAAGCTGCCCGAGAACGTCCCGTTCCCGGCCGCTCTGAAATCGGCCGCGACCGAAGCCCCGGCCGAAGAGGCCCCTGCGGAAGGTGGTGAAGCATGAAACTCGACGTAATCAAACTCGACGGCGCCAAAGCCGGGTCGGTTGACCTGGACGAAGCCCTGTTCGGCCTTGAGCCGCGCGCGGACATCCTGCACCGTGTGGTCCGTTGGCAGCGCAACCGCGCCCAGGCTGGCACCCACAAGGTCAAGACCCGTTCGGAAACCTCCTACTCGACCAAGAAGATCTATCGCCAGAAGGGCACCGGTGGCGCCCGCCACGGCGACCGCAACGCGCCGATCTTCCGTAAAGGTGGTATCTACAAGGGTCCGACCCCGCGCAGCCACGCCCACGACCTGCCGAAGAAATTCCGCAAGCTGGGTCTGAAACACGCCCTGTCCGCCAAGCTGAAAGCTGGTGAACTGGTGGTGATCGAAGACGCGTCCTCCGAGGGCAAGACCTCGGCCCTGGCCAAGCAGGTCAAGGACCTGGGCTGGAAGCGCGCGCTGATCATCGACGGTGCCGAGGTGAACGAAAGCTTCGCCCGCGCCGCCAAGAACATCGAGGGTCTCGATATTCTGCCGACCATGGGCGCCAACGTGTATGACATCCTGAAGCGTGACACCCTGGTGATCACGAAGGCGGGTGTCGAAGCTCTGGAGGCTCGACTGAAATGAGCGCGAAAGCTGAACTCTACGACGTGATCCGCAAGCCGATCATCACCGAAAAATCGACCATGGCGTCGGAAAACGGTGCGGTCGTCTTCGAAGTTGCCATCGACGCGAACAAACCGCAGATCAAGGAAGCTGTGGAAACCCTGTTCGGTGTCAAGGTGAAGGCCGTGAACACGACCATCACCAAAGGCAAGGTCAAGCGCTTCCGCGGCCAGATGGGCAAGCGGAAAGACGTGAAAAAGGCCTACGTGACCCTGGAAGAGGGCAACACGATCGACGTCTCGACCGGTCTGTAAGACGGTCTGTCACGTGAAATTGAGAAGCCCCTCGGCGCGAGCCGGGGGGATTTTTTGTTCACCCATCGAGTGAATTCGAAGGTGCCGCTCGGAACCGCGCAGCGGCAACGCTGCTTCCGTTATGTGTGATGAACGCAAGATCCGCCTGGTGCATTTCATACTTGGCGTTGGCCTCAGGCGAAGCCTGGGGCTATAGCTCACCCATGACAGATACCTTGCCCCCGTGCCCCGCCTGTGCGTCCGCCTTTACCTATGAGATGGACGCCCTGTTGATCTGTCCCGAATGCGGCCATGAGTGGTCCGCCCAGGACACCGAGGACACCGAAGGTACGGGGCGAGAGGTGCGCGACAGCGTGGGCAACATTCTGAACGATGGTGACACGGTGACAGTCATCAAGAACCTCAAGGTCAAGGGCTCGTCCTCCACGGTCAAGGTCGGCACCAAGGTACGTGGCATCCGCCTGGTCGACGGGGATCACGACATCGACTGCAAGATCCCCGGGATCGGCAAGATGGGTCTGAAATCGCAGTTCGTGAAGAAGGTTTAGGGTGGATCATCCTGGCGCGGAATCAAGGCCGCAGGCCGCCGCGCATCGACGACGCACGCGGTGGCGATCTCAAAGAAGTGTTCCCGCTTTATCCCTGCAAGTCCGTGCGCCCTCGAAGCAGAGCAGCCAGCCCAACCAAGTCGCCGCCGCGTGGGTGCGCGTCATGCCAGAGGCATGCTTTCGGCATGACGATGCGCGGCCCCGCTTTCCGCCAATCTTACAAGGGCTTTTCTACCCCGCGCCTATAGACACCTCCCCCCATCCCTGTTACATCCCGCGGGTCGCTTGGCCCCGGATTCGTTCCGGGGCCTGTGACGTTTTGGAATTCGGGCACCTTCGGGGGCCTATATCTCGGTCATCCGCGAACGTGCGGGGGGCTTAACATAGGGGCGGGGATGCCGGGCAAACTCGGTGCGCCGCTCAAGCTAAACGGAAGACAGAAAGCATGGCACTCAAGTCGTACAAACCGACGACGCCGGGCCAGCGTGGGCTGGTTCTGATCGACCGTTCGGAGCTGTATAAAGGACGTCCGGTCAAATCTCTCACCGAGGGTTTGACCAAGAAGGGCGGCCGGAACAACACCGGACGGATCACGATGCGCCGCCGCGGCGGCGGGGCGAAGCGTCTCTATCGTATCGTCGATTTCAAACGGAACAAGTTTGACGTCGCAGCCACCGTGGAACGGATCGAATACGACCCCAACCGCACCGCCTTCATCGCACTGATCAAGTACGAAGACGGCGAGCAGGCCTATATCCTGGCCCCGCAGCGCCTGGCCGTCGGTGACACCGTCGTCGCCTCGCAAAAGGCCGACATCAAGCCCGGTAACGCGATGCCCTTCTCGGGCATGCCGATCGGTACCATCATTCACAACATCGAGCTGAAGCCCGGCAAAGGCGGCCAGATCGCCCGTGCCGCCGGTACCTATGCCCAGTTCGTCGGTCGTGACGGTGGCTACGCCCAGATCCGCCTGAGCTCGGGTGAACTGCGCATGGTGCGTCAGGAATGCATGGCCACCGTTGGTGCCGTGTCGAACCCCGACAACTCGAACCAGAACCTCGGTAAGGCCGGCCGCAACCGCCACAAGGGCATCCGCCCGAGCGTCCGCGGCGTCGTGATGAACCCGGTCGATCACCCCCATGGTGGTGGTGAAGGTCGGACCTCGGGTGGTCGTCACCCGGTCACGCCCTGGGGCAAGCCGACCAAGGGTGCGCGCACCCGCAACAAGAACAAGGCGTCGTCGAAGCTGATCATCCGCTCGCGTCACGCCAAGAAGAAGGGCCGGTAAGATATGGCACGTTCTGTCTGGAAAGGCCCTTTTGTCGACGCTTACGTCCTCAAGAAGGCAGAGAAAGTCCGCGAGTCGGGCAAAAACGAGGTCATCAAGATCTGGTCGCGTCGTTCGACCATTTTGCCCCAGTTCGTGGGTCTGACCTTTGCCGTTTACAACGGGAAAAAGCACATCCCCGTGAACGTCACCGAGGAAATGATCGGTCAGAAATTCGGTGAGTACTCGCCGACCCGTACCTATTACGGGCACGCTGCCGACAAGAAAGCGAAGCGGAAGTAAGAGCCATGGGTAAGACGAAAAATCCCCGCCGCGTGGCCGACAACGAAGCAATGGCAAAACTGCGCATGCTTCGCACGTCCCCGCAGAAACTGAACCTGGTCGCTGGCATGATCCGTGGCAAGAAGGTCGAGACCGCCCTGAACGATCTGACCTTCTCGAACAAGCGGATCGCGCAGGACGTGAAGAAATGCCTTCAGTCCGCCATCGCCAACGCCGAAAACAACCACAACCTGGACGTCGACGAACTGATCGTTGCCGAGGCTTATGTGGGCAAGAACCTGACCATGAAACGCGGTCGTCCGCGGGCCCGTGGCCGGTTCGGCAAGATCATGAAGCCGTTTTCGGAACTGACGATCAAGGTGCGTCAAGTTGAGGAGCAAGCCTAATGGGTAACAAAGTCAATCCGATTGGCATGCGCCTCCAGGTCAACCGTACCTGGGATAGCCGCTGGTACGCCGACACCAAGGATTACGGGGATCTTCTGCTGGAAGATCTGAAAATTCGTGATTTCATTCATGACGAGTGCAAGCAGGCCGGCATCAGCCGTGTGATCATCGAACGTCCGCACAAGAAGTGCCGCGTCACGATCCACACCGCCCGTCCCGGCGTGATCATCGGCAAGAAAGGCGCGGACATCGAAGTCCTGCGCAAGAAGATCGCCAAGATCACCGACTCGGAACTGCACCTGAACATCGTCGAGGTCCGCAAGCCGGAACTGGACGCTGCGCTGGTCGCGGAATCGATCGCTCAGCAGCTGGAACGTCGCGTCGGATTCCGTCGTGCGATGAAACGTGCGGCTCAGAACGCCATGCGCATGGGGGCCCTGGGCATCCGGATCAACTGCGCCGGTCGTCTGGGTGGTGCCGAGATCGCCCGTACCGAATGGACCCGCGAAGGCCGTGTGCCCCTGCACACCCTGCGCGCCGACATCGACCACGCACATAAAGAAGCCCTGACCGCCTATGGTATCATCGGCATCAAGGTCTGGATCTTCAAAGGCGAGATCATGGAACATGACCCCGCTGCGCGTGACCGTCGTCAGGCTGAGCTCCAAGAAGGTCCCGCGCCCCGTGGCGCCGGCGGCCGTCGTTAAGGGAGGCATGACAGATGCTGCAACCGAAGCGCACTAAATTCCGCAAGATGCACAAGGGCCGGATCAAGGGTCTGGCCAAGGGTGGATCGGACCTGAACTTTGGGTCCTATGGTCTGAAAGCCCTGCAGCCCGAGCGCGTCACCGCGCGTCAGATCGAAGCTGCCCGTCGTGCGATGACCCGTCACATGAAACGTCAAGGTCGCGTCTGGATCCGGATCTTCCCGGACACCCCCGTGACCTCGAAACCTACCGAAGTCCGTATGGGTAAAGGTAAGGGTTCGGTCGACTTCTGGGCCTGCAAGGTCAAGCCCGGCCGCGTGATGTTCGAAATCGACGGCGTCAATGACGACGTCGCCCGCGAGGCCCTGCGCCTGGCCGCGATGAAGCTGCCGATCAAATCGCGCATCGTGGTGCGTGAAGATTGGTAAAACCAATCTTCACGAGTGCGGTGTAGGCGGTTTCGCAGAAACCGTCCGGGCCGCACCCCGGTGAAAACAAAAGACCCCCGGCGAGAAATCGTCGGGGGTTTTTCTATTCTTTGACCAACTCCTCAAGCTCTTCGACAGCCACGATCTGTGTGCCTAGCTTATAGGTGGCATTTTTTTGAAGAGAGGGAGGGAGTCAAACTCTCGGTTGCCACCTCGCCCGGCTGATAGGCCGGGCAGCGCCCGACCCTCCCCATGGGAGGGCGCTTCCGCCACGGGTGCGGCAGCCGCAGACAATTGAAGAAGCGTAGAGCGCTTGCCCCAATCGACGTCGCAACGCCCACCCAGGGTCGGGCGCTGCCCTAGGTGGCAAGTTGTGGGATCACTCGCCCCACTTGTAATTGAAGCTGACCGAGATCCGCTCGTCCTCGGCCTGGTTCAGCATGACCTCGTGGCGCAGCCAGCTTTCCCACAGCAGCACTTCGCCTACGGCCGGGGCGAAGTAGATGAAGCTCTGCTGTTCACGCCGCGCGTCCTTCATGCGCGGGGGCGCGGCCATCATGCGCGCGTGGCGCGGGTCTTCGTAGCGCAGAGCGCTGGCACCGTCGGGCATTGCGACATAGGTGGTGCCGGAAATCACCGAATGCGGGTGGATATGGGCGGAATGGTAGCCGCCCTCGGGCAGGATGTTGATCCACAGATCCTCCAGAACCAATTCGCGCCCGTCCAGATCGAACTCCAGATCCTTCGCGAATTCCGCCACATGGGCGTCAAGCGCCGTCTTGATGTCGGCGAACACCGGTGAGCGCCAGGTGAGGTCGGTCAGCGACGCATAGGAAGTATAGCCCGGATAGCCATTGTCCTCGCACCACTGCTGGCCCGCCTCGTCATCCTCGGCAATGCCCCAACAGTTGGCCTCGACCTCCTCCGGGTCCACGCCCGGTCCGAAGTCGTTGAGGTTTGCGCGATAGATGCGGGTGACGAAGAGGGATTCGATCTGTGCCATAAGCGCGTGATAGCGGAAGTGGGGCAGGGAGGCGAGGGGAAGGTGATGCGGCAAGCGGCCCCACGGCGCCGACCGGCGTTGCGCGCGTCGCGCCGCAAATCCCCAATAAAACCGAAGTTTCCCTTGCCCTCCCCCTACGCTGACCCTATAGAGGCGCATCTCACGGATTCCCGGCAACGGGATTCGTGTGTTTTGTCATTCATCCACCAGGATTCGAGTGACCCTGAGCAAACGTCGGGGGCTCGCTGGTGAGGGTAGCGAAAGGAAGAGGCGGATGAACGCCAAGGAACTGAACGACAAGAGCCCGGACGAGCTGCGCACGCAGCTGGCCGAGCTGAAGAAGGAAAGCTTCAACCTGCGTTTCCAGCAGGCCACCGGCGCTCTGGAGAACACCGCGCAGATGCGCAGGGTTCGCCGTGACGCGGCCCGTGTGAAGACCGTGTTGAACCAGAAGGCCGCCGCCGCGGCCGCGACCGAGTAAGAGGAGCCACCAAGATGCCCAAACGTATTCTGACCGGCACCGTTACTTCGGCCGCCAACGCCCAGACCGTCACCGTGTCCGTGGAACGTCGTTTCACCCACCCGGTGCTGAAGAAAACCATTCGTAAGTCCAAGAAATACCGGGCTCACGATGAGCAGAACGCCTATAAGGCTGGCGACACCGTCCGCATCATCGAATGCGCGCCGAAGTCGAAAACCAAGCGTTGGGAAGTTCTGGAAGGTTAAGCAACCGCTGACACCTTCCCGGACGACTTGACAAAGTCGAAACCCTGGGGATCACAGCAGGCATCGCTGCCCCATAGGTCGGGAGACACCACATGATCCAGATGCAAACCAATCTGGATGTCGCTGACAACTCCGGCGCTCGCCGAGTTCAGTGCATCAAGGTTCTGGGTGGTTCCAAGCGTAAATACGCCTCCGTGGGCGACATCATTGTCGTCTCGGTGAAGGAAGCCATCCCGCGCGGCCGCGTGAAAAAAGGGGACGTCCGCAAGGCCGTCGTCGTGCGCACCGCCAAAGAGGTCCGTCGTGAAGACGGCACCGCCATCCGCTTCGACCGCAACGCGGCCGTCATTCTCAACAACAACAACGAGCCCGTCGGCACCCGTATCTTCGGCCCGGTTGTTCGCGAACTGCGCGCGAAGAACTTCATGAAGATCATCTCGCTGGCTCCGGAGGTGCTGTAAGATGGCTGCCAAGCTGAAAAAAGGCGACAAGGTCGTCGTGCTGGCCGGCAAGGACAAGGGCAAGGAAGGCGAGATTTCGTCGGTCGACCCGAAAGCCGGCAAAGCCGTGGTTGAAGGCGTGAACATCGCCATCCGTCACACGAAGCAAAGCCAGAACGCACAGGGTGGCCGCATCCCGAAAGCGATGCCGATCGACCTGTCGAACCTGGCTCTTCTGGATTCGAACGGCAAGGCTACCCGCGTCGGCTTCCGCGAGGAAGACGGCAAGAAGGTCCGCTTCGCCAAGACCACTGGGGAGGCTGTCTGATGCTGGATGCTGCTACCTACACCCCGCGCCTGAAGGCCGCGTACAAGGAGAACATCCGCGCCGCCCTGAAGGAAGAGTTCGGCTACAAGAACGACATGCAGATCCCGGGTCTGGACAAGATCGTTCTGAACATCGGCTGTGGTGCCGAAGCCGTGAAGGATTCGAAGAAGGCCAAATCGGCCATCGAAGATCTGACCAAGATCGCCGGCCAGCAGGCCGTCGGTACGAAGGCGCGCAAGTCGCACGCTCCGTTCCGTCTGCGTGAAGGCATGATCATCGGTGCGAAAGTCACCCTGCGTGGCGACCGCATGTACGAATTCCTGGACCGCCTGATCACCATCGCGATGCCGCGCATCCGCGACTTCCGTGGTGTCAAGCCCAGCTTCGACGGTCGTGGCAACTTCGCCACCGGCCTCAAGGAACACATCGTCTTCCCGGAAATCGACTTCGACAAAGTCGACGAGACCTGGGGCATGGACATCGTGATCACCACCACCGCGAACACCGACGCGGAAGCCAAGAGCCTGTTGAAGCACTTCAACATGCCCTTCAACGCTTAAGCGCCGGGAGGAAAGAAGACATGGCTAAGAAAGCAATGATCGAACGCGAGAAGAAGCGTCAGGCGCTGGTGGAGAAATACGCCGCCAAACGTGCCGCGCTGAAAGAAATCGCGAATGACGAAAGCAAGTCGATGGAAGAGCGTTTCAAGGCGCGCCTGAAGCTTGCCGAACTGCCGCGCAACAGCTCGGCCACCCGCCTGCACAACCGCTGCCAGCTGACCGGTCGTCCCCATGCGTACTACCGCAAGCTGAAAGTGTCGCGGATCGCGCTGCGCGAGCTTGGCTCGCAGGGGCTGATCCCCGGCCTGGTGAAATCGAGCTGGTAAGGGAGAGATATTATGAACGATCCTATCGGCGATATGCTCACCCGCATCCGCAACTCGCAGCTGCGTGGTAAATCCACCGTTTCGACGCCCGCCTCCAAGCTGCGTGCCTGGGTGCTGGACGTCCTGGCGGACGAAGGCTACATCCGTGGCTATGAAAAAGGCACCGACGAACGTGGTCATCCGACCCTGGAAATCGGCCTGAAATACTTCGAAGGCACCCCTGTCATTCGCGAGCTGAAGCGGGTTTCGACCCCCGGCCGCCGCGTCTACATGGGCGTCAAGGACATCCCCGTCGTCCGTCAGGGCCTGGGTGTGTCGATTGTCTCCACGCCGAAAGGTGTCATGTCCGATGCAAACGCTCGCAGCCAAAACGTTGGCGGCGAAGTGCTTTGCACCGTGTTCTAAGGAGGTCTGCTATGTCTCGTATTGGCAAACGTCCGGTCGAGCTGCCCTCGGGTGTCTCCGCGACCCTGTCGGGCCAGACCGTCGAAGTGAAGGGCCCGAAAGGTGTCCTTACCTTCACCGCGACCGATGATGTCACCATCTCGATTGAAGACAGCTCCGTTACCGTCGAGCCGCGCGGCAAGTCCAAGCGCGCCCGTCAGCAGTGGGGCATGTCGCGCACCATGGTCGCCAACATGGTGACTGGCGTGACCGAAGGCTTCAAGAAAGAGCTGGAAATCAACGGTGTGGGTTACAGGGCACAGATGCAGGGCAACACCCTGAAGCTGAACCTGGGCCTGTCGCACGACGTTGACTTCGTCGCACCGGAGGGCGTCACCGTGACCGCTCCGAAGCCGACCGTCATCATCGTGGAAGGCATCGACCAGCAGCTCGTCGGTCAGACCGCGGCCAACATCCGCGCCTGGCGTAAACCCGAGCCCTACAAGGGCAAGGGCATCAAATACGCCGACGAGTATATCTTCCGCAAGGAAGGCAAGAAGAAGTAAGGACCAGACAGATGGCAAACAGCAAACGGACCCTGTTCCTCAAGCGCCGCCTGCGCGTCCGGAACAAGCAACGCAAGGTGAATGTCGGCAAGCTCCGCCTGTCGGTTCACCGCTCGTCCAAGAACATCAGCGTTCAGCTGATCGACGACGCTCAGGGCAAGACCCTGGCCGCCGCCTCCTCGCTCGAGAAGGATCTGGGCGTGATTGGCAAGAACAACGTCGAGGCCGCCGCGAAAGTGGGCGCCGCGATCGCCGAACGTGCCAAGAAAGCCGGTGTGGAAGAGTGCTACTTCGACCGTGGCGGCTTCCTGTTCCACGGCAAGGTGAAGGCCCTGGCCGACGCCGCGCGTGAAGGCGGGCTGAAGTTCTAAAGACCTTGAGGGGGGCTGGCGTGTGGTGGCCCCCCCGATGATCCGGGCCTTCGGGCACTGGGATCGAGTTACATCGGCGTGACAGCGCGCCACCATGAAAAGGACTGTCCAGATGGCAGAACGTGAAAACCGTCGGGGTCGCGGCCGCAACCGCGAAGAAGAAACCCCGGAATTCGCCGATCGTCTTGTCGCGATCAACCGCGTGTCGAAAACCGTGAAGGGTGGTAAGCGCTTCGGCTTTGCTGCGCTCGTCGTGGTTGGCGACCAGAAGGGCCGTGTCGGCTTTGGTAAAGGTAAGGCGAAAGAGGTCCCCGAGGCCATTCGCAAGGCCACCGAGCAGGCCAAGCGCCAGATGATCCGTGTGCCGCTGCGCGAAGGCCGCACCCTGCACCACGACATCGAAGGTCGTCACGGTGCCGGCAAGGTCATCATGCGCACCGCTCCGGAAGGGACCGGGATCATCGCCGGTGGTCCGATGCGTGCCGTGTTCGAGATGCTGGGCGTGAAGGACGTTGTGTCGAAGTCGATCGGCTCGCAGAACCCCTACAACATGATCCGCGCCACCCTGAACGGCCTGACCAAAGAGTCGAGCCCGCGCATGGTGGCTCAGCGTCGCGGCAAGAAAGTTGCGGACATCCTGGGCAACAAATCGGAAGCTCCCGCTTCCGAAGACGCGTAAGGAGATCTGACCCATGGCTAAAACCATCGTCGTCAAGCAGGTCGGCTCGCCGATCCGTCGCCCCCAAGACCAGCGTGCCACGCTGATCGGCCTGGGCCTGAACAAGATGCACAAGACCCGTGAGCTGGAAGACACCCCCGCGGTGCGCGGCATGATCGCCAAGATCCCGCACATGGTCGAAATCATCGAGGAAAAGGGCTGAACTTAGCCCCTTCCTGAGAATGGAAGCGCCCCGGTCTGGAAAGACCGGGGCGTTTTGTTATTCCTTGCCTCGCCATGTTGGTCCCAAAGTCACGGGGCCGAGCCAATGGGCGAGCTTTCTGCAACCATCCAATGCGGTAGGTAAGCCGGTTCCGGGTCCTCTGAATATGGAGGATCATTGTATGGAGGCTTCCTTTCTTCAATAGCGGTCTTCCGGTCTCTGAAGGCTTGCACACTGGTTGCGAAGAAGGTCCTTATGAATTCGACCCGATCTGTGAAAAACCAACTGTGGTCCATACGGTGTGTCCAACGTCTTAAGTGATTTCTCCTCATATTACGCCAAGAGGCTTGGTGTAAGAACAGAAACGTAAGTGAGTACGCCCCGCCCGGCACTGCCGGGCAGCGCCCGGTCCTCCCCACGGGAGGGCGCTTCTGCGACGTTCCAAATCTCACCGACATTTCGCTCTTGGCTGGCCGGCTGCCAAACATTCCGGTGCAAGTGCGCCCACCCAGGGTCGGGCACTTCCCGTTGGCGCCTCCCGCAACACGTTAACCTTGCTGCATTGCAGAAGATGCATGACGGCTGTTCCGGAATTGAAATTGTTAGCGCCCCCATCCACCCCTACATAGGGGGCATAGAGGAAGTCAAACAAACCCAGCCGGAAAATGCGTTCCGGCGCTTCTGAAAAGGATCACATCATGGCTTATGCAATCTCCGCCACCCACGGCCTGTCCCATGTCATCGCCGACGCGCTCTATTCCGCCTTCGACACCGTCACCACTGCGGTCAAGAACCGCGTCGATTACAACAAGATGGTGCGCGAGCTGGAGGCCCTTGGCCCCCGCGAGCTGGACGATATCGGCATCGCCCCCTGGCAGATCCACGAGATCGCCCGGAATTCCGTCTACGGTCGCTGAGAACCCGACCGGCTGACGCAACGCCCCGGACCCCAGCGGCCGGGGCGTTTTCTTTTGGCTCAGCGATGAGGCAGGCCGCCCAAGCCTTGCGCTTTCTGCAATGCGGCATTGACCAAAGAACGGTGGTGCGACTCCCCGACTGCTCCTACAAGCGCGCCAACACTTGCACACGCGCACAGGATCAGACAGATGAACGCCTACGTGACCCCGCTTTCGCCGCTCGCCGATGCCATCGCCGAGCTGATCTCAAGAGCCGACGCCCGCCTCCGCGCCTTCCTGGCCTCCGAGCCGGTGCCGACCTGGACCGAATACCTGGCCGACTGCCACAAGAAATGAGGCCCCCGCCTCCGTTTGCGTGAGAAGCCCCGGGGAAACCGCCGGGGCTTTTTGTTTTCCAGACTGCGCCCAGATGCCACAGGCAGCCGGGGGGCGGCACGTTCTAGACTGCATGGACCCGGGGAAAGTCCATGCCATGTCCTCACGTCCGACCGGAACGACCATTGCCGCACTTGTCGCCCTGATCTTCGGCGCCATGACGCTGTTTGGCGGTGGGACCGCGCTGTTTGGCGGGGAAATGGTGCAGGAGGCGGTCGGCGAGGCCGTACCCTTCATACTGTGGTTCAACTTCGCGGCTGGCTTTGCCTATGTGCTGGCAGGGTGGGGCCTGTGGATCCTGCGCCCCTGGGCCGCCTGGTTGTCGGGGGCGATCTGCCTGGCCACCCTGGGCATCCTGCTGGCCTTCCTGGTCCATGTATTGCGCGGAGGGGGGCATGAGCTGCGCACTCTTGTGGCCTTGCCCCTGCGCGCCGGGGTCTGGGCGGCGATCTTTGCCACCGCGTGGCGCAGCTGACGCCTCTTGTCACAGGCGCGCGCAGGGTCTATACGCCCCCGGTGGCCCCCTGTGGGCCCAGAATCACAATCAAGAAACGCCGAGGTTGGCCCGCTTACGCTTCAGGGGTCACATCCGGCTAGGAGAAGCGACATGAAACTGCATGAACTGCGCGACAACCCGGGCGCGACCAAACCGAAGAAACGCATCGGCCGTGGTCCCGGCTCCGGCACCGGCAAGACCGGTGGCCGTGGTATCAAGGGTCAGAAATCCCGTTCGGGTGTGGCGATCAACGGCTACGAAGGCGGCCAGATGCCGCTCTACATGCGCCTGCCCAAGCGCGGCTTCAACAAGCCGAACCGCAAGAAATTCGCCGTCATCAACCTGGGCCTGATCGAGAAATTCGTCGAAGCCGGCACCCTGGACGCGAAAGCCGAGATCACCGAAGATCTGCTGGTCGAAACCGGTGTCCTGCGCCGCAAGCTGGACGGTGTGCGGGTTCTGGCCAAGGGCGACGTGACCTCGAAGCTGAACATCACCGTCACCGGTGCGTCGAAAGCCGCCATTGCCGCCGTCGAAAAAGCCGGTGGTAAACTGACGGTCACGGCTGCGGCAGCTGCTGAATAAGCGCTTGTTCGGGGCCGCAGCGCCCCTTACATAGACGACAAGTTCCAAACGCCGCTGGAGCCGGGCACGGTCCGGCGGCGTTTTTCTTTCAGACAGGGGGCCTTTATGGCATCTGCAGCAGAACAAATGGCCGCGAACATGAGCTGGGGCGCCTTCGGCAAGGCGACCGAGCTGCGTTCGCGCATCTTCTTCACCATCGGACTTCTGATCATCTACCGGGTCGGCACCTATATCCCGGTGCCGGGCATCGACGCCGCCGCGCTGCGCACCTTCATGGATCAGGCGCAGTCGGGCATCGCCGGCGTGCTGGGCATGTTCACCGGCGGGGCGCTGTCGCGCATGGGGGTCTTTGCCCTGGGCATCATGCCCTACATCTCGGCCTCGATCATCGTACAGCTTCTCAGCTCCATGTGGGAGCCGCTGAAGCAGCTGAAGAAGGAAGGCGAGCAGGGCCGCAAGAAGATCAACCAGTACACCCGCTACGGCACCGTACTGCTGGCCACCGGCCAGGCCTTCGCGCTGGCCAATTCGCTGCTGGCCGGCGACCTGGTGCAGCAGGACCTGCCCTCGATGTTCTTCATCGCGGCCTGTGTCATTACGCTGGTGGGCGGCACCATGTTCCTGATGTGGCTGGGTGAGCAGATCACCGCGCGCGGCATCGGCAACGGCATCTCGCTGATCATCTTTGTCGGCATCGTGGCCGAGATTCCCGCCGCCCTGGGTCAGTTCCTGGCCTCTGGCCGTTCGGGCGCGCTCAGCCCTGCGGTGATTATCGGCGTGATCATCATGATCGTCGCCGTGATCGCTTTCGTGGTGTTCATGGAGCGGGCGCTGCGCAAGATCCATATTCAATACCCGCGCCGCCAGGTCGGCATGAAGGTCTATGACGGCGGCAGCTCGCACCTGCCGGTCAAGGTCAACCCGGCGGGCGTGATTCCGGCGATCTTCGCCTCGGCGCTTCTGTTGCTGCCGACGACGATCTCGACCTTCTCTTCCGGTTCGACCGGCCCGGTCATGTCGACCGTGATGGCCTATTTCGGCCCCGGCCAACCGCTTTACCTGCTGTTCTTTACCGCCATGATCGTTTTCTTCACCTTCTTCTACACCAAGGAAGTGGCCTTCAAGGTCGAGGACGTGGCGGACAACCTGAAGAGCCAGAACGGGTTTGTTCCCGGCATTCGCCCCGGCAAGAAGACCGCCGAATACCTGGACTATGTCGTCACCCGCATCCTGGTGCTGGGCTCGTCCTATCTTGCGGCGGTTGCCCTGCTGCCGGAAATCCTGCGCAGCCAGCTGGCGATTCCGTTCTACTTCGGCGGCACCTCGGTCCTGATCGTCGTGTCGGTGACGATGGACACGATCAACCAGGTGCAGAGCCACCTGCTGGCCCACCAGTATGAAGGCCTGATCGAAAAGTCGCAGCTGCGCGGCAAGGGTAAGAAACGCGGCAAGAAGGGGCCGTCACGCCGATGAACATCATTCTGCTAGGGCCGCCGGGCGCGGGGAAGGGCACCCAGGCCCGCAAACTGGTCGATGAACGGGGCATGATCCAGCTGTCCACCGGCGACATGCTGCGCGACGCGATGGCTTCGGGCTCCGAGCTGGGGCTGAAGGTCGCCGCGATCATGAACGCGGGCGAGCTGGTCACGGACGAGATCGTCATCGGCCTGATCGAGGAAAAGCTGAACGGCGACCACGGCGGCGGCTTTATCTTCGACGGCTTCCCCCGCACGCTGCCCCAGGCCGATGCCCTGGGCGCTCTGCTGGAGAAACATGGTGCCACCCTGGACGCCGTGATCGAGATGCAGGTGGATGACGACGCCCTGGTGGCGCGGATCACCGCGCGTTCGACCTGCGGCAACTGTGGCGAGGTCTATAACGACCTGTCCAAGCCCATTCCGGCCGACGGCAAATGCGCCAACTGCGGTGCAAGCGAATTCAAGCGCCGCGCCGATGACAACGAGGAAAGCCTGCGTACCCGACTGATGGAGTACTACAAGAAAACCTCGCCGCTGATCGGTTACTACTATGCCAGGGGCGATCTGCGCTCGGTCGACGGCCTGGCCGAAATCGACGAGGTGGCCGGTGCGATTTCCGCAGCCCTTGGCTGAGGCCGGACAAAGAGATGGAAGCGCCCTCCGGTTTCGGGGGGCGTTTTGTATTTCGGGGGGCAACCGGCCGAAGGCGAAATTGCGGGACATCCCGCCTGCACGTCGCTTCAAGTAGGGTTTCCCAGACCCCCGGGTTAACACCCCCTTGACGCCCCGCCCATTCCCGAGTACGTCACGCTATCCCCGGGTGGAATCAACCGTGGGGAATCGTGTGAGTCGGGGTCGCGCCCCGGAAGCACGGATCAGAGACTCAGCGAGGCCCGCAGGAGACCAGAATCCCGCGGGCTTGTGTTGTGAAAAAAGGTTCCGGAGTTACGGAACCGCAACGAAAAGGAATAAGACACTTGGCACGTATTGCCGGCGTGAACCTCCCGACCCACAAACGGGTCCCGATCGCCCTGACCTACATCACCGGTATTGGCCACACCTCGGCCGCCGAAATCTGTGAAGCCGTGAAAATCGATGCGACCCGCCGTGTTAACGAACTGTCGGATGCCGAAGTTCTGGCCATTCGCGAACACATCGACACCAACTACCTGGTGGAAGGTGATCTGCGCCGTGAAACCCAGTTGAACATCAAGCGTTTGATGGACCTGGGCTGCTACCGTGGCCTGCGTCATCGCCGCAACCTTCCCGTGCGCGGTCAGCGCACCCACACCAACGCTCGTACGCGCAAAGGCCCCGCAAAGGCCATTGCCGGCAAGAAGAAATAAGGGAGGGTTCGACCAATGGCTCGTGATAAATCCCGCACCAAGCGTAAAGAGCGTAAGAACATCGCGTCGGGCGTTGCCCACGTGAACAGCTCGTTCAACAACACCAAGATCCTGATCTCGGACGTGCAAGGCAACGCCATCGCGTGGTCGTCGGCCGGCACCATGGGCTTCAAGGGCTCGCGCAAGTCGACCCCCTACGCCGCCCAGATGGCCGCCGAAGATGCCGGCAAGAAGGCTCAGGAACACGGCGTCAAGACGCTGGAAGTCGAAGTTCAGGGTCCGGGTTCGGGCCGTGAATCGGCTCTGCGCGCCCTGGCTGCGATCGGTTTCAACATCACCTCGATCCGTGACGTGACCCCGATCGCCCACAACGGCTGCCGCCCACCGAAGCGCCGCCGCGTCTGATTATTTCGAATTGCTCGGGCCGTGGATTTCACCACGGCCCGAGTCCGTCATTTTACAACCTCGGGCGTTTTGCCTTCGGACATGAGGCAGGACAGGAATGGAGGGACGCATGATCCACAAGAACTGGGCCGAACTGATCAAGCCGACGTCGCTGGACGTGAAACCGGGCAACGACCCGGCGCGCCAGGCGACCGTCGTTGCCGAACCGCTGGAACGCGGCTTCGGCCTGACGCTTGGCAACGCCCTGCGCCGTGTGCTGATGAGCTCGCTGCAAGGTGCCGCGATCACTTCGGTGCAAATCGACAACGTGCTGCACGAGTTCAGCTCGATCGCCGGTGTGCGCGAAGACGTCACCGACGTGATCCTGAACCTGAAGGGCGTCGCCCTGTCGATGGAGGTCGAAGGCCCCAAGCGCCTGTCGATATCGGCCAAGGGTCCGCTGGTTGTTACCGCTGGTGACATCTCGGAAACCGCCGGCATCGAGGTGCTGAACAAGGACCACGTGATCTGCCACCTGGACGACGGCGCCGACCTGTTCATGGAGCTGACCGTGAACACCGGCAAGGGCTATGTCGCTTCGGACAAGAACAAGCCGGAAGATGCGCCGATCGGCCTGATCCCGGTCGACGCGATCTATTCGCCGATCAAGAAGGTGTCCTACGACGTGCAGCCGACCCGTGAGGGTCAGGTGCTGGACTATGACAAGATGACCATGAAACTGGAAACCGACGGGTCTGTCACCCCCGACGACGCGATCGCCTTCGCCGCCCGCATCCTCCAGGACCAGCTGTCGATCTTCGTGAACTTCGAAGAGCCCGAAGCCGCCGGTCGCCAGGACGAGGACGACGGGCTGGAGTTCAACCCGCTTCTGTTGAAGAAAGTGGACGAGCTGGAACTGTCGGTGCGGTCTGCCAACTGCCTGAAGAACGACAACATCGTCTATATCGGCGACCTGATCCAGAAGACCGAAGCCGAGATGCTGCGCACCCCGAACTTCGGCCGCAAATCCTTGAACGAGATCAAGGAAGTGCTGTCGGGCATGGGTCTGCACCTGGGCATGGACGTCGAGGAATGGCCGCCCGAAAACATCGAAGAACTGGCCAAGAAATTCGAAGACCAGTTCTAAGAAATCTTGCAGGGTGAGGGCGACTTCACCCTGCATTCAATTCCCGCATGGACGGGGAAGATTCGGGCGATCCTGCCCCAAGGAGAGGGACCGACACGCATCGGTTCACGGACAAAGCACAAGCCCGAACGGGCACAAAATGAAGGAAGAATGAAATGCGTCATGCCAAAGGCTACCGTCGCCTCAACCGCACCCACGAACACCGCAAGGCGATGTTCTCGAACATGGCTGGCTCGCTGATCGAGCACGAGCAGATCAAGACCACCCTGCCGAAAGCCAAGGAACTCAAGCGCGTCATCGAAAAGCTGATCACCCTGGGCAAGCGTGGCGATCTGCACGCCCGCCGTCAGGCTGCCGCTCAGCTGAAGCAGGACAAGGACGTGGCCAAGCTGTTCGAAGTCCTGGGCCGGCGCTACGCCGAGCGTAGCGGCGGTTATACCCGCGTGCTGAAAGCCGGCTTCCGTTATGGTGACATGGCCCCGATGGCGATCATCGAGCTGGTGGACCGCGATCCGGAAGCCAAGGGCGCCGCCGACCGGGCTCGCCTGGCTGCCGAAGAAGCCGCCGAACTGGCCGAAGAATAACCTCCGCCGGGCCCGGCCCCGCAGGAGAGAAAAGCCCCGCCGATTCGGTGGGGCTTTTTCGTTTCGGTGGCAGGGGTCAGTTGATCCTGCCGCTGTGCCTCTGACGGTGCAGCAACATCGAGGCACGCAACAGGTCCAGAAAATGTGCTGCTCCGCTCCGTGCGGAGTCCGACAAGCCCATGAAATCAATCAAGGCTTCCCGGTCACGATCGGAAAGACCGTTCAACTTCTCCAGCAGGTCCGCGTCCCTGTTTTGCACCTTGGCCTCTCGATTTTTCGAGGATTGTGTATTTACAATTTAGAGTTGATGCTAATTATATCAACTTGTCTAAAAGGATAGACCGGGTTGTGCAGGGCGTGGTGGGAAATGCCAAGATGAGGGATAGTCGGGGGCTGGACCAGGGCTTGGCCAGGTTGTCTGACCTGTCACCCAAGGGCTATGCTCTGGGGCTGCACATCCGCTATGCCGCCGCCCACCTGATGTTCCAGACCTATGACCCGCGCTGGACCGAGGCTTATACCGAAAACGGCTACATGCTTGCCGATCCCACCGTGTTCTGGGGCTTTGGCAACGAGGGCGCTCGGCGCTGGAGCGAGGTCGGGCTGCCCGATCAGCACGGCATCCTGGACCAGGCCCGGGTATTCGGGCTGAACTACGGGGTTGTGGTCTCCTGCGGGCCGATCTCCTCGCGCACCATCGGCGGCTTCGCCCGCGAGGATCGCGAGTTCAGCGATGACGAGATTGACGAGATCCAGGCCGTGGTGAAAGAGTTGCACGATGTTTCGACCCCGCCGGACCAGCTGACACCGGCGCAACGCATGGCGTTGCGGCTGATCGCGAAGGGCTCGCGCCATGCCGAGGCGGCGGCGATCCTGGGGATTTCCGAAAGCGCGCTGAAGGCGCGGCTGCGCTCCGCGCGGGATCGTCTGATGGTGCGCACCACGGCGGAAGCGGTGCAGCGGGCGCAGGAATACAATCTGCTGTAGTTTCGTGTTGGCGAGCGCCGGGGGCAGCCCCCGTCGCCATTGTCGCTCGGGCCAACGGCGCAACAATGACGACCCCCCGGGATATTTCTGGCAAGATAAAGAGGGCAGGGGGCTCTGGTGCTTGGCCTTCCGCGCGCCTAGTCTGCGCCCATGGCTGACCTGTTCGACACCCCGGCGAAAGACCGTCCCGATGCGCCCCGCCCTTTGGCGGACCGGTTGCGCCCGCAGGCCCTGGGGGAGGTGATCGGCCAGGAACAGGTGCTGGGCCCCGAAGCCCCTCTGGGCGTGATGTTGAAGGCGGGCAGCCTGGGGTCGCTTGTCTTCTGGGGGCCGCCCGGGGTCGGCAAGACCACGATCGCGCGGCTTCTGGCCGACGAGACCGACCTTCATTTCGTGCAGATCAGCGCGATTTTTACCGGTGTGCCGGAGCTCAGAAAGGTTTTCGAGGCGGCCAGGCTCAGGCGTCAGAACGGCCAGGGGACGCTGTTGTTCGTCGATGAAGTCCACCGGTTCAACAAGGCCCAGCAGGACGGGTTCCTGCCGCATATGGAAGACGGCACGATCCTTCTGGTCGGAGCCACCACGGAGAACCCGAGTTTCGAGCTGAACGCGGCCCTGCTGTCGCGGGCGCAGGTGCTGGTGCTGACCCGTCTGTCGCTGGCCGATCTGGAGCGCCTGGCGCAACGGGCGGAACGGGAGCTGGGGCGCGAACTGCCCCTGACCGGCCCTGCCCGCGAGGCGCTTCTGGAGATGGCCGATGGCGACGGGCGCGCGCTGCTCAACCTGATCGAACAGGTCATGGCCTGGGGGCTCGACGCCCGGATCGGGACCGAGGATCTGGGCACCCGCCTGATGCGCCGGGCGGCGAATTACGACAAATCCGGCGACGCGCATTACAACCTCATTTCCGCCCTGCACAAATCGGTGCGCGGCTCGGACCCGGATGCGGCGCTTTACTGGTTTGCCCGCATGCTGAACGGCGGGGAGGATCCGCGGTTCCTGGGCCGTCGCCTCACGCGCATGGCGGTCGAGGACATCGGCCTGGCCGACCCGCAGGCGCAGCGCGTCTGCCTGGACGCCTGGGAAACCTACGAGCGCCTGGGCAGCCCCGAAGGAGAACTGGCCCTCTCGCAGGCGGTGATCTACCTGGCGCTGGCGCCGAAATCGAACGCCAATTACGTGGCCTACAAGGCGGCGATGAAAGCGGCGAAGAAGACCGGGTCCGAACCGCCGCCCAAACATATCCTCAACGCGCCCACCCGGCTGATGGAGGACCAGGGCTACGGCGCCGGATATGCCTATGACCACGACGCGCCGGACGGGTTTTCCGGCCAGAATTATTTCCCTGACGGCATGAAGCGCGGCGTCTATTACCTGCCGGTCGAACGTGGATTCGAACGCGAGTTGAAAAAGCGAACGGATTATTTCGCGAACCTGCGTAAAAAACGCCGCTGACACAGGTGAAGCGTCAGGGGCACAGCCACGGCACCGTCCTGTCCGTCGGCGCGACCTTCGATTGCAGCCATTGAAAGCGCGAAGTTCTGTCGCGCCCGATACTCGCCCGCCGGAAAACGGTGCGTGAACCGGCTGAGCCTTGACAACAAGGCCCCGGGGCCTCAGTCAGGCCCCATGATGATACCCCTTGTGCAAGTTGCCCTGGGCGGCGCTCTTGGCGCCTCGGCCCGCTATCTGACCAACGTGACCGCGACGCGGATCATGGGGCATGGCTATCCCTGGGCGACGCTCACCGTGAACGTGCTGGGCTCGATGCTGATGGGGGTGCTGGTGGTGGTTCTGGCGAAGAAGGGCGGCAATGCCTACGCTCCCCTGCTGATCACCGGCATGCTGGGCGGTTTCACCACCTTTTCGGCCTTTTCCCTGGATGCCTTTACCCTGTTCGAACGCGGCCAGACCGCGGCGGCGGCGGGCTATGTGCTGGCCTCGGTCGTGCTGTCGATCGCTGCCATCGTCGCGGGCATCCTACTGACACGGAGCATCCTATGAGCGGCGTTCAGACCATTACGATCGGCCCGGGCGAACCCGAGCAGCGGCTGGATCGCTGGATCAAGCGGTTGTTTCCCCATGTCGGTCAGGGCCGGATCGAGAAAGCCTGCCGCAAGGGCGAGATCCGCGTTGACGGCGGGCGGGTGAAACCCTCGACCCGGGTGGCGCCGGGCAATGACGTGCGCCTGCCGCCACTGCCCGAGCCCGGCCAGATCACGGCCCAGCCCAAGCCCAGGGTCTCGGACACTGATGCCAAGCTGATCCAGGACTGCGTGATTTACCGCGATGATCACATCATCGCGCTGAACAAGCCGCCCGGCCTGCCGACGCAGGGCGGCTCGAAACAGACCCGCCACGTGGACGGGCTGGCCGAGGCGCTGAAATTCGGGCTGGAGGAAAAGCCGCGCCTGGTGCACCGGCTCGACACGGACACTTCCGGCGTGCTGCTGCTGGCGCGCAGCCGCGCCGTGGCCTCCGCGCTGACCGGCGCGATCCGCCACAAGGAGACGCGCAAGATCTACTGGGCCGTGGTGGCCGGCGTGCCGACACCCTATCTGGGCGAAATCCGCTATGGGCTGGTGAAGGCACCGGGCGGCGGCAAGGGGCAGGGCGAGAAAATGCTCTGCGTGCATCCGCGCGACATGGCGCAGGCCGACGGCGCCAAACGCGCGCACACGCTTTATTCCACGCTCTACCGCGTTGCCAGCCGGGCGGCCTGGGTGGCAATGGAGCCGATCACCGGCCGGACCCACCAGCTGCGCGCCCATATGGCCGAGATCGGCCACCCGATCATCGGCGACGGCAAATATGGCGGCTCCGGGCAGGAGAACCTGGGCGACGGCTGGGGCGCGGGCATCGGTGGCGAGATCTCGAAGAAACTGCATCTGCACGCGCGCTCGATGACATTCGAACACCCGGTGACGAAGAAGCCCGTGACTGTGACCGCCGATCTGCCCGACCACATCGCCCGCACCTTCGAGACGTTCGGCTGGACCGAGGATCTGGCGGCGGACGATCCCTTCGAGGGGCTGTAAGCAGTTGTCTGATCCGACCCGCCTGAAACTCGCCGTTTTCGACGTCGATGGTACGCTGATGGACAGCCAGGACCTGATCGTCGAGGCGATGACCCGCGCTTTTGCCGACCTGGGTGCCGCTCTGCCGACCCGCGCCGAGGTGCTGTCGATCGTCGGCCTCTCGCTTGACCGGGCCATTGCACGGATGCGGCCCGACCTGCCGCCCGGCGATGTCGCCCGCGCTGCGGACCGCTACAAGCAGAACTTCATCGCCCTGCGCGCGGAAAAGGGCGGTGAGGCCGCCGCGCCGCTCTACCCGGGTGCGCGCGATGCGCTGGACGCGCTGGCCGCCCGCGACGAGGTGCTGCTGGGCGTTGCCACCGGCAAGGCGAAACGCGGGCTGGACCATGCCATCGCCGCGCATGGCTGGGAGGGGCTTTTCCTGACCCGGCAGACCGCCGACGACCACCCGTCGAAACCGCACCCGTCGATGCTGCGAAAATGCCTTGCCGACACGGGGGCCGAAGCCGGCGACGCGGTGATGATCGGCGACACCACCTATGACATCGAAATGGGCCGCGCGGCGGGGTTTCGCACCCTGGGCGTGAGCTGGGGCTACCACCCGGTTGCCGCCCTGCGCGCGGCGGGCGCGGACCTGATCGTGGACACGTTCGCGGGCGTATTGCCCGCGCTGGACGAACTTTGGGGGACTTGATGAGCACCTGGGCTGCAAAGCGTTTTTGGAAAGTGGCCACGGCGGTCGAAGTGGGGGGCGGCTGGAGCGTCGAGCTTGACGGGCGCGGCGTGCGCACCCCCGCCAAGGCCCCTCTGGTGGTGCCGACCCGGGCCATGGCCGAGGGCATCGCGGCCGAATGGGACGCCCAGGAGGACAAGGTCGATCCGACCGCCATGCCGATCACCCGTTCGGCCAACGCGGCGATCGACAAGGTCACGAAACAGTTCGACGAAGTGGCCGAAATGCTGGCCGCCTATGGCGACAGCGACCTGCTGTGTTACCGCGCAACCGGCCCCGAAGCGCTGGTCGCGCGGCAGGCCGCGCGCTGGGATCCGCTGCTCGACTGGGCGGCGGATGTGTTCGGCGCCCGGCTGGCCCCGGTTTCCGGCGTCATTCACGCGCCTCAGGAGGCGCAGGCGCTTGCGAATCTCGCTGCGCGTGTGTCCGCCTTTACCCCGTTCGAACTCACGGCATTTCACGATCTGGTGTCGATTTCGGGCTCTCTCGTGCTGGGGCTTGCCGCGACCGAAGGCCACATGTCCGCCGCCGAGCTGTGGGATTTGTCGCGTCTGGACGAGACCTGGCAAGAAGAACAATGGGGCGAGGACGAGGACGCCAGCGCGCAGGCAGCCCTGAAAAAGCAGGCGTTTGAACACGCGATTCGCTTTTTTCGGATGTGCCGTTGACGCAAACGTCACAACTCATGCGTTAGCGCTGCCGAAAAAGGCATCGATTTCCCCTGCGTAAGGCATCAGGAAATCCGATGTAACCCTTGACGAAATCTCATGATTGCGCCCAAACTCATGCACGCTGACGAGGGGCAACCCCCGTCGCTCAAATCGTCCCGGCCGCAAGAGCCGGAAGAGAACGCCCGGAACCGGGCGGAAAATCAGGAAGAGGTAATCATGAAAAAAACCGTTTTTCTTGGCGCGCTGACCGTGGCCGGTCTGGCTGCGGGCGCTTCGGCTGCAGCCACGCTTGATGACGTCAAGGCTCGTGGCAAGCTGAACTGTGGCGTCGCCACTGGCGTGCCCGGCTTCGCCGCCCCGGATGCAAATGGCCGTTGGGAAGGGTTCGACGTTTCGGTCTGCCGCGCCGTCGCCGCAGCCGTTCTGGGCGATTCGGACGCCGTGGAATTCGTGCCGACCACCGGCAAGACGCGCTTCACCGCGCTGTCCTCGGGTGAAATCGACATGCTGGCCCGCAACACCACCTGGACCCTGTCGCGCGACGTGGACCTGAAGTTCACCTTCGTGGGTGTCAACTACTACGACGGTCAGGGCTTCATGGTGCCCAAGGATCTGGGCGTCTCGTCGGCCAAGGAACTGGACGGCGCCACCGTCTGCATCCAGACCGGCACCACCACCGAACTGAACCTGGCCGAGTTCTTCCGCGCCAACAACATGAGCTACGAGCCGGTCCCGATCGAGACCCAGGCCGAAGCGCTGCAGCAGTACAATGCCGGCGCCTGTGACGTCTACACCACCGACGCCTCGGGTCTGGCCGCTGCCCGTTCGACCTTCGAGGATCCGACCTCCTCGGTCATCCTGCCCGAAATCATCTCGAAAGAGCCGCTGGGCCCGCTGGTCCGTCACGGCGACAACGAGTGGGGCGACATCGTGCGCTGGACGCTCAATGCGCTGATCGCTGCCGAGGAATTCGGCATCACCTCGACCAACATCGGTGAACTGTCCGCCGCGGCCGGCGACAACCCGGAGGTCAACCGCCTGCTGGGCACCGAAGGCAACCTGGGCGAGATGCTCGGCCTGGACGCCGGTTGGGCCAAGGCCGCGATCATGTCGGGTGGCAACTACGGCGAAGTGTTCGAAAAGAACATCGGCGAGAACACCCCGATCGGCCTGGCGCGTGGTCTGAACGCGCAGTGGCGTGACGGCGGCCTGATCTACTCGCCGCCCTTCCGCTAAGCACATCAGGAAGGGGCGCGGCAACAACCGCGCCCCTTTCCAATTTACCAATGAGCCCTGACGGCAGCCGAAAACGGCGCCAGAAAAACAGATCGGGGCCTTACGGGGAATGTCCTATATGACAACGATGACCGACCCTCATCACCAGGGCGGGTTCAAGCTGTCGATGCTTATCTATGACAGCCGCTACCGCTCGATAACAATCCAGATCGTCGCCTTGATCGGGTTCTTGACCCTGATCGGCTGGCTGATCAACAACACCGGCCAGAACCTCGCCGACCTGGGCAAGGAGCCCAGCTTCGGCTTCATGACCGAAGGTGCCGGATACGACATCAACCAACGCCTGCTGGACTATACCAGCACCGACACGCACCTGCGCGCTTCCTTCCTGGGGCTGCTGAATACGCTGCTCGTGGCCGTCATGGGCTGTATCACCGCGACGGTGATCGGCGTGATGGTCGGGGTGGCCCGGCTGTCGCACAACTGGATCATCTCGCGCCTGATGGCCTTCTATGTCGAGATGTTCCGAAATGTGCCGGTCCTGCTCTGGATCGTGCTGGCAATGGCGGTCATGATCGAAAGCATGCCCAGCCCGCGGGCCTTCCGGGGCGAAGACCCGGCCGCAACGATGAGCCTGTTCGACACGGTGGCCTTTACCAATCGGGGCGTTTACGTGCCCGAACCGCTGTTTTCCAATAGCCTGGGCAACATTCACCTGTTCGGCACCAGCTCGCTGCGCTTCGACGTGAGCCTCGACCTGATCGTGTTTCTGGTGGTCTTCATCGGCGGGCTCCTGATCAGCCGGATGATCGGCAAGCGCGCCAATGCGACCCAGGAAAAGACCGGGGTTCGCCCAACCGTCTGGCACATCCGCCTGGCCGTCGTCGCGGTGCCGACCCTGACTGTGCTCTGGGCACTGGGTTTCTACCTGGGCTACCCCGAGCTGAAAGGCTTCAATTTCGCGGGCGGCACCCACATGCGCAACTCGCTGATCGCGCTCTGGCTGGCCCTGTCGCTTTATACCGCGGCCTTCATCGCGGAAATCGTGCGCGCCGGGATCCTCGCGATCTCCAAGGGCCAGACCGAGGCGGCCTCCGCCCTCGGCCTGCGTCCGCGCCGCACCATGTCGCTGGTGATCCTGCCGCAGGCCCTGCGGGTGATCATCCCGCCGCTGATTTCCAACTACCTGAACCTGACCAAGAACAGCTCGCTGGCCATCGCCGTAGGGTACATGGACATCACCGGCACGCTCGGCGGCATCACCATGAACCAGACCGGGCGCGAGCTGGAGGCGATCCTGCTTCTGATGCTGGTCTACCTGTCCATCTCGCTGACCATCTCGGCGGTGATGAACTGGTACAACAATTCCGTGAAACTGAAGGAGCGCTGATATGTCCGACCTGCACTTCGTCCGCTCCGAAATGCTGCCCGAACGGGCGCCGCCCGCCTCGACCGTCGGGGTCGTGGGCTGGATGAGCGAAAACCTGTTCAACGGCATCGTGAACTCGACCCTGACCATTTTGTCCGTGGCGTTCATCGTCTGGGCGGTCATGGGGTTCCTGGGCTGGGCAATCTCGCCAACCTGGGCCGCGGCCAACCTGCGTGACTGCCAGGAAATCGTCGCCGGTCATGAAGGCGCCTGCTGGGGCGTGATTCGCGACCGCTGGAAGCAGCTTCTGTTCGGCTTCTACCCGCAAGAGCTCTACTGGCGCCCGATCCTCAGCTTCGTGCTGCTGTTCATCGCGCTGATCCCGGTGCTCTTTGCCATGATCTCACGCCGCATGAACTGGTTCCTGCTGCTGGCCGTGCTGGCCATCGGCGCCCTTCAGGTGGGCGGCACGCTGGGCGTTGCCCTGGCCGTGGTCCTGGCCGCAGGTGCCGCTTTCGTCGGCTTCCAGATGGTCACGACCAACAAGGCCGACCGGGCCGAACAGATCGCGGCCGGGGCGAAACGCCTGCCGAACCCGCTGATTTTCTCGGTGCTCTACCCGTTCATTGCGCCATGGCTTCTGTGGGGCGGCTCGTTCTGGCTGCCGATCGTCGCGCTCCTGGGCTTTGTCCTGGGCTGGGCGGCCATGCGGCTGACCGCCGGTGTGATCGGTACGCTGGGGGCCACCATCCTGGCCTTCGTGGTGCCGGTGCTGTGGTGGCTCTTTGCCGCCGCCGGTTTCGCGGATGTGGCCCATGGCATCCTGCCGATGGGGATCGAGGCGGTGGAAAGCCGCCTGTTCGGAGGCATGCTCCTGTCGCTCACGATCGGGGTCGTGGCGATCTCGATCTCGCTGCCGATCGGCATCGTTCTGGCGCTGGGCCGTCAGTCCGACCTGATGATCGTCAAGGCGCTGTGTGTGGGGTTCATCGAGTTCATCCGCGGCGTGCCGCTGATCACGCTGCTGTTCGTGGCCTCGACGCTCCTGAACATCTTCATGCCAAAAGGCACCAACTTCGACATCATCCTGCGCGTCATCATCATGGCGACCCTGTTTGCCTCGGCCTATATGGCCGAAGTGATCCGGGGCGGGCTCGCGGCGCTGCCGCGCGGTCAGTACGAGGCGGCGGATGCCCTGGGTCTGGATTACTGGAAGGCGCAACGGCTGATCATCATGCCGCAGGCGCTGAAGATCTCGATCCCCGGCATCGTGTCCACCTTCATCGGCCTGTTCAAGGACACCACGCTGGTGTCGATCATCGGCCTTCTGGACCCGCTGGGCCTGTCGAACACCATCCGTGCCCACACGGACTGGGTTGGCATCTACTGGGAACTCTTCGCGGTCATCGCGCTGATGTTCTTCGTTTTCTGCTTCTCCATGTCCCGTTACTCGATGTATCTGGAGCGCCGTCTGCGCACCGATCACCGTTAAGAGGAGAGACCTGATATGTCTTCCATCGAACTCGAAACCCACGCAGACCGTTCCAAGATGTCCGTCTCGGACGAGGTCGCGATTGAAATCTCCGGCATGAACAAGTGGTATGGCAACTTCCACGTTCTGCGGGACATCAACCTGACCGTCAATCAGGGCGAACGCATCGTCATCGCGGGGCCCTCCGGGTCCGGCAAGTCGACGCTCATTCGCTGCATCAACCGGCTGGAGGAACACCAGGAGGGCTCGATCATCGTTGATGGGACCGAGCTGACGTCGGACCTCAAGAATGTCGACAAGGTGCGCTCCGAGGTTGGTATGGTGTTTCAGCACTTCAACCTGTTTCCGCATCTGACCATCCTGGAAAACTGCACGCTGGCGCCGATCTGGGTGCGCAAGACCCCCCGCAAGGAGGCCGAGGAAACCGCGATGCATTTCCTCGAAAAGGTCAAGATCCCCGAACAGGCGTTGAAGTACCCGGGCCAGCTTTCGGGTGGTCAGCAGCAGCGCGTGGCGATTGCCCGCTCGCTCTGCATGATGCCGCGCATCATGCTGTTCGACGAACCCACCTCGGCGCTCGACCCCGAGATGATCAAGGAAGTGCTCGAAACCATGGTGGAGCTGGCGGAAGAGGGCATGACCATGCTCTGCGTCACCCACGAAATGGGCTTCGCCAAGGAGGTCGCCAACCGCGTGATCTTCATGGACGCGGGCCAGATCGTCGAACAGAACGAACCCGAGGAGTTCTTCAACAACCCGCAGTCGGAGCGCACCAAACTGTTCTTGTCCCAGATCCTCTGATCTGTGACGCATTGCGAAAGACCGGAAAGCCCCGCCGAAGTTGCGGGGCTTTTCCTTTGCTACGAGCGAAGCGAAGTTGCGATTCCGGCACGGCCGCAGGCCGGGCCACGCCTGACCCTCCCCACGGGAGGGCGTATTGCGACGTTTCAACACCCATGCAGGTCAGCCCCTTTTGCGCCGCCTCTCGCCACACACCCGTTCCGAAACGCCCACCCAGGGTCGGGCGTGGCCCGGCCTGCTCCCACTTCCCCCAAGATTCCAGTTGAAGCAGTCCCCAAAACCGCGCAGAACCACCCCCACAACCCACAGCCTCGGAGCCACCCCATGTCCGCAAAACGCATCGTCATGTCCAGCGACCACGCCGCCATCGAGCTGCGCCAGGCGCTGGCCGCCCATATCGCCACCCTGGGTTACGAGGTCGAGGATATCGGCCCGACCAGCTCCGAGAGCACCCACTATCCCGACCACGGGGCTGCCGCTGCGCGCAAGGTGGCGGGTGGCGAGGCCGACCTCGGCGTGATCCTTTGCGGCACCGGTCAGGGCATCATGATGGCCGCCAACAAGATTCCCGGCATTCGCTGCGGTGTCTGTTCGGATGCGTTTTCCGCCCGCATGATCCGCGCCCACAACAATGCAAACATACTGTCGCTGGGCGCCCGCGTGATTGGCGAAGGCCTGGCCATCGACATCGTCGAGGCCTACCTGGGTGCCGAATTCGAAGGCGGCCGCCACGGCACCCGCGTCGACATGATTACCGCGCTGGAGGGCTGAGCTTCCCGCGAAGGCATCAGCAAAGCGCGCGTCGAAACTCCGGCGCGCGCCTTTTGTTTGGGGGGCAGCCCCTCAGATCAGGTCGCGCGGGACGATGAAATCCACCACCTTGCCCGAGCCCCAGGTCACGTCCGACCAGTCGGCAACGGCGAAGTCGATGACCGAGGTGGCGCCGGTCGGGTAATGCTGGAACCGCCCGTCACTCGGCACCTGATTCACCAGCGCCTGCGCCATGTAGGCGCTGCCCGGGTTGTGGGCGATCATCATTACCACGTCCTGGTCGGCCCGTTTCAGAGCGGAAAGCAGTTGTTCGGGTTCGGCCAGATAGAGCGCGTCCAGATACTCCGCCCTGGGCGGAGCCACCAGCTTGTCGGCGATCTTTGCCCAGGTCTCGCGTGTGCGTTCGGCGGTCGAGATCAGCACCTGCTCCGGCTCATACCCGTGTGTCGCCAGCCACCGCCCGATCGCCTTGGCGCTGGCCCGTCCACGCTTGTTCAGCGGGCGCTCCCTGTCCGCCATCATCGGGTCGGACCAGGAGGACTTGGCATGGCGGGTCAGGATAAGGCGCAGGGTCATGTCTTGTGAAAAGCTCGCATGTGAAAGTGGGATTGTTGCGGCAACCTGCCATAACTCTCGCTGACGGGGCAAGCGCGCCGTGCCGCACAGCCATGCGTCATGCAGTCCTGCCCCGGTGCAGTGTCCAGAAATGCATGGCATTTTCCCGTGTCGTAGAGCCTGGCCGACAGGGCCGCGACCGGGCAGGCGGTCCGGCAGGGCTTGTCCTCGCAACGGGTGCAGGGGTTGGGGCCGGTCCCGGGCAGCGCGGCCAGGCCGGGCAGGCGCACCGCGCCGCGATAGCTGACCATCAGCCCGGCGCGGTCGTGCACCAGCATCGCCACCGGCGAGGGCCAGGCCCGGCCGCTCTTGCGTGCCCAGCGAAAGAACGGTGGATAGGGCGGCCCGTCCGAGGGGAACACCGCCGTGCCCCCCCAGGCCGCGGCCAGCGCGCCGATCACCCGTTTCGACCAGCGGTCCAGCGGGTCGGGCGCGCCATCCAGATACTCGGCCGAGGCGCTGAACACGGCCCAGAACCCCTGCTCGTGCGGGCCCAGCAGAACCACCGTCTCGCCCTCGTCATGCAGCGCGCCGAACAGCTCCAGCTGCGCTGTCTCCGGCGCCGGGGTCAGTCTTTCATGAAGGGGAGCTTCAAGCTCCAGCCCAGCCGCGTCGGTCTCTCGTCCTGCCATTGAAGCCCTATCACCATACCGTCATGCCCGCCCTCGGGCTGATCCCTGTAGGTGCCGAATATGCGATCCCAGATCGAAAGCGCAAAGCCATAATTGCTGTCGGCCTCGTAACGATGCACCGAATGGTGCACCCGGTGCATGTCCGGTGTGACCAGCACCTGCCTGAGCACGCGATCCAGCCCCGGCGGCAGGCGCAGATTGGCATGGTTGAACATGGCCGAGCCGTTCAGGATCACCTCGAACAACACAACGCCCCAGGCCGGCGCGCCGATCGCATAGACCACGCCGATCTTGATCAGCATCGAGGCGGCGATTTCCACAGGATGGAACCTGAGCGCGGTGGTCACGTCAAAATCCCGGTCCGCATGGTGTACCCGGTGCAGCCGCCACAGCCAGGGCAGCTTGTGGAACCCGACATGCTGCGCCCAGATCGCCAGATCCAGCGCCAGAACCGCCAGCACGATGGCGGCCCAGCCGGGCAGGGCAAACTGGTTCAAAAGCCCCCAGCCCTGTGCCTCGGCATCCAGGGCCGCGCCCACCGCCAGCAGCGGCAGAAAGATCGCCATGGCCCGCGCGGTCAACACGCCCAGAACGACAATCACCAGGTTGGTTGGCCAGCGCCGGGCGCGGTCGTAGACCCGGGCGCGACGCGGGGCATAGGCTTCCAATGCCGCAAACAGGGCAAACAGGCCCAGAAAGGCGCTCAGGCGGATGGCGGCTTCATATTCCATTCGTCAAATATATCTGCCCACAGGGCGGGGGCAACTCACGAATGGGTCAGGAGGCTCAGGCGCGGATCAGCGAGCCCGCACCGTGATCGGTGTACAGTTCCAGCAGACAGGCGTTGGGCGCCCGTCCGTCCAGGATGACCACCGCGCGTACGCCACCATCCAGCGCGGCCAGCGCGGTTTCGGTCTTGGGGATCATGCCGCCGGCAATCACGCCCGAAGCGGTCATGTCACGGACCTGCTGCGGGGTCATCTGGGTCAGAACCTCGCCCTTCTCGTTCTTCACGCCTTCGACATCGGTCAGCAGCAGCAGGCGGTCGGCCTTCAGCGCGGCGGCAATCGCCCCCGCCGCCGTGTCACCGTTGATGTTGAAGGTCTCGCCATTGCGGCCTGCGCCCAGGGGGGCGATGACCGGGATGATCTCGTCCTCGGCCAGGGCTTTCAGCACATCCACATCAACCTCGGACGGGGTGCCGACGAAGCCCAGATCCGGGTTGGTCTGCTCGCAGGTGATCAGGTTGGCGTCCTTCCCCGACAGGCCCACCGCCTTGCCGCCCTCGGCGTTGATCGCCTGCACGATACGCTTGTTGACGCGGCCGGACAGGACCATCTCGACCACTTCGACCGTTGCCTCGTCGGTGACACGCTTGCCGTTCACCCAGTCGCTTTCCACGCCCAGCCTGCCCAGCATCGCGTTGATCATCGGCCCGCCGCCATGCACCACCACCGGGTTCACGCCGACATGGCGCATCAGCACGATGTCGCGGGCAAAGCTCGCCATCTCTTCATCGTTGCCCATGGCGTTGCCGCCGAACTTGATGACCACCGTCGCGCCGGCATAGCGCTGGAGGTAGGGCAGGGCTTGGCTCAGGGTGCGGGCGGTGGCGATCCAATCGCGGTTCATCTTTTGCGTCTTCATGGTCCGTAAGTCCTCGTTCCACCCGTGTTACGCGGTTGGGGGCAGGGTGCCAAGGGGCATTGCGCCCGCCTGACGGAGTGTTAGGGTCGCCGCAACGGGAGGTGCGCCATGAGCGACGATCGCAAGACCCTGCTTCTGACCGGCGCGAGCCGCGGCATCGGCCATGCCACCGTACGTCGGTTCAATCGCGAAGGCTGGCGCGTGATCACCTGTTCGCGCCACCCCTTTCCCGAAGAATGCCCCTGGGGCGGTGGCCGGGCCGATCACGTGCAGCTGGACCTGTCCGACCCGGCCGACACGATCAACGCGGTCGAGCTGATCCGTGACAAGCTCGACGGGCGGCTGGATGCGCTGGTGAACAATGCGGGCGTTTCGCCGAAAGGGCCCAACGGCGAGCGGCTGAATACGCTCAACACCGACCTGATGGATTGGGGCAAGGTCTTTCACGTGAACTTCTTCGCCTCTGTCGTGCTGGCCCGCGGGCTGCAGGAGGAGCTTGCGGCGGCCAGGGGATCGGTCGTCAACGTGACCTCCATCGCGGGGTCGCGCGTGCACCCGTTCGCGGGGGCGGCCTATGCCACCTCCAAGGCCGCGCTGGCTGCCCTGACCCGCGAGATGGCCCATGATTTCGGTCCGCTCGGGGTGCGCGTGAACGCCATCGCGCCGGGCGAGGTCGAGACCTCGATCCTGTCGCCGGGGACCGAGAAGATCGTCGCCAAACTGCCGATGCAGCGTCTCGGTCAGCCCGCGGAGGTCGCCGATGCGATCTACTACCTCTGCTCGGATCAGTCCTCGTATATCTCCGGCGCCGAGATCGAGGTGAACGGCGCGCAGCACGTGTGAGGGTGCCCGGACTTGTCCGGAACTCCGGCCCGTTCAGCGGGACTCCGTTCCACTGGAACGAAGTCTGTCCCGCTTCACTCTTCGCGGAAAACGGGCGTCAAACGTTAAACTTCCGCTTTGGGCGCCTTTAAAGAGTTTAAAACCGGCTCTCCCCGGCCCTTAAACTCCTTAACGTTTCGCTCAATCCAGCCCGGCGATGATCGCGCGCAGGGTTTCGATCCCCTGGCCCTTTTCCGAGCTTGTCAGCACCAGCTCCGGATAGGCCGCCGGGTGTTTCGACAGCTTCTCGCGCACCTGGGTCAGCACCTTGGCCCGGTCGTTCTCCTTGACCTTGTCGGTCTTGGTCATCACCACCTGGAATGTCACCGCGGCCTTGTCCAGCAGGGTCATGATTTCTTCGTCTACCGCCTTGATTCCATGTCGGGAATCGACCAGCACGAAGGCCCGGCGCAGGTTCTGACGACCGGACAGGTAGGCTTTCAGAAGGCGCTGCCATTTTTCGACCACCGCCACCGGGGCATTGGCAAAACCATAGCCCGGCAGGTCGACCAGATAGGGGCCGCCGGTGGTGGTGAAAAAGTTGATCTCCTGTGTGCGGCCCGGCGTATTAGAGGCGCGAGCCAACCGGTTTCGGTTTGTCAAAGCATTGATAAGGCTAGATTTTCCGACATTTGAACGCCCGGCGAAACAGACCTCAATCCGGTCCGGCACAGGCAGCCCATCCATCGCGACGACGCCTTTCAGGAACTCCGTTTGTGCTGCAAACAGCTTGCGCCCCGCTTCGCGGGACACATCATCTGGTGTCTCTGCTTCGGGAAACGGCAACATCATGACAAAATCTCCACCGGGTCGTTTTTCTGGACCTCGCCACTACGCACCACCTCGGCATAGACGCCAAACTTCTGATGCCCCCAGCCGGTCATCAGTGCCCCGAGCGTATCCGCATCCCGCTCTCCGCTCCGGGTCGAGGCGGTCGTTGCCAGGCAGCGTACGATCTCTTCACGTAGCTGCAAGACGGCCCCGCCCAGCTTGATCCGCTTGCCGATCCATCTGCGTTCCGCCCAGGGTTCCAGCCCCTCCAGAACGAGGTTCCCACGCCAGCGAAGGATCGAGATTTCGCGTCCGATACGTTCGGCTACCTGAGCGTGTGATGCGGCGTTAAGTATTGAAATTGAAGGATAATCCGTGTCCGTCATGCCGCGATCTTCAACCCGCAGAACACGCTCGGGCAGGGCACGGTCGGTGGGGCTGATCGGTTTTACCCAGTCAATGAACCGCGCCTCGTCCGCCGCGTCATCGGGGTTGATCGTAATCTCGTCCCGCTCCGGGTGGGTGAGTGTCACGGTGCCATCCGCCGGCGTGCTGCGGGCGCTGATCGCCTGCAATTTCGGCGCCTTAGCCCCGCGCGAGAAATTCTGACAGGGCGCCCATTCGGCCCCATCCGCCTTTGCCGCGTCATGGGCCACCGCCCAGCGGCGGTCCCAGGGCATCGTGCGCCCCTCACGCAGGGTGACACGGGCGAGGCTTTCCCGCCCGTGCGACTTTATTGGGTGTCGCCAGATCTCCGCGACGCGCGCGGTCATTCCGTGCCCTTCGGTTTTCGCTTGAAGCCCTTGAGAATGTTGCCAAAAACGTCAGGCTTGTGGCCGTGGCTTCGCATGATTGCGTATTGCTGGGTGAAGGTGATCGTGTTGTTCGCAATCCAGTAAATCACCAGTCCGCTGGCGAAGGTGCCCAGCATAAACATGAACACCCAGGGCATCCAGGCAAAGATCATTGCCTGGGTCGCGTCGGTGGGCGCCGGGTTCAGCTTCTGCTGCAGCCACATCGAGATACCCAGCAGGATCGGCAGGATGCCCAGGCTGATAAAGCCCAGTGCGCCAAGCTCCGGCACCGCCCAGGGCAGGGCGCCAAACAGGTTCAAAATCGAGCTGGGGTCCGGCGCGCTGAGGTCGCGGATCCAGCCCACCCAGGGGGCGTGGCGCAGTTCGAGCGTGACGAAGATCACCTTGTAAAGGCTGAAGAAAATTGGGATCTGCAGAAGGATGGGCAGACAGCCCGAGGCGGGATTGACCTTTTCCTTCTTGTACAGCGCCATCATCTCCTGCTGGAGCTTGGACTTGTCCTCGCCGGCCTTCTCCTTGATCTTCTCCATCTCCGGCTGCAGCTCGCGCATCTTCGCCATCGAGACATAGGATTTCCAGGCCAGCGGCAGGAGCAGCGCCTTGATGATCAGGGTCAGCCCGATGATCGCCCAGCCCATGTTGCCGATGATGCCGTTCAGCCAGTGCAGCACGGCAAAGATCGGCTTGGTCAGGAAGAAGAACAAGCCCCAGTCGATCGAGTCGAGGAAGCGGTAAATGCCACCCTCGTTCTGGTAGGTGCGAATGGCTTCCCATTCCTTCGCGCCGGCAAACAGTTGCGTGGTCACTTCGGCGCTTGCGCCAGCGGCCAGGTCAATCGTGGGCAGGCGAATCTGGGTCTGGTATTGGTCGCGCGGTTCCGAATAGCGCACGGCGGCGTTGAACTTCTGGCCCGGGGCCGGGATCAGGCTGGTCATCCAATAATGGTCGGTAAAACCGATCCAGCCGTTTTCCTCAACCGCAAGGATGTCCGCACGGGCGCCTTCGCGGTCGTCATAGGCCAGGTCGGCGGCGTCATCATAGTCGAGCTCCTCCAGCTCGGTGTCGCCCTGGCGGATGATGCCCTCGTGCAGGATGAAAAACCCCTTCAGGTCCTCCGGTTGGCCGTGGCGGGCCAACACACCGTAAGGGGCCATGCGTTGGGCCGCGTCGCCGGTGTTCTCGACCGACTGGGTAATGGTGAAGAGGAACTTGTCATCCACCGCGATGGTGCGGCGGAAGATCATGCCGTTGCCATTGTCCCATTTCAGAGTCACGGGGCTGCCGGGGGTCAGGGTCTCACCCTGTTCGACGGTCCAGATCGTGTTCTGGCCGGGCACGTCCTCGGCAGCGGTCTGCCCGCCGGGCACCCAGCCATAGAGCGCGTAATAGGCCTGGGCCTGGCCTTGCGCGCGCAGCAGGGTGACGATGGGCGAATTCTCGGACAGATCCTCGCGGTAGCCTTTCAGGGACAGGTCGTCGAAACGGCCGCCTAGGAGCGAGATCGTGCCAGACAGGGCGGGTGTGTCGATCTCGACCCGACCCACTTCGGCTGCTTCCGCAATGTCCTGGGTGTCCGGCGCGGCGGTGCCGGTTCCCTCTGCGGGGGGCACGATGCCTGCCTCGGATTGTGGAATTGCCGGAGCGGCGGGCGGTGTTGCCGGTTCCGGCGGAAACAGGAACGTCCAGGTGCCGATCACCAGGAGGCTCAGCACCATTGCCAGGATCAGGTTCTTGTTCTGGTCATCCATGTCGCGCCCATGCCCTCGTCTGTTCAGGTCAGGGAGGTTCAACAGGGCAGGCGGGCAAACGTCAAGCGATTTTAGGGGTAAACGCCCGCTTCACGCGGGGTTTGGCCGGAGAAAGTGCTTATCCGGCCTGCCGCGGCAGAATTGCGGTCCTGGAAAGTTTAAGCTGATGTTCGGAAATCCAGCCGAAGGTCAGGTCAAGCGGCATGGGGCGGGCGATGGAATAGCCCTGCACGTGGCCGCAGCCGAGCTGGGCCAGCATTGCGTGTTCGCCATGCGATTCCACCCCTTCGGCCAGGGTGTCCAGGTTCAGCCGTTCCGCCATGGTCAGGATCGCGGCGACCATGTTCTGCTGGTCCCGGTCGGTGTCCACATGGGTCACGAAACTGCGATCAATCTTGATCCTGTTCACGTCGAACCGCCGGATATTCGCGATTGAGGCGTGGCCGGTGCCGAAATCGTCCAGGTCGATGGGGCAGCCCAACTTGGCAAGCGCGGCAATGTTGCGCGTTGTGATATCGTCTTCGGACTGGGCGACTACGTTTTCCAATACCTCAGCGGTCAGGCGCTTGGGATCGATGTCGAACCGATCGAGCTCCCAACGGACCTTGTCGAAAAGCGTGGGGTTACGCAGCTCTTCGGGCGAGAAATTCACCGCGACCCCGGGCACGGCCAGCCCGGCCTTGTCCCACTCGACCAGGGCGCTCAACGTGCGGAACAGCATGACCTCCCCCAGCCGGTCCATCAGCCCGGCCCGGGCGATCATCGGCAGGAAGGTCGCGGGTGCCACATGGCCCTTTTCGGGATGGTCCCAGCGGGCGAGTGCTTCGAAGCCGGTCAATTCACCCGTGTCGGTGGAGACCTGTGGCTGGAACCAGGGCGTGATCTGTCCGGTTTCCAGCGCCTCGGCAAGATCGTCATGGTCCCCTCGTTCCAGCGGGGCCTGACCCCGCATGCCGAACGTATAGGCCCGAATCGCGCCGGGCCCGCCCTTGCGGGCTTCAGTCAAGGCAGCCTGTGCGGCGGCGAGCATGCCGGCGGGCGTCGGATCCTCGACCCGCGTGGGGAGGGAAAATCCGATCGAGGCGGTGGTCAACACGCGGGTGCCATCCACGGCGATCGGGTCGCTCAGGCAGGCCTGGAGGCGCACGGCGAGCTGGATCATTGCCTCAAGGTCCAGCCGACGTTTCTTTTCAATCAGGATGCCGAAGCAGCCAATGTCCAGGGACGCAACCACATCGGAATCACGCATCGCCGTGCACAGCCGGTCCGCGCTGCGTTGCATGACGGTTTCGGCCACCGGCGCACCGTGTTGTGTGCGAATGGCGCAAAGGTCGTCGAGCGCGACCACCAGGCAGGCGAAGTGTCCGTCCCCCTCGACAATACCGGTGATCGCCGATGGTCCCGGAAGGCCGGTTATCGAATCCTCACCGGGGTCCGGCCTGTCATTGTGGCGCGACAGGATGTTGGACAGGGCGAAAAGCGCGGGCAGAAGCAGGGCCAGGATCAGAAGCAGCCCTTCGCCCCCGTACCAGAAGGCGCCGAGCGTGAGCGCGGGAATGAAGGCCGCTAGCTGGGGCCCGACCAGCATCGTGCGCAGGAGTTCTTTCAGCTGTTTCCCCTTCGGGCCGGCGTTGGTGGCAGCCATGCGCCTGTTCCTTCCGATCAGCGGGTACAAGGACCCGATTCACGCTCCACCCTAGGAACGGAAGGGAAACAGATCGTTAATCGACACGGAGAAAACGGGTCTAATTGTCCGTTTCTGCAGCGTTAGGTCGGGTCAAGCCCATGAAATCGAACAGGTTTTCATCCAGCAAATGGCTGGGCCGCGCATTCATCAGAGCCCGGAACATGACTTGGCGGCGACCGGGAGAATTGGCTTCCCACCCGTCGAGAATCGCCTTGACCTGCTGGCGTTGAAGCCCGTCCTGCGAGCCGCAGAGATCGCAGGGAATGATCGGATAGTTCATCTGGGCGGCAAACTTCTCGCAGTCGGCCTCGGCCACGTGTGCAAGCGGGCGATAGACGAAAAGATCGCCTTCCTCGTTGACCAATTTCGGCGGCATGGTGGCGAGGCGGCCGCCGTGAAAGAGGTTCATGAAGAAGGTTTCGAGGATATCGTCACGGTGGTGGCCCAGGACCACGGCGGAGCAGCCCTCCTCGCGCGCGATTCGATAGAGGTTGCCGCGTCTGAGGCGTGAGCAGAGCGAGCAGTAGGTGCGCCCTTGGGGCACCTTGTCCATGACGATCGAGAACGTGTCTTCATATTCGATCCGGTGCGGAACCTGCATCTTTTCCAGAAACTCGGGAAGCACGGTGGCCGGGAAGCCCGGCTGGCCCTGATCGAGGTTGCAGGCAAGGAGGTCGACCGGCAGAAGACCGCGCCATTTCAGCTCATGCAACACGGCCAGCATCGTGTAGCTGTCCTTGCCGCCGGACAGGCAGACGAGCCATCTGGCCCCGCGTTCGATCATGCCGTACTGGTCCACGGCCTCGCGCACCTGGCGCACGATGCGCTTGCGCAGCTTCTTGAACCCGGTGGTCGAGGGCGCGCCGTGAAACAGCGGGTGGATATCGTCTAGGTCGTCCAGCATGGTCGCGCAAATAGGTGATTTGTGCCCTGCGGGCAAGGGGCAGCGCGACTGGGGAGCGGCGATGGGGTACGGGGCAATTGGTGTCCGAGTGAATTTGTCGAATTGACCCGGATGGAGGAAGCCGGCAAGCTTCGCAAAACGGGAGATGGCTCAATGAAACTCGTATATGCGGTGCTTGCCAGCCTGATGGTGGCGCTATCCGCCCGGGCAGAGGGCGTGGTACTGGATATGAGCCGTGACGTGGGCCCCGGCGAACAGGTGGTGGATCAGATCACCGATCCCGGCGCGACCGCGGCGACGGGCATGTTCAGCTTCAGACCCTCGGTGCTGCGTATCCAGCCGGGCGACAGGATGGTGGTTCTGAACAGTACCGGGGCGCACACCGTCCATTCCGTGCCTCAGCTCTGGCCTGCGGATCGCGACCCGGTGAAGATCTCGAATGCCAAACGTGTCGAGGTCGCGTTTGATGCGCCGGGCATCTACGGGTTCCGCTGCGCGCGCCATGGGCTTTACGGCATGACCTTGCTGGTCGTGGTCGGTGATGGTCTCGGGATCACCGACATTTCCGACGAGATCGAGGCGATGCACGCAGGGCCCAGGGAGAAGGCGGCGTTTCGGCAACTGTTTCAGGACTATCTGAACGGGCAATAGGACCGGATTGGCCCGGAGCGTGCTGGCCCCCGGGGCCGGTCTTCGAGTTCGGGTGGCCACGTGGCTGTGGTCGGCGGGTCAGTCGTGATCGCAGGCGTCGTGCTGTTCGCCGGGTTTGCCGGGCACCGGGTCATAGCCGGACCCGCCCAGGGGGTGGCAGCGCCCGATGCGGCGAATGGTCAGCCAGCCGCCCTTGATCGCGCCGTGTTTCTCCAACGCTTCCAGCGCGTAGGCCGAGCAGGTCGGCTGGTAGCGGCAGCCATGGCCGACCCAGGGCGAGAACAGCAGCCGGTAAGCGCGCACCGGCAGGGCGGCGATATGGGCAAGCGGAGTCATTTCGGGCCGTGGACCTTTCGAAGGGTGCGGATCAGGTCCGCCTCCAGCTCCATATAGTCACGCGATGCCGTCGCGCCAGCGCGGCCGATCAGCACATAGTCCCAGCCGGGCTGGCCATGGGCGGGCAGGATGGCGCGGGCAATGGCGCGCAGGCGGCGCTTGGCACGGTTGCGCGCGACCGCGTTTCCGACCTTCTTCGAACAGGTAAAGCCGACGCGGGTCAGGTCGTCCTTGTCGCGCCGGTTGCGGGCCTGCAGCAGAAAGGCGGGCGCCGGGGCCTTGGCCGCGCGGGCGCAGGCCAGGAAGTCCGGGCGTTTGGTCAGGGTCTCGATACGGGTGGTGGTCATCCTGGTCCCTTCGCGGCGGCTCGGCACAAGGCCCACCCCTCTCGACGTCCAGACACACGGAAACCGCCGGAGGCCAAGGCGACCTCCGGCGGTTTCGCGTAACAAACCATCGTGGCGCTTACGCGCTCAGCGACTTGCGGCCCCGGGCGCGACGCGCGTTCAGGATCTTGCGGCCGGCTTTGGTGGCCATGCGCGAGCGGAAGCCGTGACGGCGTTTGCGAACCAGGTTCGAGGGTTGGTAGGTGCGTTTCATCGCCCGTCTCCGTCCAAGGCCCAGAATCCCGGTGGATTCGGAGCATGTGTCATTCGAAGCCCGGTCTATAGGCGGCAATCGCACCCAAGTCAAACACCCCGTGAAAGAAAATCGTGGCCTTTGTTACAGAATCCGGAGCTTTTCGCAGCAAATTCTCACCCGCGATCAAGCGGGCGTGAGGAGGCTGGGAATGCGGCCGTGAAGCGGTCATGTTGGCTGCACCCACAGACGAGAAAGTCCATGACCGAAATGACCACTCCGACAGGCGCCGAGGCGTACCCGATCCTGAAACGCCTGCCGCTTATCACCATCCTGAGTGTGGCCGTCATCGGGGCCTTTACCCTGCGCGACTACCTCAGCTTCGAGATGCTGGCAGCGAATCGGGAGGCGCTTCTGGGGTTTCGGGATGCGAACTACCTTCTGACGGTACTGGTCTTTGTGCTGGCCTATGTGGTGATCGTCGCCTTCTCGTTGCCCGGGGCGACCATCGCGACCCTGACGGGGGGCTTCCTGTTCGCGACCTTCCCCGGCGTGCTGTTCAACATGACCGGCGCGACCCTGGGCGCCATTGCCATTTTTCTTGCCGCCCGCTGGGGGCTGGGGGATCGGCTGGCGGACAGGATGGAGCATTCCGACGGCGCGGTGAAACGGATCAAGGAGGGGATCGACGAGAACCAGTGGTCGGTCCTGTTCATGATCCGGCTGGTGCCCGCGGTGCCTTTCTTCATCGCGAACCTGATTCCGGCCTTCGTCGGCGTGCCGCTGCACCGGTTCGCCATCTCGACCTTCCTGGGCATCATACCGGGCGGGCTGGTCTATACCTCGGTCGGTGCCGGGTTGGGTGAGGTCTTTGCCCGCGGCGAAGCCCCGGACCTGGGCGTGATCTTCGAGCCGCACGTGCTTTTGCCGATTCTCGGCCTGGCGGGGCTGGCCGCCCTGCCCATGGTTCTGAAACTTGTCAGGAAAGGTGCGTAGAATGGAGCGCATCAAGGCAGATGTCTGCGTCATCGGCGCGGGAGCCGGAGGCCTGTCGGTGGCTGCGGGGGCGGTGCAGATGGGGGCCTCGGTGGTCCTGCTGGAGGGCCACAGGATGGGCGGGGATTGCCTGAACTTCGGCTGCGTGCCCTCGAAGGCGCTGCTGCACGCCGGGCGCGTGGGGATGGGGTGGCAGGCGGCGCATGACCATGTGCGCCAGGCTATTGCCACCATCGAACCCCATGACAGTCAGGACCGTTTCGAAGGGCTGGGCGTGCGCGTCATTCGCGAATTCGGCCAGTTCATCAACCCCACCGAGGTGCAGGCAGGGGGCCATGTGATCCAGGCCCGGCGTTTCGTGATCTCGACCGGGTCGCGGCCCTTCGTGCCGCCGATCCCGGGGCTGGACGGCGTGCCCTTCGAGACCAACGAGACAATATTCGACCTGGAAAAACCGCCCAGGCACCTGTTGATCATCGGTGGCGGGCCGATCGGGCTGGAATTGGCCGAGGCGCACCACGCTCTGGGTTGCGAGGTCACGGTGATCGAAGGGCTGACGGCGCTGGGCAAGGATGACCCGGAGCTGGCGGCGGTGGTGCTGGCCAGCCTGCGTGGCCGGGGCATCGCCATCGAGGAAGGAGCCATGGCCAAGGAGGTGCGCAGCAAGGCCGGAGCGGTCGAGGTCGAGGCGCAGGACGGGCGTATCTTCAAGGGCACGCACCTGCTGGTCGCCGTTGGGCGGCAGGCGAATACCGACGGTTTGAATATCGAAGTTGCCGGGATCGAGCCCACCCGCAGCGGGCTGAAGGTGGATGCGGGTCTGCGCACGACGAACCGCAGGGTCTATGCGATCGGTGACGTGGCAGGCGGGCTGCAATTCACCCATGTTGCCGGGTACCATGCCGGGATCATCATCAAGTCGATGCTCTTCGGTCTGCCGTCAAAGGCCAGGACGCATCACATTCCCTGGGCCACCTATACCAGCCCGGAACTGGCGCAGGTCGGGCTGACCGAGGCCGAGGCTCGCAAGGCGCATGGGGATGGCGTCGAAGAGGTGCGTTTCGACTTCGCCGGAAATGACCGGGCGATTGCCACCGGCCAGACCCGGGGCATGGTCAAGGCGATGGTGGTCAGGGGCAGGCCGGTCGGAGTCTCCATCGTCGGACCCGGTGCGGGGGAACTGATCAACTTCTGGGCCATGGTCATCGCGAACAGGCTGAAGATGTCCAATGTCGCCGCCATGGTCGCGCCCTACCCGACAATGGGCGAGATCAACAAGCGCGTCGCCGGCGCCTATTACTCGCCGCGTCTGTTTGACAATCCCAGGGTGAAGCGCATTGTGGGACTTGTGCAACGATTGATCCCCTGAAGGCGCGACCGGCCATGCTGAATACCCTTTCGGGACGTTTCCTGATCTTGACCACCGCCTTCGTGATGCTGGCGGAGGTGCTGATCTTTGTGCCCTCGGTCGCGCGGTATCGCGAGGACTACCTGCGCGCGCGGCTGGAGCGGGCGCAGATCGCCTCGCTGGCGCTGCTGGCCGAGGACATGATCGACCCCTCGCTGGAAGCTGAGCTTCTGGAAAACGCGGAGGTGTTCAACGTGGTGCTGCGCCGTGACGAGGCGCGCGAGCTGATGCTGGCCTCGACCCTGCCCGGGCCGGTGGCGACCACGTTCGATCTGCGCATGAGCAGCCCCTGGAGCCTGATCCGCGATGCGATGACGCGCCTGGCCGAGCCCGAGGACCAGGTGATCCGCGTCATCGGTGATCCGGTGCGCATGGGCGGGCTGGTGATCGAGGTCACGATGGCGTCGGGGCCGCTGAGGGCCTCGATGATCGACTATGGGCGCAATATCTTCCTGTTGTCGCTGGTGATCTCGGTCTTTACCGCGGTGCTCCTGTTCCTTGCGGTCCGGCGCCTGATGGTGCGGCCGATCAAGGGCGTGGTGGGGCATATGGCCTCCTATGCGGCCGCGCCCGAGGATGCGCGGACGATCATCGAACCCTCGGCCGGCGTGACCGAGCTGCGCGAGGCCGAAGAGGCGCTCAAGACCATGCAGACGCATCTGACCCACTCGCTGAAACAGAAGGAGCGCCTGGCCCAGCTGGGCGGCGCCGTGGCGCGGATCAGCCATGACCTGCGCAATATCCTGACGACCGCGCAGCTGTTTGCCGACCGGATGGAGATGAGCGAGGATCCGGGCGTCAAACGCGCCGCGCCGAAGCTGGTCAACTCGATCACCCGCGCGGTGAACCTCTGCGAGAGCACCCTGGCCTTTGGCAAGGCCGAGGAACCGGCGCCGATGCTGATGCGCGTGGTGCTGGCCGAGCTGGTGGGCGAGGTCTTTGACAGTGAACGCCTGGCCGTGGGGGAGCATGATATCTCCTACGGCGAAGACATCCCGGCCGACATGATGGTGCGCGCGGATCCCGAACAGATCTACCGCGTTCTGGGCAACCTCGTGCGCAATGCCCGCCAGGCGATCATCGCGTCGGGCAAACCGGGCGAGATCGTACTGGAAGGGTCGGAAAACGAGATGGAGTGGACCATTCGCGTTCAGGACACCGGGCCGGGCCTGCCTGCCAAGGCGAAGGAGCTTCTGTTCCAACCCTTCGCCAGCACCAACCGGCGTGGTGGCACGGGGCTGGGCCTGGCCATCGCTGCAGAACTGGTGCGTGGCCACGGCGGACGGTTGGATCTGGAGCGGACCGGCCCCGACGGAACGGTCTTCGCCATTCACCTGCCCAAGGGGGTGGAAACCCTTGCGCCATGAGCGGTGCGGGCCGTGAAATTCACTCTTCCAGAAAAATCTCGCCCCAACGTATTTTTCCCGTTTTCTCTCTTGCGCGCCCAGAAGGGTGAGTCTATACCCCGCCTCCACGGACCGATAGCTCAGCTGGATAGAGTACCTGACTACGAATCAGGGGGTCGGGGGTTCGAATCCTCCTCGGTCCGCCAGAGATTTCAAAGGCTTAGCAGTAAGATGCTAAGCCTTTTTCTTTTCTCAGTCTCTTTTTAGTCACTTTAAAAACATAGAAAAGTTCGAGATACAGAGCTGACAAGCGCGGAAATCCTTTGTAGCCGGGGACACGGTGACAAGGGGCAGGGTGAAGATCCGACATGAAGTCCATCGCCGAGTCAGCGTTCATGCCGTCCGCCTCGGATAGGCCGGAGTGGTGCTGGCAGGCACGCCCCCGTTTCGGGCTACTTGTCCGGATCGACAGCCTTCTTCGCCACCCTCGAATGCGAGTTGCTCGACTGCCGCAAGTTCACGGACAAGGCCCGCTTCGCTTCCTTCGAGTTCATCGAAGGTTGGTACAACCCCTCTCGCCGTCATTTGGCTTTGGGATATAAGTCCCCCATCAACTACGAAAGGACCGCCGCTGAAGGATTGGAATATCTAAGCCCATAAGCCAGCAATATTGGAGCCCGCTTCATTGAGGTGCCCCTAGATTTGTAGACGCTTTGCCCCCTAATTTTGAGGCAAGGAGGCCGACATGGGGACAAGCAATTACAGCGACGAGTTCAAGCGGGACGCGGTGCATCAGATAACGGTGCGGGGGTACCCTGTTCGGGAGGTTTCCCGGCGTTTGGGCGTGAGCACGCATTCTCTGTACAAGTGGAAGAAGCTGTTCGCCGAGCCAACACCGAAGCCCGGCGTGGACCATGAAGCCGAGAACCGGCGTTTGAAGCGGGAGCTGGCGCGGGTCACCGAGGAGTGCGACATCCTAAAAAAGGCAACGGTGTACTTCGCGCGAGGGTCCCAATGAAGTACGCCTTTATCCGGGAGCATCGCGGTGAGTTCAGCATCCGGGCCATGTGCCGGGTTCTGCGGGTGCATTTCAGTGGCTTCTACGCATGGGTTAAGGAACCGTTAAGCCACCGTGCGCAGGAAGACATCCGCCAGACCGAGCTGATCCGGCAAGCATGGGCTGACAGCGGCAAGGTCTACGGCTACCGCAAACTGACGGATGATCTGCGTGACCAGGGCGAACGCATCTCCGAGAACCGGGTTGCCCGGCTGGCGTCGCTGGCCGGGATCGCCGCGCAGGTTGGCTACAGGCGCCGACCCGGCCGTTATGGCGGCAAGCCTGCCATCGTGGCTGAGAACAGGCTGGAACAGAGGTTCGAGGCATCAGCTCCCGATCAGGTCTGGGTGACCGACATCACCTATATCAAGACCCATGAGGGCTGGTTGTATCTCTGTGTCGTCATCGACTTGTTCTCACGCCGCGTCGTCGGTTGGTCGGCCCAGTCCCGGATGACGACCGACCTCGCGCTGCAGGCCCTGCTGATGGCCGTGTGGCGGCGAAAGCCCGACGGCCGGGTCACGGTGCACTCAGACCAGGGCTCCCAATTCACCAGCCGGGAATGGCAGACATTTCTCTGCCAACACAATCTGGAACCCAGCATGAGCAGACGCGGAAATTGCCACGACAATGCCGTCGCCGAGAGCTTCTTCCAACTGCTGAAACGGGAACGGATAAGGCGGCACACTTATCCGACCCGCGACGAAGCCAGAAGGGATGTGTTCGACTACATCGAGATGTTCTACAACCCGAAACGAAAGCACACGAACAACGGTATGCTGTCGCCCGTTGACTTCGAAATCAGACAGCGGAAATCGAACCAGGCAGGTGTCTAAGAAACCAGGGGCACCTCACCCTTTGTCAGAGAGTGATAGCTTCCGCACCGCCAAGTCGGTCAGTTTGAGTTTCATCTTAGTCTCTTTTTAGTCACATAATTCGCGCGCATTTGGGTGGATTTCTATGAGAATGCATGTTCATGCCATTGCTCTAATATGCTGAGTAATATAGATAAATTGTTCATCTATGAGAAGCGATATTTTGGGCTGAAATTTGACTACGAATCAGGGGGTCGGGGGGTCGAATCCTCCTCGGTCCGCCACTTTCACCTTAAAATATCAAGATGTTGCGAGCCGCGTCGAATGGCGCGGCTTTCGAATTAAGAGGTCGCTTGAGCGAGCAATCGGAGCGGCACGAAAGCGTGACAGGTCCTGACATTGCTGTGCAATGCCCTGCCGGGTAATGGATCAACATATTTGTCGAGCGGCGCTGGCGCACCCTGAAATGTAAGCGGTGCGTCGTTCACACGGTTTTGGCGTAGTTCCAGGGCAATAGCTCGTTGATGTTATTTTGTTTGTGTCCCTGTGCGATGGCAGTGAGAACGGCTGACAGATAGGCGTGCGGTTCGATACCGTTGAGTTTG
>NZ_JASBTN010000084.1 GCF_030148435.1 Aliiroseovarius sp.
GTTCCACAGGTAGGAATAGTCGTATTTGTCGATCGAGAGCATGTAGTCGGTCGAACCATTGAACACGTCACGGTCGGCGCCCAGCGCCCTGGACTGGGCGACCTGGTGGGCGGCGAAGTCTTTGCGGTCGTCGGGATGGGACAAGGGAAACCTCCGGGGGATCGTCAGATTTGCGTGCCGAATGCGCGGCTGCGTCTGCGGGCATTGGCCCAGGCCTCGCCGCGCGGGAGCGTGTCGTCGATCACGGCCTGCGCGTCGTTGCCCAGCACAGTGTCACACATCCGCGCGGCAGTGAATATGGTGTTTTCGCCGTCGATCCCGGCCGAGCGTCGGAAGCTGTGCAGCTTGGCGAGCGTGCGCGACAGCCTGTCTACCAGCCGTTGACCCCGGGGTGGACCCAGGCGGCGGGCCTCGGCCAGCGCGGACTGGGTACCAAACTGTACGGCGTGACCATCGAGCGAGGCCTCGATTTCCGCCGCCGTGGCCGGCTCCTTGCGCGCGGCATCCATGAGGGCGCGGCGGTACCAGGGCACGTAGTCCGGGCTCACCGGCTGCTGCGGGTAGAGGTGGCGCGCGGTCTCGAGCGTGCCGAGATAGGCCAGCGACATGGATTTGGTCACCGGCACGATGTCGTCCACGTCGTCGGTCCTGATCTCGGTCAGAAACCGCGTGTCGGCCTTTTTCTCGGCCGCACTTCCGAAGCTCTGCATCGAGCCGCCCGTGGAGGCGGGCGAGAACCCGTTGATAGAAAGCGGATGGCGGATGTGCCACAGATCGCCGCCATGCTGGAGCGCACGGAAAGTGATGTAGATATCCGGGCTGCGAGCCCGGAAATAGGGCGCGCCCGGACCCGAAAGCGCGTCGAGATAGGTCCGCGACATGCAGCCATGATACAGGCCGGGCATCGGCGGTTCGGGGTCGCACAGGCCCTGTTCCAGTTGCCGCAGGCGTCGCACAGCATCGATCCGCGCGGGCCGCCCGTAGGCACCCTCGCGCGTGAGCCGCACTCCGCCGGTCTTGGTGCCATAGCCGGGCACGGGCCAGCCATAGGTGGGCAGCGTCCAGCTGACCGCGTCGGGTTTGTGGCGGGTCAGGATGCCACGCAGCACCGGGAACTGGCCGGGGATCATCCCGTCATCGTCGCCGAAGGTGATGATGTAGTCACCGGTGCTCTGGCGCAGGGCGAACTCGAAATTCTGCCGCATGGACAGCCGCGCGCCGGTGTTGACGTATCGCACCCGCGGGTCGTCCACCGCCGCGACCCGGTCGGCCGTGTCATCGGTGCTGGCATTGTCGCTGACCAGGATTTCCAGCGCGTCGTCGTCGATCGCCGTCGCGGTGCGCAGCGAATGGGCCAGGTAGGCCCCGCGTTCACGGCTGGGAATGACGATACTGACTTTCATGGACGCCCCGGGTCTCGGATGATGGGGCCGTTTACACCTGCGCCCCGTGAAAGAAAACAGGCGAGTGCCCACCCTGTCCTCATGTTGACGCCCTCCCCCATGTATGAGACCAAGGCGCGAGCCTTTTCAGGAGCCCGCCATGGCCCTCATGTCCGACCAAGACCGCGCCTTTTTCGCCGAAAACGGCTATGTTCTCCTGCCCGGGTTTTACGATGTCGAGGCGGATATCAACCCGATCCTGCGTGACATCCACACGATCATCGGCCTCACGGCCACGCGTCACGGCGTGACGCTGGAGCGGGTACCATACAGCCCCGAAACCTTCGACAGCGGCTATGACCGGCTGATTGCCCATGACCGGGCCATCGGCGGCGAGATCTATGACCTGGTCAAGCAGATCCCCGCCTTTCTGCGGCTGATCAGCCACCCCCGCGCCGACGCGCTGTTTCGCGACATCCGGGGCACGGACATCTCGGGCATCGGGGCGGCGTCCTATGGCATCCGCATTGACAACCCGATGGAGGACAAGTTCCGCAGCCACTGGCACCAGGAATTCCTGTTCCAGCCGCAAAGCCTGGATGGCATTGTCTTCTGGACACCTCTGGCGGAGGTTACCGAAGACATGGGGCCGGTGATCGTCCTGCCCAAATCCCACAAGGACGGGTTGTGCATCTATTCGCGCGGCACGACCTATGCCGACAAGCAGGGTGCCTACCAGATCGGCATCCATGACGAAGACAAGGTCGTTGCACGCTATGAGCATATCGCGCCGCTGACCAGACCGGGCGACCTGCTGCTGATGGATTTCCTGACCATCCATGGCTCTGGCTGGAATCGCTCGGGGCGCGCGCGCTGGTCGGTGCAGAACCGGTTCTTCAACTATGCCGACCCGGTGGGCATGAAGGTGGGCTGGAAGGCCTCGATCACCACAGGTACGGATGTCGAATCCGTCTTTCCCGACAATTTCGTCAAAGGGGGCGCGTGATGCCCGGCTGCACCGTTTGCGGCACCGATCTGGGCGCGCCGATCTATCGCTCGGGGCGGGCCCATTCGCTGACCACGATGAACACGCTGGTGAAGGGTGAAACGCAGGTCTTTTTCTGCGATACCTGTGGCCATGCGCAGACCAACGCCCTGCCCGATCTCGAGCGGTTCTATGCCGAGGAGTACGAGATCAACCTGGATGGCGAGGACGACGATCAGCTCTATGCGGTCGTGGGCGGGCGCGAGGTCTACCGCTCCGAACACCAGGCCAATGTGCTGGCCGACAAGATAGACCTGAGCCGATTCCGCCGCGTTCTGGACTACGGCTGTGCCAAGGCGCCGACACTGCGTTCGGCCCGCGAAAACGCGCCCAGGATGGAGGCCTATCTATTTGATGTCACAGACAAATACATCCCCTTCTGGGAAAAGTTTCCCGAGCCCCGTTACTATGCGGCGTTTCAGCCGGACCCGGCCTGGTCGGGACATATCGACGTTGTGCTCAGCTTCTATGCGCTGGAACATGTGGCGGAGCTGAACGAGATCATCGGCAATGTGAAGGCTCTGCTGCGCGATGGCGGGTATTTCTATTTCATCGTGCCGAACATGTATGCCAATGCCGCAGATTTCATCGTGGCCGATCATGTGAACCATTTCAGCCGCGCCTCGCTGACCTACATGCTGGGCAACCACGGGTTCACCGACATCGAGATCGACGAAGAGGCCCACGCCGCGGCCTTCGTGGTCATGGCGCGGATCGACCATACGAAAGCGCATGGCCAGACCTCCCTGCCCGATTTCGCCGCCGATCGCGCGAAGGCCTGCGAGCTTGCCGGTTTCTGGTCGGGGCTGACGGCGCGCATCACCGCCTTCGAGGCGGGGCTGGACGCGGGCCTGCCGCGGGCGATCTATGGCGCGGGCATTTATGGCAACTATATCTACAGCTGCCTTGATCAACCCGAAAAGATCACCCATTTCGTGGATCAGAACAAATTCCTTGCCGGCAAGCGGATGCAGGGCTGCCCGGTCGTGCCGCCCGGCACCTATTCCGATGATCCCGCCGCCCTCTTCGTGGGTCTCAACCCGCGCATCGCCCGCAACGCGATGGCCGAGACCTTTGCCGGACGGGCGCTTGAGTTTTTCTTTCTCGACTGAGCCCCGGAGGGCGCGATGCAGAACCTTGACGATGTCGCCTCGAAATACCTTCAGCCCCCCGCGGTGGAGATCGAGAACGACCTGATCATGAACTGGTATCCCGAGCGTGTCGCCGCGCGTCTGGGTCATGTCGGGCGGCTTCTGGAGCTGGGGCTGGGCCATGGCTACACGGTGCCCTATTTCACCGCCATGTGCGACGACCACGTGGTGGTCGAGGGCTCGGGCAAGGTGATCGAGCATTTCCGCGCACAGAACCCCGGTTACGCGGGCACGCTGGCCGAGGGGTATTTCGAGACCTGGGAGCCGGATGCGCCCTTTGACCTGATCGTGATGGGGTTTGTTCTGGAGCATGTGGACGACCCGGTGGCGATCCTGCGGCGCTACGCCGGGTTCCTGACGCCGAACGGCCGGATCGTGATCGCGGTGCCCAACGCCAAGTCGATGAACCGGCGGCTGGGCCTGGCCATGGGGATGATCGACGACATCTATGCGCTGAACGAGACCGATCACATCCTGGGCCACCAGCGCAATTTCTGTCGCGACACGCTGCGCGAGGCAGTGGAAAGCGCGGGCCTTTCGGTCAAGAACGAGGAAGGCATCTATCTCAAGCCGCTGCCGCTGGGGGTGCTGAAGACGCTGGATGACATGGATGCCAACCTGCGGGCCATGTGCGAGGTCGGCGTGGACTTCCCCGATCTCTGTGTCGCCCTTCTGGTCGAGGCCGGAACCGCGTGAGCGCGCGCCCGGCAGTCGTCGTCACGGGCGTGGGCGCGCTGATTGGCCAGGGCATTGCTGCGGGGCTCGGGCAGGACGGGCGGGCCGAGATTATCGGGCTGGACCGCCGCCGGTCGCTTGTGGCCGAAACGCTCTGTGACGAGACCGTGCAAAAGCCCGGCTGCGACGAGGAAGACGCCGAATACCTCGCCTTCTGGGATGCGCTGATCATCGAGGCGGGGGTGAGGCTGATCATCCCCGGCATCAGTGTGGACATGGTGTTCCTGATGAGCCATGCGCCGTTCTTCTGGGATCGCGGCGTGGTGCTGGCGCTCAACGACATGGGCCTCATCCGCCTCAGCGAGGACAAGCGCGCGTTTGCCCGGGATTACACCGCTCTGGGGCTGCCGCAGATCCCGACCCTGTGCGATCCCGGGAGCTGGAGCGCGCTGGCAGGCCCCCTGGGGCCGCCGCCCTACCTGATGAAACCCGCTGTGGGCGAAGGCAGCCAGGGGCTGCATATCCTGCGCGACGAGGCGGATTTCGCCTATTGGTCGCAGAAGACCGGCGGCGCGCAACTCTACCAGACGATCATCGGCACGGATGACGAGGAATACACGGTCGGCGTCTTCGGCTTGGGTGACGGGACGTCGCTGGGCCCGCTGATCTTTCGCCGCACATTGACGCGCTCGGGTCATACCGGCACGGCCGAGGTCGTGGACCATCCCGCCATCGCCGAGGCCACCGCAAGGATCGTCGCCCATTATCGCCCCATCGGCCCCACCAACCTGCAATTCCGGGTGGCGCAGGGCAAACCCTACCTGCTTGAGATAAACCCGCGCTTTTCCAGCTCGGCCTCGCTGCGCACTGGCTTCGGCTTCAACGAGGCGGCGATGTGCCTCGATTTCTACCTGATGGGCAAAATGCCCGGCCTTCCGACGCTGCGCCGCGGACACGCCCAGCGCCACATTGCGGATATGTTCGATCATGCTGGCCCTTCTGAGTGACATCCACGCCAACCTCGCCGCACTCGAGGCGGTGCTGGCGGATGCCGGGGCGCGCGGGGCCACCCGCATCCTCTGCCTTGGCGACGTGATCGGCTATAACGGCCAGCCCGAGGACTGCGTGCAGAGGATCAAGGCCACGGGTGCCATCAACATCCTGGGCAATCACGACAGCTATATCACCACCGGCCGGAACTGCGAGCGCAGCAAGGTCGTGGCCGGCATCATCGACCGCCACCGCGCAGAACTGAGCGAGGACAGTATCGCCTGGCTCAAGACCTCGCGTGATCATGTCGCGGAGGGCGACACGCTTTTCCTTCATGGCGGACCCAATGACCATGTGGACGAATATCTCTACGAGGTCGGTCCCGACACGTTCCCGCCCGGCGTGCGCCGCCTGTTCGCGGGGCACACCCATGTGCAGGTGCGCCATGATTTCGGGGACAGAACCTTCGTGAACCCCGGTTCGGTCGGCCAGCCCCGCGATGGCGACCCGCGCGCCGCCTACGCAATGCTCGACGGCGAGGCCATAACCTTCCACCGCGTTGCCTATGACATCGATGCCACCATCGCGGTGATGCGCCAAAAGGGCTACGAGGATTTCACCTGGCGTGGCCTGCCTGTCGGCGCCCAGATCAATGGCAAGGTGAGCGGGATCACGCGGCGGGACTGATCCCGGCACCGGCTACGGCCGGCCTTTCTTCTGGCTGGAAATTGCCCGGGGGTTTGGGGGCTGGCCCCCAATCAGACAAACCTGCGTGGCGCAGCCACTCCTTCAGGTCGCGCGCCCGTGCAGGTTTTCGACAACGCAGCACACCCGGTCGATGTCCTCGTCCGTCATGTCGTGATAGCTGGGCAGGTTGATCGCGCGGGTGCAGATGTCGTGGCTGAGCGGCGTGTCGCAGGGCTCGAACATCGGCTGTTCGGAGAGCGGGTAGAAGAAGACCCGCGCATCCACGTCAGCGGCATCGAACGCCTCCTGCAGCCTCTCGCGGGTGAGGCCGAGCCGGGCATCGAAAACCGCCGTGGGCATCCAGGCGCCGTTGCGCGTGTTGGTCGGCTCGGGGTTCATGCTGACCCCGTCCAGCCGCAACAGCCGCGCCTTGTAGGCGGACAGGATGGCGTGTTTGCGTGCGGTCAGCGTGTCGATGCGGCTCAACTGGCCACAGCCCAGTGCGGCCTGGATGTTCGACATCTTGAACTTGTAGCCCACAACGTCGGCCCAGAACTGCTTGTCCTGCGCCCGGTCGCGGCCGTGGTTCGAGAGCGTCGTGACCCGGTCGAAAAGCGCTGTATCATTGGTCACGAACATGCCCCCCTCGCCGGTGGTCAGCGTCTTGGTGCCGTGAAAGGAGAACGTACCGAAGGTGCCCATGGACCCCGCATGTGCCCCCTGCCAGCGCGCGCCCAGCGCCTCGGCGGCGTCCTCGATCAGGGCAAGCCCGTGGCTTTCGGCCAGAGCCCCGAGCGCATCCATGTCACACAGGTTGCCATAGAGATGCGTGGCGATGATGGCTTTTGTCCGTCTGGTGATCGCCGCGGCCACGTGGTCGGGATCAAGGCACCAGCTGTCCGGCAGGATGTCCACGAAAACCGGCGTGGCGCCCAGATGCATCACCGGGGCCACGGTGGCGATCCAGTTGGTATCGGCGAGGATCACCTCATCCCCCGGACCCACACCCAGACCCGCCAGCCCCATCTCCATCGCCCCGGTGCAGGACGAGGTGGCGATGGCGAATTCTGTGCCCACATAGGCCGCGAATTCGGCCTCGAAACGATGGATGTAGTCATAACACTTCGCACCCCAGCCGGTGCGGGCAGCATCCTCGACCAGCTTTACCTCGACCTCGGTGATCGACGGACGGGTATAGGCGACGCGCGCCATCACAGATACCGCCGTTCGGGCACGAAGGTGACAAGCTGCGTGTCGGTGAGGTCGGCCAGGGACCCGGCCACCTCGTCGGCGATGTTCCAGGGCAGGATCACCACATAGTCGGGCGGGGACTCGCGCAGGGCGGCGGGCGGACGAACGGGGATGTGGCTGCCGGGCAGCCAGGTACCGATCTTGGCCGGCGCCGCGTCACAGACGTAAGGCATGAGATCGGGTCGCACGCCTGCATAATTCATCAGCGTGTTGCCCTTGGCCGCCGCGCCATAGCCCGCAACGGTCCTGCCCCCCGCCCTGGCATCCAGCAGAAAGCGCAGGAAATCGTCCTTGATCCGGTTCGCGACCGGCTGGAACCCTTCGTAGAAGGCGTCCGTGTCCATGCCGCGCGCGGTCTCGAGGGCGCGCAGGGTGGCGACCACGGCGCGTTCTTCATGCGCGCCCGCATGTCCGCCATAGACCCGCAGCGATCCGCCATGGGTGGGCAGTTCCTCGACATCGAAGACCGCCAGCCCGGCGGCCTTGAAAATCCGCTCGACCGCCATCAGCGAGAGATAGGAATAATGCTCGTGATAGATCGTGTCGAACTGGCCGAATTCGACCAGCCGCATGAGGTGCGGAAACTCCAGTGTAATCACGCCTTGCGGTTTCAGCACCTTTGCCAGCCCGCGGGTGAAATCGTTGATGTCGGGCACATGGGCATAAACGTTGTTGCCGATGATCAGGTCGGAGGCGGGCACCGTTGCGGCCATCGCCTCGCCGAAGAACTCCTGCCGTACCGGGATGCCCAGCGCCTCGGCCGCAATGGCCGTGCTACGGGTGGGTTCGATGCCCAGACAGGGGATTCCCCTGGCCACGAAATTCCTGAGCAGGTAGCCGTCATTGGAGGCGACCTCGATCACGTGGCTTGCGCCATCCAGACCCAGCCGGTCGGCAATCATCGAAACATACGCCGCCGCATGGCTCAGCCAACCCTGCGACGTCGAGGAGAAATAGGCATAATCCTCGGTGAAAAGCTCATCGGCGGCGGAAAAGTCCAACGTCTGAACAAGGCGGCAGCCGGTGCAGGCCATCAGTCTGAGCGGAAAGGTCTGTTCGGGCCGTGTCAGGTCGGCTTCGGTCAGGTAGGCATTCGACGGCGGCGCATGGCCGAGGTCGAGAAACTCGAGCGTCAGAGGCGCGGCGCAATGGCGGCAGGTCTGGGTCACAGCGGAGATACCTCTGTCAGTTTCGGCAGGGCGCGGTCGCGGTCGGACATCCGTGCGACGGGCAACGGCCAGTCGATCCCCAGGCACGGGTCCAGCGGAGTCACGCCGCCCTCGTGGTCTGGCGCATGGGGCACGGAGTGGAAATACTGAAGCTCGCAGCCCGGCACAAGCGTCTGAAACCCGTGCGCGAACCCTTCGGGCACATAGATCGCGTTGTGCGTCGCCGCGTCCAGCGTCACGCTTGTGTGTTGGCCAAAGGTCGGGGACTCATCCCGCAGGTCAAGGATCACGTCCAGAACCCGGCCCGCCATGCAGCGGATCAGCTTGATCTCGGCCATGGGCGGGCGCTGGAAATGCAAGCCGCGCAACGTTCCGGCCTCGGCGCTGTGCGAGATGTTCATCTGTGCCCAGCCGGTGTTGAGGCCACGGTCGCCGAACTCTTCTTCGCAGAAGATGCGGGCGAAAAAGCCGCGCGCGTCGCCGCGTTTTTCCGGGACGATCCCGTAGGCGCCGGAAAGGGGGAGTTCGGTGAAAATCATGGTGTGCCGAAGGCCGCGATCTGAGCGCGGCAGAGAGCGACCGGGTCCGCGCCCTCATGGGCAGCGCGGTACCATTCAACCGTCTTTTCAATAGTTTGGTCGAAACCCCAGCGGGGCGTGATGCCCAGATCGGCGCGCGCGGCCCCGATGTCGAGGCTCAGAAGCGCAGCCTCGTGGCGCTGGCCGGGACCGGAGGTGTCGCGCCAGGACCCCGGCCAGAGGGTCAGAACGGTGTCGGCGAGGTCACGCACGGTGCGGGTGGCCGCGGCATCCGGCCCGAAATTATAGGCCCGGGCATGGGTCGCGCCA